>CAVXFA010000078.1:0-56518 GCA_963760605.1 uncultured delta proteobacterium | reverse complement strand
TTTATTTTCAGCCCCCTTCATCCAATTGCGACACAGTCTCTTGAGGGGGAGGGGAGGGTGGGGGGTAAAAAAAATTAATTCGTTTGTATAACATAAAAAATCATCCACCCCTTCTTCCCCGCTACGGGAGAGGAATGGGGTGAGGTGGACTCTGCCCGTCAAGGCTAATTCATGCCCGATTTCAAAATCGTCTCTGAATTCAAACCCAAAGGGGATCAGCCCCAGGCGATCCAGAAGCTCATCCAAGGGGTTCGAAATGGACTGATCCATCAAGTCCTACTCGGCGTCACCGGCTCTGGGAAGACTTTCACCATGGCTAACATCATCGAGCAGGTGCAGAAGCCCACCTTGGTCATCGCCCCAAACAAGACCTTGGCTGCCCAGCTCTTTCAGGAGTTTCGGGCCCTTTTCCCCGAGAACGCCGCGGAATACTTTGTCAGCTACTATGATTATTATCAGCCGGAGGCGTACATCGCGACGACCGACACCTACATCGAGAAGGATGCGTCCATCAACGACCTGATTGACAAGATGCGCCATTCAGCGACTCACTCTGTCCTCACCCGCCGGGACGTAGTGGTGGTGGCCTCGGTCTCCTGTATTTACGGTTTAGGCTCGCCAGAGACTTACCAGGGAATGATCGTGTTGGTTGAGGACCAGAAGGAGGTTTCCCGGGATGATGTCCTGGCCCGGCTAGTGGAAATCCAATATCAGCGCAACGACTACGACTTTCACCGCGGGACCTTCCGGGTGCGCGGCGATGTATTGGAGATCTTTCCGGCCTACGAAGAGAATAAGGCCATCCGGGTTGAATTTTTTGGCGACCTCGTGGAGTCCATCGCCGAGGTCGATCCACTGCGGGGGAAGGTCCTGCGCAAATTGCGGCATGTGACCATTTTCCCGGGAAGCCATTACGTCACCCCTCAAGACCGGCTGCGTCTGGCCATCCAGTCCATTCGCCAGGAGCTGACCGAACGCCTGGCCGACTTACATTCCCAGCGAAAGCTCCTGGAGGCTCAGCGGCTAGAACAACGGACCCACTTTGACCTCGAGATGCTGCAAGAGATGGGATACTGCACGGGTATTGAGAACTACTCGAGGCATCTGGATGGACGCAGGGCAGGGGAACCCCCTTACACCCTGCTCGACTACTTTCCCAAAGATGCCCTCATCTTCATCGACGAAAGCCACATCACCATCCCGCAGCTCAACGGCATGTACTGGGGCGACCGGACGCGTAAAGAGAACCTCGTGGAGTATGGCTTCCGCCTGCCCTCAGCCTTGGATAATCGTCCTCTTTCTTTCGAGGAATTCGAGGCCCGGGTACCCCAGGTGATCTATGTTTCAGCCACGCCGGCTGACTATGAGAGGAAGCAGGCAAAGGGACATACCGTCGAACAGATTATCCGTCCCACCGGCCTGATTGACCCTGAAGTGGAGGTCAAACCCGCCCGCTACCAGGTGGACGACTTGCTGGGCGAGATCCAGTCTCGCATAGCCAGAGGCGAGCGCGTCCTGGTGACAACTCTAACCAAGCGGATGGCCGAGGACCTCACCTCTTACTATGCTGACCTAGGCCTGAAGGTCAAATATTTGCATTCGGACATCGAGACGCTGGAGCGGATGGAAATTATCCGCGACCTGCGGCTGGGAAAGTTCGATGTCCTCATCGGCATCAACTTGCTGCGCGAAGGGCTGGACCTTCCGGAGGTTTCCCTGGTGGCTATCCTGGATGCGGATAAGGAGGGGTTCCTCCGCTCCGAGACTTCACTCATCCAGACCTTCGGACGGACCGCCCGGAACATCGCCGGACGGGTGGTGCTTTATGCCGATCGGCTTACCGAGTCGATGAAGAGAGCCATGGATGAGACCGACCGGCGGCGGGAAATCCAGGAGGCTTATAACCGCCACCACGGGATCACGCCCGAAACTGTCAAGAAGGCCATTCCAGATATTTTAGCGTCCATCTACGAGGCTGACTATGTCACCGTTCCCATGGTCGCCGAGAAGCCCGAGGAGTACGTTTCCATCTTCGAAATTCCCAAGCGAGTATCCCGGTTGAAAAAGGAGATGCGCGAGGCTGCTTCCAAGCTCAATTTTGAGAAGGCCGCAGAGATACGGGACCGAATAAAATCTCTCGAAGAAAGGGAGATGGAATACAGAGAAATACAATGATATGGGCGTAAGGCATAGGGCCCAAGGAATAGGGGCCTAAGCCTTTAGCCTTAAGCCGTTAGCCCTAGGCCTTGCGCCGTGGGCTTTTATGGAAACATGGAACCTTCAATCCCTCCATCCTTAGAAGAACAGATTCAAAGCCTCCCGACGAGCCCTGGCGTCTACCTGATGAAGGACCAAGAGGGAACCGTCCTTTATGTCGGCAAGGCCAAGAACCTGCGCAACCGGGTGAGGACTTATTTCGGGAAATCCGGGGATGTCCGTTTCTCCTTGCGCTTCCTCATGCCCAAAGTCCATCAGGTGGAAACCCTGCTTACGGACACAGAAAAAGAAGCCCTCATCTTGGAGAATACCTTAATCAAGAAATTCAAACCCAGGCATAATATCAATTTCAAAGATGACAAGACCTATTTCAACCTGAAGTTCAGCCTCAACGAAGAATTCCCCAGGCTCTCTTTAGTCCGCAAGGTGAAAAAGGATGGGGCCCGGTACTTCGGCCCCTATGCCTCCAGCGCTGCCGTTAAAGAAACTCTCAAGCTTCTGCGGGGAATCTTTCCCCTGCGTACCTGCAGCCAGGCTAGCTTTAAGAATCGGTCCCGCCCCTGTTTGAACTTCCAGATCAAGAAGTGCCTGGCTCCCTGCTGCGGGTTCATCTCTGCGGAAAAATATGCCGAGGTGGTCCAGGAAGTTCTTCTTTTCCTGGAAGGGAAGAACTCCCAGCTGGTCAAACTCCTGCGAGAAAGGATGGCAGCCGCCTCCGCGGCGCTGTGCTTTGAAGAAGCGGCCCGCATCCGTGACCAAATTCAAGCGGTCGAACAAACCTTGGAAAAACAAAAAGCCGTCACTCAGAAACTGACCGACCAGGATGTGTTCGCCTTTTACCGGCAGGGAAATGCCTGGGAGTTCCAGATTCTCTTCTTTCGCCGCGGATTGCTGGTGGGAAACAAATCGTTTCACTTCTCGCGCCTGAACCTTCCGGATGCCGAAGCCCTTTCCGCCTTCGTCCGGCAGTATTACGCGGAGGACCGCTACATTCCCCGGGAGGTCCTCCTCCTGCTGGTTGTCGAGGATGAATCCTTGCTGGGTGAATGGCTTTCAGAAAAGAAGGGAGGAAAGGTGGAGGTCCTCTCCCCGCAGAAAGGCCAGAAGAGGCGTTTGGTGGAGATGGCCCAGAAGAATGCCGAGAATACCTTCCAGAAGAAGATCAGCGCCAAAGAAACCCTTTTCCAGACCCTTAAAGAGCTGCAGGAGAAACTAAGACTGAGAACTCTGCCGCATCGGGTGGAGTGCATTGACATCTCCAACCTCTTTGGCACACTGGCTGTTGGTTCCATGGTGAATTTCCTGGATGGGAAGCCGGATCGGTCCCATTACCGACATTTTAAGGTCCACGCTCCTTCTTTTCCCGATGATTATGCCATGATGTATGAAGTCTTGAAGCGCCGGTACAGCAAGTTGGCAGAAGAGAAGGAAACCCCGGACCTTCTCATCGTGGACGGGGGCAAAGGCCAATTGAATGTAGCCCTGGCCGTCTTATCGGAGTTAGGTCAGCAGGGGATCTCGGCCATCGGCCTGGCCAAGGATAAAGACACGGTCCTCAAGAAGATGGGGGGAAAGACTTCGGATAAGGTTTACCTGCCGCATATCAAAGACCCGATGCTCCTCCCCAGCCATTCAGCCTCCCTGCACTTCTTGCAGCAAATCCGCGATGAGGCCCATCGGTTTGCCATCCGCTACCACAAGAAGCTCCGCGGGAAGCACGGTTTGCAAACGGTCCTCGACGAAGTTGCGGGAATCGGAGAGGTCAAGAAGAAAGCACTTCTCAAGAATTTTGGCAGCCTGCAAAGAATCCAGGAAGCCTCCCTGGGGGCACTCAGCCATGTTGAGTCATTGACCAAAAAAGATGCCCAGAGAGTCTTCGAATTTTTCCATCCCCTACCCGTCCCTCTTCCCCCGTGAGGGAAAGGGTAGAGTGAGAGGGTCATCTGCTTCCAAATTTTTTTCAAATTTAGTCCCGCCTGCGGCGGGATCACTTTAGGCATTTTAGGCACGGATATGCTTTATGGGAGGAACCTATGAAATATGAAACACCCGAGTCGTTTCCCCAGCAGAATCGTCCGGCAACCATGGCCCCCCATGGGCTGGTGGCCTCGCCCCATTACCTGGCCTCCCAGGCTGGCGTGGACATTCTAAAAAAGGGGGGTACCGCTGTGGATGCGGCCATAGCCACCAATGCCGTCCTTAACGTGGTCTATCCCCATATGTGCGGGATCGGCGGAGACGCCTTCTGGCTGATATTTGACTCAGTCAAAAAGGACCTGGCCTTTCTGAATGCCAGCGGGCGCTCTCCCTATGGGGCGACGATTGATTATTTCCAGAGAGCCGGGATGAACTCCATTCCTCTCCGGGGTCTTCTTCCGGTCACTGTTCCCGGAGCTGTGGATGGATGGTTTGAAGCTCACGGACGGTACGGCAAATTATCTATGCCTACCATCCTTGAACCTGCCATCGGCTATGCCAGGAACGGGTATCCGGTCACCCGTATACTCAGCTTCCAGATCCATGAAGCTGCTTTGGACCTATCTCGATTCCCCACCTCCAAAAATATCTTTTTGCCCGGGGCTATAGCCCCAAGCCCTGGGGATATTCTGACCAACCCGAATCTGGCCAAGTCTTTGGAAAAAATCGCCCGTAAAGGAAGGGATGTGTTCTACAGAGGGGAGATCGCGAGAGAGATTGTCAAGTTCTCCCAGGAGAATGGGGGGCTGCTGAGCGAGAGGGATTTTCACGAGACAAAATCTACTTGGGGAAAGCCGGTATCGAGCACTTACCGGGAGTACAGCATCTTTGAAACAGCCCCGAATTCCCAGGGCATAGCTGCTCTTATGATTTTGAACCTTCTGGAGGATTATGACCTCTCATCCTTGGGCTATCAATCCCCCGACCATCTTCACCTCATGATCGAGGCCAAGAAAGTGGCCTTCGTCGACCGGGCGCGCTACATCTCTGATCCTGAAACCGTCAATATCCCTGTCGAAGAGCTTCTCTCTAAGGACTATGCCGCTAAACGCCGCTCCCTCATTCGACAGGACCGGGCAGCGGATGTTTCCGCCATTTTGCCGGGTAGCTTCGGCAGAGATACGATCTACCTCTGCGTCATCGATGAAACAGGTAACGCCGTCTCTTTGATCCAGTCGCTTTACTTCTCCTTCGGGTCGGCGGCGGTCGCTGGGGAAACTGGGATCGTCCTGCAAAACCGGGGGTCCTACTTTTCCCTGGACCCAAATCATGTGAACTGCCTTCAGCCCCATAAGCGAACTTTCCACACTCTCATGGCCTCCATGACCTTCAAGGGGGGAAAGCCTTACATGGTCTTTGGCACCAGCGGGGCTGACGGTCAGCCCCAGACGCACGTCCAGGTGATGACCAGCGTTTTCGACTTCGGCCTGGATATTCAGTCAGCCATCGAGGCACCACGCTGGCTCTCGGGCAGGTCCCTGGTCAACCAATCAGAAGGCTCTCTCACCGTGGAAGGCCGATTTTCTCTTGAGGTAATCGAAGAATTAAGGAAGCGTGGCCATCAGGTGAACGGGGTGGGGAATTGGTCGCCGGTCATGGGCAGCGCCCACGGCATCATCATCCACCCTGAGAATGGACTACGCATAGGCGGCTCCGACCCCCGCTCTGACGGCGCGGCCCTAGGGTATTAATCCTCAAGGCGGCATTGGTTTTGAGAATTTTGCGACCCCATTTCCAGGAAGGAGATGGGGTTTCCATTTTTGGCATGTTTTTAGCAAAACTAAATTAAGAAGCAGAAAAAGCCTATGAATCTCAGGCGAACAATAGGGGATTGAAAATCTAGTATCATTCGTACAACAACAACACAGATATTTTATTCAACTATCCGAAAATATTTAAAAATTTTAATAGAACAGAGGGTTTTCGAAGGCTAATATATAAGTACTGTAAAGGGAAAAAAACTGAAAAGAGCTACCCCGATTGCAGTCATTATTGACATTTCTTGTCAATAATGGGCAGAAAACGTTACAGGATATAGGCGAGATCAGATGGAGATAGAGGAAGAATTATTCATACCATCGGCTGATGAGAAAGGAGCGCCATAAATGGCTACTTTTTATAATCATGGTATTGATGAAGGCGATGGTTCTTTTTCTACCTTGGACCCACGTGAGTTTTATAGAAATAGAGCAGGCGAGAGGCCAGGATACGAACAACTAAATCTAATGGGGGAGGAAGCAAAAGATCAAGATATATATGGCTTTTGTGGAGACCTATATTGCTCTTACTGTCAAGAGACATTTGATTTTATCCTCGTTGAGTTTGAGCAACCTTTTCTGGATTTTTTATCCGCGTGGAGGGAAATAATAAAGAAAGAAATGGATGAAGACATCACGCAATGTCCAAAGTGTGGCCGTAGAAATATGCAACTCGTTTAGGACAAGAAAGAAATTTGCCCCTTCTTAAAGGGCTCCAGGGACTTTGAGTTCTCCTTTTACCCTCCTTTCTTCTACCGCAATGGGAAGTAGTTGCCTCTCTACGAAGCTGCAATAGCCCTCTTTACCCACGATGATATGGTCTAAAACTCGAATGTCGATCGTGCGGACAGCCTCCCCAATGGCCCGAGTCAATTGCCTGTCCTCCGGAGATGGCTCGGAATCCCCGCTGGGATGATTGTGGACTAAAATCAAGCTGGCTGCATGGTGCACCAAGGCCTCCTCGACGATGCGCCGCGGGTAGATGACTGCCCGATCCACTGTTCCTTCCTGCATGATCTTGTAACCCAGAACTTTGTTTTTGGTGTTCAAAAAGATGACCATGAACGCTTCATGTGGAAGACCCGCTAATTTTATTCGACCGAAATCCAGGACCGCCTGGGGAGAAGAGAGCATATCTTTATGCTTCATCTTCTCCGCAAGATAAGCTCCGCAAATCTCTTTGACCAATCGGATGAGCGTCGAGGAAATGGGACCGATATGGAGGACCGTTTCAAGCTCCTTTTGGCTCGCGTCCAGGACCCCGGAGAGTCCGCCGAAATGCCGGATCAATTCCTTGGCGAACGGCTTGACATCCTTTCGGGGAATGGCATAGGTGAGTAGAAGCTCCAGGATTTCGTAGTCGTGCATCCCTTCGCCGCCATTTTTTTGAAACCGTTCCCTTAGCCTCTTGCGGTGGTCGAGGTAATCAGGCTTGGCTTCCATTTTTGACCCTCCATTCCACCGGTAACTTGCTAAGAGCATTAAACCCGATGGCGAGTAGGTAGCCCCTCTATAAAACATTTATTTAAATAATGTATACCCCGCAGTAAGCAATTTGCCCAATGGGTTGAGTAAATTTACTCAATATACTGGGTAAGTCAAGAATATTCTTTATTCACCGTATACTGTCAAGAGACCTGGGTGGAAACTGGAGGCAAAAGATCGGATGGGGAAGAACCTTTAAGAGTCGATCGGGCCGCGATCTTTTCTCCCGCCGCCCAAGTGGGAGAAGAAGGAGTGCCAGAACCATACAGCGGGGCGGTGCAGGATCTTTCCCATGCGCGAGGAAAAGATCATCCAGCCTAATTTTCGGTGCCAGCACACGAATCGGCTGAATCTTCCCTGGCGAACGCGTGCCTTGGAGATGTACCAGCATCGAGGAGCCACCATGGGCTTCCACTTACCGGAAACCACTTTCAAAGCCTCCAGAGCTGCCAGGCTTGCGGCTATCCATTCCACGGAACAGATCAGGGCCAGGGGCCGCTGGCCTTTGAAATAATCAAAAAACCAATCCATCCGCCAATCTCCCCGGGTGATAAAGTTGTACTGGGCACACTTGTACTCCGGGGATTTGACCACGGCCTGGAGGTCTCCATAATCCTTTTTAGGGACCCCTAAAGCATCTTCGAGAGTTTGGCCCCCGGGCGCGAAGACACTTACCCAGCCCATGACTCCCGAGGGAAGGCAGAGAATAGCCGTCTTTCCCAGTCTCCTGGCACTGCGGAAGACCATGAGGCTGTAGGGGAGGTCGTCGTGGGCCGGAATGACCAGGTCCACCCGCCGGACGAGGTCATCAAAAGCATGGGGCAAAGGCAAGCGTGGTTACAACTTCCACTTTCGCTTGCGGATTGATCGCTTGGATCTCTCTCGCCGTGGTTTCACCTTTCTTGGCGCCAATCGTGTCTACGAAGCAGCCGGGCTGACGGTTCATGTCGGAGGGTTGGTAACTCGTTTCATCCACCAGGACGAAGTTTTCGACGCCGCATCGGGCCAGGATTATGGAAACAGTCTCGCCGCTCCCCGTGCATCCCACGACCAGGACCTTCGTCCTGCGGATCTTTTCTTGCTCGGCATCTTCGAAGATCCCGTAGTTCCTCTGGAATCGTTCTCGATAATCCGGTTCGGGGGAAGTTTCCACGCCGACAGAAGAACGGATCCTTTGCCTTTCTTGCTTTGCCGTTACCCAGCGATCAAAGAATTTCCACCAAACTTTCTGCATCCCCCCCAGCGTTGGAGCAAACCACGTCTGAAAAAGCTTCCACATTACCAGTCGCTGCCACACCAGGAGGGTTTGCAGAGAGGGCCAGTTTAGCCGGTTGATCTTGATCTTCCCCGAGGTGATGTACCAGTAACGGGGAGCGGCTACGGGCGGCCACTTGCCGCTCAGCCATTTCAAAATCTCCAGGGCGCCAAGCGAAGAGGCGATCCATACGATGGGGCAAATCTGAGTGGGCCGCGCGCCCTCCTCTAAAAAGCGGCGATAATAGTCCGGACGCCAGCTGGCCAAGGGAATGTAAAAATAGGTCCCTAACTTGTACCGCCGAACTTCCAGGACCTCTCTCAGCTCTTCATAAGTGTCCACCTGCGGAACTCCTTGAAGATCTTCCACTGTAGGCCCGGAAGGTGGAATGAGGCTGACATTTGCCCAGGTTCCGGAGGGAAGAACCAGGAGTGCCGGCTTTCCCAGGCGGCGCGCATCCCGGAAGAGGAAAACGCTGAAGGCCAGGTCGTCGGCGGCTGGAAAAACCAGGTCCACATCGGGCATCAAGGAGGCGATCTGCGAATGAGTCAGCATCTCGGAGAAGACCTTCACATCTGCCTGGGGGTTAATCCGCAGAATCAATTCCCGGATGACCTCAGCCTTGTTTCTGCCGATGGTCTCGGCAAAGCAGCCGATCTGACGGTTCATATTGCTTAAGTCGTACCGGTCAAATTCCAGCAGTGTGAAGTGCTCCACCCCGGAGCGAGCCAGGATAACGGCGACGGTTCCGCCGATCCCCCCACAGCCCACGATCAGCACGCGCCCGCGGCGGATTTTTTCCTGCTCTTCTCGAGTAAAAATACTAAAGTTTCGGAAGAAGAGTTCCTCGTAGTTCATACTCTCTTATGTTACCATATCCCGATTTATGGAGAGCTGGATGAAAAGGATTTAATAACCCTTTGCTCTCGGCGAGCTCTGTGGCAAGTATTCAGGGAGGGCTTCCCGGAGCGCCTTGCGGATCAACCTTGGAAGAATGTCCCGCCAACCGAATGGGAATCCATCCGTGGATCAGGCTGGAGAGGGCTACCAAGGCTGCAGCCCCGATCGCGTAGAAGTATGCTTTCTCGAAGTAAAACTCGACCTTCCACCATCATCAACGTCGCTTGGATGGAAAACTGACCAACCACGGGCTTCCCTATCCGGTGACAGGCATAGAACAAAGATCCGTAGAAACCCGCAGTATAAAGGAGCATGAATACCCCGGCGAAAATCAGGAATCGCTTTCCCTTCCCGCCTGAAAGGGTGCTCCCCCAGAAGCTGAGCAACCAGAATCCCAGGAGCATAAGGAGGAGGAGGACGACTGCCGGGCGGGGAGTTTCGATGACATAATGCAAAGCCTCCGGCGGAAGGTGATGGCTGAGGATGAAGGCGTAGGCGTTGGCGGAATAGTGATCATGGTGGATACTCGCATGCCACCAGGGATTCTTCAGGTTAAAAAGGAAGACCGTTGCGGCCGCAAGGCCCAGAGGATTATAAATCGTGAATCCTTCAAAGTGCCCTCTCAAAACTGCCCATAGACCCGGCCAGCCATGAGGCTCCTGCCCTTGAGACAGGAATTTCTCCCGGCTCTCCTGACTCATCAGAAACCTGGAAAGAGAATCCAAAATCCACATTTTCCTTCTCTTCCTCCCTTAAACTCCGGCGGAGCTTTGCCCCCTCACCCTTCCCCACTTCCCTGCTTTCTTTTCCTACCACAATTGTCAGAATTCATCAAGATCTTTCTGAGAGGAAGAGGTGGAAATTGAGAGGGGGTCCCGAGTAAATCCTCGGGACCCCCTCAAAGACGCTTTTATGGCCAACCACTATTAGGGTTCATCGAAGTTTGCGGGCAGCCAGATGACCGTCAACCTATCAACCCATTGGGTCTCGCGCATCGCCATCAGTTCAGGCACAAACAGAAGGTAGCTTCCATCCCCCAGGGTCTTCAGATTCAAATCCGCCGCGCCTTCCAGTACAATCTCCGGGTCCGTGGCCAATTTGTATGGCTTGCCGGGTTCGCTGGGGCGCACCACGATGATGCTATTGGGGCTGTTCAAAATCTCCGTCTGCAGGTTGGTGCCCTTTATCGTAAAGGCGCACCCGTCCAGCCTGCCCAGGCCCGTAGCCAGGGGCGCGGGCAGAGTCCCACTGTCAAAATCCGCATCCGTGAGAGCCCAGTAGGCGCCCTTGTAAGGATCGGGGCCCGCATCCGGAGGCATGACCGTGTTAAACCATACCTTCTGAGTGATGGGGTCGACTTCGACGCCATCCGGCCAGCTGGGGCAGGGAACGAACTGCGGCATCTTGGGAGGCGTTTTCCCATCTGCCAGCGCATCGATGCTCTCTACCGGAATCTTCCACACACCGCCCGCGTACTTGAAGGCTGGCTTGTAAGAATCATGCCCCCACCCGGTGTCAGCCATGTAGAGGTTGCCCTTCTTGTCGAAAGCCAGGGCGTTGAGCAGATCTGCGGGGCCTCCACTGATCTTGGCGAACACAGAATTTGGCCCCATGCTGATCTCGCCCAGGATATCCCCGCTGGCCGGGTTAATGGCGATGATCTTGGGCTTATGCCTCTTTGGATCGGTGATCGGGGTCCCGTCGATCGTGCCCATCGGGGCGGAGCCACTCATCGCGAAAAGCGTCCCGGCAGCAAATTTTCCGGTATTCACATTGAGGATCGCCATGCCGAGGGGACCGGTGAGACCCTTGACAAATTGGCGGTCAATCATCTTCAGATCGCCGTACGGGCCGATCTCCAATTTGCTGATGCTTCCCCGGCCCTCAGCCCAGTAAAATCCCTTCGTTGTCTTGGAAAGACAAGAGTTGGAAACGAACAGATAGTTCCCACACATGGAGACGATGGCGCCTTCAGGGTTGTCGAAGATGGACAACCGGGCTACGACCTTTCCTTTTACCGGGTAGACCGGCAACTCCGCATAGGCAGCGAAGGCTGTCATGAGGAGGACTGCCACCACGCCAACGAGGATCAGAAATTGTCTTCTCATTGATTTTGCTCCTTTCTATTTCCTTCAAGGAATAGCAATAGGTTTGGGGAAACAAACGTCAAACTGAATCACGATCTTTCTGATAGGGAGATTTAGAAATTGAGGGAGGTGTCCCGAGTAAATCCTCGGGACACCCTGAGTTCAAGGGTCCGGCCGATTCAGGCCAGGCCCGGCCTCAAAGAAGACAGAGATCAGAGGCCAAGCCTAAACCTTTACGAAGGTCAGCCCTAAATTGTTCAGCGTGGCTTGGGTGGGGACACCCTTGGCATCCCAGCCCCGGGTCTTGTAGTACTCATCCAGTTCCTTTTGGAATCCCTCCGGAGTCAACTTGGTTCCCTTCTTGGGTCCGTAGGTGAGGGGTTCCCAGGCCCGCTTCGGCAGGTAGTCATCTGCCCGGGTGAAGCCCTCTCGGACGTTGTAGGAGCGCTCCATGGTGTAAATGCGCTCCGCAGCCTTCCAGTAATCGTCCATGCTGAGATCGTAGCCAGTGGCCGCATTGAGCAGGTCCTTCAGATCCTCCGGTTTGATCCCGGAGAGCTGCGGGAAGAGGCACATCCCGAGGGAATCGTTCATCAAACGCGTGTTCTGAGCTCGAGATGTCACCGCTGGTGAGGTGGTCAGCCCCGCGGTTCGAAGTCGCGTAGCTCATATGCGTATCTCCGACCCTGATGTTCCAGGCCGCATATCCCTGACCCTTGCACTCCATGGCGTAATCTCCGCAGCCCTTGCCCCAGGCCGCCACCAACGCCCGCAGGTTCTGGCCAAGGAGCTTGCCGCAGCCCTGGGCGTGGGCCACCTTCTTCTGGATCGCCAGGATCGCATCGATATTGCCCCATTTCAGGTTGATCCCGTCCAGGTCCGCGGGTGTGATCACGCCCTTTTCCATGCACTCCATGGCGAAGCCCAGGACATTGCCCATGGAGATGTAGCAGAGGCCATAGTCGTCAGCGGCCGCAATGGCAGCCTGCCACTCATCCATCTTTGTGATGCCGACATTGGCGCCCATCATGACACCCTCATATTCGGGCCCATCATGGGTCATTCCGGAAAATCTGCCGGATCGCACCACTCCCCGGTGCAGGCAGGCGATGGGGCACATGAAGCAGGCATCACTGCCAACCCAGAGGTCTCGGATGGCCGTCTCTCCGTCCATCCCATTAATATGGTCGTAGGTGCCCTCCTTGAAGTTATAACAGGCCTCTTGTCCCCAGTCGCTGGACCCGCTCAGGACCATGGCCGTCCCCAACCGTCTCCAATCGCCAAAGCCGCCGCTGGTCATCATATTTTTGTAGGCGGATAAATTGGCCTTTTTCCAGGAACCCATATCCTGGATGCCCAGCGACTTGGTCCCCTTCACGATGATGAACTTCAGCTTCTTGGAACCCATGACCGCCCCGGCCCCGCCCCTGCCAAGGGCGCGATGAATCTCCGTCATCACATTGGCATATCGAACCAGGTGTTCGCCGCCGGGTCCGATGTAAACGCTCCGCCACCGCCGGACCAAAATCCTCGTCGAGGGTCATCTGCAACTTGTAGTTGCCCATCCCCCAATACTTGGTCGCCGGCCGGATCTCCACCTTGTCGTCCTCGATCACAAGACAGACCGGACTGGATGCAGCCCCGGTCACGATGATGGCATCGTATCCCGCAAACTTCAACTCCGGCGTGAAACGGCCGCCACAGTTCGTATGCAATAGTCCCCCCGTCTTGGGATTCGACTTGGGGGAGGTGGATGCCGACTTGGTCACGATGGCTGTCCGGGCCGTGCACGGTGCGGGAAGCCCATTCAGCGGACCAGCCATGAAGAACATCGGGTTATCGGCTGCCAACGGACTCCCACCCGGCTTGGTGCGATCATACAGCCATTTGGAACCCAAACCCCTTCCCCCGATGAACATCTGCGCCTCTTTCATATCCAACGGCTTCTTGGTGATCTTCCTTGCGGTCAGATCTACCTCCAAGACATTGCCAGCATATCCTCCAGGCATCTTTCAACCTCCTTTTTCATGTGGAAGGATTCAGTCTACTTCCAGTTATCAATGATCATCTTCGGCCCGCCGTATAGCGTATTGATGGCCCACTTAGCCAAAACAGGGGCCGACTTGGCTCCATAGCTTCCGTCGGTGGTCCGAGGCACATTCATCAGCGCATTCTGCGGGCACTGTTTGACGCACTGGGGATCCCCATTGCACAACGTGCAATACCCGTCCGGATTCCCATTCACATTCATGTAGATATTGCCGTTGCGCTTGGTCTTGCAGGCCTCCACACATTTGCCACACTTGATGCATCGATCCAGATTGACCGCCAGCGCCTTGGTCTTGGGATTCTCGTATAACGCCCTGTGCCCTTCAGAGTCAGGCTCTACCGGACAGGCGTTACAACATGGCCGATCCATACACTGCGCGCAAACAATCCCGATGAAAACCGTGGGCTGAAAGGTGTAGATCTTGATCCGCGATTTGGAGGGATTCACCTCCTTGTGGTTGAACATCGTACAGGCCATCTCACAGGTCTGACACCCCACGCAAGCCCGATAATCGTGGAAGATTCGTCCCCCTTGGATTTTCTCCCCCTGACTGTACTGCTTCATCGGGAAGTAATCCAGATCGATGGCCTCGGTCGTCTTCGTGGCCACAAGGGGGCTCAAGGCCAGCCCTCCTGCCCCGACAGCGATGCCTTTCAGGAAATCCCGCCGGGTGGGAGTTAAGATCCTCTGGCCGAGTTTCGATTCCTCTTCCGGGGTCTCCTTTTTTTGCTTTTCTCTTGGATCTATCACGCCTAAACCTCCTTTTCGTTTTCAGAGTTGTTCATAGCTGCTGACCTCACCAATTCTCCTTCTACACTTCACCTCCTTTCCAAGCATTCGTGGGCCTTGAAGGAAATAAAAAAAGGAGGCCTTTGCCCTAGAGGCCTCCTTTGCGCACTGGCGGGCTCCGGAATTACTCCCGGAACCGTATCGCCCCGCCCTCCCCGGGGGAAAAGCGGGGTCGGAAGCAATCAGCGTGTTTTCAGCAGAACCAATTTCTCCTCTACCCCTCACCTCCTTTCCCGAGTATTCGTGGGCCTTGAAGGAAATAAAAAAAGGAGGCCCTTGCCCTAGAGGCCTCCTTTGCGCGTTGGCGGGCTCCGGAATTACTCCCGGAACCGTATCGCCCCGCCCTCCCCGGGGGAAAAGCGGGGTCGGAAGCAATCAGCGTATTTGGAACAGAATATCTACCGTTTTTCAGCTCACTAATTCGTCTCCTATGAGGAGGGAGCAGAGGGTCATGTTCTGAGCCCCAATGTTTCCGCTGGGAGCGAACATCTGTTCACCCCAGGCCCCGGCATTGCCGATGACGGGAGGATTCCCGAGCAGGTTCATGATCGCTTTAAAGTTCTCGCTCACCTTCCCCTCTTTGGTCTGGAGAAGGGTCAGGCGCTCCACGCAGTTGAAGCCGATCATGGCCCCCACCTTCTTGATCCCCTCGTAATTCAGAGCATAATTGAGGCTCTTGATGTTGTCCGCGATGACCGTGTCCGGCGTGGCTTCGAGCAGGTGCACTGTGGTGCCAATCGGAACAATACCTCCCACGCCCAGGCCATCTTTCTCCTTAATATACATGAAGGGATCCTTGATCCAGATCCACTCGGGATAGATATGCTCCTGAACGCCGATGGGGTTAAACTGATTGTAGGGGGGCATCCCTTTAGTCTTGATATGCTCTTCAGGTGCTCCGCTCCATTCCAGCCAAACCTTGCCCGCAGGCTTTCCGTCGATCTCATAGATCTGGCGGAAACCATCACCGGCAGTCACGACCCCGGACTTGCCGGCGACCGGTTTGTAGGCGATGCCACAACCATACCCCATCTTGACGGGGCCGGAGAAAATGGTGATGACGATGGCGTCGGTATAAACCTTTCCGCGATAGAAGAGCAGGGATTTTCCGAGGGTACCGTCATCCCCCGCACATCCCCCAACCACCGGGGCCCAACCCATCACATCCTGAATCCCGTAGATCTCGTAATCGACGACCCCCGCATACCCATCGTCCATCATCATGACGGTGTAGGGAGCGTGCTTGGCTAAAGCCGGTCCTGGTTTTATCTTCTGGAGATCCTTGGCCGGGTTGTAATTGAGATCCTTGAGGGCATCGAGTGTAGCCTTCTTCGCCGCTTCCCGGGCATTCGCCTTGCAACCCGTGCCGAGTCCAATTCCAACTTTAAGGTGGGGGGATGCTAACAGAAGGACGCCTACCGACTTGGGGATGCAACCCGCGGGGCAGATGGAATAACCTCCCTCATACCCAGTGGTCTGCCCCACCAAGCGTACTTGATTTCCGATCACAGAGGTAACCGCGGACAAAATGCTGTCAAAATCCTTATGGGGTGGATCCGCAAAGACCATGGCGAAGGTCGGCTTCTTGATCTTTTCCTTGGCCATGGCAGCTGCTTCTTTCCCTGCTTTCCCTGGGTCCGGGTCCACGCTGTAGCCGACCGCAGCGGAAATGACGCCACCGCCCCCCGCGGCCTCGGCTATCGAACCTTTTTGGGAAAGTGACGAATAAATCTGTTCACTTACAGCCGCCGCTCCTAGAACCGCTGCACTAGATTTCAAAAATCCTCTTCTGCTAATTTCCATGATTCTGCTCTCCTTTCTTTAAGAAATTCCCCTTCGCTCATCCCCATTCAATCACTTTCTATGTTCGCGCAGCAAAGCTAAAGTTTGTAGAGAGATTGGGGATAAATAAAAAACCTCCAAAGGGATAAAGCAATCCCTTGGAGGCATCATATCGGCACCTTCTGGAAATCCCTTTTCATCGTTCCCTCCAGAAGAGTTTGGGATTAGATTGTTAGCTTATTTAGCGACTCCTAGAGAATACAATATGTGCTATTTAAGTTAAAAATAAACATTTTGTCAAGGAAAAAATTGATCCAAAATCGTGATCTTTGATTTACGCAATAGAAACAGGCATTTGCAAGCACGGGAAAAGGTCAACCTGACTCTGCCTTTCCGAGATGGTTATGAATGCACCTCTAAAGCTTCAGTACTCCCTTTTCAACCCCGTAATACAGAATGAGTCCAGCGAGGTAAGCTACCCCCATATTCCACATCGCCAGACCTGCTGTAACCAGCATGATGTAAAAACCCGATCGCTTACTGCCAATATCTTTACTTATAGAAGCCAACTCTAATCCTGTGAAGAAAAGGATGACTCCAAGGACCGAGGGTGGGAAAAATTTGAAAATCGTGGCCACCGAATCACTAAAAAAGAGGCCAAGAATAAGAACGATCACCCCCAGGATAACCAGTGCTCCACCCGTGCGGGCTCCGAAACGGACATGGCCAGCCATCCCCCCTGCTCCATGGCAAATGGGAATACCACCGATGGCCGTGCTGAAGATGTTCATGACTCCATGATCAATCGCAATGGTTTTTACCTTGGCCGGACGATCCGGGAAAAGTTCATTATTTTCCGCAGCCGTGCCGATAATGGCGTTTCCTAACGTCAAGGGTGCCTGTGGTAACCCGAGAATAAGAGTTCCTGCAAGCAGGTCTTGCCAGCTCATCCTGTTTAGATAAATCTCTGGCATCCTAAAACGAACAGAAATCTGTGTGATCTCCTGCCAAAGGGCTGGATTCATCACCAAGGCCACCCCCATCCCAAAGGCAAGGAGAATCAGCATAGTTGGAACCTTTTCCTTTGATAATAAGAAGAAAGTCGCAGCGAGGGCGATGATGGCTACAATCGGTTGTCCCTTCATCATCCCAATGCCTTCCAGCACAAAGGAGAGGCCCAAACCCAGCATGATGCCGCGAACAATGGGCTTGGCCGTTATTTATGCAGCCAAGAGACCGCGCCAGTCAGTCCCATAACCAGCCAAAAAACTGCCGTAAATATCCCCGAACCCCAGATTATCCCATGGGTGATCGTTTCTGGATGAGCAATCGCCATGCCGCCGATTGCTTTCATGGGCTGCACGGGAAAAGGTGTCTTAAAGTACTGCCCCACAAAAATCTTGAAAACCCCAAAGGCGACCAAAATCCCTAGGGGGTCCATTTTATTCAAGGTAATGTAAGCCGCCACAAATGGAATAAAGGTGCCCAGGTCACCGAAAGCCCCGGCTAATTCCATGCGGTTGTATTCATTACCCAGTATGCGCATTTTATAATTTCCCGGCAATCAGCTTTCAGCAAAGACAACCCCCTCACCCTTGTATAATAAAGACGGGAGAAAAAGGGGGAGAGGGGAGGGTGAGGGAAAAGCTGACCCCTGGAAGCAGATCGCTTCTTATTTCTTAAAGGCCGCCGTAAACTTTTTCTCGATGACTTCGTCAAGTCCCTTTCGGAAAGAATCGTATCGGTTCAGAAATTCCTTTCGCTGCAGCGTCAACTTTGCGCTCCCCCCATCCTTTCCGCCCACCTGGGTCTCCACAAATTTGAACCCCGAACGCTTTTCAATTTTTTGGATCATGCCCCAGGCGTGCCGATAGGACATGCCGTTCGTTTCCGCTGTCTTCTGGCTTCGGGCGCTGTTTCGGGTGCAGATGAAGAGGACCCGTTTCATTTCTTATCCTCCTCTAATGATTTTTCAGCCATTCCTTTATTTTTTGTTCGATTTTGTCCCTTACTTCCCGAAACTTCGCTATCTTTACATCCTCCGACCCTTCAAAGGCCGCGGGATCTTCAAAGGACCAGTCGAGCCTTTGCCCAAACCCTAGGAAGGTTGTAGGACAATTCTTCTCCGCTTCCGCGCACACGGTAATCAGATAGGCAAAATGAACTTTCCCCATATATTCTCGAAAGCCTTTTGAACACTGTCCGGTAAGGGGAATCCCGATCTCTTGCATGACCTGCTCCGTATATGGATGAATCGTTTTCGGCTCCAATCCCGCGCTGTAAGCCTCGAATTTATCTCCTCCATATTTTTTAAGGAAGGCTTCGGCCATTTGGCTGCGAGCGGAATTCGTTGTACACAGAAACAGGACTCTCGGGTTGCTCATACTGATCTCCTTGGAAACGGGACCGGCGAAAAGAATCAGCCCAAACGGGTGCGCGCCCTTTTCAATTGCTCAGGAAAAAATAAAATCTTCTTTATCGGCAAGAATTTTAGGCATTGAAGGCATTTCAGTGCACTTTAGCCATTTTTTATTCTATCACGGTTCGCAGGTTAAATGGCAGACACCCGTCGGCGTTTCCACGGCATAGGGGAAGAATTTCCTTTTGAACCAGAGGGCCACGTTGACCAGGCTGATCAAGACCGGCACCTCCAGCAGAGGACCGATGACCGCAGCAAAAGCCTGGCCGGAGTTGATCCCGAAGACAGCGACCGCGACAGCGATGGCCAGTTCGAAATTGTTAGAGGCGGCAGTGAAGCTCAGAGTCGCGGATTGTTCATAAGTGGCCCCGGCTTTCATAGACAGGTAAAAGGAGACGAAGAACATGACCACGAAATAGATGAACAGAGGAATGGCCACCCGGACGACATCCATCGGAAGCCGGACAATAAATTCTCCCTTGAGAGAGAACATGACCAGGATGGTGAAGAGGAGGGCGATCAGAGTGATGGGGCTGATTTTGGGAATGTATCTTTGTTCATACCATTCCCTCCCTTTGGTTTTCAGACCGATCAAGCGGGAAAGGACACCGGCGATGAAGGGAATACCTAAATAAATGAACACGCTTTCAGCAATCTGGCCGATGGTGATCTTCACCGCCATCCCCTTCAGCCCGATCCAAGGGGGTAAAATCGTGATGAAGATGTAGGCGTAGATTGAAAAGAATAGTACCTGGAAGATGGAATTAAAGGCGACCAATCCGGCGCAGTATTCCCGGTCCCCCGCGGCCAGGTCATTCCAGACGATGACCATGGCGATGCAGCGGGCCAGACCAATTAGGATCAGACCCACCATATACTCCTGATAACCCGCCAGGAAGGAGATCGCCAGAAGGAACATAAGGATGGGACCGATGACCCAGTTCTGTATCAGGGAGAGGACCAAAACCCGGTAGTTCCGGAAAACCTGGCCCAGTTGTTCGTACTTCACCTTCGCCAGTGGCGGATACATCATCAGGATGAGCCCGATGGCAATCGGTATGTTGGTGGTGTCCACTTGGAACTGGTTCCAGAAATTCACAACTCCAGGGAAAAGATATCCCCATCCTACGCCGACAAACATGGCCAGAAAGATCCAAAGGGTTAAAAACCGGTCAAGAAAAGAAAGTTTCTTAACAGCCACCTTATCTTCCATGTACGCCTCCTCAAAATGAATTGAAATGACAGTATCAATTTAATCAAATGCTAAAGTTTCTTTAGCTTTCAGCGATCAGCTTTCGGCTTTCACCTTTCTATTCTTGACTTTAGACTTGCAACATGAAACCTGTAACTTCATTTTGCACTTCGTATTCCGAGATCTAAACTCTCCGTGCTATACCCCATGCTCCAAGCGTTTTTAAAAAGTCATGGGCAGCGGATTACCCCCTGAGCCCAAAGGCATCCTCCGCATGTCGGGAAGGTATTCCCGAAGCAGTCCTCCTCGTTCGCCTCCGAAAGTTCGCAGCCTCCGCATGCGGTGCAAAAAGAAAAGTCAAAGGTCTGGACGCGTTCCCGGAATGCAAGGTAATGGGGGTCGTTCCAGAGGTCCTGCAGGTTCCGGTCGGTGACATTCCCAACGATATATCTCCGGGAAAACCGTTCGCGCCCGTTAAAATAGCTGACATGATTGCGGAGCAAAGCCATGCAGGGGCTGACATTTCCTTCCCAGGTGATTGCCGTGGAGCCGCTTTCAATAAAGGGGCAGAAATCCGTCCCTTCATCAAAATGAATTTCGGCATAGCTCGTGGACAGCCCGCTGCGAATGGCCGAATAGAGCGCCTCCCGCGTCACTTTATTCAAATCCATTTTGGGCAATTCGAGGGATGCGCTTTTTAAGGAACCTCGGAGGGTTCCGCTGGTCACAATGCGTTCATATAAGATCTCCTTGCTCATCTCCTTGCTGTACGCAAGAACATTCGTAACCAAAAAACGCTTCACTCCCAGATAATAACCCATCCGCATGACCGCCGGCAGATCATGAATATTCCGTTTCATGGCCACAAATACAAATCCTAGTTCAGGCGTTCCCTTTTGCACATTCCACCGCTCTTCCCGAAAGGCTGTAAGATTAGCCATCACCTCTGGCAAGGCGGCGCCTAGACGGACATCTGCATAGCTCTCGGGAGTCGCCCCGTCGATGGAGACCCACAGAATATCCAGCCCGGATTGAATTAACTGCCGGGATATTTCCCGGGTAAGCAAGGTCCCGTTGGTGATCATTTCTACATAGGCTCCACGAGCCTTAACCTGGGTTATCATGGGGATAATGTCCGGATGAGACAACGGTTCGCCGAACCCGCCGAAAAAAACGGAAAGACCGGGAGAGGCAACGCGCAATCCTTTCAGAATGCGCTTAAAAGTTTGCCGGCTCATCCTCCCCATTGGTTCGTCCCAGCTATTTCGAATACAGGTCCGACATTCCAGATTGCAGCAATTTGTGGGCTCAATATAAACCTTGGCGAGATGGGTAACCGGCTGGCGCATGCGCAAACCGACCATCGTTTCTTCCATACGCACTTTCGATCCCGGTTTTAGCCCATAGCGGTGGGCTAGCTCCGGAGGGAAGACCAACTGTCCGTTAGGATCAATTTCCCCCCGCCAGCCGCCCCTTGGGTCTTTCTTGTCAATTTCTCCGATAACCGAATCCATGTTACCTTTCCTTTCCGGACCGATTAGAATAAAATTCAGTTGACAAAAACTCGACAATCCGCTTCCGGATTTGATCTCTTATCTCTCGAAAGGTTTGAATCCTTTCACTTCCATTCGTTGCCGTTGGATCTACAAATCCCAGGTGGATCTTCTTCGTTCCCCCGAAAAAAACCGGACAGGCTTCATCAGCCTGGCTGCAAAGAGTGATGACATAATCAAATCCCTGACCGGCAAATTCATCCAGCCCTTTAGAACGTTGGCGAGAAATATCAATGCCCAATTCCTTCATCACGGCAATCGCCAAGGGGTTAACAGTGGATGGCTCAGTTCCAGCGGAAAATGCCTCATATTTACCGCCCAAATCATGGTTGACCAAGGCTTCAGCCATTTGGCTGCGGGAGCTATTTCTTGTACAAATAAAAAGAACTCTTTTCATAAAACTCTCTCGATTCATCGAAATTAATCATCTCTTATTTTTCGACCTTCTGGGCTCGCTGCCTTCTCTCGGTCATCTCACCGAATCTAAGAAAATTTACGGTTAAATGGGAGCATAGTGCCCCGCAGATTTTAGCAATTCGAATAAAACATATCGCTTGTCCTTAAAGTCCGGCGTAAAGAGCGGCGCACATCGCATAATCGAAATCTCTCCAGAAAGCATCATCACGGCGAATGCCAAACAGGTAAGCTCACCACAGGCCTTGCAATTTGTACCGGGAAGAAGTTTAAATATATCCAATGCCTTTAGCTCGACTCCCCGGCTAAAATCGGGTTGCAATTCCCGCTTTCGTTCTTCTACCTCCTGGAGGAGGCTCTGGATCCATTCCATTGTTCTCATCACATCGTTTTCATCAGTTGCCTTGGCGACGGTAACCCTTCGCGGGTAAAGGGTGATCATCTTCCCATCTTTCTTCAAGGTCAGGATCATGGCCGGATGGTTGTAAATGCAGCCTTTAAGTATAGCGTTGACATAAGGAAAGGCTTCATGAATCTCCTCATCCAGCTCGACAATCGCCCTGATCTTGTCCGGATCGGCCAGACAGGGCAGGATATGCGTTATCCTATAGCTTCTCATCGTAGCAGTGTTTCTGGCAAGCCCGCTATCACCGCTCCTTGTCCGGTGAGGGCTTTTTTGCAATTTCGATTTTACCTTAGCCTTCAGACTCCAAGGCCAACAACCACCATTCTAACCCTTCCGCCCCCCTCCAGGAAGCTCGAAGACGGGTTTTCAATGAGGGGCTGATGCCTCCCTGATTTTCTTCATAATGACTTTCTCGATCATCCGTAAGGCTTCCTCTTTGTTCCTGTCCAAGGCAATGCGTTCTATGTCCATTGCTTCCGTCGCATTCAATGATATGACAATTCTGGATTCCATACTACCCTCGGGCGTTCACCCATTCGTTTCCCAGAGAAGAAACAATCCGATCAGAATAATCAAAACCCCGCCTGCCTTGCGCAGGCAGGCCAATCCTTTATTTAACCCTCTTGATTCAATCATTTTCTTTTCCAGCCCCACGGAAGTTCCGGCGGTTTGGATCAGGGCGCAGTGGCCCAGAGCGTATAGAAAAAGATTTTAGGACTCGCATCTAACCCATCCTCGTTTGATCCATTTCTTAATCCATCCCACATCACCTTCCGAAAATTATGTCCGGATAAAAGGCGCTTATGATGAAATAGACCCCTAATAGGCAGATCATGAATCCGGCCCCTTTCCGAAACCAGTTGCCTACTCCTTGCCAGGCGCTGTTTTCCATCACCTTGCGGACCGCCGCGGTGGAACTGCCTGCTGCCATGATCGGCAGACAATGACCCACGGCGAAGAGCAGGATGAAAAGAATGCCCGTGGTGATTTTCTGCTGCACCGTGATGATGGCCAGAATCGGCGCGATAAACCCGAAGGTGCAGGACCCGGATAGAACACCATACGCCAAGCCGAGGCCGAAAGCACCGAGAACTCCCCGGAAGTTCAAGCGGTGGAGCAAGCCGCCTGACATTTGGCACTTCTCCACGCCGAGCATCCCCAAAGCCACCCAAATCAGAATGCCGCCGATCAGAACCTGCCAGTAGGACCCTACGTCTCCCAGCATGCGGCCCAGCACGGCGCAAACGATCCCCACCAAGGCGATGGTGATAAAGAGACCGACCGTAAACGCGGCGGCGTAAACCACGGCCTGTTTGGGGTCAATCGCCCGCTGCTGGCCACCGACATAAGCAATGATTAGGGGTATCGAAGCTAAGTGGCACGGGCTGAACAGGACGCTGACCATCCCCCATAAAAGGCATCCTACGGCGGCAACGGTCGACCCGCCGGCGATCCATTCATTAACGGTTAAAACAAGGGAATCCAGCATTCGTCTCTTCTCCCTCTAATCCACGCCCATCTTCTTCAGTTGTGCAGCAATCGCCTCTTCACTCATGAACCCGACATGGCGGTAGACTTCTTTGCCCTTTGGGTCGAAAAAGATCTGAGTGGGAATGACCGAAATGCCGAACCGTCCGGCCTGTTCCCGGTTTTCCCACACATCGATGAATACGATGGCGGCTTTGCCTTGGTACACCTTCTCCATCTTTTCCATGATCGGCGCCATCATTTTGCAGGGAATACATTTTTTAGCACCCAGGTCGATCATGGTGACCATACCCTTGACGGGCACTTTGCTGAAATCCAGACGCTGCGCACCCGCTAAGGGCGTCCCGGCGGTTAGAGCCAGTAAAAGAACGCATCCAATCAGTGCAAACATTGGGCAAACCCTCACGTATATCTTCTCCTTTCAGCTTCGCTTGGTCCAGTCCATGCCACTTTCAAATAGCCCACCCAAAAATGCCCGTGAAATTTTATCAAGTCCTTGAGTGTGACTGCAGGGTGATCAGATGCCCTTTTTTTAAACCTCGAGGTCTTCGCTTGATGATAGTAAAGGAACCCTTTTATCACGCCGTTGGAGACCTGGCTGGTTCAAAGCTTTCACGCCCCCCCAAAGGATTCCACGATCGGGCTTCAGGCTTCTCTTCTTCTGGAAATGCGCTCGGCCAGATAATCGGCCATTTTCCTCGCGTCAGAGGTAGTAAAATTGAAGTGGTGGCCCTTTTCCATGCCCATTTCTGTAACCTGGAGATACTCGTCGATTCTGAAGCCAGCGTGTTCCAGGGTCTTTTTGGCGCAGGCTACCGGACAGCCGTCGAGGGCTACGATCATCTTCCCGGCCTTAGTGGACTCGATCATGCCGGGGACATGGCCGCCAATCCCGGCCAGGCAGAACATTCTGCCTACACCGTCTTGAGCTAACATGACTACCGCCTGATTGGCAATCTGGCCCACATTCGAAGCCCCGGAACAGGTAAAAAGCAGGATCTCGCTCGGTTCGCACAGACATTTCGATTCCATTTTTCCGCCTTCCTCTTTATTCGATCCACCCCTTGATCTCTTCTGGTTTGGGAACTTTTCCCGCCACCTTGACTACTCCATCCACCACCAAGGCTGGCGTGGACATCACTCCATAGGCCATGATTTTCTGAATGTCTTCTACCTTGGTCACCTCGGCCTCCTTGCCACTCATCTTTACCGCGGCGAGCACATTCTGGTAAAGTTTGTTGCAATTTACACAACCCATCCCCAAAATTTCAATCTTTTTCATTCTCCTCTACCTCCTTTTTATAAAATGGCATTGAAAAGATAACCGATGAGAACAATGGCCACGGACACTATCCCCACAAAGATGGCGATGAGCTTCGGCTTGATGACCTTACGCAGGATAATCATCTCGGGCGTAGAGATCGCTACAATAGACATCATGAAGGCCAACGCCGTACCCATCGGCATTCCCTTTTCCACCAATGCCTGAATGATGGGGATGGTCCCGGCGGCGTTGGAATACAGAGGAATGCCAATCAACACGGCAACAATGACCGCAAAGGGATTACCCGGCCCGGCGTATTTCATCACCAGATCAACAGGAGCATACCCATGAATCCAGGCCCCGAAGCCTATGCCGATGAGAACGAACAGCCATACTCGGTTCAGAATATCTTTCGTATAGTCGCGGGCATATTGCACCCGTTCCCTCCAGGAAGTCTCAATCGTCGCCATTTCACCGAATCTCATTTTGTATACGTAATCTTCTACCTGGGATTCCAGTTTTAATTTTCCTATCACGATCCCGCTGAAAAAAGCGAGAGTAACTCCAGTCCCGATATACAATAGAGCAATCTTCCATCCGAACAGGCCCCAGAGCATGACCAGGGCGACTTCATTCACGGTAGGAGATGAAATCAGGAAGGAAAAAGTAACGCCCAACGGGAGCCCGGATTCAAGAAAACCAATGAACATGGGTACAGCCGAGCAGGAACAGAATGGCGTGACAATCCCCAGTAAAGAGGCCAGCAAGTTGCCCACGTATTCTCGCCGGTTGCCGAGCAGCTTTCGGGACCGCTCCGGGGGAAAGAAACTCCGAATGATAGCCACCACGAAGATAATAACGGATAGGAGCAAAAAAATCTTCATGGTGTCGTAAAAGAAGAAGTTGAGAGATTCTCCCAGCATGGTCCCGGATTGGATTCCCATCCACTGGTAAACCAATAAATCTGCTAACTGCTTGATCATGATGCTTTCCTGTTTTCCTTACGGTTTCGTCAGATTTGGACAAGAAATTATAGTCAGGTCCCCTGCTGCGCGCAAACTTTGCGAATCGAATTCTGTAGCGATGGTTAAAAGGCTGGAGTACGCCAACATAAAGCCAATGCCTACAAAGGCTACACCAAGGACTGAAATCCTCATTGCGGGCCGTTAAATAACTATATGCCTAATTAGTTATCTACTAAACCAAAAAAATTTATACTTGAGCCATCAGGTCATGATGTTCCTGCGCCTGGACCTTTAGCAGAGTGGAAACTGTTCTTAGCAAATTCAAGATCTCCTGGTTTTTGATCCAATAGATGATGCGCAAGCCCTCCTTGCGCGAGTCCAGGATACCGGCTTGCTTCAAAATAGAAAGGTGTTTGGAGACGTTGGCCTGCTCCTGGTTAATTTCCGGGAAGATTTCGCAGACACATCGCTCTCCCTCTTTTAGAAGATTGAGGATCTCTAGCCGCGTAGGTTGCCCCAATGCCTTGAAAACCAAGGCCTGATGTTCCAGAACTTTGCGTTTCTTTGTCTCCATAACTAAATTCCAATATAGTTATTTATTAAAAATTTGTCAACAAAAAAGTTGGGCCTCTCTCCCGATTTAGGCGCTGGACAGGCTTTTAAGAAAGGATTCTTTCATGTCAGCACAGGACTATTTCCAACATATCCTGAGGTTCGGAATCAAATCGAACAAGGAATCTGGCCCTCTAGGAATCATGCCTGGAATGATTGTTCTGGGAAAAATTTTAGTGAGGACCCCTTAGAACATCGGCGTGGGCACGCTACCCCAACCACTTCCCGCCGGCGTCTCCTGCACTCGAAGAATCTCCTTAGGATGAAGATTTACATCGACAAAGAAGAGGGGCGTTCGTTTAATGTTGATGTCAAAATCATCAAAGGGCGTTTTAAGCTCTCGATTGCTCGTTGATATTTCCATGAAGATGATCCTTCGTCTCATCGCTGAACTTGCTTCCATCCCAGAACCGGGATGCTGCATTCCCCCGTGGTGGCCATGTTCGCTCGTCAGACGAGCGAAAGGATGGAAAGTATTGTCTATGATCAGAGCCAAGGTTTTGTGCCGCGCGAACAGTTTCCACTCCTCGCCTGTATTTGCGATCAATCCCTGCATGATATAGTCAGCGGGAATAAAATAGGCGAGAATGCGATGATCTTTGTCGCTCGGGATTAATTGAAGCTTTGAGGCGAGAACGGAATCCTCCAGGACAAAAGGAATCAGTTGTTTGGCCGTTATCAGGTCATCTTTTGTTATCGTAATCACATCAATACGATTGACCTGTTCCAATGGAAGATGGCGGACGACATAGGCTCGTAAAATGAATCCACTTCCGACAATGACTACAAGAAGTATCAGAAAAATAGCGGCAGCTTTTCCCATGCTAAGAGGCTGTTTAGGCTTGGCGCCTCTCCTCCATACCTTCTCAACGAAATAGGGAAGGAACATCCCCGTCCGCTCCATATAAGCGATGTAACTTTCCCTAAAGCGGTTTATCATCCGCTGTTCCTCGTTTTTGGCAAGAAGGTAGTACAAAAAGAGCATGAGAGCAAACAGGGTAAGAGTCAGAAATCTGGGCCACATGATCAACAACCCCAAAGCTGCCGACCCAAGCCCGAGATATTGCGGGTGCCGAATGATGTTATAAAATCCTCTTGAGGCGACCCCCTTTTTTAACAGCTTGCCCGTGTACACCTGTATAGCGCAAACGAAGAATAGCAATGTACCGCCGACAAAAAACACAGACCCCAAAATCCGCAAAACCTTCAATGCTTCATTGGGAGGCACGATCATGTGAGAAAGAAAAAAGGCGGTAAGCCAGCGGGTCATCGGCGACTGATTCAAGGCGAGCAGGAACGGGTTGAATACGGCATAGAAGAAAAAGGCAAATGGGCTAATCATAATGACAATTTCCAGGGCAACGATCAATGTGAGGAATAGGGCACCGGTCGCGGCTGCCCTCGAACCCAGACTGTTACCCGGGCTTTTTGGTTGTGCCATTACGAAACCCCCTTGGTATGCCTTCTACGACAAAGATGCTTTCAACGGAAAGTCTCCCGCCTTGGCAAATATTTTTTTCATGTCAAAGAAACTATAAGTATCTTTGGCCTGGTCGGCGAGAAGTCAACACCCCCCCCTCTTACTGCGGCACCTCCATCACCCAGATGTCGAAGTTGCCCATGCGATCCGATTCGAAGGCGATCTTCTTTCCATCCGGGCTCCATTCTCCTTCTCCGTCCCAAGCCGGATCATTGGTGAGGCGCTTCCTATTGGAGCCATCGGCATCCATCACCCAGACATCGTGGTTGCCCTCTCTGCAGGCCCAGTAAAGGATCTTCTTTCCATCCGGGCCCCAGACCGGCCAGCCGGCATCCTCATCATCGCCAGTCAGCTGCTTCTTATTCGATCCATCTGCATCCATTACCCAGATACTCCAATGCTTGTTCACATCGGAGTTGTAAGCGATCTTCTGGCCATCCGGGCTCCAGACCGGCCCCACCTCCCGGGCCTCGCTGTCGGTCAAGCGTTTGATCGGGCTGTGAGATGGATCGACCATGGAGGCATCTACCTGCATGAGGAGGACCTCCCACCTGTCGTTGATATTAGAGGAGAAGATGACCCACTTGCCGTCCGGGCTCCAGTGAGGGTCCGTCTCTGTCGAAGGGTAGGTGGTCAGCCGTATCTGCTCCGACCCATCTGGATTCATCACCCAGAGATCCCGGTTGCCGCCCCGCTCGCGGGAGAAGATGACCTTCTTTCCATCCGGCCCCCAACTGGGAGCCGTATCCTCGTCTGGCCCCTGGGTGAGCGCCCTCTGGCCCGAGCCATCTGCGTTCATGACCCAGATATTCTTATTTCCTGAACGGGCGGAGACGAAGACGATCTGGTCTCCCCTGGGGCTGAAGACCGGATTTTCATCCTTCGCCGGAGAGTTCGTCAACGGGGTCCATTTTCCGGTGGCCAGATTCATCAGCCAGATATCCTCATTTCCCGCCCGATTGGACTGGAAGACCACTTTTTCCCCATCGGGGGACCATTTGGGATTCGTTTCCTCCCCGGGATCCTGGGTGAGCTGGGTGAGCTTCTTGGAGGCGATCTCCATCATCCAGACGTCATTGCTGCCGGAGCGATTGGACTGGAAGAGAATGGATTTCCCGTCCGGACTCCAATCCGGGGCTTTGTTGATGGAGGGGCCGGTGATCAGGGGAGCCGCGTTCTTGCCATCGGCATCCTTCACCCAGATATGCCAATTCTCTTCCGAAAGACTCATGGAATAGAGGATGCGCTTTCCATCCGGGCTCCATCCTCCGGCGATGTATTGGAACGGGCCTTCCAGGGAGGTCAACAGGCACCATCCCCCGGGAGGGGTGGTGAGAATCGAAGAGACCTTTGTCTCCCATGGCTTGGGTGGCCGCGTGGGGGCGGTGGGATAGGGGATCTTATGGCACATAAAGCAGACATCACCCATATTCGGTTGGACGATCGGCCGGAAGCGAGTGGGCAGGAGGTCAGGCAGCTCGCCTACTTCGGGGATAGGCCCTCCGACGGAAACCTCAATTTCCAACGGCTTGCTGAGATAGCCGGGGACGAGAACCTTCTTTTTCTTGGCCGCAGCCTCGTCGAGGACCACAAAGAAGAGGATCAGGACGATCAGGGAAGCGATAGTCAGGATTTTTGATTTAGACATGGCTCCCTCCTTTCCTCAAACAAAAAAGGCACCGTGATCTTTAGGGAGAAGATCTGTCCGGTGCCATGTTTCCTCTACCTCCTGCTGACAGATAAGCCAGGAGAGAACTAAACGATCAGAAATCGGGGCGAAACCTGATGGCCAAGTCCGAGTGAAGCTAATCTAATTCGGTTAGTTATTATATTATTATTTACATATGGAAGTAAAGCCCTAAAAAAAGAGGATGTCAAGCTTTTTTCAAAAAATATCGACCCCCCCTAACACATCCTCTTCAAAAGGATTTTTTATCCCTAATCCTTATGCCGGAATTTGGGTTCATTTCTCCATGGCCCTTTCTCGGTTTGAGGGTACCGCCAATTTATGGATGGCTTCATGACAATCCTGTACTATCCCTTCTCTCATTTTGTATAATGCGGCCAATGAATATAACTTACGGCGTGCAGTCATCGAGGGGAATCGGCTCATGTAAGAGCGAAGGCTTCAAAACCCGGACCTCAATGGTGTCACGGAAAAGGCTAAGGGGAAAACATAGGATGCACTGTAGGGGCAAGCGCCGATGAAAGGGAATAGATACATCCGCGTCGGGAAAGCCATGCTCTGTTTTGTTGCGTGCATGGCCCTGCAGGTCCTGCTGCTCGCAATGCCGATGGCAGTGACCGATGCCGTCGAAGGAGAAAGGCAGATTCCGCCGGGGGAGCAGGTTGCCTTCGGTGGGGCCATCATCACGACCGGAGGATTAGTGGTTCGGGTTCTAGAATTCCTTTCGCCTTTGAAGGATACGTATATCCAGGGGCAGCAGGACGGGCGCATCCTCAGGTTCAGGCCGAGTGATCTGAGAGAGATCCTGCTCCTGGAACCTGGCTGTCCGTATGGTCTTTACCTGCATGGGGGTTCAAGAGGATGCACCCTGCAGGTCACCGACCGGGCGGGGATGTCTATCCGCCTTACCAATGCGGATTTCGGCCCCGACAACCTTGAAGAAAACGGGTTGGCCTACCGGGTCCTGAGTAGGGCCACAGGAGTAATTGAAACCCGGGCGCTGAGGCCCGCCGAGATCGCCGTCATTCGCATCGAGGGCCCTGCAACAAACCGTGGAGAGTAGGTTCACGGGGTGAAGATCCTCTGGAGCGCTCGTGGCTCCGCGATTAGCAAAAAGAAAGGATTCCGGAGAAGAAGCATCCCCGGAATCCTTTGGAACGACACCAGCGCCGCCCCGCCGCGGGCTCTTGCGATTTCCACACCCGCTGCGGCGGGTCTCAAGAGAACTTAGGGTTCATCGAAGTTTGCGGGCAGCCAGATGACCGTCAACCTATCAACCCATTGGGTCTCGCGCATCGCCATCAGTTCAGGCACAAACAACAGGTAGCTTCCATCCCCCAGGGTCTTCAGATTCAAATCCGCCGCGCCTTCCAGTACAATCTCCGGGTCCGTGGCCAATTTGTATGGCTTGCCGGGTTCGCTGGGGCGCACCACGATGATGCTATTGGGGCTGTTCAAAATCTCCGTCTGCAGGTTGGTGCCCTTTATCGTGAAGGCGCACCCGTCCAGCCTGCCCAGGCCCGTAGCCAGGGGCGCGGGCAGAGTCCCACTGTCAAAATCCGCATCCGTGAGAGCCCAGTAGGCGCCCTTGTAAGGATCGGGGCCCGCATCCGGAGGCATGACCGTGTTAAACCATACCTTCTGAGTGATGGGGTCGACTTCGACGCCATCCGGCCAGCTGGGGCAGGGAACGAACTGCGGCATCTTGGGAGGCGTTTTCCCATCTACCAGCGCATCGATGCTCTCTACCGGAATCTTCCACACACCGCCCGCGTACTTGAAGGCTGGCTTGTAAGAATCATGCCCCCACCCGGTGTCAGCCATGTAGAGGTTGCCCTTCTTGTCGAAGGCCAGGGCGTTGAGCAGATCTGCGGGGCCTCCACTGATCTTGGCGAACACAGAATTTGGCCCCATGCTGATCTCGCCCAGGATATCCCCGCTGGCCGGGTTAATGGCGATGATCTTGGGCTTATGCCTCTTTGGATCGGTGATCGGGGTCCCGTCGATCGTGCCCATCGGGGCGGAGCCACTCATCGCGAAAAGCGTCCCGGCAGCAAATTTTCCGGTATTCACATTGAGGATCGCCATGCCGAGGGGACCGGTGAGACCCTTGACAAATTGGCGGTCAATCATCTTCAGATCGCCGTACGGGCCGATCTCCAATTTGCTGATGCTTCCCCGGCCCTCAGCCCAGTAAAATCCCTTCGTTGTCTTGGAAAGACAAGAGTTGGAAACGAACAGATAGTTCCCACACATGGAAACGATGGCGCCTTCAGGGTTGTCGAAGATGGACAACCGGGCTACAACCTTCCCCTTGACCGGATAGATCGGGAGGTCCATGGCACCGGCCAAGGACGCACCCACCATCAGGCAAACCAAAGCGGAAACCAGATAGAACTGAATTGCCCTCCGAGTCATTTCACACCTCCTCCTAATTCCTAAAGAGTTTATTTTCTGAAACTCTCCAGCCAACCGGCCTTTGCCCTTCCCTCAAGGGCGACCTCCACCGTGAAGCTGTGCCTCACGGAGCAGCAGAGGTACATCTGTGGATGAGGTTTCAAGGTTAGTCGGTAGAGTTCGTGTTAGATCCCTCCCCCCAAACAGGGAAGGACCCGCCAGATTCCGCAAAAAGGATAGAATTTGCACGAGATTTCAAGTGGATGAAGGCACCCCGGGGAACCCCCCGGGGTGCTCGTTCTCGTTGGTGCGCCTTGAGGCGAGATGAGGCCTCAAGGGTTATCGAATCACCTCAGGCTGCGATGGCCTGCAAGGCTTCCTCGAGAGCGCCGCGAAGCATCGCCACCTTATAGGCGTTGTGCTTCAGAGGTTCAGCACCTTTGACGGCAGCCTCGGCAGCTTGCGCGATCGTTCCGGCATCCAAGGCTTTTCCCATAATCGCGTTCTCGATTTCCTTGGAGTGCCAGGGTACCGGCGCCACACCGCCCAGTACCACATGGCCGCCGGCGACTTTTCCGTCCTTCATTTGCAGGGCTAGGGCCACGCTAACCAGGGCCAGGTCCCAACCCTTACGTTCCCGGATCTTCAGGTAGGAACTGCGCAGCCCCGCGGCAGGGGCAGGCAGGAGGATCTCGGTCACCACCTCGCCCTGTTTCAGGATGGTCTCTTTCGTTAGGTCTGTTCCAGGACCGACAAAGAAATCGTCAATAGAGACCTTTTTGGTCCCACTCGGTCCCGCTATGGAAACCTTGGCCTGCAGAGCCATGAGAGCTGGCGCGGTGTCCGACGGGTGCACGATGAAGCAGAGCGCATCTTTGTTGAAGATGGCGTGGTAGCGGTTGTCGCCATTCTGGGCATAGCACATGGAGCCGCCTTTGCGCAAGCAGTGGAAGCCCCCGCGAAAATACCAGCACCAGGGCCTCTGGCAGATGTTTCCGCCAATGGTTCCCTGATTGCGGAGCTGCGGGCTTGCCACCTCTGAGGCAGCCTTGGCAAGGCCCGGGTATTTAGACTGGATGACGCTATCCTTGGCCACGTCCGTAATGGTGGTCATGGCGCCAATGCTAACCCCTCCGCTTACCGCCTTGATCCCTTTCAGGGCGCTGATCTGCCTAAGGCTGACGACCTTGGTCGCGCTGAAGACCTCATCCCGGAAGCATCTGAGCAGATCGGATCCCCCACCAAGGACTCTGGCCTCGCCGGAAGAGAGCTGCTTAACAGCATCCTGCACTGTTCCAGGGGCAACATAATCAAAATTGGGCAGCATATTAAATCCCTCCTTTCGGCGTTAGGCCTTTAGTTTCATCGGGGTTATGGGTGCATTGTAAAAACGGACCCCGGTGGCGTTGTAGATGGCATTGGCAATAGCCGCTGCTGTGGGTACGCACGGTGGTTCACCCCATCCCTTGGACCCGTTCCAGTTGGAGACCAAATCAGGCGGCCCCGGATAGATCGCGACAATATCCATAGGAACGTCCAGAATGGTGGGGACCTTGTAGTTGTTCATGTTCTTGTTGAGCATCCTGCCTGTCTGGCCCCGATCCAGGATCCGGGCCTCGCTCAAACCAAAGCCGATTCCCATTGCGATCCCGCCATCGGTCTGGTTGTTGATGGTGAGCAAGTTCATCACGCGACCTGGGTCATTGGAACTCAGGAAACGCACGACCTTGGTCTGTCCGGTCTTGGTGTTCACCTCCACTTCGCAAAACTGGACACAGAAAGGCTTGCAGGGTGCGGACGGCTGTGGGTGGCGAATGCCGACGCCTACCACGACCTTCTGAGTCTTCAGGACGCTTAGGTCCGTGACCTTGATTTTCTTGGAGGGGTCCTGGGTGGAGCTGATAACGCCGCCCCTCATCGTCAGGTCATCGAACGGGACCTTCAGTTCCTCGGAGGCCATCTGGTACAACTGCTGCTTGACCTTGATACCGGCATCGCGGGCGGCCACGCCATCGATCGCCATGGTCTTGCTGCCGGCGCTGATGTCGGACCACTGGGTGGTGCCCGTATCCCCGTTGGTGATCTCGATGAAATCCGGGTTGAGTCCCAGCTCCTCGGCAACCACCATGGCCATGCCCGTAGGGCTACCGCCGCCGATTTCAGTGATCCCTGTGTTCATGTTGGTAGCTCCCGTCGGCATAGAGCCTGACGACGACCGTCCCGGGCAGCCAGCCGTTGCCGAGCTCCCAGTCGGACGCGGCCATACCCACACCCCGGCGGATGTGCCCATTCTGGTTGGCAGTGCGCTGGCGCGCCTGCTTCCAGCCAAAGGCCTTGGCTCCTTCGGTGAGCAGCTCCTTGAGGGGCTGGGTACTCCAGGGCGGATTGCCTTCCACGTCCTGCTTGAGTGCGGGGATATTCTTGAGTCGTAGCTCCACCGGATCCATATTGATCTTCTCCGCCAGGGCATCCATGATCTGCTCCATGCACCAGGTTTGCTGCGGATAATCGGGGGCCCGCATGGGACGTGTCAGACCGGCGTTGGTGGCCATATCGGTACATACGGTGCGAAGGTTGGGGCAGAGATAGAGATCTTTGATCATATTTTCGCGCCAAAAGATCCCCCCATGGTCGACGGGCCCGCCGGTGCCGTAGTTGATGTATTCTATGGCAGTGAGGGTCCCATCTTTCTTTGCCCCGACCTTCATCTTCGTGACCGAAGGCGGCCGGTTGCCCGAATCCAGGTAATCCTCTTCCCGGGTCAGGAACAACTTGACGGGCCGGCCGGTCCTCTTGGCCATGATGGCCGCACATATGTTTTCCCAGTTAACCTGGTTCTTGGAGCCGAAATTTCCGCCTGAGTAACGAGAGATTACCCGTATCTTGGTAAAAGGCAACCCCAGGCAGTTGGCGATCAAATCCCGGTCATTGTAAACGCCCTGGGTGGTGTCGTAAAAAGTCACGGAATCCCCTTCCCAGGTAGCCACGGTCCCGTGTCTTTCCAGGCAGTTATGGAGGGCGACCTGCGTGGTATAATTCTCCTCCAGGACCACGTCCGCCTCGGCAAACCCCTTCTGCAAGTCGCCACGCTCATAGGTGCGGCTGGCTATCTTGTTGTCCTGTCCCGTGGATGATCGGGGCGCCGGGCTTGAGAGCATCCTCTAAGTCAGAGACAGGCGGTAAGACCTCATACTCCACCTTCACGGCCCGGGCGGCGTCCGACGCCTGGTAAGGAGTTTCCGCAGCCACCGCCGCCACCGGAAAGCCCTCGTAACGGATGGATTGATCGAACATCATTATCTTGACTTCGGAATTGGTATAGGAGCCGAGCCACTTGCCCTTCGTTTCGGGCGTTGAGGCATCGATGACATCCCAGACGCCGGGCATCTTCTTGGCGGCGCTGGTGTCCACACTTTTCACCTTGGCACGGGGATGGGGGCTGCGGACAATGGCGCCGTAGAGCATCCCCGGCAGCTGGACATCCGAGGCAAAGTTGGCCGTCCCGGCCACCCGCTCGTAGCCGCCGTGTTTGATCTGTCGCCGCCCACGACGTTTGTTTTCTTCCAGGGCTCGGGTTTCTCTCCGGGTTTTGGACACTTGGGGACCTCGAAATCCTCAAAATATTTTTCGCTCATGAGTCACCTCACTTTCTCAGCTGGGCAGCCAGCTTGACAGCCCTGAAGATGTTGGGATAGGCGGCGCAACGGCAGATATTGCCGCTCATGGCACGGGTGATCTCCTCAGGGGACGGATTGCGGTTGGCCCGCAACAGGCCTTCGGCCGCCATGATCTGCCCCGGCGTGCAGTAACCGCATTGGTAGCCGTCCTCCTTCAGGAACGCCTCCTGGACCGGCCCCAGATCCTCCCCCTTCATCAGTCCTTCGAGGGTCGTGATCTTGGCCCCTTCCGCCTCCAGGGCGAGGGTCTGGCAGGAATAACGCGGTATATCGTTGATGAGCACCGTGCAGGCGCCGCATTCCCCGCGTCCGCATCCCTCCTTGGTCGCGGTCAGCCCCAGTTTCGCATTCAGAACAAATTGCAACGACCAGCGCGGTTCCACCAGCAGGGTGTGCTTCCGGCCGTTGACGAGCAGCGTGACCCTGTACAACTCACTGGCTTTCTTCACCTCCTGGGCTTGCGCTTTTTGTCCTTGCAGGAGGGTTGCAGAGGCCGCTACGCCCACGGCACCTGCTCCGACCGAGCCGAGGAACGATCGACGGGTCATCCCGCGCTGACCTTGCTCCTCCTTTTTTTCCTCATCCTTATCTTTATCTTTTTTCATAGATACCTCCTCGGGAACGATTCCCGGCTAAAGGTTTATACGAAGCTCATTGCGCGGCCGATTGCCGACGCCTCCCCTTCGACAGGTTATGAGAAGCCAGACCGTGCGTACTCCATAGGCACCTCCTCTCTTAACGTTTATAATGACCTCATTGCGGGGCCGACGTCCCCCTTCAACAGGTCATGATGAGAAAACAAAAAAGCCGGCGGAAAGGGTTCTCACGCCGGCGGCAAAAAAAAGCCTTACAAGCTCTTCTCTCTTCTCCCATTTGCCGCCGAATCGTGACGGAAAGGAGTCTCACGCCGACCAGCGGCGACCACAAATCGATCTCCTTTCCAACTACGGGAGGCGCGACCGTTTCCAGTCACACCCTACCGCCCGCCCTCCATGGCTGTATTGGCTTTAGTAAGGCCGGGTCGGAATAGGCTTATTTGGGAATAATAAAAAGCCTCCAAAGGCAGGAAAACAATCCCTTGGAGGCGTCACATTGGCAGCTTCAGGAAATTCCTTTCCATCTATACCCTCCAGAAGATTTGGGGCATGGTCATTACGATAGCGTTCACTTTATAGATTAAAATAAATATTTTGTCAAGAAGAAAATTGATCGAAATCCGCCATTTTTTTTACGCTATAGAAACAAGAAGTTGTAATATAAAAAAGGCTTCGAAGAAGGTCTTCCTATTTTCCCCCCTTCACTCTACGTCTCTCCTGGATCATCTCGGCCACAATGGCCACGGCAATCTCCTCGGGTGTCACAGCTCCGATACTCAATCCGATGGGGGCATGAACCCGCTTGATTTTCTCGGGCGCGATTCCTTTGGCTTCCAAGTTCCCGTAGACCGTCTGAATTTTTTTCTTGCTCCCGATCATGCCGATGTATCGGGCATCCGTTCCTACCGCCCACTCCAATACCTCCTGGTCATAGGCATGTCCACGGGTGACAATCACCAGGTAGCTGGACTTGTTTACCTTCAACTTCGGCAGGGCCAGAGGGAATTCCTCGGCGATTACCTCCTGGGCCTCCGGGAAACGCTCTGGATTGGCAAATTGCGGTCGGTCATCCACTACCGTGATCTGAAACCCTACCAGGGTGCTCACCCGGGCTAAATATTGAGATACGTGACCGCCGCCAAAGATGAATACCCGCGGGGCAGGCGCGACGGGTTCTATGTAAAGATCCATAATCCCGCCACAGATCATGCCGCTTTCTTCGGCTTCTTTTCCGGTCAGGTCGAAGTGGAGAGTTCGTGGCTTCTCTTCCTGGATAACTTTCATAGCTTCCTGCCAGACCTCCGCTTCCAGGCAACCGCCCCCCACAGATCCCCACATCTTCCCATCTTCGCGGATGAGCATCTTGGCTCCCGCCTCCCGGGGCGTCGAGCCTTTCGTGCCGATGATCGTTGCCACTGCGGCGCTCTTCCCTTCAGACACAATCTTTACTATCTCTTCGTAAAAATCGCGCATCGAACCCCCCCACTATAAAACCGAATTTCGAAATGATTTTTTGGATTCTTAACCTAAACGTTGCATAAATATTCGCAAGGAGCGGGGTTGTCATTGCCGCGAAATTTCCCATGCCCCGGGGCGTGGCACCCACGAATGGATGAAATGGTTAACCATATTAATTGGTTAGCTCTAAAGTCACCCTCGGAGCCCTGGAAGTTTCGCCTGAAAAAGGAGGCGTATTTCTAACGAAGCGGGAATCCAGTAAGGGTCCAAATTCCTGGATGCCCGCCTGCGCGGGCATGACGGAAAGAAACCGCCGGTTGGATCCAAGAAAATGCGGTCATTTCCTTTCCCAGCCTCTCCGCGAAAGAATTTCCCGAAGATCGCTTAATTTTTTTTACAACTAAGAGGTTACCTCTTGGTTCTTGAGGTTTGGGTTCGGGTTTACCTATTGTATTTTCTCAGAATCGCTTCCAGTACCCCACCGCCGATGGCCCGGGCTTTTTCGGAGATGGTGAAGCAATACTCCTGGATTCCTCGCGGGTCCACATCCGCTACCTTCATCCGTTCCTCCACCCATAGGCCGTCGTGCAGGATTCCTCTCAGAACACCGGCAATCTTTGATTCCAGGAGAATTCCCTCTACCTCGGCCATGGCCTCCCCTATCTCAAGCCGATCCCCGATCCGCTTTCTACCTTTAAATCTTCCTTTGGCCGGAGCGCGGAAAACCCTCTCCTCGGTATAGCCGGAAATTTCTCCGGGAACACCCGTGTTCGGCTCCGCTTCTCCCTCTTCAATCACCCGTCCCAGATGATGCCCACGATTGGTCTCGATCACCAGGTGAACATCCTTCCCGGCATAAAAACCAGGCCCAAGGCCAACCACCAGGGGAGCCTCTTCGATTTGGGTCCCGGTGTTTCTCTTGGCCAGAATGGCATCTACGACCACATCGGGGGTTAGAACCTCCCGGATGGAGCATTCCGGGTCGATGACCACCGCCACTTTCCCTTCTTCCCAAACCCGGTAAACTTCTTTCACTCCAGACGACCGTTCGGCGATGATTCCCTCGACTTCCTTCTGCCCTTCAAACACGGCTTCGCTGAAAGATACTTCTCGCCGTATCGTCAAGGGGCAGGGGATTTCAGTAAGGCAAAGGCGGAAGCCACAACGGGCCAGGCGGTGGGCCACGCCCGTGGCCATTTCCCCCGCTCCCTTTATCAATACGATCAGGTCTTTGACCCCGGGGAGTCTTTGCGCCATGCCATCACCCCATTTTTCCAAACGGGCACACCGGATACCGGCATACCGGACATTTTAGGCATAAACCGCCGTGGCCCAGGCGAATAATATCCTTGGCCGCGATGGGGCTATCGGCAAGAACGGGCGGAAGCAGGAGGTCCAGGGCGGTTGTTAAATCATGAACCATGCAGGCCGGCGCGCCCAGGATACCTGTCCTTCCCAACCGGGCATACAGGGACATGGAGCCGGGTAAAATGGGGACACCATAAAAAATAATTTCTGCTCCCGACTTTTGAATACCCTCGCGGGTCACATCGTCCGGGTCTACCGAAAGACCGCCGGTGGTCACAATTACCTGACAACCGGAGGATTTCATCTTGCGAATCTCCTCCGCAATCCGCAGGGGGTCATCGGGGACAACGGTCTCCCGAATCACCCTTGAACCGAAAGCTTCCACCTTTTGCTTCACAATGCCCGCGGAGCGGTCCCGAATACGGCCCTCGAATATCTCACTGCCGGTCATAAGGATGCCCACTTTCTTGGACCGGAAGGGGAGAACCTCCAACACCGGCCCTGCCTTCCCGCAAATCTCTTCTACTCTATTAACTTTCGCCTCTCGAATGGTTAAGGGGATGCTCCGTGTGCCCGCGACGGTCTCTCCCGGGCGGACGCACGAATGGTTATGGCGCGTGGCGAGGATAATCGACCCCACGGAATTAATCTTTTCCAGAGCCGGTAGATTGACCTTGAGGAGCCCCAGGTCTTTGGCCAAAAAATCTATCTTCCCCTCCCTCGGCCCCCGCAACCGGATGCCTTTCCCGGCCATGGCCCGGGCCATACGCCTGGCCGCCTCATCCTCATGCAATTCACCCGGCCTGAGCTCGAGGACATAGATCTGTTTCTTCCCCAGGTCCAGAAATTTGGGAATATCGCTCTGGCGCACCACATGACCCCTGCGGAATGCAGCCCCTTTGAATTTCCCGGGGACAATCTGGGTGATGTCATGGGCCAGCTTGAGACCCACTGCCTCTTCGATCCTAATTTTTTTCAGCATAACCTTAAAACAATGCCTCCTCTTTCATAAGTATACCGATTATAGCTTAAAAATCACACTTTCAGAAAGTAGTTATTTCTAAATTGGATATCCGCCGTAAGGTCGGATCTTTCCTTCCAGCCGATCATTAATTTTTAACCATATCAGATTGAGACGTCAGTGTCCAATCCAAGGGTTGGTTTCATTCTTCCTTTAAATGGTGGGTTCAAAAAGGGGCTCTTTGAGAACTTCATTTATATCTTGATTACTTTCATCCTTCCCTCTCTCAGATGGGTCAAGCTTTTTAATGAGTGGCACCGAACGTATCTAAGGAATCATCGGGATCGGCTGATCACAGCCATGGCTTCCACGGCTCGGTCTATCTCTTTTTCGGTATTGAAAGGCCCAACGCTGAAGCGCACGCCTCCTGCACGGCCCGTCCCCAGGCTGCGATGGACCAGCGGAGCACAATGCAAGCCGACCCGGGTGGCAATGCCAAAGTCCCCATCCAGAATCGCTCCAACATCTGCGGGGATCATCCCTTCAATGTTTGCTAAAACGACCCCTAAGCGCTGGTCCATATGATCGACCCCATAGAGCTTGACCCTTTTAAGTTCGGCCAGACCCGCCCAAAGTCTTCGGGCCAGGGCTCGTTCCCTTTGCCGAATCGCTTCGATCCCTTGGGCGGCAAGATAATCGAGGCCGGCCATCAGCCCAAGAACACCCAGAATATTTATGGTTCCAGCCTCCAGGCGGTGCGGATATGTCTGCGTATGGGTCAGCTCCTGGGAATCGATTCCCGTGCCGCCGAATCGGGTGGATTGAACTTCAAAGCCTCGGCTGAAGACCAACCCACCGACACCGGTGGGCCCCAGCAAGGATTTATGACCGGTAAAAACCAGTGCCGAAACTCCCCATTCGGAGATGTTGATGGGAATCACCCCGGCGCTCTGGGCCGTGTCGATGATTAATGGAACGCCCCTTTCGCGGCATACGACTCCAATGGCTTCCATCGGCTGGATGGTCCCCAGGACATTGGAGGCGTGGGTCAAAACAACAAACTGCGTTTGGGGACGAATGGCCCGGGCAATATCATCGGGATCGATGAAACCCGCACCGTCGAAAGGGACCAGATCGTATTCAATCAGGCCTTTTTCCCGCAGGTGATGGAGAGGACGAAGAACCGAGTTGTGCTCCAGTTGGGAGGAAACCACGTGGCCACCCGGCTTGACCACGCCTTGAATTACCAAGTTCAGGGCATCGGTGGCATTAGAGGAGAAAATCACCCGATCCGGGTCGTCACCCCCGAAGAACTGGCAAAGGCGCTTGCGCACCTCAGAGACCAGTTCTTCCGCTTCCAGAGCAAGATCATACCCACCCCGGCCGGGAGAGACCCCTTTGGCGGCATAAAGGTCGATCATGCGTTCGAGGACCTCCCTCGGCTTGGGGAAGGTCGTAGCGGCGTTGTCCAGATAAATGATCTCGGCCATTTCCTAATTACGCCCCGCAAGCTTCTTGGGTTAGGAAGACCCGCCAGGCGACGGGCGCCATGCTTAAGCCCGCCCGGAAAAAGACTTTCAATCTCCAAAAGACTCATACCCGATTCCCTTTTTGAGTTCGCGATGGAGAGGCGTGCGGCCATTTTGGAGGTAATAGTCTCGAAGGAAACGGATTACCCGCCAATGAGTGTCTTCCAACAGGGTGATCCCGCTCTCGCAGGCCAGATCACGGGCCATCTCCTCCGTCCACTGGTAGGGGTCCAGCAGAAATCCTTCGGAGTCAAAGACAATCTCCCGCCCGGCGATGGAACGGACTTGCCGAGCGCCGTTTTCGGATCGGACCGGGTCGCCTCGGCTAGCTGATCCAAGGACAATCCTAAGCCTTACCCAGGGCGGCCAGAACCTTCTTGGGAGTCGCGGGCAGATGCCGCACCCTGGCTCCGCAGGCGTTGGCGATGGCGTTGGTAACGGCCGGCGCAGTGGGAACCATGGTCATCTCCCCAACGCCGGTTGCGCCGAGAGTCCCTTTAACCCGGGGGGTTTCCCGGATAATATGTTCCATTTCACAAGCGGTTGTGATCGTCGGAAAACGGAAGGTGATCCAGTCTTTGGTATGGCCTGCAACATATTCCTCCCGCAAAGCAAAACCAACCCCCATATCCACTCCCCCTTCGAGCTGGCCTTCCAGGTTTTGAGGGTTGATGACCGGACCGGCATCCACTGCGGTTGTCACCTTGATGACCTTGACCTCGCCGGTCCCCGTATTCACTTCCACTTCAGCCATCTGAATGGAATGCACCTGGGATTCAAAAGAGGGGCCTTGCCCCGTTGCCGGGTCCAGAGGGCCGCCGTCTGGGTTCTTCTTCGTGCCCATATAGCGGGTGGGTTTACCAGCTGCCCGAAGCTGTTCATAGGTAGTGGCCCCTGCTTCAGCCATTGCGGCCTTGAGTTTTTGGATGGCATCCACCATGGCTCCGCCAACCATGTAGGTTATGCGGCTGCCGGCCGCCGGTCCGGTGGCCGTCGTCTGATCGGTACCCCGGGTCACCAGCCGGATCTTATCCATGGGCAGGTCCATGAGATGAGCGGCGATCTGAACGAACATCGAATCGTTGCCTTCACCCGGATCGGCCGCTGCGGCGAAAACCGCCAATCCCCCATCGGGGTCCAATTCCACGGCCACATTGGCTGAATCCCCGGGATAAGAGATGCCAAAGGCCCCCGTGCCCAACCCTACCCCCCGGCGCAGAGGGCCGCCTTTCCGGTTGAAATCCGCCGCCTCTTTTCGCGCCCGGTCGTAACGGGGGCGAATGGCTTCTACGAGCTCCGGAAAGGGCCACTGCTCCACCACCCGGCCGGTGGATTTGGGTTGCCCCGGTTTTAGAGAATTGATCAGGAGAAACTCCAACGGATCCATGCCGATTTTCTCGGCCAGCATATCCATGGCCGATTCAAGGGCAAAATTGGCCTGGGGCGGCCCAGCGCCCCGGGCAGCCGACCCCCAGGGGTTATTTGTGTAAACCAACTTGCCCAGAGCTTTAACGGCGGGGATATAATAAGAGCCGGAAAGCATTAAGAGCGCCCGGGTGAGAATCCGGTCGCCAATGGAGTGATAGGCTCCATTGTCTACGATTAAGTCTATGGCGAAGGCGGTCAATTTTCCCCGTTGGTCAGCTCCCAAGCGGACCTTCATTTCGAAGGGGTGTCGCTTGGGGCTCAAATACATCGATTCGGTCAAGGAAGGGATGTAACGGACCGGCCGCCGGAAATGCAAAGCCGCGGCTCCTGCCAACCCTTCGGAGGTTATCTCAATTTTGATGCCGAACTGGCCACCCGAGTAGGCCTCTTCGTACCTCATGTTCTCATACCCCAAGGCCTCTTGGAGCATGGCGAGATGGTGATGAATGTTGATGCTTCGGCCAATCACCACCAGGATGGGTTCCCCACCGTCCTCATCTTCTTCCAGGTAGGCCACGCACGCCTCGGGTTCCAGGGGAGCCTGGTGATTCAGCTGAGTGGAAAAATCGGCCTCGATAACAGCGGCGGATTGAGACAGGGCCGCTTCCGCGTCTCCCCGGACCTGCGGCTGCGAATAACATAAATTGGGCCGATCGGCGTGAAGCTGGATGGCCCCCTCGGCCATGCCCTCGGTCGGATTCTGGATTACCGGAAGGGGCTCATAGACAATTTCCACTGCCTGGGCAGCGGCCACGGCCTGTTCCCTGGTTTCCGCAACGACGGCGGCTACCGGATCTCCCACGTAGCGAACCTTCGTGTCGCAAAGAACCGGGCGATCGGCGACGGAAATTTTCAAGCGATTGGTGCCCTTGATATCCTTGGCGGTCATGACTCCGAGGACTCCGGGCATTTTTTCAGCGGCCGAGGTGTGGATGGATTTGATCAGGGCATGGGCGTGAGGGCTGTGGACCGCGGCCAGTTCGACCGCCCCCTCGACCTGGATGTCCGCCGAGAATTCAGCCACTCCGCAAGCCTTGAGCATGGCCGACGGACGGGGATGGCCCACCCCGATTTTGGCTCCTTTCGGGTCGGGCCTCACCTGATCGGGCGTGAGCTCCTTGCGCAAAAAGCGGCCGGCCAGTTGGATGGCCTCGATAATTTTCTTATACCCCGTGCAACGGCAAAGGATGCGGCGCAAGGCATTTTTGATTTCATGGACGCTGGGATTCGGGTTTTCATCCAGCAAGGCCTTCGCCGCCATGATCATGGCCGGCGTGCAGTAGCCACATTGAATGGCCCCGGAGAGAACAAAAGCCTCCTGAATCAAATGCGGGTTCTGCGGAGTCCCCAGGCCTTCCACGGTGATCACCTCGGCCCCATCCAAATCAGCGGCCTTAGCCAAACAAGACCGGGTCGCCTTGCCGTTGACGAGTACTGTGCAAGCTCCGCATTGCCCCTTACGATCGCAAGATTGCTTGGCCCCCGTCAGGTGGAGATCCTGTCTTAAAATATCGAGAAGGACTCGATTGGAAGAAACCACAAACTGTCGCCAAATACCGTTAACGCATAGCTTTATTTTCCTCATTCAACCTCCTTCGTTTTTTTTCGCGGTATTATAACTTGATGGAATCAAAAAAATCAAACTAAAAAATCCTTTTTTTTACCAATTATTACTTTTTATTACCATTTTGGGCTTTTTGAGCGCGAACGGGTCTTTCCGCCTCTGGGGAGTTCAACCTGAGATTTGTTCATTGCCTCCTGCAATAAATTCTCGCCGAATCCTCATTATAATATTTATACCCGAAAGCGGAAGGTTTTCGGCACTTAAAACCCAGCACATCCCGGGAAGGGGAAATCCCTTTTTTCCCCTCGTCCACCCTATTTTTAAAAATTTTTTTTCGGGTCTTGACACCAGGGTAATTCTTGAGTATATTGCCGTTATTGGCACTTAAGAATAACGGAGGCTTGTCTCTCTTCTTGGGGGCGACCGGGAAAGGCCAAGGAAAATGAAAGCTGCTTTTAAACTCTGGATTGATCAGGATGGGAAGACCTTCGGGGATGGCCCTTACGAGCTTTTAACCAATGTTGAGAAGATGGGGTCTCTTCATAAAGCCTGCGCTCAAATGGGAATGTCCTATAGCAAAGCATGGAAACTGATTCGGACCATAGAACAAAGGCTTGGGTTTCTCGTATTGGATCGTGAGGTAGGGGGCCGATTTGGAGGAGGTTCGAAAATTACTCCCCGAGTAAAGGAGTTGATGACTTGTTACGCCAGGTTTCGAGACGAGGCCAAAAAAGCCGTAGAACGAATTTACCGGGAACAATTTCTTTCCTTCGAGAAACCGGGGTCGAGCAGGACGAGTCGGCGGTCATAAAGGCGAGATCATCGCCCAAGGCCATCCTCTTTGAGCAAGCCGTCCCACAACCCCTATGATGGCTGAAATCCGCTGAAACAAGGGCGGTTCTGGATGAAATACGGATTCGAAGTCCGTTGAGATGGGTATCGCGAAACAATAATTGCATGGGTGAGGATGATAAATGAGGAAAGTGGGTGCGAAACTGTTTTTGACTCTGCTCTGTTTGGTACTCCTGAGAGCGTCGGCACTGGCCGGGGAAGTCTACCTGTCGGTTGCGGCCAGCTTGAAAGATGTAATCAACGAGCTGTCGGACAGCTTTGCCAAGCAGAACGTTGGCATCAAATTTCTGAAGAATTATGGCGGCTCGGGTGCCCTTGCCAGACAGATCGAGAATGGCGCTCCTGCTGACATCTTCATCTCGGCCAATCTCGAGTGGATGGATTACCTGCAAAACAAGAGGCTAATGGACAGCGCCAGCATCGGGATCTTTACTTATAACACGCTCGTTTTTGTGGGTGCCGCTGACAAGAAAGTTTCGGCGCCTGCAGGATCTGCCCAAGCTGGAGAAGATCGCCATCGGCAGCCCGAAGAGTGTTCCTGCCGGGCAGTATGCCCTGGAGGCCCTCAAAAAGGCCGGGATCGACAAACCACTGGAAAAGAAGTTGGTCATGGCCAAGGACGTCCGCGAATGTCTGATGTATGCTGAACGGGCTGAGGTGGATGGTGCCTTTGTCTATAAGACCGATGCAATCCAGGCAAAGCAGGCCAAGATCCTCTTCGTTGTCCCGGAAGACCTTTATCCGCGAGTGACTTATCCTATGGGATTGACCTTAACGGGAGCGACAGAACAAAGACGCTGAAGCCTTTTATAAGCATCTGCAAGGCGAAGATGCCAGAGCTGTTCTTGAAAAGTACGGATTTCCCCGGAAGTAGTTCGTTGATAAGAATATCCATCCCAATATACGGGAAGCCGAGATAGATGACTCCCTGACTTTGGTAAGGAAGAGGAATGCTTTTATTGAACCCTTCCGATTATGACGCCATCCTTTTGTCGGCCAAGGTTGCTATTGCGGCAACGTTCTTTTCCTTGCCCATCGGATTTGCCGTTGCCTACATGATGACCTATTTGAAATTCCGGGGGAAGGTGTTGTTTGAAGTCATCATCACCCTGCCGTTAACCCTGCCGCCGGTGGTGATCGGCTATTTCCTCCTGCTCCTGCTTGGAAAGAGGGGGTGGCTTGGCCCGCTTTTGGAGTCGATCGGCATTCGGCTCATATTTACCTGGAAGGCCGCAGTTATTGCCTCGGCGGTGGTCGGTTTTCCCCTGCTGGTAAGGTCCATCCGGATCGGCATGGAGTCCATCGATCCGCATCTCATTCAGGCATCAAAGACCCTGGGCGCACCGTGGTATGACACCCTGTTCACTGTTATTTTGCCGCTTTCTTTTCGCAGTATTGTCGCTGGCTCATCCCTCATGTTTGCCCGTAGCCTGGGGGAATTCGGCGCCACGATTATTGTGGCCGGCAACATCCCTGGGGTCACCCAGACCATTCCTCTGGCCATCTACGAGTATGTTAGCTCTCCAACCAGTGAAACCATGGCCGTTTCCCTATGTATCGTTTCTATAATAATGGCGCTGTCGATCCTCTTCTTTCATGAAAGCCTGGGAATGCAGTTGACCAAGAGGAGATAACATGGACATTCGCATAGCCGCAAAGAAGCGGTTTGAGAACTTTACTTTGGCCGCCGATTTTAGGATCGCCGGCAAACAGATCGGTATCTTCGGCGAATCTGGGAGTGGCAAATCGGCTCTGGTCGGCCTGCTCGCGGGATTTCACCAGCCGGACCAGGGCGAGATATTCCTTGATGGCGAGTGCCTCTTCAGCACCACCCGCAACATCAATATCCCTGCCGAGCGGCGGCGGATTGCGATCGTCTTCCAACAGCCTAACCTGTTCCCGCACCTGAGTGTCAAATCAAACTTGCTCTACGGTTTCAAACGTTGCGCGGAAAAGAACAGATTTATCACCCTTGCGGACCTGGTTGCTGTGCTTAGATTAGAAAACCTCCTGCGCCGGGGGGTTAATAACCTTTCCGGCGGCGAAAAGCAGAGGGTTGCGCTGGGTCGCGCGGTCCTGGCCAACCCACGTTTGCTTCTGATGGACGAACCGCTCTCCGGCTTGGACGATGCCCTCAGGTTCCAGATCATCCCTTACCTAAAAAGCGTGAGCGAACAGTTCCGAATTCCATATATGTTCATCTCCCATTCCCTGGTGGAGATGCGGCTCCTGGTTGATCAGGTGTTAGTCGTTTCCAACGGCTCGATCGTCGAACAAACGACCCCGGACCATCTGGCTCGATCTCGAATGGAGCAGAGCCGGGTCGGCTACATCAACCTGCTCAGACTGGCAGCCCCTCGCCGGGTCGACGGGCTGTTTGCCTATCGGTGGGGCAATGGAGAATTGCTCATTTCCGCCGGCAGCGACGAGCCGGAGTCTCTTTTTGAACTCTCCTCCAGGGATATTATTCTCTTCAAACGACACCCCGAGGCAATTAGCGCCAGGAACCTGTTCAGAGGCATCGTAGTGAACACCTTACCAGCTGGCAACAGGACCGGTGTAGAGGTAGCCTGTGGAGACCAAAAGCTGGTAGCAGAAGTGGCGGGGCAAGCCGTGAAGGAGTTGGAAATTTCCGAGGGATCCGAATTGTATTTGGCCATAAAAGCCTCGGCATTCAGGCGCCTGGGTTAGAATAAAACAACGATTCAGGTCTCGAAGAAATATTTACAATCTTTTACTATGGAGATTGGCATGGATAATCAGCATCAACAAGAAAAGACGTTGATTGGCGTACTAACAAGTCACGACAGTCCCGAGAGGAATGACTCCTTAGCGCGGCTACTTGAGAAGCTCTGCAAGGCCCGAGGAGGTCGAGAAAAACTGAAGAACTTCCATTTTCTTTTTACGGGGGGTACCTTTGACCGCATCATCGTTGGTACTCAGAAACCTTCTATACAACCCGTTGACGAGGATACACTAGAAGTTCTAACTAATAAATGTTGTATAACTCGCCTGCCTTCTGGTTTAGAAGGCGGCGTGACGGTCATGGCTTATTTGATTGTCCAACGGCAATGTAGCATAATTTGGCCCTTTCTTACTCCATTAACCGCCCAATGGCTCAATTCCGAAAATCTTGCCTTAATGCGATTGTGCGACCTTTGGCACGTCAAACGATTGATGAATACGGGGTCGGTCGAAGAGTGGTTTGAAAAAGAGGCAGATAGTGACATCCATCGAAATCCCCAAAGATGCCCTCCCTGTCTGGTACTTAGCGGTTATGGGAAAGAGTGCATTCCAGTACCAGGACCTAATAGTGTGTACGAGATCAAGCGGCCACATACCTTCGACTTCCCAAAAAGTTTTGCTGATATGACAATCGCTTTAATTGCCCATGATGAAATGAAAGCACGGATGGTCGAATTCGTAATCGATTACGAGTCTGAGTTGGCCCGATTTGCACGGATCTTGACGACTGGCACTACGGGGCGGGAAGTCGAAGAGGCTACCCGTAACTTGAAGGGGAAAATCCATCGTTACCATTCTGGCCCAAAAGGTGGAGATATTGAAATTGCGACGGAGATTCTGTTTGGCGAGTGCCACATTGTCATATTCTTCGTTGATCCACTACATCCGCACCCCCATATCGAGGACATTCGAGTGGTCTTTGGCGCCTGTACGATTCAGGATAAAGTTCGAATGCTCACCAACGAGATGCAGGCAAGGGAATGGATGGAGCGGGTTGTGAAGAGGGGGTAAGGAATTTTTTTCTGCCTAAAGACGGATTTGAAGGGCTGGGGTCAAACCCAAAAATCGGGGGACACCATACTAGTTTTTGATTGACGAGCGCCATTCAGAATCGTCAGAATTTGGATATGGCCAGGATGGCAAGAGTGGTAATCCCAGTGCAGGATGGGGGCCAGGCCTACAGGGGCTGATCCCCAGTTTTTCTGTAAAGCCTTATTCTTTGGCCGACACCTTAAGAAATGTCGGACCTCTGCTACCATGCAGGTTACAACTCGCTTCTCCTCTGATCTCGGTATCCTCATTGACCCTATACTTTATTTCAATCCTGAAAATTTCACCCTCCGGCAGATTGAATAAAGAATATTCCCTCCAGACAATCCCTTGATAGTTCACCAAGACCTGTACCCATTTAACGTGATGAATAGGATCGTTAGCGCTGTGGTCAATGGTTATGCGGATTGTTATTTCCGATCCCTTCATGACCTGGCGGAGCTTCGATGGTTACGGTGGGCTGATTCCCCAAAGCGATATTTGCAGATATTGGACCGACGCATAAGAAAATAAGCAAAAATAAACATGGTTTTGGGAGCTTCATTTTTTGTCTCCTTCCAAGGTTAGCCATTTCCTTTCGCTTCCAATTTCACGATCGCTCCTTTTTTGAGAATAGAGTTTCTAGGGTCAAAATTCAAGCGATCTCTTTTCTTCGGCTGTCTTACTACCCCTCTCAAATGTAAATCTCTTGCTCCGATCCTTTTCCTGTGCCTTTGCAGCGCATGAAAAGCTCTTCCGGTGGAATTTTCGGCATTTGTTGACATGCTTTGTGAAGAAAGAACGACTTGGGGAGGGAGGCCAAATGCGAAAGCCTATCCCTTGTTTTTTATTTTTGGAGGTTAAAGTAGTTTAAGAAGACGGCCTCTGGGATCATCGACGAGGTGACCTTCTACTGCCTGTAAGGCCGAGTTCCATCACGACCGCCACCGCCAGAACCGCCAAGCAGAGGACGTAGGGAGCCCGTGGACCTACCGAAAGGGCGACGACACCGCCGAGAACGGGTCCCAATACGACCCCACTTCCCAGGATCGATTCATGCAGGCCCGTTCCCTTTCCTTTTCTCTTCAGGAGACGGACCGAGTAATACAGGCTGGAGTAATAGGTCAGGCTCACAGACAGACCGATCAGGATGAAGGCGGAGGCAAAGATCAGCTTTTGGGGGAAGAAAAAAATTAACAGCAGCGCTGACGCAGACAGTAACTGAGCCCCCAGGAGGTAGGATTTTTTAAAGTGCCAACGATCGCTTCCCCGGAGGAAGAAGAACCCTAGGAATTGGGAAAGGCCGATGCAGCTTAGCAGCAAACCAATCGTGGAAGGGCTTATGGCCATATCCCGGGCAAGCTTCGGGAATTGATAACGAAGGTTGCCGAGGATAAACCAGGAAGCAAAGTTGGCTATCCAGATGGCATAGAGGAAGCCCATCCCCCCGTTTGAATCTTCGGTCCCCAAAGGAAGTATCGTTCCTCCTTTTGCAGGTTGTGGGCGCTGGTCGCTAACCGATGCCCGCAGAAGGAAGAAAAGCAGAAAAGAAAGAGCTGCGGCGGCCCAAAAAGGGACGCGGGGATGAAGGCTAAAGAGAAATCCGGACAGGGTGGGGCCGATGAACTGAGAGGCGGTCCAGGACATGTTGAAACTTCCGATGTTGCGGGCCAGATTGGAACCAGCCCGCGAATCAGCGACCCATGCCTGAAAAGACGGCCAGAAGATTGCCAGGCCGACGCCATTGAGGCTGGCGAGTGCAAGGATATGAAATACTTTTCCGGCCTGGGTCGTAAGGAGGCATGAAATGGCGAAGATGAATGGCCCCGCGACCATAAGGATGCGCCTTCCCAACCGGTCTGAAAGGCGTCCCCCAAGGTTGGCCAGGATCATGTGGACGGAGGCGGTCATCGTCCCGATGAGACCGAGCTCAACCGGGTTTCCCCCGAGCTCAATGACTATCAGAGGAGCTGCCAGGTAAAAAATACTCGAACTCAGGTCCATCCAGAAGGGGACGACGGCTATAATCATTCTTTCATTGATTCTCGCCATCGGAAAAGTAACCCCCTGAAATTTTATAGATCCATTTTGCTCGTTCCACCCGACTTCCTGGGAATATCACCTTTTTCCACTACCCCCCTCACGAGACTTCATCTCAATTTGGGGAGAATATGGAAATCTTGATAACAAGAAGTTACCTCACTGACAAGATTTTTTCAATGATTTGAACTGACTGGATGCCCGCCTTGGCGAATATGCCCGATTACGCCCTGGCCTTAACTGAAAAGGAAAGGGGCGCGGAGAAGGTAAATATATCCAACCTGGGAATCGCAAGATCGGGGTCGCATCTTGAATTGTGATTATGTTTTTTGACAATTATTCTCCCAATTGGTATCGGATTTTGTAAGGGCCCGGGAATGCCGAATCGAAAACGAAAGAGCTTTGAAGTTGAAGGTGTCAGGTCTGCACTCTTCACATGAGATTTTTCATGAAGGAAATGATGTCAGGCATAAGGAAAAAAAATACCTTATTTTTGGTGCCTGACCCCAACTTATTGACAGGTTCTTCTAAAAGATGTAGATTTTAATTGGCAATTAATCGCGCGGTGTATTCGAGCTTGTTCCGGGAAACGATGCGCTAGGCTGACGAGAGAAAAGGTCCTGCAACTGACCATTTCACCGGCAAATTTGCAGAGAGGAGGAATTGCTATGAAAGAGAGTTATATCTTTCTGCGCTATTTTGTCCTTCTTATGCTGATCGCCACGTTTGTGGCCTGTGCATCGACACCCACACGGGAAAGTACAGGTGAATACGTTGACGATTCGGTCATCACGACCAAGATTAAGGCCCTTCTACTCAAGGACGAACTTCTCAAGTCATTCCATATTAGTGTCAAAACCTACAGGGGAATTGTCCAACTGAGTGGCTCCGTTGATTCTAGAAAGACCATCGATAAAGCGGGTCAAATCGCAAGTAGCGTCAAAGGGGTCAAATCCGTAAAGAATAATCTGGTCGTGGAATAGCTGACCCTTATCATTTACCGGAGGTAGCGTGGCGGCCGCTCACTGCCATCACGTTAGGCTTACTTCCAACCAATAACTCTTACCTGCCGGGTCGAGGTGGCGGATTATCTAGGCCTGTATCTTACGTCCGTAAGCGGGATCATGAATCGGAGAAACAAAAAGCATAAAAAATTGACCTGACCCTGATCCTAGGGACTATTTTTTCCGCTGAAATTCCTTCAGAAGCTTTTTATAAAAGTCGAAGTAAACTACACAACCTGCCTGAGCCTGGTGACGGAGCAGGAGAGAGCAACCCCCACAGGCGAGGCAGTAATTCACTTCCGCAGGCTTTCCTCCGAGGATCTTTTTAGCAAATAGGGGGTCTGCCAGGGACTGTCGCCCGATGCCCACCATGTCGCAGAGGCCCTGCTGGATGTTCTTTTCCGCCCAGTAAAGGAAATTTTTCTTCCCGGGATCGGGCTCCTTGAGGTCATTCTTTCCATCCCGCAGATAGGTGTATCCAGAACCGATGATCGGAACTCGGACTCGCTTCTTCATAGCCTGGCCCCATCCGAAGTGCCGGTAGACTCCTTCTGGGTAGTTCTTCGTCGGTCTAACGATTTCCGGGGTGATGGCTGGGATTCCGGCCGAGACATTTATGTAATCCACCCCCGACTTTTCCATGATCCGGACCAAAGCGAGTGGTTCGGACAAATCCTCGATCACTTCTCCAGGACCGGGGGTTCCGAAGCCCCCCGTTATCCCCTCATAAACGGAGAAACGTGCCCCGAGGAGAAAGGCCCCGGTTCCCACCGTCTTTTTTATCTTCTCCATCGTTTCAGTAAAAAAGCGGGTTCGATTTTCGAAAGAGCCTCCAAAGCGGTCCTGGCGGGTGTTCGCCGGGCGGAGCATTTCGGTACATAGATATCCGTGGCACTGTTTGAAGTCGATCCCGTCCGCGCCCCACTTGTTTGGCGATCAGGGCGGCCTTGGCGAAGTCATCCTCGATCTTTTCGATCTCGTTTTCGGAAAGGATATGGGCTTCTTGCCCGACCGTGGGGTAAACGGAAACGAGACGGGAAAACCCCGTCCCGCTCTGCCTTCCGGAGTGAGTAATCTGGAAGAGGATCAGAGATTCTCGGTTGATCTCTCTCATCTCCCTGACCAATCTCTCCAGGGTTTGGGCCGTTTGCTCATAGATTCCCAGTTGATTCTTCCGGGCCCGGCTCTCCTGGGTAATCGTGAGGGCCTCGACGAAGATGATTCCGGCTCTTCCCTGCGCCAGCCGGCGATAACGGTCAAAGGTCAGCTCCGTGGGATTTCCCACCTCATCCGCATCATTGCATTCCATAGGCTGATTGACGATGCGGTTGGGAGCGGTCTTATCTCCAATTTTGAGGGGTTCAGCTAACATGGTTTTCTTCTTCCCAGAGGGATCTCCCTCAGCCCGGCCCTCTCTCAATATTTGAGGGAGGAGGGGAGGGTGAGGGGGCCAGCTTAATTGATCTCCAGAATCAGCCGTCGGCTCTTTCTGAGGAGCAGGTAAGAAGCTTTTTTCCCTACCTTCCGCCGAGCCCGGTCCAATGCCTCTTCCAGGCTCGTGGTTGCTTCTACATAGGTTCCCTTTAACTCCGCGGCCATTGCCGGGTTGGTCACCACGATTATGGTCCCATCCTTCTCCACAATGGGCTTAGCCAGTATATTGGCCCCATGCGCCCCCAGGGTAAACTGGCTTCGGTCCCGGACTCTGCGGACGACATCTTGGGGAGAGTATTTCTTCGCCCATTCCTCGAAGGTCGGTTCCGCTCCCCAGCCTTCCTGACATTCGGACAGAAGAATAATAGCTCCGCCCTTCTTTACTGTATCCTGGGCTGGAACCACTGCTTTCTTTCCCTGGACAAGGTCGATGTCGTAGGGGTATCCCCCGGGGGTCGAGATTACAATATCAGCCTCCATGAGGGGAACTGAGTAAATAGACCTGGAGAGTTCGCAGCCTCTGCGGTGAGCGGCATAGGGATTCCCCGAGACGATCTCCACAAACTGGTCCTCTGCTCCCGCAACGGCATAGGTAATCCAGTGGAAGGGGAGCTTCCTGGCAAATTCTTCGGCATCCTCGCTCAAGGGATTGCCATCCAGCACCCCGGGGCGCGCCCCCTTTTCCAGCAGCAAATAATGGTTCCAGTCAATGGAAGTATGGAAGGCCATGCCGGGCATTAAAATTTTTCTTCCGCCCGTGAAGCCGCAGAGGTAAGAGGGTTCGATGATTCCCGTCCCAATGATGCATTCATGCTCCAGGACAAGCCGGTTTACGATGATGGGGGTTCCTCTGCGGGTCTTCCCCACCTCCACGTGTACGGCCGGGTCGAAAGGATCGTGATGAACCACAGGGTAGCGGCTGGTTAAGTCTTTTCCCAAATGGGCTTCAATCTCTTCTGGGGTCATCGCCCGGTGTCTCCCGGAGGCGATACAGAGCGTGATCTGAACCTTCATTTCGTCGCAGAGCTCTACGATGGGCCGGATCAGCCCAGTGGGGGAGGGGCGGGTGTGGTTGACGGTGAGAAGGAGAGCTGTTTTTTTGCCCTTGAGAACTTCGGCCAGAGGAGGCGAATCAATCGGCTGGCGAAGGGTGACTCGCACTCTCTCCTGAATTTTCTCCAAGCCCTTTACCGCCTTTGGCTCGAGTACCTTTCCGGCAAATCCATCTGTTGGCAGGGGTAACTCTATCCCGCTCCTTCCGTATTCCAATCGCATGGGCATTCTCCTTGCTCAGCTCATAAAGTCTGCATTGCAGGGGAAGAGCCACCGGCAAGCGTGGGGTGAGCTGTATCTTCCCCGTTTCTTGCCGAATCGGCCATGTCTGTCCAGTAGGCCATGTGCTGTTTGATGATATCCCTCTCTTCTTGCGGCATATCATTGGCAAAAGTCGGTCTGGGCGAAATGAGCTTAAACCCAAAGTGCTTCTTTTCTGATTTATTTCCGGAGTCCTTTTCCGGCATGATTATTACTCCTTAAATCTTCCAGCCCGGTTATAGATCCGCTCGGTTTCGCTAGCGTAATTGCACGTAACGCCTTTGGCGGGAAAGAAGTCCGCAGAGTTTGGACTTTAGTCTTTTCCGCCATGTTATCTGATTTGGATCACGTAAGTATAGTAAAATTGCCTAAAATTTAAATTTCGAACGGGCCGAAACTGTGCCTTAAAGTAAGGTAGCCTTTGATCGTTTTGTAGCTGTATTTTCTTGAAACAAGCTCCCTCCGCAGGTCTTCAAAATCATACTCCGGGGACAGTCCCGATTATAACTTCTTCACCCCCTCTCCCTCCCCCGTCGATGGGGAGGGTAGATGGGGGCAGTCCGTAAATCGTTCGGCTGAGAGCTCACGACGAAGTCTGGGACAGTTTCCTTCAACCTTAATCCAGCGATAAAGTCGTATTTTTCTTGAAGCGATGCACGAAATGGCCTATATTTACTGCGCGAAATGAGAGTTCCACAATCGGAGGCCATTTCATGAAACAGGTGAAACAGGGGACGCCCAAAAAATTACAGTCCGGAATTCCACTGAAAGTTCGTCAGGGGCATACCGTTCACCTGGAAACAACCGAAGAACCGTTAACCGTTCATACGGGCCTTTCCCTCCTCTATGCCATGGCGGAAGCGTTGGAAATCCCACGAATTCTGGATGAACATATTCACGTAAAGGAGCGAGAGAGGGGATACCCGGAATCGGAGCATATCCTGGCTCTCGCGGCCAATGCGTTTATCGGCGGCGATTTCATCGATGATTTGGAAGCCCTCCGGGAAGATGTAGCGATTCAAAGAGCGATTGGACGCAAGGACATTCCGGATCCTACGACCGCCGCTGATTTTTGTCGACGGTTTACCCTGGGGCATATTTTGCAATTCAATCGGGCCCTGGCAGAAATCCATAGCCGCGTTCATCGTCTCAGGCCCAAGATAAAGGCTTGGACCATTGATACGGATGCCAAGGCCCATGAAGTTTTTGGAGAAAAGAAAGAAGGAGCGGCCCGGAACTACAATGGGATTTACTCCTTGCAAGGGATGTATTCGTTTGTGAATGAGACGGAGGAAATGCTTCACGGTGAATTGCGTTCTGGGGAAACCCAACCTGGGGCGAAGGCGGTTGCCTATTTGCGGAGGATGAAACGCAAGATTCCCGTGGGGATCCAAGAGGTCTAT
>CAVXFA010000077.1:0-45724 GCA_963760605.1 uncultured delta proteobacterium | reverse complement strand
AAACGAAGTCAACGAATTCATGCATGCGAACAAGAACAATATTCTGGCAATCGGGGAAGCTGAGGGACCAGATCATGGCAGAAGAAGCGACATTAAGGGTTTCAAATGCGATAAGAAGACAGAGCGAATCTGCTGTCAAGGACCTCCTAATGTTTGTAGTTGGATGGAAAGAAATAAGCTTGGGCGACGTTTCCACCATAGTCTCTACATTAAAAGGCACTACATTGTGTGAGGGAGCAGTGCGCACTGGATATTACTTGAACAATGGGAGAGATATCACATTATATGCACTGGCAGCTGTTGAAAGTACAAAATTTGATGATTGGGATCCAATCTCCTCTATACTTACAGGCAGGAAGCTCCAGTCCTTTTGACTCATGTTGTGGAATGAAACTGATGAGTCAAGATTGTGATAGAATCCAGAGAATAGATTAGCTTCTCCGTTTCATAAGACGGACCATAATCAATTTCAAAAGGTCTATTGTTGGTCTAGGTTGACCATAAGGTAAGCCTTTTCCTTTCAAAATGTCTGTTATTGCTGGAGAAAGAGAAGTTGCTTCAACTTCTACATAACATAAGCCAACATCCCTTGGAAGATGAGCGTCGCTTCCAGCAACCTTTGGAAGACGGAGATTTTCAGCTAGTCTGAGTGATTTCAAATGCGAGTTTTCGAAAGGTATCGAACCAGAATTGTACACTTCGATAGCATCGGGTTTAATTGTGCCTTTACGACGTTTGGATAAAGAAAGGTCACAAGGGTGAACCCATATGGCAAATCCTCCAGCATTGTGGGAAAATCCAACAGGATCATTGAAAGCTCCAGATGGGGTCAAATTGCTTTTTTGGGAGAAGACAAACGACATGCCCTGCTAATGTTCGAAGCTCGATAGCTGGCACAAAAGGACACCTTCAACTTCTCTAACTTCATCAATTGTGTATTTTTCGTGATCTGCTACGACTACAGCATCAATACTTCGTTTTCTGGCAAAGTAGGATATTTCATTAAAAGAGCCAAATGCATCAGGGGAATTATTAGTATGGACGTGAAAGTCTATCTTAAACCGCATCCTTAACACTATGTTTCCTTGCTTCCTACTGCCACATCCTTATCAGGTCCAAGTATTGATACGATATCCTGATCGACCGCTGCGAGAATCATGACTTGAGATTCGTAACCTAACATCTTTCGCGGCTTTAGATTTGTCACAATAGCAATCTTTTTTCCAAGAAGATTTTCTGGGGTATAGTGTTCAGCTATTCCTGCAACACAGTGTCGAATATTGCCCCCTATGTCAATTTCCATATGCATCAACTTCTTGGAACTTGAGACTTTTTCAGCTTTGACGACCTTCCCGATACGGATGTCGATTTTGGTGAACTCCTCAAATTCTAAGGTATTCATTTTGCTTGGCCACCGCCTTTGAGCTGTCCAAGTTTACTTATAATCTCTTCTCTTAATATCTTTTTGAAGAGAGGGGGAAAACGTTTGACTTGAAGAGGGTAACTGAAGTCTTCTTTTACACCTTCCCACCCAACTGAGAGCATGCCTTCTTTTTCATTTAAGTTCTTCCACAACGATTCTGATATTGATGGGGTTATTGGATAAAGTTCTACTGCAAGCATACGTATTAACCTCATAAGTGAATATGCTACAGATATTGCTTGATCTCTGTCTTCTTTGAAGAGTTTCCAAGGCTCCTTTTTTCATTCAGGAATCTATTTCCTTCTTCAGCCTGTAGCATAGTTACCTTCACAGCTTGCTGTATTTTGAACCTTTCATATAGCACACCTATCTCCGCATGCCTTTTGATCACCTGTTCAATGAACGTGTTGACGTCAGCCTTAACCTGTGGCTGTTCTTCAAGCCTACCTGCACAAAACTTCTCGAAACCCACAATAGTTCTATTTATGAGATTGCCTATTGAATCATTAGAATCACTGTTAACCTTTTCAGTGAAAAGGTCAATTTTGAAATTTATATCTCCGTTTTCTGGCCTAAGAGAGAGCAGAACATATCTCCAATAGTCTGCAGGCGCTACTTGCAATGCTTCATCAATCCAAATCCCAACTCTCCTACTCTTAGGAAAGCTCTGTCCTTCAAACATGAGGAAGTCGGTTGAATCAATAGCTGTAGGGCATTGTAGCCTTCCCTTTCGCCGATTAAGAGACCTGGTAAAATTATCGTGTGGAATGGTATATTGTCTTTGCCTATGAAGTAGGCACTCATAGTTTCCTTGTTCAACCAGAAAGGTTTCCAGCCATCTGGATCGCCCTTCTTTTCAAAATATTCTATAGTTGCTGACACATATCCTAGCACAGCTTCCATCCAAACATAGATGGTTTTCTCTTCAGCTCCTTCAAATGGTGCCTGTATCCCCCATTTAGAGTCTCTAGTTAGGGACCTTGGCTTGAGACCATTTTTCAGCAAGTTTCAAGCTGTATGATCTGGCTATGTCAGACAAGTGAATGTCTTTTCTAAGGAGATAAGCTTTGACTTCTTCTTTCAATTTTGGAAAATCAAAGAACCACTGCTTGGTCTCTTTCAAGTGAACAGGAGAGTGGGATACGACACAGATAGGGTTGATAAGTTTTTCTGGCTCAAGTGGACGACCACAGCTATCGCATTGGTCACCTCTAGCATTCTTGAACCCACAATGTGGGCATTCTCCTTCGACAAACCGGTCTGGAAGAAAGCGCTTATCCTTTTCACAATAGTGCACTTTTTCTTCTGATTCATACACGTAACCGTTTCTTTGAAGTTGAAGGTAAAATCTTGGACAAACTTTGTGTGAACAGGATTCTCAGTTTAGTATAGTTATCATAAGAAATACTCCATCTTTCAAATAAGCTCTTGATCTTGTTGTGGTTCTTGTCCGCAAACTCCTTAACTGGAAGTTGTGCCTTTAGAGCCTCAATTTCAACGGGAGTACCGTGTTCATCAGAGCCTGAGACATATATGACCTCATGACCTTTCAATCTAAGATATCTAGCAATAGCATCAGCCGAGAGTACTGAACCCACTAGATTGCCTAAATGTGGAGTTACTGACGATTGGCCGAGCTGATGTAACGATCCACCTTACCAAACCTATCAACCACTACCTACTCATTAAGATAAATTTATACTGTTAAGTCATCAACTCTACTTCCCCCTTCACCTAATGTTACATTAAGCTTCTGAATTTCTTAAGAAGTCCTGGCGTTCCTTAAAGCGATCTTGTAAAAAACAAAGGTTATGACCAAAGCGATCACCATGCTTGCTGATACAGCAATATAGAGATCGATTTTTTGCATCTCATTGAGGCATGAGCAATTAGTATTCCAACAATACTACATAATAAAGCAACTAAATATGAGATAACAACAGTAAATGTGTATTTTGACTTAATAATGTTTTTCGCACTTATTGGCGAGGAATATACAAGCCAAATCGAAGAACCTTCTTCTCCTATGATTATTGCACCCAATGATATGGACATAAAAGCTCCTGGTAGAAGAAGTATCCAAGCAAGAAGAAAAGGTGAAGCTTCTTCTGATACAGGCTGACCTAATGCTCCCAAGTACTGCATAAGTGGCATTAGTATCACGACAATTGGTAAAATGAAAAGATACGTCATTTCTCTCTCTTCTCGTAAAACTCTGATTTCTTTCTTCACCAAAGTGGCTTCCAAAGGAGATAAACCAAACTTCTGTAAAAAGGAAACTTTTGGATTGTAAACACCTCTAGACACAGTTATCGCAGGAGGTTCGTACAACCCAAATCTAGTATTGAGTTTCACAGCCAAAAGAAAGAGAACAAAAATGAACAGTATTGAAGCCATAGAATAAAATATGGCGTCCACCACAAGTCCACTTATGAGGGAGGCAAGAACCATACCACCAAAGTGTAAGGGACATACCATATTGCTTCCTGTGCTCCTGCTACCATTTCGATAAGCTTGATTGAGTTGGCACCTGATGGCACAAAAAACCATACTATATAGAAGACTATCAAAAACAACATAGAACCGATAAATCTTACCCAGACAGCTGCTTTTCCAGATGATTTGTAGATAGCTCCTATGAATCGCACCTGTAAGACTCTGAATATTTCGGAAGTAGTGCTTGCTAGAAACGCGCTAGCGAATAGGGTTACAGTCGCAGAAAACGCTAGGGGGTAATACACCAAGAAAGGCGGAGAAAGAGAGTATTGCACAGCTGATTGCAATGATAGATGCAAGTGGAAAACCGATAAGATTAGACAAAGTGGATGCTAAAGTATGCTTTTTCCAAGTAATAGGCATCCAGTATGGAACCTGAATAGATGATCTTGTACTTGCATGTTGAATCTGTCCCATCATAGTAAAGATTAGACTATAAAGCAGAACTAGAATAGGAAGTGAGAGCAACAGGTAAAGAAAGCTCTTATAAAGCACCATTTTCAGTTCAGCATCAAATACACCGGTGTAGAAAGTCCCACCACCGATACCGATCAACAACCCCACAACTAGTGCGCCACCATATACAGATCTGCAGAGCCTTACTTTCCTTATATCGTCTAAGCCGGCGGCCTCTGATGAGTCTTCCCGATCTTATGTCAATTCTTATCAGGCTTACAACATTCTTCAAGTTCACTTCAGCAGCGCCTCAACTACCTCTTTCACGTCGTCTGTCCCAGTAAGCTTCAAGAAGACATCCTCCAAGTCTGATCCAGGCATTCTAGCTTTTTCCCTCAATTCGTTCATATTGCCTAAAGCAAGCAGCTGTCCCTTGTACATTATAGCAATCTTATCAGACATCGCTTCGCTATTTCAAGAATATGAGTTGACATGATGGTAGTCACTCCCTGTACTGCCAATTCCTTCACGAGGTCCTTAACTATCCTTGCGGACTTAGGATGTAAACCGTTGAGAGGTTCATCTAAAACGAGTACTTTTGGCTTATGTATCAAAGCTGAAATCAGAGCGATCTTCTGTTTCATACCTTGTGAATAACTGTTTATGATATCGCCTTCTCTTCCCTCCAACCCCAATGCCTGCAGATATCTTTCTATGCGTGCTTTCTTCTCAGCTGGTAGGACGCCATATACATCTGCGACAAAATCAAGGTATTCTAACCCAGTCAGGAACTCGTAAAGACGCGCTTCTGGAACATAGCCTACCTGCTGCTTTACAGCTACTGGATCTATTCCAGTATTAATCCCTAAAACCTTTACAGAGCCAGAATCAGGCTTTACTAAACCCAATATCATCTTCAAAGTGGTAGACTTACCAGAACCGTTAGGCCCAAGAAGACCAAGAATTTCTCCTTGCATTATTGTAAGATCTATGTTGTCAACGGCTCTTATGTCAGCATAACGCTTAACCACTTGTGTTAGTTCCACTGTAGATTCCCTAGTTGAAAGCATAATTACCGCGATGAAAATAGAGACAAGATATTTAAGTATTGTCAAAGAGACGGCTTATTATATAAATGGTGCTCATCTTTCATGGAGCCAAGACGATAAGAGAGTGCTCTCATACTTTACAATAGTGAGTTTCTCAAAGGATAGGTTTCTAACAATGGCTTTCTATTCGAGAGAATAAGACATTTTTGTTTTTTCCACATTCTCTAAGAAATTGTTTAGCCTTACTTTAGGAAACAGCCTATCTTCTAGAATAAGCTTTCCATTGACTATGACTGTTTTAACATCAGAAGATCTTGCAGAATATATCAAATGGTTGTATATGTCATAAAAGGGTGTGGCATGAGGAACCTTTAGGTTCAAGACTACGATATCTGCAAGGTATCTTGGCCTTATAGCACCTAAATCGTCGTATCCTAATGCTGTCGCTCCATATTCTGTAGCCATTTTAAACACTTCCTTGGCTGGAAGATCCTCTCGATCACCACTTAAGCCCTTCATAAGTAATGATATTGTTTTCATTGTTTCGAACATGTCAAGCGTGTTGTTCGATGCTGGACCATCTGTTCCCAAAGAAACAGTCAAACCTCTCTCAAGAAGCTGAGAGCATTTTGCTACTCCCATCCCAAGCTTTAAGTTGGAAATGGGATTGAGCGAAATTTTGACGCCATGTTTCTTCAGCAGCAGGATGTCTTTTTCTGTAAGGTGAATTGCATGAGCTATAACCATATTTATGATAGTATACCAATGTTTGATAAGTAAGAAACAATTCCTTCTTTTGTATCAACCTTAAATGCTTTGTTCGTCTCAGAACATTCCTCAGAAGATTCTGCCACATCAGTATGTACAATAATCTTTCCCTTATCGCCATACTTATTATTCAACTCTTCAGCCATTCTCGATGACAATCTATATCATTCTGGCCCAGTCGAATATGGTGCATGAGGGCAAACGCTAATACGTAAGCGACCATCGTCATTGCCATGCCATTTTTTAGCCATTTCTTCAGTGATCTTTAGTCCCTGTCCCACGTTTTTTTCGACGAAACCATGACCTACAGTGCCTCTAATGCCAATTTTTTCAAAAGCAGCAAGCTCGCTTCCTTTGTCAGAATAAAAATACATTGAATTGAGTGTTGAGCATCCGAAGAGGACAGACTCATAAGCTGCAAGTTCAGCTCCGATTTGAATATCTCTTGGAGTTAGATGCGCTTCTGCAGGCCATATCTTTTCATTCAACCATCGAAATAGAGAAATTTCTTCGGCATAACCTCGCAATAGAGTCATCGCAGCATGCGTATGCGTATTAATCAAACCGGGTATTATCGCACAGCCTTTGGCATCCAAACGTTCATCGCACCCTGAGGCGCTGGCAACCCGGCTGCCGCACCGCGGTGGTCGCATGCCGTCACGTCCAAACGTAAGAATCCACTGGCTGGTCCCGCGAGGCAGCGGTCATTGGACCCCACCCTCGACAAGCCGAAATTCTGGTGCTCGGCCATGTGCCGTCGTACACGCCAGCGGCTTCAGGGCGAGCTGAAGATCAACGCGCAATCCTCGAACGCCCGGCGATAGAAATCCTCAAGCGCCTGGACGCCGGCACCGCCGCCCCCGGCGCGCCAGGCGGGACTGCAGCTCGCGGTTTTGGACCCGCCCACCGTAGGCGCGCGCCGCCGCGGGCCGCCGGGGTTGGCTCCGAACAGGTAGCCGGGGGCGATGTTGCGCGTCGCCGCGGAAGTCGTCGCCAAATGTAGTGCTTGTTCTCGCTCCATAACAACTGCTCGGACAAGGGCCGGTCTGCAACCGTAAGCGTCTGGGTTCGGCCTGGAAGGGCACGATCGTGGCCCTTCGAGGCCGTGGCGTGCGCCCAATGAAATCTGGACTGCCTGTTCGAACTTTCGGCTGCCTTCGCGTTCTGCCCGGGTTGTGGCAGCAAGGTGGCTGTCGCGGCTGCGGCGCCCTCGGTTACGCCGCATGCGGACCGCCGGATGGCCACGGTGCTGTTCGCGGACCTGTCGGGTTCACGTCGATCTGGAGCGGCTGGACCCGGAGGACGTGCGCGCCCTGCAGACTGATCTGTTCGCAGTCCTGCGCGAGGCAGTCGAGCGCTATGGACGGCTTCGTCGAGAAGTTCGTCGGCGATGCTCTGATGGCCGTGTTCGGTGCGCCGCTGGCGCACGAGGACGACCCCCAGCGCGCCGTGCGCACGGCCCTCGACATGCATGAGGGGGCGAACGCGCTCAGCCAGCGCTGGCTACCCCGGCTGGGCCATCCGCTGACCCTGCACATCGGCATCAACTCGGGCCGTGTCGTGGCCGGCACCATCGGGTCGGGGCCGGACGCCGCCTTTGCCGTCACCGGCGACACGGTGAACACGGCGGCGCGGCTGCAGTCTGCCGCTGCAGCCGGGCAGACCCTGGTGAGCCCGGCCACCGAGAGCCTGACCCGGCACGAATTCAGCTTCGAGCCCGGCGGCAGTCTGTCCCTCAAGGGCAAGGCCGAGCCCGTTCCCGTGTTCCGCCTGCTGGGCAGTCACGAGCAACCGCAGGCGCTGCGTGGCCTCGCCGCGCACGGTCTGGTGGCCCCGCTGATCGGCCGCGAAGGAGATTCTGGAGCAATTGCTGGAAGCGGCACACAAGGTGCAGGATGCCCGGGCTCAGGTTCTGAGCCTGGTCGCGCAGGCGGGCGTAGGCAAGACGCGGCTGCTCGACGCCTTGCTCGAGCGTCTCGGCTCGCTTGCCCCGTTCAAGCAGGCGGTCGTGCGCCGCGTGGTGTGTTCGCCGCTGGGCCAGCGACCCTACGGCGTGACTGCCAGCCTGTTCCGCGAAGCCTATGGCGTCGCGCCTTCGGCACACTGGACGAGGCGCGCCACAAGGTCGAGCAGTGCCTGCGGGCGCTGGGCGCCGACGATGTCGAACTGGCCCTGGTCGGTCCGGTCGTCGGCCATATCCTGGGGCTACAGGAGAACGCACGCGCGAGCGAGATCGAGCCCGAACGCCTGAAGCGCCAGATCTTCATGAGCCTTCGCAGCATGCTCGAGCGCCGCCTCGCCCATGGTCCCGCCGTGCTGGTGGTCGAGGATCTGCAGTGGGCAGACGCCGCCTCGATCGAGGGCTTCACACACTGGCGGACTGGCTGTTCGATCGCCCGCTGCTGTTGGTGCTGAGCGGCAGGCCGCCCTTCGATCCGGCTGCGCTGGACTTCGGCCGGGCCGAGCACACGATCGTGCGGCTGGCGCCACTGGCGGATGCTGCGATCGAGGCACAACTGCTCGCGCTGTTAGGTGGCGCCGCTGCCTACCCGTCGATGCGCAGCTGCATCAGCGCATCGTTGGACTTGCCGGAGGCAACCCTTTGTTTCTGGAAGAGGTCGTGCGCTCGCTGATTTCGGAGGGCGTTCTGGTGCGCCACGCGGATGGCTGGCGCTGCGTGCCAAGGACCGCCGCGGTGGAGGTACCGTCATCCCTCGAAGGCCTGCTGTTGTCGCGTGTCGATCGCCTGCCGGCAGCGGCGCGCCGCACGCTGCAGAGTGCCGCGATCCTGGGCTCAGGGTTCGAGTCCGCCCTGCTGTCCGCGGTCGACGAAGACGCCGCCGACCCGCACCTGCTGAGCCTGCTGTGCGACGGCGAATTCCTGGTCCCGGTGTACAGCGACACGCCGCAGGAGCCGCAGCACCCGGCGCTGCGCTATCGCTTCGCCAGCACCCTGGCGCACGACGTGGCCTACCAGAACCTGCTGCTGCGTCGGCGTACCGAACTGCACCAGCGTGCCGGCACGATCCTCGAGCAGTTGCGTGGCACCAACCCGGCCCGGCTCGAGGACCTCGACGCCCTGTGCCACCACTTCAGCCGGGGTCGGGACCCGGAGCGGGGTGCGCGCTACCTCGTTACTTAATTGGTAAAAAGTCTTTTATAAGCTGACGAGCATCGTGGTTCATAGCATAGATTCTTCTAAGAATCTTTTTATGCGGTCGCGATTTGCGGCTAAACTTGAAAACTGCTTTTCACATACATCACTAAACCGGGCAAGAACTTTTCTATTGATTTGTTCCTGATCCTCAAAAATGGCAAGGGATCGGAAGGAGGAGCCCCATTTTTCAAACTGAAGCAAGGTAATTGTGGAATCCCGTGTTTTGTCATCGTTGGGCAAAGCCTCGACAAAGAGGGGGCGAGGCATACCATTTATCCGGCAGTCAATTGAATACTTTCCATCTGGATCATGCTTGCGGTCGAACCAGTCAAACTCACGCCTATTGTCAGGGATTGACTCTTCCATAAATGTTTTGAAATCCTCCATAAATGTTGAGCGAACCCTTTCCCGTGAAAGGTAAGTGACATCTGTGATCTTCAAAAGCGCTTGAATGAAGTTGTATAGGGAATCGCCATAGCGCTCATTTTGAATTGGAATAACGAGCTCTCCTTCCTGATCTTCGACGCTGAACATAGATAAGGCATTTGTAATTATCTTCTGCCTCGTCCCTTTCTGCAGGTCCTTTTCTTCGAGGTCATAAGTCAGATGCATATAGGTGTGTCCTTCATCGGAAAGGACCCACCCGCCATTCTTTCTTTTCAACAGGATCGATAGATGGTCGCCATCTTCGAACATAAAGGGTGTGAAGACTCGATAGCGGTCAATCCCTTCGGAGGAAAGGGAAAGTTTTTCGCTAACTTTATTTTTAAAATCCCGTTCGATATCCTTGAATACCATATTTGAGATCAATAAGAGGGGTTTTGATTACGGATCATGCCATTATTGCTCGGGAATTGCAAGGGGTTGGGTTACTCAATTGTCTATGGGGGTTCTAAGCAGTTAACGCAGGTGCACGGTGACGTTAATAACCTGCATTCTTAGGTGTGGTGATTTCTTCCGCCAATCTGCCAGTGTTCTCTGAAAAAATGAAGGCAGGAGATGCCGGGATTCATTCACTGTAACTATCCGTTTCCATGATTTTTTTAAGCTGCTTCTCGCTGATACGTATGGGCCGCTCGCAAAAGAGCTTGTAGGCCTTCAAGCGCTTTCTTTGTTCCGGAACTTTGGTGCTTAAATACAAAACAAGGGCATCGTGGATCACCTCACTTAAAGATCTACCTTCCTCAGCAGCGAGACGCTTAGCTTGTCTTATGACTTCTTCTTCGATAAAGGAGTCAACTCTCCTTTTCATAGCTCATCCATGGTTAAGATATTTGTTGATCACTTCCAAAAACGCATCGGCATAAGTACGCAATTTGTGGTCGCCTACGCCGTAGACCGTGGCGAAAGCCTCCCGCGTTATGGGCTTGATCATGGCCATATCCCGCAGGGACTTATCCCCGAAAATGACGAAGGCCGGAACGCCTTGCTTCTGCGCCAGCTGCGCCCTTTTCCTCCGAAGCAGTTGAAACAATTCCTGGTCCACTTCCGCCCATTCTTCTTCCTTTTTCTGCCGGCCCCTTCGGGTGATTTCTTTCTTTTTCGCCGCCACAAGAGGCTTGACCAGGGCGGGAGTCAGCTCTCCACGCAGTACCTTTCTTGCGGAATCTGTCAGGGAGAGTGTGGAAAACTCTCCCTCTCTTCGCAAAAAATCCTGTCCGATCAGTTGTTCAATCATATAGCGGATAAAAGCCACTGACTCGTTTGCCATCAAACCGAAGGTTGATAATCCATGATGCCTCCACGTCTCCACCTGATCCGTCAGGTTCCCTTTTAGCACGTTGGCGATATGCCCGGCTCCGAATCCGAGGTTGCTCACCTGATTCACCCGGTAAATGCAGGAAAGAACCTTTTGGCCCACGATCAGGGGGTCTTCCACCATCTCCAGCTCGTTCAAACAATAGTCGCAGGCTTCGCAGGAAGCCTTTTCATAGTCCTGGCCGAAATAATTCGCCAAAACCTTATGCCGGCAATGAGGCTGGGCGCAGAAATTATACAGGCGCTGGAGTTTGTCCAGCATGACGCCCTTTTGGGGAGAATCTTCCAGTAAAGACTTCCAGGTGAGGTAATCACCTCCTCCGTAAAACATATAGCAATAAGAAGGAAGGCCATCCCGGCCGGCGCGTCCGGTTTCCTGGTGGTAGTGCTCGATGCTTTTGGGCATGGCGGTGTGAATTACAAATCGGATATTGGAACGGTCTATGCCCATACCGAAGGCGATCGTGGCGACGATGATATCCACCCCTTCGCGGGCAAACTCGTCCTGATGGAGGCGGCGGGTATCGTCGGAAAGGCCGGCATGATAAGGAAGGTTTTTAAAGCCGAGTTCATTCAGCCTGGCGGAAAGGGTATCCACGTCATCCCTGCGCAGGCAATAGATAATGCCGGCTTCATCCGCGTGTTTTCCCAGGACGTCAGTCACCTGGCTGATAATCTGGGTGCGGGGCCTCACCCGGTAGGTCAGATTGGGGCGGTCCACCGGGCCGATATGAATCTGCGGGTTTCCCAGGTGAAGCTGGTTCAGAATATCCCTCTGAACTTCCTCCGTAGCAGTGGCGGTAAAGGCATGAACGGAAATGGGCTTAAACGTTTCTTTGATGACTTTCAGGTTGCGGTAATCTTCCCGAAAGTCATGCCCCCAATGGCTGATGCAGTGGGCCTCATCAATCACAAAAAAGGAGAGGGGGACCGATTTCAGAAGTATCAGCGTGCCTTCTTTCTGCAGACGTTCGGGCGAGATGTATAAGAGCTTTACTTTCCCTTTTTGGACCCGGCTCATAACCGATTCTTGTTCCTCGGGTAAAAGGCTCGAATTTAATACGGCCGCTGCAACCCCCATGTCTTTCAGACTGTCCACTTGGTCCTTCATGAGAGAGATCAAGGGAGAAATGACCACGGCCATGCCATCTTGCAGCAAAGCAGGAAGCTGGAAGCAGAGCGATTTTCCCCCTCCCGTGGCTAACATGGTTAGGGTATCTCTTCCCGCCAGGATGGAAAAAATCGTCTCCTCCTGCAGCGGCAGAAAAGAGGTATATCCCCAATGCTTTTTTAAGATGGCTCTTAGCTGTTCCTTGATCTGATTCAGGAAAATTCTCCTTTATGCTTTTAGGTCCGCCGCAGAAGGCGATCAGTGTAAAATCCAAAGGTGATGGAATCGTAAAAAGCCGTCATTCCCGCGTAGGCGGGAATCCATCCCGCCGAAGGTGGGACACGAAACTCATTGAAAAGACTGGATTCCCGTTTTCACGGGAATGACAGAAAAAAAAATTTACGGCCTTTTTACGACTTCATCAAAAGTGGGCTGCAGACGCCTGGGCAGTTCATAGGGGATGCTGAGGATTAAGGCGATGCTAACCGGCAAGAAAACGATTAAGTTGCTATGGGCAGGAGCTAAGGCCGAGAGTTCCACCCGCCCTGGCGTTTCTCGATCGCTCGCCTGTGCCCCTCTAAGTTTTCCATCTGCGCCAATCGCATGCCCGGTCGGGAAAGTCTTTTCAAACCATCCGGTGAAAGGCAGATCAGACTGGAGCGCTTGAAAAAGTCGTAAACCCCGAGGGGGGAGGAAAAACGGGCGGCTCCGCCTGTTGGCAAAACGTGGTTAGGGCCCGCGACATAGTCGCCGATGGCTTCCGGAGACATGTGACCCAGGAAGATGGCCCCAGCATTTTTAATCTTTTCCAGGAGGCGGAAAGGATTGGCGACAGCTAGCTCCAGATGCTCGGGGGCAAGGGCGTTTGAAATTCTGGCAGCTTCTGAAAGATCCTTTACGATAAGGATCGCTCCGAAATCTTTAAGGGATTGTTCGGCGATCTCCCGCCGGGGCAATGTGGCCAATTGCTCAGAAATTGCCCTTTGCACCTTTTCCGCAAAACCTTTGGAAATACATAAAAGTACAGCGGCGGCCTGTTCGTCATGCTCGGCCTGGGAAATGAGATCCGCTGCCAAAAAAGAGGGGTCTCCACTTCCATCGGAAATGATCAGAATCTCGCTCGGCCCGGCGATGGAATCGATTGAGACGTCCCCGAACACCATCCGCTTGGCCGCAGCGACGTAAATGTTTCCCGGCCCAATAATCTTATCTACTTTGGGAACGATCTTTGTTCCAAAGGCCATGGCAGCAATCGCCTGGGCTCCGCCGATTTTGAAAATGGCATTCACCCTGGCAATGTGCGCTGCGGCTAGGATGGCAGGGTTTAAATAACCCCGGGGAGCGGGGCAGGTCATGATGATTTCTGGGACCCCAGCAATTCTTGCCGGAATGGCATTCATCAAGACACTGGAAGGATAGGCCGCTTTCCCCCCGGGAACGTAGATTCCAACCCGCTCCATCGGGCGGACGATTTGGCCGAGAATTGTGCCGTCCTCTTCGGCAAAAGACCAAGATTTCTGCTGCTGCAGGCTGTGGAATCTTTCGATCCGCTCGGCCGTAAATTTTAGGTCTTTTCGTTCCTCCTGGCTCAAGCTTTTCAGGGCCGCCTGGGTCTCCTTTTCAGAGACCCGGAGGGTCTTTATGGAGGCGCTCCAACCGTCGTATTTCTTGGTTAGCCTGAGGAGGGCCTGGTCGCCTCGCTCCTTGACTTGCTCCAGAATACTGCGGACGGATCTCTCAACTTTTTCGAATCCGGTCTCGCCCCGCCTGTAAAAACTTTGCAAGAAATGGGAGAAATCTTTCTCTCCAGAAACCAGGATTCTCATCGATTCATTCCTGCACTCTTTTGATCTTCGCCCCGAGCTGGGACAGCTTCTCATCAAGCTTTTCATACCCCCGGTCCAGATGGTAGATGCGGGAAACTTCCGTCGTCCCTTCAGCAGCCAAGCCCGCCAGGACCAACGAGGCGCTGGCTCGCAAGTCCGTGGCCATCACCGGCGCGCCCGTCAGGTTGGAAAGGCCGCGGACAATTGCTTTTCCACCGTCCACGCGAATGTTTGCTCCCATCCGTCTTAGCTCGCTGACATGCATGAAGCGATTCTCGAAAACCGTCTCCGTAATGACCGAAAGTCCATTGGCCAAACACATCAAAGCCATGATCTGCGCCTGCATATCCGTAGGAAATCCGGGGTAGGGTAGAGTCTTAACATCCACCGCCTTAATGTTCACGGGTCCGATGACCTTCACCCCTTCCCCATCCGGAAATATTTCCAATCCCGCTTCTCTCAGCTTGGCGACCACCGCTTCCATCTGGGTGAGATCACAATGAAGGAGTTTCACATTTCCCTGGGTGATTCCGGCCGCCACCATAAGGGTCCCCGCTTCAATACGGTCCGACATGATGCTATACTCCACAGGGCAAAGCTCTTTCACCCCATCGATGATGATCACGTCACTGCCGGCTCCCTGAATCTTCGCTCCCATTTTATGCAAGGCTTTGGCGAGCTCTACGACCTCGGGTTCGCGAGCGGCATTTTCCAAAATCGTCCTCCCCTCAGCCAGCGTCGCGGCCATCATGATATTTTCCGTGCCCGTCACGGTAGAAATGTCAAAATAGATTTTCGCTCCCCTCAGGCGATCTGCCCGCGCTTCGACGTACCCATGTTTCAGCTCGACCTTGGCCCCCAGCGTTTCGAGGCCTTTAAGGTGCAGGTTAATGGGCCGGGCACCGATGGCGCAACCACCGGGGAGAGAGACCCGGGCTCGCCTCCATTTAGCCACTAAGGGCCCCAGGACGAGAACCGAAGCCCGCATCGTTTTCACCAGATTGTATGGGGCTTCGCAAGAATGGACCTGCGCAGCGTTCAGGCGAACCGTCCCCTTTTCCCCCTCAATCTCCACTCCCATTTGCCGCAGGAGCCTGGAGATGGTCCGAATGTCCGCCAATGCTGGGACGTTTTTGAGGGTACTCCATCCATCCACTAAAAGCGAGGCCGCGAAAAGCGGCAGGGCTTCGTTCTTGGCCCCGCTGATGGGAATTTGTCCCACCAGCCGATATCCCCCCTCAATCATCATCTTTTCCACGGGTCTCGCTCCAAATTTATCTTTATTGGGACGCAGATTTTCTAAGATTCATAGTTCCGTCTCCTCCAAGGCAACCCTGAAAATCCGCATTTTCTGCGTCCCATGAAAGAAGTTCTATCATTTTTTCCGGGCTTTGAACACCCGTTTAATACCAGCCAAGTCCGGGAGAAAATCGCATGAATCGAGATCTGGGTTTGCCGCGGCAATCTCTCGGACTTTCTGATCTTGTCCTGCACCGATCTCCGCCAGTACCCAGCCTTCGGGGCTGAGATATTCTCCCAACCTCGGCAGAACCCTGCGGAAGAAATTCAGGCCATCCCTTCCTCCATCCAAGGCTACTCGTGGTTCAAAATCGCGAACCTCTGGGGGCAGAGATGGAAAATAATCCTGAGGGATGTAGGGCGGGTTGGTGATGATCAGCTCAAATATGGATCCTTTTTCCAGGGGGTCGAACAGGTCACCTTGCAAAAAAAGGATCCGCTCCCCGACACCATTGCGCAGGGCATTTTCCTCAGCGATGGAGAGGGCCTTTTCCGAGAGGTCCGTTGCCACCACAGAGGCCGAAGGAAGCTCTTTGGCTAGGGCCACGCTGATCGCTCCGCTGCCGGTGCCCATCTCAAGAATCCGGATTCTCCGCTTTGTTTGTTCCGGCTGAGACAGCACTTTTAATGCTTCCATAACCAGAATTTCCGTTTCCGGACGAGGGATGAGAACATCCGGAGTGACGATGAACTTAAGTGACCAGAACTCCCGCTGGCCGACAATATACGCCACGGGCTCGCGCCGCAGACGTCTCTGGATCAGCTTTTTGAATCGCATCAGCTCCCCGGGCTGAACCGGCTGATCGAAATGGGTGTAAAGCGCCACCCGGTCCATCCCCAGGGTTTCGGCCAGAAGGACCTCGGCATCGAGGCGGGGTGTAGTCAGGCCTTCTTTCCTAAAACGTTCATCGGTCCAGCGAATCAGATTGAGGATCGTCCAGGTCGCTTGGGGCAATGGGGCTTCCTTACCCTCTAGATTTCAGGGTCTCCGCCTGGAAGTGGGTGTTCAGCGCGTCGATCAACTCACCCAGATCCCCTTCGAGAACGCTGTCCAGACGGTGCAAGGTAAGACCCAATCGGTGGTCCGTGACACGATTCTGGGGAAAGTTGTAGGTACGTACGCGCTCGCTTCGATCTCCGCTGCCGACTTGACTTCTGCGCTCTTCGGAGATCTCGCTGCGCTGCTCTTCTATCAACTGGGCCAGCAGGCGGGCGCGCAATACTTTAAGAGCTTTGGCCTTGTTCTTGTGCTGGGATTTTTCATCCTGACAAGTTACCACCATCCCGGTCGGGATGTGGGTAATGCGAACCGCCGAGTCCGTTGTGTTGACGCTCTGTCCTCCGGGACCCGAGGATCGGTAGACATCAATGCGCAAATCGTTGGGATTGATCTCGATCTCCACCTCATCCGCTTCGGGCAGGACAGCCACGGTGACAGCTGAAGTATGGATGCGTCCCGATGACTCGGTCACGGGAACGCGCTGGACGCGGTGGACACCGCTTTCGTATTTCAGCCGGCTATAAACTCCTTTGCCCTCGATGAGGGCGATGATCTCCTTGAAGCCTCCGAGGCCCGTGGGGTTTTGGCCCATCACCTCCACCCGCCAATGGCTCATCTCGGCATATTTGGCATACATGCGGAAGAGGTCAGCAACAAAAAGGGCTGCTTCCTCCCCGCCCGTCCCGGCTCGAATTTCCAGAAAGACGTTCTTCTCGTCCCTTGGGTCGTGGGGCAGAAGGAGGACCTTGATTTCCTGCTCGAGGGCAGCCTCGCGTTCTTTGAGAGACTGTAATTCAGATTTGGCCAGCTCTCGCATCTCTTCATCGGATTCCAAGAGAAGGTCACGGCTCTCCTGGATCTCTTCGCTAACCTTTTTGTAAACTCGGTAGGTCTCAACGAGTTTTGAGATCTCCGCCCGCTCCCGGGCCAGCTTCTGCATCTCTTTGGGATTGGCCAAGACTTTCGAGTCAGCGAGAAGCCGCTCCAATTCTTGGTACCGATTCTCGACTTCGTCTAATTTTTGGAACATGCTCAATTTAAAGGATCGCTTTCTGGGTGGATTCCAGCCTCAGGGCGCCCTTGAGGGCCCGCAGCGCAACTTCGATCTGATCGTCCACGGGCGGCCGGGTGGTCAGGTGCTGGAGCCAAAGACCTGGAGCAATGACAATTCGAAGGATGGGATGATTCGGCTTTTTGCCGCTGAACTTGATCACCTCGTAAGCCAAGCCAGCAATGGGGAAGAGCAGGGGAAGCTTGATCCCGATGTAAATCAGGTTGGTTAACCCTTTTCCCAAGGACGGAAACTTGGGCAGGAAAGGAAAGATAACCGAAAAAAGGATGATGCTAATGAGGAAAACGACGAGCAGAAAGGCTGTTCCGCATCGAGGATGAAGGGTGGAATACTTTCGGGCATTGCTCACGGTTAACTCTTCCCCAGCCTCGTAGACATAGATGCATTTATGTTCTGCCCCGTGGTACTGGAAGATTCTCTCGATGTCCTTCAGGAGCGAGATCCCGTAGATATATCCCACGAGAAAAAAGACTTTAATCAACCCATCGACCAGATGGAAGGAAAAACTTTCCACACCAAGAGTCCCACCGAAGAAATTTCCCAGAAAGCCGGTGAGATAATGGGGGATGACAACGAAGAAAAAAATACCGATCCCGAAAGCCGCAGCCAAGATGATGCTGAGCCCCCAAGAACTTAGCTTCTTTTCTCCTTTTCCCTGGCCCTTCTCCTCCCTCAAGGGCCTGGTCAGCTGAGAAGGAAAGGGCTTGAAGTCCGTTAATCAGAGTCTCGATCAGGACGACGGAACCCCGGATCAGCGGCCATTTCAAGAACTTAAGCCGATGGGAAAGGGAGCGCCACACGTCCTCTTTGACCGCTACCTCGCCGTTGGGTTTTCGCACAGCGATCGCCAAAGCGTTGGGCGCTCTCATCATCACGCCCTCGATAACAGCCTGTCCTCCGACGGAAATTTTCTCCATAGATTCTTTTATTTTAAGCCATATTTTTTCTGGAAACGCTCCACCCGTCCGGCTGCGTCCACGAGCTTCTGTTTGCCCGTGAAAAAAGGATGGCAACGGGAGCAAATTTCTACTGAGATTTCTTTCTTGATGGATCGAGTGCGAATCTCATTTCCGCAGGCACACTTGATTACCGAATCGACGAATTGCGGATGAATCCCTTTCTTCATGGTAACCCTCCCGATGAAAAGCTTTCAGCCATCAGCGGTCGCCAACTCCAAAATTTATCTTCTAAAATTTGGTTTAGATCCGCTGATGACGGATCGCAGGTACTCTATTTTCCGCCGCTATCGGCTCATGGAATCTAAAAATTCGGCGTTATCTTTGGTCCCCTTCATTTTGTCCTGGAGAAACTCCATGGCGTCGATTGAGTTCAAAGGCTGCAGAAGCTTGCGCAAAATCCATACCCGGTTGAGCTCATGGGGGATGAGGAGAAGCTCTTCTTTGCGCGTGCCGGATTTATTGATGTCAATGGCCGGAAAAATTCGCCGGTCGGCTAACTTCCGGTCTAGGACGATTTCCATATTGCCGGTGCCCTTGAACTCTTCGAAGATCACCTCGTCCATCCGGCTGCCGCTATCGACTATGGCTGTGGCGATGATGGTCAGGCTGCCCCCTTCTTCCACGTTTCTGGCTGCCCCGAAGAATCGTTTCGGCCGGTGCAGGGCATTGGAGTCCACCCCGCCGGAGAGAATCTTCCCGCTGGGAGGAACAACCGTATTATACGCCCGGGCCAACCGCGTGATGCTGTCGAGGAGGATGATTACGTCCTTCTGGTGCTCGATCAGACGCTTGGCTTTCTCCAGGACCATCTCGGCTACTTGCACGTGGCGCTGGGCCGGCTCATCGAACGTCGAACTGATCACTTCTCCCTTGACCGAGCGCTGCATGTCCGTGACCTCTTCAGGCCGCTCATCAATCAGGAGGACGATCAAGACCATGTCCTTGTGGTTGACGGTCACGCTGTTGGCGATGGATTGCAGGATCATGGTCTTGCCGGCCCGAGGAGGGCTGACGATCAAGCCGCGCTGCCCCATGCCGATGGGCGTCAAAAGATCCATGACCCGCATGGACATGTTAATTTCACCGGGGATCTCTAATTGGATGCGTTTATTTGGGTAGAGCGGGGTCAGATTATCAAAGAGAAGTTTCTCCCTGGCCAAATCCGGCTCCTCGTAATTCACGGCTTCAACCTTCAGCAAAGCGAAATAGCGCTCTCCTTCTTTCGGCGGCCGAATCTGCCCGGCAATTGTATCCCCGGTGCGCAGGTTGAACCGGCGGATCTGAGAGGGCGATACATAAATGTCATCGGGCCCGGGCAGGTAATTGAAATCCGGGGACCTGAGGAAACCGAACCCATCGGGAAGGGTTTCCAAAACGCCTTCTCCATAGATCAGCCCGTTCTTCTCGGTCTGGGCCTGAAGGATGGCAAAGATGAGGTCTTGCTTACGCATCCCACTCGCGCCCTCGACGTTGAACTCCCTGGCTAACTTATTCAGCTCGCTGATCTTCTTCTCTTTCAGCTCAATGATGTTCATTTCAGCTCCTCAAAAAGTAAAAGATGCCCGATATTCTATGGCAGTTGTCTAATTGGTGGTGGTGAGGGCGATCCTCTCGCTTTTCCTTCTGGAATGGACGGCCTTTTCGGTCCTCAACGAAATGAAGAAGAAAGGACTTTTGTCCTTTCTGGCCGAATCGTTATTCGCTCCAACGCTTTCCTTATGAATCTTTTGAAACCCCTAATGAGCATGAGAACCTTATTCGGTTTCCCGGAAAGGACTTCGTCGGATTAGAGTTCAAGGCAGATTCTTTGAATTTATTACGGTCTTCCCCGCGGAAGGATTTAGAATATATTTTAAGAACTGATCGAATCCTTGTCAAGAAATTTTTTGGATCTTCCCTTTTTAATTTTCTTTTTATTATGGCCCGAACGGAAGGGCCGGAGAACGCAGGCTGAGTTGGGGGGGGGCGATTCTTCCTCAGCCTATTGCTCTGAATCCCCGATGGCAGGCCCCGCCCATTTCCCCGCGCCCGACGCCTCCCAGCCTGGTCCCGGTAAATCTTTGCAAATTCATGAACGAAAATGAAAAGTGAAGGGCTCCAAGATTCTTTGGGAATCTCTGACTTTCTTAAAAAAGTGTCCGGGCACCCTCCTTAAAATCAAAATGAATTCCTTTTTCTCAAGGCAATGAAATTCAACTGCCTTCCAACGTTTCCTCCCTCAGCGCGGTAAGAGTAAAAAAAATCATTGTGGCAGGATGTGCAGAATTCTAAACGATGGATGTTTTCTTTCCGCACCCCTGAGCGCTCCAGAAGGTAAGTATTGGCCTGATGCAAATCTAACGACCATCTTCCTCTGCCGCGTGGGGAAGACATAAGATCCCACGGGAGTCCACTCCCTGCAAAAGCCTCCTTCACTGGACCATCAACTTCGTAACAGCATGGACCGATACAAGGACCCATGGCCGCAAGGATATTCTCACTTATAATATCGAAAGTTTCCGCCATTTTCTTAAGGGTTTTCTCGCAGATTGCCCTTGCCGTCCCCCGCCACCCGGTATGCACGATGCCCACCACCATCTGGACAGGGTCAAAGAGAAGGATCGGCAGGCAATCGGCGGTGAAAACGCCCAGGGCATACCCTGGAACACGGGTGACCAACGCGTCCCCCTCCCGCGACCATAGGTCTTCAGGCTTGGAAAGTTCTCCCCCAAAGACGACCACCCCGTCGCCATGAACTTGGCGGATGGAGATTAGAGGAAAGACTTCTTCCCCTACCCGGATCGGTTGGCCCCACCAACCCTGTTTCGACACTCCCTCGCAGGGTTTCCCTCGTGTCCCGAAACCATGGACGGTTATGCCATTGTCTCTCCATCCTTCCACTTCAAGAAATTTTATTTCCCCGGTTATCATCCTCTACCTAACTTTTCTAAGAGCGCGATTGCTTCTTCCATGTCCGGTGGTAAGGGCGATGAGAACTCCAAATTCTCCCCCGTGGCCGGATGGACGAAGCCGAGCGAGGCCGCATGGAGGGCCTGGCGGCGTAATTTTTGCAAGCCCTGACGAAGAAGGAGAGGCTCGATCGAGGTCAGATTTCTACGGCCGCCGTATAAAAGGTCAGCAAGGATGGGATGGCCGATAGAAGAGAGGTGCACCCGGATCTGGTGGGTTCTACCCGTTTCCAAATAAAACTCTGCCAGGCTGAAATGAATAAAGCGCTTTAAAACCTTCCAGTGCGTCCTGGCCTCCCTTCCTATTCTTGGACGGGCAGACATTTTCTTTCGATGCGCCGGATGTCTCCCGATGCGGGCGTCGATCTGGCCCTCATCCGCCATCTGGCCAAAAACAATGCCGATATATTTCCTCGTCGGGGTGTGTTTCTTGAATTGCTCGGATAAGCCTCGATGGGTTAAATCGTCTTTGGCTACCACGAGTATCCCGGAGGTACCCTTATCCAATCTGTGGACGATCCCCGGTCGAAGAACCCCGCCGATTCCAGAAAGGTCGGAGCAGTGATGAAGAAGGGCATTGACCAGCGTGCCCGAAAAGTTTCCGGCCGCTGGATGAACCACCATTCCCGCAGGCTTGTCCACCACGATGAGATGGGGGTCCTCGAAGAGAATCGTTAAGGGAATGGGTTCAGCCTGAGCGACCAATCGTTGGGGCTCAGGCAGGGTTAGGGTGACAACATCGTTCTCCTTCAGGCGCATTCCGGCCTTGGCCTTCCTTCCCCCCACCCGAACATTTCCCTTTTCAATCAAGCGTTTGACTTGAGAGCGGGAGAGAACTTTATCTTTTTGAGAGAGGAAGACATCCAATCGCTTGCCAGAGTCTTGCGGATTTACGTAAAAAGAAATGCCCGGATTCATCCTTTAGCTACCAGGGGGAAGATGGACGGCTGAAAGGAAAGCGGAAGACCTTTTTTAATTTTTTTCTCCTCACCAGACTTCTAATTTCATCCAGCTTTTCTCGGGTGGCTTGCTCGCCAGCGCGAAGGCAATCCTCCAGATGCCCGAAGTCGGACCAATGGATGCCGGATACATCTGGGCTGATCACTACGTCTGCTTCCTTCAGCTGCATTCGGCTTAGGGCACAGCGGCTGATATCGTTCGTCCGCAAAGCGATACCCAGCCCCGTGCTATAGTCTTCTGTTTCATCCAGAACTTCCGCGACATCCACGGCGATGACCAGGTCCGCTCCCATTTCTCTGGCAGGGCGAACGGGAACCCGATCGATCCAGCCGCCATCCACCAGTTCCCGGTCTCCGACTTTTACCGGGGGGAGAATACCCGGAATTGCGCAACTGGCTTTCACAGCCGTTCGCAAAGACCCCTCCCGCATAACCACTTCCTTGGCGGATTTCAAGTCCAGGGCGATGATGGCTAAAGGGATTTGGGTCTGCTGGATTTCCATGTCCTCCAGTAAAAAATTGATATTTTGGGAGAAATTCTCTTCAGAAATTGGGGCTCGCTTTGTCAAAGACTGGCTGTAAAAGATTCCCTTTTTGATGAAGCTGGCGAAACGCTGGAAGATCCCCTCATATCTGGGCGCTTCTTCGCGGTTGTGGAAGTGGAGGAATTCGGGATTAGTTTTTTTGAATTCTTTGCTCTCTAAGTAACGCTGGAAGCGCTCGACAACGGAATCGCATTTGGGCGACAGGGCATATACACTGGCAACCAAAGCCCCCATGGAAGTGCCCGCGAGTAGGTCGACGTTAATCCCCCCATGTTCCAGCGCACAGAGTACTCCCAGGTGGGCCAACCCCCTGGCCCCACCGCCGCCAAGTGCCAAGCCAATTCTACAAAGCCTGCTCATGCATTATTGGGAAGGCCTACTCTCGAGGGCCCTTCTCCGCTACCCGGATCCTCACCTTAGCGCGTTCCAAAGCCTCTATTTCCTGTAAATAAGCCGGATCCTCTTTGGAAAGGGTTTTTAACCGATCCTCCGCCCGGGCTTTGGCTGCCCTCGCCCGCTCAATATCGACCTCTGCGGCTGGCTCCGCCGTATCTGCTAGAATGGTCGTTTTCGCCGGGGTGACCTCGGCGAAGCCGCGGTTGATGGCCAGAAAGTGAACCTCTTTCTCTCTTCGGTAATGCAGCTCTCCGATTCGCAAAGAGGTAAGGAAAGGGGCATGGCCAGGAAGTACCCCAAAATCCCCCTGGCTCCCCGGGATATAAACCTCCTCAACTTTCGAGTTAACCACTAAGCCATGGGGTGTGACGATCTCTAAGATAAAAGTTTTATCCACCGAGTATCTTCTCTTAGCCCATAGCCCCTAAGCGCTCGGCCTTGGCCACGGCATCCTCGATCGTTCCAACCATGTAGAAGGCTTGCTCCGGAAGAGGATCACATTTCCCTTCCACCAGCTCCTTAAACCCTCGAACCGTATCCTTGATCTTTACGTAAACCCCCGGCGTTCCGGTGAATTCTTGCGCAACAAAGAAAGGTTGGGATAGAAACCGCTGAATCTTCCGGGCGCGGGATACGATCAGTTTATCCTCCTCGGAAAGCTCGTCCATTCCCAGGATGGCGATAATATCCTGTAGATCTTTGTATCTCTGGAGTATAAATTGGACTCTTCGCGCCACCTGGTAATGCTCCTCCCCAAGAATCAACGGGTCGAGGATTCGGGAGGTGGAATCCAAGGGGTCTACAGCCGGGTAGATGCCCAGCTCGGCAATCTGCCGGGAGAGAACCGTGGTGGCGTCCAAATGGGCAAAGGTGGTCGCCGGAGCGGGGTCCGTCAGATCATCAGCCGGCACATAGATGGCTTGCACGGACGTGATCGATCCCCTTTTAGTTGAAGTGATCCGCTCTTGTAGCTCCCCCATCTCTGTGGCCAGGGTGGGCTGGTAGCCGACGGCAGAAGGCATTCTGCCCAAAAGGGCCGAAACCTCCGAGCCAGCCTGGGTGAAACGAAAGATGTTATCGATGAAAAGGAGGACGTCTTGTCCTTCTTCATCGCGGAAGTATTCGGCCGCGGTCAGAGCGGAAAGGCCCACACGCGCGCGGGCGCCCGGGGGCTCGGTCATCTGGCCGTAGATCAAGGCGGTCTTTTCTAAGACCTTTGACTGTTTCATCTCCAGCCAGAGGTCGTTCCCCTCGCGCGTGCGCTCCCCCACGCCGGCGAAGACTGAAAAACCCCCGTGTTCCATGGCCACGTTATGGATCAATTCCATGATGATTACCGTCTTACCAACCCCTGCCCCCCAAATAGTCCAATCTTGCCGCCCTTCAGATAAGGCGCTAGGAGGTCAACGACTTTGATCCCGGTCTCAAAGGGCTCCAGGGTTGTGGATTGTTCCGAGAAGGGCGGGGCGGGGCGGTGGATCGGGTAACGCAACTTCGTGACCACGGGGCCCATTTCGTCCACGGGTAATCCCACCACGTTCAAGATTCGGCCTAGGGTCTCGCGACCGACGGGCATCGTAATCTGGTCCCCGTAGTAGGTCGCTTTCCAGCCCCGGACTAATCCATCCGTTGTATCCATGGCTACACAGCGAACGATTTCATCGCCCAAATGCTGCGCCACCTCTACCACCAGATTCTCCTCTCGATCATCGATGCGAGGGTTGGTAATCTTGAGTGCGCCATATATAGGAGGCAGCTCCCCTTCACCAAATTCAACGTCGACCACCGGTCCAATAACCTGGGCAATCTTTCCTACTCGGACCACTTTTTTCCTCCTGAAATTCGTTCTCTTTCACCGCGGAAAACGGAAAGATCGTGAGATTTATTCAATAAAAATCCAAGCACCGAAAGCAAAAAGGGTTCTTTAGCCCTGATTCCGTTTCCGGAATTTGTTTTTCCTGCCTCCTCAGCGTGCTCTGCGGTGAAAAAATTAATTAATTTACTTCAGCGCCTCGGCACCGCTAACGATCTCGATTAACTCTTTGGTAATGGCCGCTTGCCGGGCTTTGTTGTAGACCAAGGTCAGCTTTTCAATCATCTCCGCGGCGTTATTCGTGGCATTCTCCATGGCTGTCATCCTCGCCCCATATTCGGAGGCTAAGGACTCCAGAAGGGCTTTGTAGACTTGCACCTCAACGTACATGGGTAGAATCTTGTCTAAGATCTCACTTTCCGAGGGCTCATACAGGTATTCTACGGCCGCTGGTCCAATTGCCCGCGGAGAACTGGGAGTCACCGGCAGAATCTTCTCTAAGATCACCCGCTGCTGAATCGCCGAACGAAACTCGCTGTATAAGAGATAGATCCCATCCACCCGTTCTTCACTGTACGCTTGGACCAGGCCTTGCCCAATCCGTGAGGCTAGGAGATAGTCCACCTTTCCAAAATAATTGACGTACTCCCGCCGCATGACCACCTTGCGTTTACGGAAGTAATCCCGGCCTTTCCGCCCGACGAAGGAGAGCGCGATCTCCTCTGTCTTTCCTCTCTCTTCCTCCATGAATCGCTCAGCCCTTTGGATGAGATTCATGTTGAAGGCTCCGCAGAGCCCGCGGTCCGAAGTGAAAACAACCACCTCTACCCATCTTGATTTTCGCCGGGCTAACAGTGGGTGCGCTTCTGCTGAAGTCCTGGCCGCAAGGCTGCTCAGAACTTCGAGCATTTTTGTGGCGTAAGGACGGGTAGCCAAGATGCTTTCTTGAGCCCGGCGGAGTTTGGCCGCTGCCACCATCTTCATGGCCTTGGTGATCTGCTGCGTGGACCGAACGGTAACAATCCGCTTGCGAATGTCTCGAAGGCTTGCTTTGGCCATGGCCGCTTACTCCACCTTAAACTTGCCCTTGAACTCTTCCAGGAGGTTCTTGATCTTCTTCCCCAGATCGGCATCCAGAGCCTTTTTTTCACGGATTTCTTGGTAGACCTCGGGATGCCGATTCTCCACGAAGGAGGTTAGCTCCTGTTCGTACCGTTGGAGAACGCTTTCGGGGTACATCTCCAGGTAACCATTGGTTCCCGAAAAAATGAGTAGAATTTGTTTCTCTACCGGAATAGGCTTGTACTGAGATTGTTTAAGGATTTCCACAAGGCGGCTTCCTCGGGCAAGTTGGGCCTGCGTTGCCTTGTCTAAATCGCTGCCAAATTGAGCGAAGGCAGCCATCTCCCGATATTGAGCCAAATCCAACCTCAGGCTTCCGGCCACCTGCTTCATGGCCTTTATCTGGGCATTACCCCCTACGCGGGAAACGGAGATCCCAACGTTGATGGCCGGACGAACTCCGGAGTAGAAGAGTTCCGATTCCAAATAGATCTGCCCATCAGTGATGGAGATGACATTCGTGGGGATGTAGGCCGAGACATCTCCCGCCTGGGTCTCGATGATAGGCAGAGCGGTCAGGGACCCTCCCCCCAGTTCGTCGTTCAATTTGGCTGCCCTCTCCAGAAGACGGGAATGCAAGTAGAAGATGTCGCCGGGGTAGGCCTCGCGTCCGGGAGGACGCCGAAGGAGGAGGGAGACCTGCCGGTAGGCCTGGGCATGCTTGGATAAGTCATCATAAACGCAAAGAGCATGCCTCCCGGAATCCCGGAAATATTCCCCCATGGCGCACCCGGCATAAGGGGCGATGTACTGCAAGGGAGCCGGGTCTGAGGCTGTAGCCGCCACGACTGTAGTGTATTCCATGGCTCCATATTTTTTAAAGAGATCTACCACGCGAGCCACCGTGGAGCGCTTCTGGCCGATGGCTACGTAAAAACAATAAACCCCCGCCCCTTTCTGGTTGATGATCGTGTCCAGAGCCAGGGCCGTCTTGCCCGTTCCGCGATCCCCGATGATTAATTCACGCTGGCCACGGCCGATGGGGATCATGGAATCGATGGCCTTCAGGCCAGTCTGCAGCGGCTCTTTCACTGGCAGCCGGGCGACGATTCCCGGAGCTTTCTGCTCGATGTTGCGGAAATGTTTGGCTTCGACAGCCGGACCTTCATCGATGGGCTGGCCCAATGAGTTCACCACCCGCCCGATGAGTTCCTCGCCCACGGGAACCTGAGCGATGCGATTCGTCCTCTTGACCGTATCCCCTTCCCGGATCAAGGTGTCTTCGCCAAAAAGCACCGCCCCCACGTTATCCTGGTCCAAATTCAAAGCCATGCCATAGACCCCATGGGGAAACTCTAAAAGCTCCCCAGCCATGACCTGTTCCAGCCCATATATGCGGGCGATCCCATCTCCCACGGAGAGGATCACTCCTGTCTCGGCCACATCCAATTTGCGGTCGAATCCCTGGATTTGACTGCGGATGATTTCACTTATCTCATCGGCTCTAATCTGTACCGCCATCTTCGCTCACTCCTTGTAAAGATTCTCTTTGACTTTGGCAAGCTGAGTTTTCAGGCTTCCGTCATAGATTACATTGCCGATCCTGGTCAAGACCCCTCCAATCAATGAGGGGTCCTCTTCCACGGAAAGAATGACCTCTTTACCGGTCGAAGATTCCAACTGACTTTTGATGGCCCTCACTAGCTCAGGGGGGAATCCCATGGCTGTAACCACTGTGGCTCGAATGCGCCTGGAAACCGCATCGCACAGGCTCTCGTAAGACCTGGCAATTTCCGGAAAATGATCCATCCGTTCCCGCTCGATGAGCAAATCAATGAAATCAATTGTCGATTTATGTAGGCCGAGGACTTCGGTAACCACCTTGGCGATCGCTTTCCGGGTGACTACCGGATAGGCGGGACTTGGCAGGACGGCCTTTAACTCCTTGTTCGCTTTTATTAGATCGGCCATTTTCTCCAAATCTTTTCCCAGGGCCTCGTAATTCCGCTCTTGTAGGCCGATCTCGATTAAAGCCCGGGCATATTTTCTGGCTAGAGTTAAGCTGATCACCTAAATTCCTTCATCCTCCCTATATATTCTCTAACCAGTCTCCCCTGGTCCTGAGGTTGGGTGGCTTCTTTCAAGAGCTTTTCCGCCAGTTCCACGGAAAGGTCCACCATTTCCTTCCTCAGAGCGGCACGCGCCTTTTTAACCTCCTGCTCAGCAACTACCTGGGCTTGTTGCCTGATCCGGTCGCCTTCCTCCTCTGCTCGTGCGATAATTCTCTTGCGTTCCGCCTCTCCCTCCTGGGAAATTTTTTGATGGAGATCGGCGACTTCCTGCCTCAATAAGTTGAACTTGTCCTCCCAATTTTCGAATTCATTCTGGGATTCTTCTTCCTTCTTAGCAGACTGCTCCAGAGAATTTTTGATTCCTTCTCGTCTCTTTTTGAGGAATGTACGAACAGGGGTTTTTAAAAAATAAGTGAGCAGGAATAGCAGACAGAACGAAGCTTATGATCTGCCAGAAGACCTCCCCGGTGATCCCGTCACCACCGCCAGCAGCCCAAAGATCATTTGCCGAAAAGGCCAGCGAAAGAATTCCAAAAATGCCGAACCAGAACCCAAGAAAGAATTTGGTCATTGCAGACTCCTCCCCAGAATTTTCTCGGCAATTTCGTGGGAAAGGTTCTGGGCCTGAAATTGGAGACCGGCCCGTGCGGCCCCCAGTTCTTCGCTGATCTTCATTTTCATTTCTTGGATTAACCGATTGGCTTCCTCCATGGCTTTTTGCAAAATTTCCATCTCCTGCGCCAAACCCTCTTTGCGGATTTCTTCTCGAATCGTCGCCCCTTGGGCTTGCGCTGCGGCAATCGCTTCCCGATAACGTTCCATCAGCTCTTCCGTTCTCTGTTGAAGCTCCCTGGCCCCTTTTTCAGCTCTCTCAACCCGATTTTTTCTCTCCTGTAGGATGCCTAAGAAGGGCTTAAAAAAGACTTGGCTTAAGATAACCATCAAACTAAGTACAATGGCCAATTGAATGATCATAGTGAGGTTCAACTCGATCATTGAATGGTCTCCATTCCGTTTAATAATCGTTTTAATGCTAGCTATTCGGTTTGATTTTTTCCCGGAGACTCAACTTTCCCAATCCTAGGATCCCCGGACATATGGGAAGTCCCCTGAAAGATCACTCCTTCGCCAAAGACCAAAATTGGGGAGTAAATTTCACCAGAAATTTTAGCAGGAGAATAGGCTTCAATCCGGATTTTAGCATTGATCGTTCCATGGGTTTCTCCACGCACCAAAACCACACCGGCATGAATATCTGCTTGGACAATTGCCTTTTCCCCTATGATGAGCATCCCGTTGCTGTGGACTTCGCCAGTGAACTTTCCATCCACCCGGACCGCTCCCTCAAAGATCAATTTCCCCTCAAATTCCGTTCCCAAACCCAGGAGAGTATTGATCTCCTCTTTTTGTTTTTTCTTTTTATTAATCGAGTTACCCCCCTTTCAAATCTCTCATCTCCGCAGCAGGTCGATAATTCGATCCAATTCGTCTTGGGAGTAGAACTTGATCTCGATTCGCCCGCGGTTTCGTTTTCCCACGATTCTTACCTTTGTTCCCAAAACTCGCTGGAGCTCTTCCACTATGGGATTCCATTCCTGGTTATTTTTCGAATGCCCAGGGTGGCCTTTGGAATGAATTCGCTTAACCAGGCTTTCGGTTTGGCGCACGGAAAGACTGGCGGCGAGAACTTTCTTGAACGCCAGCTTCTGTTTTTCCAGCCCGTCGAGGCTCAGAAAGGCCCGAGCATGGCCCATGCTGATCGCCCCGTCCGCCAAACTTTGTCTAATTTCTGGGGGAAGCTTGAGCAGCCGGATCGTGTTGGCAATGGTGGTTCGATCCTTTCCAACTTTCCTGGAGACTTCTTCTTGAGTGAGATGAAAATGGTCCATCAATCCTTTAAAAGCCTCAGCTTCCTCGATGGGGTTGAGGTTTTCCCTTTGAATGTTCTCGATCAAAGAGAGCTCCAGGATTTCGGATTCAGGAACATCCTTGATTAAGATGGGAACTTCTTTAACACCGGCCTTCTGGGCGGCCCGCCACCTCCGCTCTCCGGCGATGAGTTCGTAACTTTCCCCTTTTCGTCGGACTATCAGCGGCTGGAGGATTCCTTTCTCCCGAATGGATTCTACCAACTCTTGGAGTTGTTCATCATCAAAAGCCTTGCGGGGCTGAAATGGGTTGGGCTGAATCTCCTCAATTCCACAGAAATGGAAGACTTTTTTCCCTTCCAACTCGGAGGATGGCTTTTCCGGGATCAAGGCCCCCAACCCTTTTCCCAACGCTTGGCGTGCAGTCAACTCTCTCAGTCCTTCTTCTCTTTTTCCGCGCTATTCGTCCCTTTCCAAAAATGAATGACGATTCACTTTAAACCAACCGTAAGAAAAATGTCAAAAGAAAAATTGGAGTTTCCGGAAAAAATCAAACGAGGTTTTGAGAGATAGACCCCAAAATACCCTCAGCAGAAATTGATTTACTTCTTCAAGAAACAGCATCATTGGTCATGGCTTAAGACTTCTTTGGCCAAATCCAAATAGCTCTCCGCCCCCCGCGAATCGGCATCATACAGGATGATGGGCTTCCCAAAGCTGGGACATTCGCTCAGGCGCACATTTCTGGGGATAACCGTATTGAAGACCATGGCCCCAAAATGCTTTCTTACCTCTTCGGTTACCTGATGCGAAATATTGTTTCGCTTATCGAACATGGTCATCAAAATTCCCTCAATTCTTAGCCACGGATTCAAACTGTTTTTAATTAATTTAATGGTTTTAATAAGTTGTGATAATCCTTCCATAGGATAGTACTCGCATTGCAGCGGGATGAGGACTGAATCTGAAGCCGTCAAGGAGTTCACTGTGATGAGGCCCAAGGAAGGCGGGCAATCGATGATCAAAAAATCGAAATCTTCTCTAACTTCCTTCAGGGCATCCTTCAAGCGTATCTCCCTGTTTGGAAAAGGGACTAACTCAATCTCTGCTCCGATCAGGTCGATGTTTGACGGAATGATTTTCAGAAAATCAAGCTCCGTATCCCTGAGCAAGGCTTTGATGGGAACATCATCGATCAAAGCATGATAGATGCTTTTGGAGGCTTCTTCTCGGGATACGCCGAGCCCGCTGGTGGCATTTCCTTGAGGATCGAAGTCAATAAGTAAAGTTTTCTTCTCGGCTACCGCCAGCGAAGCCGAGAGGTTAACCGCGGTTGTGGTCTTGCCAACTCCCCCTTTTTGGTTGGCGATACTGATCACTCGGCCCATTTCACTTATTTCCCCGATAAAACTTTACTCGTTTTGAATAGAATTTTTCAAGAAAAAAAGAAGGAAATGTTTCACGTGAAACATCATCTTTTCCTAAGGCCGATGAGGATTCGCTCATGGCCTAAAAATGGTAATCTAAGCTTATTGAAGAAAGCCAGTTCTAAGCCCATCTCTTCCAACGAGGGCAAGTCTTTTCCCAACTCTGTCTCCCCTTTTTTCCCTTTCATGGCCAGAAGAATTCCTCCTTGTTTTAGAAAGCGGAATCCTGTGGTCGAAAACTTTCGGAGAGGCCCGAAAGCCCGGGAGAGAACAAAATCAAATGGGCCCAAAGAATTAGTCCCCATCTCCCCCTTCGCCCCAGACCAAAGAATTTCTATTCCCTCAAGACCTAGGTAACGGACTAGATTTTTTAGAAAATAGACCTTCTTCCTGGTTGCCTCCAATAGAACTACCCTTAGATCAGGGCGGACGATTTTTACAGGGATTCCCGGAAACCCTGCCCCTGATCCAAGGTCAATGATGGAAGCGCTTTGGGAGAGATGCTTCAGAACCGTTAAAGAGTCGAGGAAATCCTTTAAAATGATCTCCCGGTCACTGACTCTGCGTATAAGATTCATACGTTTGGCCCAGACCTTCAATTCATCAATATATTTCCTAAAAGCTATGATATGCTCGTTGGTCAATAAAACGCCAATTTTTTCCGCCCCTTCAATGAGTAACCTGGAAAATTCAGTTTGAATCACTACAGTCCCAATTTTTTTGAAAATGTCAAAATTCCTAATGATCCTAACGAGGCTTCGGATTTTTTTCCCGAACAAAGGTCCAAGCAGGATGCTGAAAAACTCAAGAAGGGGCCTCGAGAGCAAACATGCTTTTTCTATTTGAACGAATGGCCCAGGCCGTTACGGCGAAAAAAAAGCAATATACGTCTGGCTAGGCCGGAGATGTGAGGAAGCAAATAACGTCCGAATTTTCAGCGAACCGGCCCATTGCCCCGCGCTTCAAGGGGTCTAGAAAAATATCCTGAGCAGAGAAAAGCATATCTTTCTGCAACTTGCTAATAAAAAAATCTTCCTCCAAGTCAATGTTGGCCAAAATACCTGATTCTTAAAATTTTATCAACCTCAATGTCGACAAGAAGAAGGCTGATGAGAAATCTTCCCAGCCATGGCAATCTTTTTCAGGTAGATCATCAGAATGGAGATGGCGGCTGGTGTAACGCCAGATATCCGCGAAGCTTGACCTAAAGAAAGGGGTTTTACTTTCCTCAATTTTTCCCTCACCTCGGCCGTTAGGCCGGGGATATCCTTGAAATCCATGTTAGCAGGTAATCGTATCCCCTCCAGCTTCAAAAGTTTACCTACTTGCTCCTCCTGCCTCTTAATATAGCCCGCATATTTTACCTGAATCTCCACCTCCTCCGCCACCGCGGGATCGGTTAAGGCACAATCCTGATAGAAAGAATTTAGGTTGCTGTAAGAGATCTCAGGCCTGCGCAGGAGATCGATCAATGAGGTTGGATTCTTCAAAGGAGCAGTTCCCAGAGCCTTTAACCGGTCGTTAGCCTCGGCTTTAGGCAGGAGGTTGATATTGCCCAACCTCTCCAATTCCGATTGAATATTATTTCTTTTCTTTATAAATTCGAAATATTCTTTGTCGTTCACCAATCCGACAGACCGGCCTTTTTCCCTCAACCTCAAATCGGCATTGTCTTCTCGGAGAAGCAGGCGGTATTCGGACCGAGACGTGAACATCCGGTAAGGTTCTTTGGTACCCTTGGTCACAAGATCATCAATCAATACCCCAATGTAGGCCTCTTCTCTCCCCAGAATTAAAGGATCTTTGCCCCTGATCTTTAGAGAGACGTTAATCCCTGCCATAAGACCCTGTGCGGCGGCCTCCTCGTACCCAGAAGTGCCATTGATCTGCCCTGCAAGAAATAAGTTCTCGAGGATCTTGGTTTCCAGTGAAGGCATCAGCTGAATTGGGTCAGCGTAATCATACTCGATTGCATACCCTGGACGGATAATTTCCACCTTCTCTAAACCCGGAATGGAGCGAAGCATCTGAACCTGAATGTCCATCGGCAAGCTTGTAGAGAGGCCATTAGGGTAGACTTCTACCGTGTCTAAGCCCATTGGCTCCAAGAAAATCTGGTGCTGATCTTTTTCCGGAAACCGCACTACTTTATCCTCGATGGAAGGACAATATCTTGGCCCAATACCCTTAATAACTCCGCAATAAAGAGGAGAGCGATCAAGTCCTGAGCGCACGATCTGGTGGGTTTTGGGGTTCGTGTAGGTGATGTAACAGGGGACCTGCCGTAACAAAACCCCTTTATTATTGAAGGAAAAAGGTAGCGGGGAGTCATCCCCCCATTGCTCCTTGAGCAAAGTGAAATTGATGCTCTTCCCATCCAGACGTGGGCAGGTCCCGGTTTTTAGGCGCCCCAGGGAAAACCCAAGGCGCATGAGGCATTCGGAAAGCTTCATGGAAGGAGGATCGCCAAGTCTCCCCGCCGGAAAATTTTTCAGGCCGATATGAACGAGGCCTCGAAGAAAGGTCCCGGTAGTCACAATTACCGCTCGGGCTGTAAACCTCTCTCCCACGTTTGTCTCTACCCCAACTGCTTTTCCGAGGTTTACGAGAATTTCATCAACAATTGCCTGTTTTAGAAAAAGATTTTCCTGCCTTTCTAGGATTTTTTTCATGCGCAGGTGATAAAGCTGCAAGTCGCCTTGCGCCCTGGAAGATCGTACTGCTGGGCCTTTCTTGGTGTTTAGTCGACGAAATTGTATTCCGGTCTCGTCGATATTTTTTGCCATTTCCCCCCCAAGAGCATCAATCTCTTTGACCAAATGTCCCTTAGCCAGCCCGCCGATAGCCGGGTTACAAGACATCCGGGCTACTCCATCCACGTTGATGGTAAGAAGAAGGGTAGGATGACCTAGGCGAGCACATGCCAGGGCGGCCTCGCAGCCAGCGTGTCCAGCACCAATGACAATGACTTCGTATTCCGAAGGGGAAATGCTCAATGAACTCCTTAATATCTTACGACCACAAGAAAATGTTTCACGTGAAACATAGCCCAGCTATTAATCTAACATATTAAAACAAATTATCTTTCTTTAACATCTGGCCATGGCTTTGTCAACCATTCTTTTGGCTTGCCCTTAATCCCTGATCAAAATTCTTGTCAGAAAAGAAAAATACCTCCCAGCAAAGCATGACATTGGCGCAGATGAGCTTGTCTCAATAAACCTATGCTTCGCTATGGGTGTTTCTAATGAGCATACTACAAGGTCTCCTTCCTTTCCAGGTAATTCAGAATACGTCTTAAATCCTCCTCACTTCATTTAGTGGGCTTCCTTCGGCCATGGAGAAGTTTCGGCGCTTGGATTTTCCCCAGTTGGTTAAAAAATAGCTTTTTCTTAATAATAATCCGGGCAAGGTTCAAGGGGCTTATAATGTGAGGTTCTTCATTCCGGTCTTTGCTGAGTGGGGTAGATTTTTTCGGATAATCTTCATCTCTTGTGAGGCCATGAAGCCTTAAAGAAATTGGGTCTTTAGTTCCTTCTCCCAGGTTGCACGTTTCTTTTACAATACTTTTTTCGAAAAGGAAGCCTTGAGAGAAAGGAGGGAAAGGGAGAACAACTGTTTACGACCCTTTTGCCGTTTTCGGATCTCCAAGAAGCCTCGTCAATAAGAAGACTTACGGACTAAGGTAGGAGCCTTATACCAAAGCCCTTCGAAGGTATTTATTGCCTTTCAAGAATCACTATTGGAGGAACTTTAAATTCGGCAGAGGCAGATACGACCCCGGAATCTCTACCGGATCAAGACCATGAAAACCGGACATTTCTAAATTGGCTTGACATAATCTAGGGATAAAATTGACTTTTCCTGTTTTTTCTGATATATTTCCAAAAAATGTTTATTCACTCAATTATGAAAAGAAAAGGGTTCATCAATCTAAAGCTCGGCAAGAGGATCACCCATCGGCCAAAACCATGGGTTGCTCAGCCAAAAAAGAAGACTGGGAAAGGCCTGGCTCAATGAAGGGGAAAAAAATATTCCTCATTCTTCCAACACTTTTAGTAGTTCTGGCTGCGCTCGCCTGTTCAACCAAGCCAAAGACTAGCATTCTCCTGCGCGATCCCTTAGCTCCTTACAAAGTTATCGAGGAAACCTTCGCCAAAGAAGGGAAAAGTGACTACGTCCTGATGAATGACGAAGGGTATTCCTTCCGGCTGATTTATCTATGCGAAAATCGAATCTACAATTTTACAGAAGAACCAAGGGAAAACCCAGTGCTAGTTAGCCTTCAGCCTATCCTTGATACTTGGGTTGAGAAAAAGCTTCGAGCAGATGACCGAAGGAGAATATGGGCCTGCATGGAGCGAAAAGCGCGGGAAGAACAGTCCCGGGTGGAAGAACTTAAGAGACGGGTGACAGAAGAGAAGATTCGGCTCGAAAAAGAAGTGCGCTTAGCTTGGGCCGAGCGGGACCAGATTGCCGGGGAAATCGAAAAAAAGAAAAAGCTTGAAGCCCAGAAGGCGCGCAGAGCGGAAGAGGAAATGCGCAGAGCGGAGGACGAGCGCCTCCGCAAGCTTGAAGAAGAGCAGCGCAGGAAAGCCGAGGAAGAGCGAAAGATTAAGGTTTACCGAGGTGCCGAAAAAGAAGAGCTTTCATCCCTCCTCCCTCCTAAAGTTACCGAGAGCGGCATTTTTTTTGTCATGAAAGAGTCCGATGTACACGAGGAGGGGAGAGAGACTTCAAAAATTCAAGCCAAAGCCAAAAAATCTGATATTTTCGATGTTCTTAATTCTAAAAAAGATGAGAACGGAGCCGAATGGTATCAAATTATTCTATCCGAGCGAGTTATCTCAGAAAAGGGAAAGAAGTTTGGCTGGTCGCCTGAAGAGCGATCTTTTTGGGTGAAGAACAAATTGCTAGCCTGGGTTTATCCGGGCGACCCGGCAAAGATCCAAACTGTCAAACCCTTAAAACTAAATGCGGAGGAAATCCAATTCACGGGGAAAAAAACCGCCACGGCCCAAAAAACTACCTTGCATGAAGTCGTCTATGAGGTCAATGCAGAAATTACAGAAAAAATTCTTGGCTGGGTAGACGAAAAAAGCGGAATTCGCCGCAGCAACAAAAACAAAGAGGAGATGAGAAATCTCTTGCAAGAACTTTCCAAGACGTCCTGGCCCTTGCAGATTCAGAATGATATTCTCGGGGGCTACATCCGCATCGGTTACACTCCCGAACAGGTTGTGCTTTCCTGGGGACGACCCGATCACATCAATACAACCAAGACCCTGGTAGGAGTTCATGAACAATGGGTCTACGGAGAGAACCCTTTTCCGAACTCCTATGTCTATTTTGAGAACGGGCTGGTCAACAGCTGGGAATTCTTAAAAAAGAGCGGAAAATAGATTCTCGACCCTTTGAAAGGAACCAATAGGGGGGAGTTCGTGGGACTCTACGATTATACTATTTATGACTTTATTTTCCGCAATGCCCAGCTCTACCCGGATCGTGATTCCATCATTTTCAAAGAAGCCCGATTAAGCCACAGGCAATATAAAGAAAAGTGTGATCGGCTCGCTGCCGGATTGATTCAATCGGGAATCAAGAAAGGCGACCGTCTCGGTGTGGTGGCCCAAAATTGTCTCGAATTCATGGTCCTTTATGGGGCTGCCGCCAAAATCGGCGCCATCCTGCTGCCCGTTAACTGGCGCTTTCAGCAGGATGAGGTGAAATATGTATTCAACGACTGTACCCCAAAGTTTGTCTTTGCTGGACCGGATTACCGCAAAGTAGTTGCCGAGGCGGCACAGGAATTTCCATACATCGAAAAGTGCTACGCGATTGGAGGAGGCGAAATTCCTAAAGGATTCCTTCCTTTCGAAGAATTGTACACCGAGGAGGGGGCTGGAAACGAACTAGATATTCCAGCCAACTCCGGCTTCGTGATCATTCATACGGCCGCAGTTGACGGGCGTCCCCGTGGCGCCCTTCTGAGCCAGGCTAATATTGTCTATGCGAACTTAGCTTATGCCCGTCAGTACGTGTTGGGACCGGGGGATTGCCACCTCTGTTTCCTGCCCCTTTATCATGCTGCTGGGCTCTTCATGGCCCTGGCCGTGATGCACGCCGGAGGGAAGAATGTGATCTTCGAGCGGTTCGATTCCGAATTGGTCCTCCAGGCGATCGAAAAGGAAAAGGGCACGATTTTCTTCAACTTTGCTCCGATCTTGAAGACGATCGTGGACAAATATGATGAGCGCCCGTACGACATTTCAAGCCTTAGAGTCGTCTCAGGCCTTGATATGCGAGCCAATATCGAGCGCTTCCTCAAAATGGCTCCCAACGTCAAGTACTGGATCGGGTTTGGGCAAACAGAATGCATGGGAGTATCCGGATGTCCCTACGATGAAAAACCGGGCAGCGCAGGTAAGCCATCGGCCTATGTAAGGGTGGCTCTTTTCGATGATTATGGTAACGAGGTCCCTGTGGGAACGCCCGGGGAGATCTGCGTCCGCTCCCCTATGGTCTTCCTTGGATATTGGGGTCGGGACAATGATAACGCTTACACATTTAGGAATGGCTGGCATCACACCGGGGACATCGGCCGGTTTGATGAAGATGGATACCTCTGGTATGTGAAACGGAAGGCCGAAAAGGAACTCATCAAACCCGGGGGCGAGAATGTCTACCCATTGGAGATAGAGAAAGTCATCCTCCAAAATCCGGAGGTGGCCGAGGTTTCGGTAATCGGCGTGCGGGACCCCGAATGGGGAGAAGCCATCAAGGCAGTTTGTGTCCTGAAACTTGGAAGATCCATTTCAAAACAAGAATTAATTGACTTCGTGGCCTCCCGCATCGCTCGCTATAAAAAGCCCAAGTATGTGGAGTTTGTTCCCGCTTTACCTAAAACTCAGGACGGCTCCATCGATCGGGAGAAGGTGAAAGCAGAACATGGAAAGCTATAACGCGGAAAATAGATTGAGGAATTCTCCAAGATTTTCAATAACTAGACCGATTAATCAGCAATAAAAGACGGACTATCGGGAGTCTATTCCAGGGTAGCCGTTTAGGAGGTGAAATGGATACGCTGTGGCTCATAGCGGCCGTCATGTTGGTGTCCGGCGGTTTGGGGTGGCCTCATTGAACTTCTTCATTCCTGATCTGCAGGACGAAAGACAACTGCAACCAACACTCATGGAAAATGAAATAGTAGTTCTCTTTCTGGCCCCTCGTCATCAAATCAAGACAGATTGCGACTCGATAAAGAAGCACGAAAAATCGATGCAAGCCTTCGCACTACTGCTTTACGTGATAAGTTTGAGATCGAACAATGTTGGTCTGTTCGGGCATCGGATTTTCAAAGCGCGCTCCTACGTTACAGGCCTCATATCGTTCACTTCAGTGGTCATGGCACAAAGTCGGGTGAATTGATTGTAGAGAATGATTTTGGTGATGGTACCCCAGTGCCACCTGCCGGCCTTGGACGGTTGTTTGGTATCCTCCACGATCGTGTTAAATGCGTTGCGCTAAGCGCGTGCCATTCGGAACAGCAAGCGCAGGAAATTGCCAGGCATGCGGATTACGGTATTGGAATGAAAGCACTATCGATGACGGGTCTGTAATTATTTTCTCGAAAGCCTTCTATGAAGCACTTGGGCAGGGGGAGAGCTTTGTGAAAGCATTCGAGCTTGGTAAGAACGCAATCGAGTCACACAACCAAGGCGACTTCAGCGTTCCGATTTTGATTGAGCATAGCAAGGAGATCAGGGTCACCCATTAGAAGGTCCCTGTCAAAGGGTGACCCCATAATGATGCCCCCATGATGAATTATCTCAGCGCCCAGCCCGGCGCCGGCCTTCCGCAGCTCATTGACGGCAAGGCGAGAATTGCGCCATCGCCAGAGGAGTTCGCATCCTGTGTGCCCCGCCATCCGTAGGCGGGGGTGAGCATAATCGGAGGCTGCTGTGGCGCCACTATTGCCCATAGCCGGAAGGTAGGGGAAGCAATGAGGCGGCGGTAACGGGGACCCAGATGCCCCCAAAAAAATCGGTGGAGAAGAGAATCGACTCCCTTCTTCCCGCATCGATAGGAATAAAAGGAATTCTTTCCGGGTGTCTCAATTGGGATGCAAATTTGATCAGATGATTCTTCGGCCCCGTGGGCGCCAGGGAAAAGGAGGAATTTATGAAGAAAATAGCTTTCCTGAAGCTATCTTTGGTTCTGGTGTTGATTATCTTCTTTACGATGCTGGGGGAAGTCGTACCCGGATCGGGAGAGGCCTACTCCCAGGCCAAGATCAAGATAGCCGTACTGGGAAAGATATCTAAGGAGCAGTCAGCACGCCGCTTTGAGTATTTATTTCCCCAGCTCACGCAGAGATTCAGGGAAACCTTCTCCCAGGACGGGCGGTTCGAGGTGATTCCCGCAGAGGAGCTGGATAAGGCCATAGTCAAGTCAGAGATACAGAAAGGGAAGATGAACCCCGACGATGCGGCTCAACTGAGGAAGATCGGTAAGGAGGCTGGCGCGGACCTCATTTTCGTCAGCTACTATTACGAGATGGGCGGCCATGGTATGCCTATGCACTCCAACAATGTCCTCACCCTTGTCTGGGTGAACAAAGAGGAGACGGTGAAGATCGATAGAGACTACAGTCGGATCCTCTCTGAGAAGGAACTGACCTCCAGCGATGAGATGGCCTTCAAAGATTTGATGAAGAAGGTGGAATCAATGCTTTAAGAGATCGCCCTCTTACATGAGTGGCCGGTTGGGCACCGGAATATGCTAATCGGGCAATTTCGGTGCCCTTTTCTTTTGCATCGGGGGATTCCTTCTCGCCCACGAAAAGGAAGATCCGCGGTGCCAGCCGCGAGATCCAGTTGAGTGGAAGAGGAGATTCCCTCAATGGGGATCTTTTTTTCTTGACACCTAACCCCCTTCTTCCTATACTTATCTTACCTAAAAGCCAGTTCTTATCAATCAATATTTCTCGGAAGGATCGGATAAACTCCACGGGTAACCTGAAGAAGCCCTTTAGGCCGCGATATATCCCCGTCTATCATCATTATCGGTAGAAAAACGAAAAAGATCTTTTCATGCTGCTCAGCATTTTAATTTTTTTATCTAACTTATGAAACTCAATATTGTTGTACTCGCGAAGCAGGTTCCCGACACGCACAACATCACCGCCCAGGCGATGAAGGAAGACGGTACGGTGAACCGGGCCGCTCTCCCGGCCATTTTCAATCCCGAAGACCTCAACGCGCTCGAAATGGCGCTCACGGTGAAGGAGGAGTATGGCGCCGCCATCACCGTGATCACCATGGGCCCGCCGCGCGCTTCCCAAATGCTTAGGGAAGCGCTCTACCGCGGCGCGAACCGCACGATTCTGCTCACCGACAGGGCGTTCGCTGGCGCGGACACCCTCGCCACATCATATACGCTGGGCCTCGCCATCAAAAAGATCGGCGAAGTCGACATCGTGATATGCGGCCGCCAGGCCATCGACGGCGACACGGCGCAGATCGGTCCTCAGGTGGCGGAAAAAATCGGCTACAACCAGATCACCTACGTCGAACAAATCCGGAAGATCGAAAAGAACTCGATCACTCTTTTCCGCAATCTGGGCCGTACCTCGGAGACCATCCACACGAAATTGCCCGTGCTCATCACGGTCACGGGGACCGCCAATAGGCCCCGCAGTTTCGGGGCCAAGTACATGATGCGGTTCAAGAAAGCGCGCACCTGGCTTGAGGTTGCGGATGAAATCCGCAACGCGACAGGCGGAACCACCTATGCCGAGGATTACGTTCAGGACCAGATCAACCGAAAATGTGCGGATATGAAGAAACGCGGTCTGCTCATCGAAACATGGAGCTCGGCTGAACTCAAGGTCGACGCTTCTTCCGTCGGCTTTGCGGGCTCTCCCACCAAGGTGAAAAAGATAGAGAGCATCGTCCTCACCGCCAGGGAGATCAAGAGCGTCCCGCCGACCGACGATGGCATAAAGTCGCTCATCAAGGAACTTATCGAGGAGAAGACCTTTGTCTGATAAACCCAGCGGCAAGAACAGCGTCTGCGTCTACATCGAATCGCAGCACGGCGAACTGGCCCAGGTGAGCCTCGAGCTCATCTGCCGGGCGCGCGAGATGGCCGAAAAGCTCGGCGTTTCGGTCACCGCGGTGGCCATCGGCACGGGGCTGAAGAAATTCAGCCCATCGATCTTTTCATACGGGTGCGACACCTATTTCACCGTCGAGGACAAACGGCTCGACTCTTACGAGACTATCCCCTTTTCCAGGGCGCTTGCCGCCGTGTTCAGGAAAATCCAACCGCAGATCGCTCTCTTCGGCGCAACGCCCATCGGTAGGGACATCGCCCCCCGCGTGGCAGGCATCCTCAAAGTCGGCCTCACCGCCGACTGTACGGACCTCGCCATCGGCGATCACGAAGACCCGAAGACAAAAAAGACCTACCGCGACATTTTGTACCAGATCCGTCCGGCGTTCGGCGGCAACATCATCGCCACCATCGTGTCGCCCGAGCACAGGCCCCAGATGTTCAGTAAAGGTAATTGTGTTATGGTCGGAACTGAAACATGCGATGATGGAAACACTTGAACCGGTGATGGATGCTCAACAACATATTTGAATGAACCAGGAACATCAGAAATCAAAACAATAGTATATTTGGAATAATTTTCCATGTAGGTTAAAAGGCACACTCATGAAGAACTACTTCACGTTATCGGATATATTCAGGGCTGGAATGTTGATCAGTTTAATTCTATTGATCGGTATGAGTCCATTTTCAGCAGGCTTGCAGATATCCGGATCATTATTGCAGAAAGTTGTATCCCCTGGTGATACGATCCAGCATGTAATGACGGTGACACTCGTTAATGAGAAAGCGCCGATGAATGTTGATATTGAAGTGGGCGGATTGGGGACAACACTGGACGGCCGTCCCCGGTTGATTCCGGTCGGAGATGACACCAGCCCGTATTGAGCCCGGACGTTCATCACCTTCGGACAAGACCATCCTCACTCTGGAGCCGGATAGTCCCCAGACCGTGACAGCAACAATTCAGATCCCCAAAATGTTGGAGACGGGGGCAGGTTGTTACGGTCATTCACATCTATACAACCCCAAGAGGAGGAACTGTCGCACTGGTAACAGCAGTGGATGTTCCATGGTGCCATTACCATCAAAGGGACAGAACAGAGATCTTCCCGGGAGAATCGCATCCGTTAATCTCCAGGAGTCAGAAGGATCCGGCCAGCCTGCGAGCATCTTAACCATATACAAAAATACCGGGAACATTTTATACGGCAATGTCATCAGCAATGTCACACTCACAGATACAAAAGGGAATATTGTCTTTAATGGTGCATCAAAAGCATCAGAGGCCGTTGTCCCGTTCACTCCATTCAGATGGACACCCAAATCGACAAAGAGACTGTCCCGGGAACTTATTCAATATCTGTATCAGCTGTTCTTCTGAATGGGAAGGTGCTTGATACCCGAAACCAGCAAATAGTTATCAAAAAGGTGTATAAACCACCGTTCACTGAGGTAAAGCGTCTGCTTCTCCGCAAAGTCCGGGAACTCTTGAATCAGGAGATCGATCAATCAGGATTCTCTTCCTTCAGGGTGCCGTGTATGACAGCATCAATGTCGCACTAAAACCGGTTGCCTTGAAAATGTCCCCCGCCCTACCCCGGAAAACATGAAACTGGGAACGGAGGTCTTTCAGTAGATGGGCTGCCGGGTCTCCCCAACCCTAAGGACGCGATAATAACCATAAACTATAGTCAGGAAAACATGGACACTCCCGGAGGGGATCCCTCCAGATTTGTTCTAGCCAGATATGATCGTAGTTCAAGCAGCTGGTCCATTATGAATCCGGTCCTAGACAGAAATTCAGGAACAATCTCTGTCACTACAAACCGGTTCAGCACTTGGGCAGTTCTTATCGCTTCCAATGGCAGGGAGTCAAGCCTCCTGTCAATAGTGCAGGAGAATACGATATTACTGAGTCTTGGCGTCATCTTGGTTTGCATAGCGGCAATCATCATTTACTATCGTAGCAAGAGAGGCAAGGGATGATTTCCAACCGGATTTCTCTCATCATAATTACCTTGACAATTCTCATGATTGTCCCCAGCATAACTAAAGTGCTTGGGCACGGATCCATAAACACGATTAATGTTAAAGCCATTCCCTTGAGTATTTACGATGTTTTCACGTCCAAAATCTCTTATAATTTCGCAACGATCAACTGGAAGACAAATGGTCTCGCATAGTTTCAGATCTATTACGACACCGTTCCTCATGCTGCATATAGAGATTATAAAAAGGTAGTCACAAAGGATGAAAAAAAACCTATCATCATAAAGTCATTCACATCACTCGATGACGGAACAACATACCATTACAAGATTGTTTCGAAGATGAATAACGAAGCGACAGCAGTATCGGTGGATTATTCATTTATAACAAATAAGCATGCGAAAAAGACTGTTTTTGAGATATTTTTTCAGAGTCCATTTTTTCAGTCTTCGGATTGTCCTCATAGACAAAAGGCACGGTCAGAAATTTCAAGATAAAATAACCGGTTTCCTTCTTACTTCCATCATATTCATGGATGATTATTGATGTCAGTTAAGTAATGATCGGAATGTTCGATACAGAAGAAGATTATTTTTCCAGGTGTTTATTTTTGCCCATTGATTTGAGAGGAAAGCAGGTTCCGGAATATTTCAGGCCGATCAAAAAATTTCATGGCCTCTCACCGATCGCGATAACCCTGGGGTCGAATACCGTAGTCCCAAAACTCACAACATTTTGCATGAAAAGGGGAGTGGAATCCCCCATTATTCAGGGAAAAGATGAGTTGTCATTGGAACCGAATCGTTCGAAGCTGCATTTACCGGATGAATATTTTCACCGGATCTGAGAGCGAGAAGGAGGCTGTAGGTATGGTCGTTGCAGACACTGGCAGATTGGCATCCGAATGACTGGACGCCGATTGCATCCTTCCCAGACTGTGCACACGTTTGGTAAAAATTTTAAACCGGGCTTGATGGAAAACCCCAATTCTGAAAAAATACATTATATCTCCGGTCACTCCGGTTGATATACCAAATTTCAGCAGAGTCTGACGAGAAAATTGTAAGGAAAAAAATCCCCGGAAATCACGAAAATGGTGTCCATGGTTCCCGGATCTGTCCCGGCATTTTTCATTAATTCTTCTTCATCAGACTAATCCTGGATTTCTCCGGTCTTAACATCGTCCATCAAGCCTTCATCCAAAAATTCTTTACCCTATATAATCTTCTAAAATATCCCTCATTTTCTCCTATCTGGAAACCTCCCAACCCGGACCCGCCCCAGCCCCCGTTTCCCCGAAATTCCCAAACAAAGCCCAAATTGACCCTCGTTTGGGATCCGACAACCCCCTGTTTGATCGAAAACTCCTGGATATAGTGCATGAAGAGGGGTCCGGAAGAGCGGTTTCGACGGAGGCTTCCCCAAAAGGCACATTTTCTCCGACAAAGGAATGCTGTTCTCCGACGTGAACCTACGGAAAAGTCGGTGTTCTGGGAATGCCAACCGTAATGAAGAAGTATTAAGATCTGCGATCACCCTGATTATGGATCGCGGTCTCCCGGCAGCCCCACTCATTAAAGCCATGAGGCCGCCGGGATTAAGCCCTTCCCGCCCCTGGCCCTACCATTATTGTACTGAAATCGCTAAACATCATACCCAAGGGAAAACTACCCATGCCTGAACTCGTCACGCCGCGCCGGCACAAAAATCCCCTGGTAAAAAAACTTGAAGCAGAAGCTTCCGGCTATCCGCTCGCAGTTTGGCGTGAAAAAATCGGCATCTTTGGTTCGTTTGCCCGTGGTGAGCAGACTCCAAAGAGCGATGTGGATGTGCTTGTCGATTTTGCAGGGGATATGCCACGCTCCGTAACTTTGTCGAGCTTGCCGACCATCTCGAAGCGCTGTTCCGGCGGAACGTCGACCTGCTCACTGTGGGAGGGGTTGAAAGTACCATCCGGCCCGAGGTTGAGGCTGAGGTGATCTGGATTGAAGGATGATCCGGTTTGGATCCGTCACATCCTTGACGAAATATTCTTCCTGAAAAAGATATCGAACGACCGGAATTGGAAGATCTTATCCACGATGATTATTTTGCCCATGCGGTCAGGAACGCAATCGAAGGGATCGGGGAAGCCGCAAATAATGTCCCGGGTTCGATCAAATAGGGAGTTACCAGGACATTCCCTGGCGGGATATGGCCGACCCTCCGTAAC
>CAVXFA010000076.1:0-28645 GCA_963760605.1 uncultured delta proteobacterium | reverse complement strand
GAAGTTTGGTAAGATCCTATCGTCTTTTTTCCCCTTAAGAAATTGGCCGCTTTTTCAAAAGCACACCAAATTTATCAGGGGTCCAAGGAAGGAATAAAAATAAAAATCGGAGGAAAAAATGGCCGATTTGAAGCAAATGTATCGGACCGTGATGGAGGATCATTTCCCGGAGCGAATGATCATCCAGCTCGGCAATCAAATTCTGGTCTACCGGAAAAGAAGCTGGAAGATTCCCGATGAAAAGACCGGGGAGTGGATCGAAAAGGGCCTACGCTACGGGGAAAATCCGGGCAGGAGGCCGCCCTCTAAGAACTCATCCACGGTAACCTGGTCCTGGGGGGCTGCGAGTTATCGGGCCGGGCGGGGGTTTGGTGAGCGCCCTCTCGGAAGAAGAATGCTCCAGTCGGGAAAGCACCCGGGGAAGATCAACTTCACGGATGCGGACAACGCCCTGAACATCCTGAAATACCTGATGGACCGGCCGGCCGCGGCCATCATGAAGCACAACAACCCGAGCGGCGTGGCCTACGGCCGGACCTCGCCGAGGCCTATGACCGGGCGAACATGGCCGACCGGATCGCCGCTTCGGGGGATGCCTGGCGGTTAACCGGGCGATGGACAAAGCCACGGCGGAAATGGTCAGTGAAAATTATTTAGAAGTCGTCGTGGCCCCCGAATATGAAGAATCACGGTGGATATCCTGAAGCGGCGGGCGAATCTGCGCATCGTCCGGGTCACCGGATGGACCGTCTGGCGGAGTACCGGGATGCGCGCTTCGTGGATTTCAAATCCCTGATCGACGGCGGGATCATCGTGCAGCAGTCCTCCCTGAACGCCATCCGGAGCAAGAAGGATTTTAAGATCGCCACGGCCACCTACAAAGGAAAAACTTACACCATCGAGCGGCAGCCCACGGAGAAGGAATATCGGATATGATCTTCGGCTGGGCGGTGGAGCAGGGAGTCACTTCCAATTCGGTCCTTTATGTGAAAGACGGCCAGACCGTCGGCATCGGCACCGGGGAACAGGACCGGGTAGGGGTGGCGGAGATCGCCGTCTTCAAGGCCTATACCAAATATGCCGATGCGCTTTGCTTCCGCAAATACGGGATTCCCTATAAGACTCTGGAAATGGAGATTGCCCAGGGGAAGCGCTATCCGGAATCAAAGAAGAAATCGACCGGCAGACCAAAGAAAATCATGGGGGAATCAAAGGCTCGGTGATGATCTCCGATGCCTTCTTCCCCTTCCGGGATGGGGTGGAGGTGGGAATCAAGGAAGGAGTGACCGCCATCGTTCACCCGGGAGGATCGGACCGCGACTTCGAATCAATCCAGGCCTGCAATGAGGCCAGGCCTCAGGTGACCATGGTCTTTACCGGCCAGAGAGCCTTCAAACATTGATTGTTGACCTCAGGAACCGGCTGGCTTGGCCATTGATTTGAGGGTATTTGGGACCCAGGCAGGATGACCCTGGGCGCCGCCAAGCCCAGCGTGATCAGGTCGGGAAGGAACGATTGAAGGGGGGAGGGGGAACAAGGGGCAGAGGCTCCAGAGAGAAGATGAAAAATGCGGGAAAAAAGATGGATTACAGGGGACTCATCCTTCTGAGCATCGGCCATTTAGTAGATGATCTGCCCCAGGGGGCCCTGCCCGCACTCCTCCCTTTTTTAAAGGAGACTTTAGGCCTTTCTTATGCCATGGCTGGGACAATCATCCTATGTTCCAACCTTACTTCTTCAGTGATCCAGCCACTCTTTGGCTATATAACAGACCGGAGATCTCTTTTCTGGTTTCTGCCATTGGGTTGTTTTTGCGCAGGCTTGGGGATTGCCCTCTTTGGGATGGGCCTCTAGTTACCCCCAAATGATCATCCTGGTGATCTTGAGTGGCTTAGGGATAGCGATTTATCACCCCCGAAGGGTGGCGGATTGCCCAAACTTTTTCGCCGGCGAGAAGAAGGCAGAACGCCCAGGAATGTATACTCTGCTTTGGCGTAGGCGGAAACCTTGGCATAGCCTTTAGGGCCGCTGCTCAGGATTTATTGCAGGGTTAAAGAACTTTGGCCTCAAAGGAAGCATGTATTTTTTGATCCCGGGCGTGACCTTAGCAGGGGTATCCTCAGCAACTTCTGGCGGGTGCGCCGACCCGCCATCCGTTCTTCGTCTCTCTCAACCCCGACTTCTGTGTCGGAGAAGTCGGTGATTACCCAATGTCTTTACTGATCGGGATGGTCATGCTGCGCTCCTGGGCCCATATTGGGGTGATGACCTTCATCCCTTTTTATTACATTAATTGAAGAAGGGGGACCCGATGATGGCCGGGAATCTCCTTTTTTGCTTTCCTCACTGCCGGAACTTTTGGGACCCTCATCGGTGGACCCCTGGCCGATCATTTCAGGGTATAAAAAAATTCTTCTTTTCAGCCTGGGCTTTTCCTGCCCCCTTTTCATCCTTTTTTCTTTTAAGCTCCGGCATCTGGTCATTTATCTGGTTTATCCTGGCAGGTTTCATCCTAATCTTTTCCTTCGCTGTCACCATGGTCATGGGCCAGTCTTTCCTGCCCAAACATGTGGGGATGGCTTCCGGCCTGATTTTGGGCTTTGCCATTGGCACCGGAGGGATAGGAGCCGCCGTGTTAGGACTCGTCGCCGACCGCTGGGGCGTTCCCCTTACCCTGTGGATCATCGTTTTCATTCCCTGGCTAGCCTTCATTCCGGCCGCGCTCATCCCCTACCCGTTGAAAAGGCGGGCCTAGCTCCTTCTGCTTCTTACATCGCCCCTTCACCCTGACCTCTCTCCCCATCGGGGGGGGAGGATAAAAGTGAGGGGTTCGTCTTGCGGATTTAGAAGTTTTCTTAACGAATTTTGTGATGAGGCCCCGGTAAAAAGGGATGGACCGAAGGTTACATGTTGTCGATGATGGCGTCGGCGAACTCCGAGCATTTCAAAAGTTTGGCCCCCTCCATCTGGCGGGCCAGGTCGTAGGTTACCGTCTTCTCCTGGATCGTCCGTTCTAAGCCCTTGACGATCCGGGCCGCGGCCTCTTTCCACTGGAGATGTTCCAGCATCATCACGCCGGAAAGGATCAAAGAGCTGGGGTTGACCATATCTTTCCCCGCATAACTGGGTGCGGTTCCATGCGTGGCCTCGAAGACGGCCGCTCTGTCTCCCACGTTTGCTCCCGGGGCCATCCCCAGGCCTCCCACTTGGGCCGCTAAGGCATCTGAAAAATAATCGCCATTCAGGTTGGGCATGGCTAGGACATCGTATTCTTCTGGATGGATGAGGAGATGCTGGAACATAGCATCGGCCAGGCGGTCTTTGAGGATGATCTTTCCCGCGGGGAGTTTGGCGTTGTGCCCCCTAAAAAATTCTTCTTCAGTAAGGGTGAGGTCGCCAAACTCTTCCCGGCCGAGCTGGTACCCCCAATCGCGGAACGCGCCCTCGGTGTATTTCATGATGTTTCCTTTGTGCACCAAGGTTACAGATTGACGCCCGTGCTGTAAAGCGTAGGCGATAGATCGGCGGACCAACCGCTTGGTGCGTCCCTCGGAGATGGGCTTGATCCCAAGGCCAGAATCCAGGGGCAGTTTTTGCCCCAGCTCCTTGTCCAGAAAAGCGAGCAGCTTCAAAGCCTCTGGGCTGCCTTGGGGCCATTCGATGCCCGCGTAAACATCCTCAGTATTCTCGCGGAAGATGATCACGTCGACCTTCTCGGGATGCCGCAGCGGGCTGGGTACGCCGGGATAGTAATGCACGGGGCGGAGGCAGGCGTAAAGGTCTAACGCCTGGCGCAGGGCTACATTTATGGAGCGCATCCCCCCGCCGACCGGCGTAAAGAGCGGTCCCTTGATCGCTACCTTGTGATCCTCGATTGTCCGGAGGGTCTGTTCGGGGATTGGCGTCCCCAGCTTCTTCTGGGCCTTCTCCCCGGCGAAAGTCTCCAGCCAGTAAATCTTTCTTCCCTGGCCGTAAGATCTCTCGACGCCCCGATCAAAGACGCGTACCGCAGCCTTCCAGATATCCGGGCCGATGCCATCCCCCTCGATGAAAGGGATGATCGGGTAACTGGGAACCTGGAGCGTCTGATCCGGGCGCATCCTGATCTTCTCGGGAGAAGAAATGGATTCCATGTGTTTCTCCTCTAACAGCATTCCTAACGAGAGATTAACCTAAGTCTTCTTTCATTATTCATTATATCCAACTTTCAGAAAAAACATTGCGGCAAAATAGGCCCAAAAGTCTACGGCCGCCTGTTTTGGCGGCAGGGATAGCAAAAATAAAAATGGATCAGAAATCTTGAATAAGCCAAAGCCAAGACAACTTACCCTCTGGCTTTTTCTTATGGCCTGGAAGATTTATATGTCCTGAAAGAGAGTTGACCTGACAGACAATGTCAGTATCGGGGTTGATTGACGATTATACATACGTATCTGCAATCCAATAGACTATTGAAGCTCAATGATAACGGATTGAAGAGTGCAAAAACAAAAAAGGCAGGACCCTTTCTGACCCTGCCTCTGCTGTTTGACAGTTGAATATGATTTACTTCTTAAACTTTTATTGCTCAGGTTTTGCTTTTACCGCTATCATTTTTTTGCCGCATGTGCAGTTACCCGGATTCTGGCTAATTGTGTCGCATTTGCAATCTGGTCCGCAATCGCAGACGTATTTTCCGACACTCACGAAAGGCTTTTTCCTTGACTCAACCGTAATCGTCCCCTTCCCAACCTTCGTTACTTTTGTTTTTACCAGGTCCTTGCCACATGAACACTGACCCGGGTTCCTTGACATCGTGTCACATGGACAACCTTCGCCGCAGGCACAAACGTAGAGCTGATCTCCAACCTTTGCGGTCATTTTGGTCTTATCAGCGAGGGCGAGGGTTGCGAAGGCAAGGGCGATTACCATGGTGAGAATAAGCAGCTTCTTCATCCCGTTTCACCTCCTTTCCATTTCGATCCTGTTCAAACATTATACCCCTTGGATTGATAGAATCAAAAAAAATTCTTTTTCCGGACTCAAATTATTCTAGGAGAAATCAAAACCCACAATTATTCTCAAGGGAGAAGTACTTCTCACAAAAGGCCTAGCGGACTCCACCTACGAAGTAGGGTCCTCTAATTCACAATCATCGGTCATTGAATTCCCAGCCAGAGGCTGAAGAGAAGCTGCCCGGACCCGGACTTCCAAAACGCGACCATCTTTTCCCTTGTTCATGGCTATCCCTCCTTGTTTTAAGGTACTGATTTCATCGTAAAGGGAGGACAAGGATAACAAGGAGGGAGGATTTGCTTGGTTATGCAAATGAGGAGAGAAAAAGGCTAAGGCCCTTAGCGGGCAGAGAGGTTTTTATTCTGCATCCGGTTAAAAACTCACATCCCAAATGCCCGCGGCTTGCTCCAGCGCAACCAGGGCTTTGGCGTACTCGGTCAATGTGTCGTAATAAGCCAAATAAATATTGTTTTCTTCCCGTTGGGCGTTAAGGACCTCCAATAGAGAGGTATGACCCCGCTGGTAGCTGTAAAGCTTTCCCTCCAAGACAGCGGCGGAATCCCGTAATGCACCCTCCCTGTATTTGGCAACCCTTTCCACGGCCAACTGATAGCGGGCGTAGGCCTGCCGGACTTCAACTTCGGCTTTTAACCGGGCAGCTTGCCAATTTTTCTCCGCCTGTTCGCTCGCGAAACGTGCCATGTTTAATTCCGCCCGAAGGGTATTGAAAATGGGAATGGGAACCGATAGAGAGAGCCCGAGTAGATCAAATTGAGGCGAGGGGGCGATTTCATTATTGGATGCAGAGCTCCTTTGCCATCCTAGTCCAATGTCCACATCGGGGATCCGGTTGGCTTCGGCCAATTTGACCCCCGCTCGGGCAGCCTCTCGGGTCTGAAAAGTAGCCACCACGTCCGCGCGCTTTTGCAAGGCTTCCTCCACTAGCTCAGTTAATATGAAAGTTTTCCCAGGGATTTCCAGACGCCCTATGGGAGTCACGGTCACTGAACTGCGCTGTGCCCCCAGAAATTGGGAAAGAGCGATGAGAGCCATTTGCAGGGTGGATTGGGCAGCCAGAAGTTCACCCTGAAACCGTAGCGCTTCGACGCGGGATTGGATGACATCAATCTCGGCTAAATCGCCAGCCCGAAAGCGTTTCTCATTGGCTTCAACCAGTTTGTCCAGAGAAGCGGCGGAGCGCTGCTTCTGCTCAACGATCAACTGGGCGGCCAGCGCGTCGACAAAGGCGCTGGCCGCAGTCGCCCGCAGGTTGCGGAAAAAATCTTCCAGCGTCGCTCCGGCGACCCGGTGATTTCTCTCGGCGACTTCGATTCCGGCGCGGTGCTTCCCCCCGGTCAAGATGGTCTGGGTGATGCCCAAGTTAAAGAGGGACGGCATATCCTGCCTGGAGATGTCCTTCCAGGCACCAGTCCCGAGCGTGGGATTGGGATAAACCCGGGCCTTGGCGATTTGCGCCTGGGCGATGGAAACGTTATAGCGCTGGGCGGCGTACTCCAAGTTGTTTTGGGCCACCTCCGCCAGAAAGGATTCGAGGGAAAGTGTGTTGGATAAGATCGGAGCATCCGCCGGGTTCTCCGCTTGAGCGCATGGTGCGCCAGGTCCAAGTAACAGCAGGCCGGCCAAAAGGCCGGCCAAAAGGCTTAAATTCATCATGGTGTTGGCTCCTCGAAGTTACCACTGGGGGATTTTTCGAACCACCTCTCCAGAACCAGATAAGCCGCCGGGAGGACGATCAGGGTGAGCACGGTGGCGGAGATCAAGCCCCCCACGACCACCGTGGCGAGTGGTCGCTGCACGTCACTGCCGATCATACGGGTAAGGGCCGCGGGCAACAGCCCCAAGGTGGCCACGCTGGCGGTCATCAGGACAGGGCGAAGGCGCTGGCCAGCCCCGCAGATTATGGCTTCTTTTAAATCCATTCCCAGACGGCGACACAAATTCAGGTTGGCCACCATGATGACCCCATTTTGTACGGCGACGCCAAAGAGGGCGATGAAGCCAACTGCGCTGGAGACATTCAGGGTCATCCCCCGGAAGTATAGCGCGGCCAGACCGCCCAACAGGGCCAGCGGCACTGTGAGCAGGATCAGCGCCGCCTGTCGCAATTCCCCAAACTCCGCATAGAGGAGGAGGAAAATCAGGACCAGCACGCCTGGGATGATGAGGGCCAGCTGGGTCTCTGCCCGCCGTTGATTTTCAAACTGGCCGCCCCATTCGATTCGGAAGCTGTTGCCGTCGAATTTGACCTTCTCCGCAATGACCTTCTGCGCTTCGTCCAGAAAGGAGGCTAGATCACGATCGCGCATGTTGACCTTTACTGTCATGTGGCGCTGATTCATCTCCCGCGTGATGGTCGACTCCCCGCCCCCCAGCTTCACCTCGGCCACCTGCGAGAGCGGGATCCTTGCGCCGGTGGAAGATGTGAGGGTTAGGTTACCCACCGCCTCAGGGCTGTTGCGGGCCGACTCGATATACCGCACATTGATGTTGTATTTGCGTTCGCCGATGAACACGAAGGAGACGGCTTTGCCCCCCACGGCGGTTTCGATCAGGTCAGCAATATCGGCCACATTGATTCCGAAACGGGCAGCTGCCTCGCGATTGACTTTAATTTGCAGTTGGGGGAGCGGCGGCTCTTGATCGATCGCCACGTCCACCGCGCCCTTCACGGAGGCCAGGACGGCGGCGATATCCTGGGCGATCCGGCGGCCTTCGGTGAGATCATCGCCGAAGATCTTGATGACCAGCTCGCTGTGGGCGCCCGCGATTTTGTCATTCACCATGTCGATGATGGGCTGGGAAAACCCAAAGGCCATGCTGGGCAGTTGAGTCAGGCGGGCGCTCATCCGGCGAATGAGCGCCTGCTTGTCGCCGCCCCATTCTCGATACGGTTTCAGACCGATGCAGCACTCAATGTGAGAGGGGGTCCATGGGTCCATGCCGTCATCGGTGCGCCCCAATTGAGTAACAACGTAGGAGACCTCCGGGAATTCGCGCACGGCCATCCGCAATTCGCGCGACATCTCCGTGGCTTTGGCCAGGGAGATGCCCGGGGGCATCTGCGCCTGGAGCCAAATGGTCCCTTCATCGATATAGGGCAGGAATTCCCGCCCGACCAGCAGGGCGAGAACGACTGCAAGGCTGGCGATGGCCGCTCCGGCAAGGAGGGCTCTTCGAGGCCGCAATACCATATGCCGGAGGAAGGTGGAATATTTTGCACCAATCCAAACCAGGAGCGGGTTAGCAAACGTCCGGCCGGGTTTGCGGAAGGCCCAATAGGCCAGCGGGGGGACTGCCAGCAGGGCGAACAGGAGCCCGCCGCTGAGCGCGTAGCAAACGGCGAAGGAGATCGGCGTGAAAAGCTTCTTTTCCACCCTTTCGAAGGCAAAGAGCGGCAGGTAGGCGACCATGATGATGACAGTGGCGAAGAACATCGGCTTGGCGACTTCGAGCACGGAAGAGCGGGCGTCTCCTTGCGAAAGCGCTTGCCCGGGATCCTGCTCCCGGCGGCGGAAGATCACCTCCATGATCACAACCGCCCCGTTCACAATGATTCCGAAGTCGATCGCCCCCAGGGAAAGAAGATTCGCGGGAATGTGGGTTAGATGCATCAGGATGAAGGCAAAGAGGAGCGAGATGGGGATCGTCAGGGCCACGAGCAGGGCGCCGCGCAAATTTTCCAGAAAGAGAATCAGCATGAGAACGACCAGGCCCATTCCCTCCAACAAGGTGCGCGAAACGGTATGCAGGGTCGTATGCACAAGGGTCGCACGGTCCAGATAGGGAACGATCTTGACATCGGGAGGAAGAATCTTGCGATTCAACTCGTCGACTTTCTGATAAATGCCCTCCAAGACCCGCGACGGGTTTTCGCCCCGCAAGAGCAGCACAATCCCGGAAACCGAGTCATCATTGTCGTCTTTTCCAAAAATTCCCTTGCGCTCCAAAGCACCCCACTGCACCTGGCCCAAATCCCGGAGCAATATCGGCGTACCCCCTTTTTGCGTGACGATGATCAAGCCCAGCTCCTCCGGCGACCGTACCCACCCCAGGCCGCGGACCACGAGTCCCTGCTGCCCATGGACGATGATACTTCCGCCGGCATTAGCGTTGTTGGCCTGGATCGCGTCAGTGACCTGTTTAAGGGAGAGGTTGTATTTCATGAGATTGGCCGGGATTCAGGAAGACCTGGAATTGGGTGGTCTCCCCGCCGAAGTTACTGACATCGGCTACTCCCGAAGACCTGTTTCAAACGGGGGATCACCACCCATTCCTGCAGCTCCCGCAGGCTCCGTTGGTCCCGAATCTTTGATTCGAGGGTATAGCGGTAAATTTCACCGACGGCGGAGGTGAGCGGGTCCAAAACCGCCTCCACGCCGGGAGGCAGATCCACATTCGAGATCCGCTCCCGAATGCGCTGCCGCGCCCAGTAATCCTCCACCCCATCGCGGAAGACCAGCGTGATCAAAGAAAGGCCGAAGGTGCTCTTTGGACCTCATGACATGCAGTCCGGGAATCCCCCTCAACTCCCGTTCCAGGGGGATGGTGATCTGCTGTTCCATCTCCTCCGCGGCGTGCCCCGGATACTGGGTGATGACTTGGGCCTGCGTATCGGAGATGTCAGGATAGGCCTCAATGGCCAGTTGCCTCCACGAATATATCCCGTAGGCCGCAACCACCGTGAAAACGGCCACGATCAGCCAACCGCGCCGTAAGCAAAAGGAAACCATCCGGTCCATCATTGGAACAAAATTCCTTCCTTGGCAAGGACCGTGGCCCCGGCACTCACCCCCCTTTTGATAACGATTCTTTCTCCCCTTTGCTCCCCCGGCACCACCTCACACGGGGCCAAGGTCCAAGGCTTGACTTGCTCGAAGACAAAAGAGGTCCCGCCGATTTGAACGATAGCGGTGTTAGGCACCGTCACCACCCTTTGCGGAAAACCCTCGAAGTTCACCATGGCAAACATGCCCGGCTTAAAGCGGCCGCCCGGGTTGGGAACGGCCACGCGAACCTTGATGGATCGGGTGTCCGGATCAAGCATGTCACCCACAAATAACACTTTCCCTCGCAAAACCTCGCCGGGATAAGCTGGGAAAACCGCATTCACCTGCTGGCCTTTAGCGAGATGGCGGATGTCCTTTTCCTGGACATTCGCCGTCAGCCAAACGGTGGACAGGTCGGCGATGCTCATCAGGGGCGCATTGCTGTCGTTGCGGAACTCCCCTGCCGTCGCCGAGATTTCCACAACGTGGCCGGAGATGGGCGAGCGAATTTCCAAGGGGTGGCCGAGCGTGTCCGCTTCGGGGTTCAGCCCCAGGGTCCGCAGCCGGGCGGTAACGCTCTCCAGATCGGCTTGAACGGCTTCCAGCTCCTTTTGCGCCTGTTCGACCTCCCGCTGAGCGACGATCTTGTGCTCCAGCAGATCCTTTTGCCGCTCCCAGTTACGGCGGGCCAGAAGAAGCGCACTCTTCGCCTTGGTGAAGTCGCTTTGAGCATGCATATATTCCGCGGATTGGAGGATGGCCAGGAGCTGACCCTGGCGGACCGTCTCGCCCAATCTGACGTTCAGCTGGGCGATGCGGCCTGCCAAAGGCGGGCAAACCCGGGCATACCGGTCCGGGTTGGCCTCCACGACGGCCGGCGTGGTGAGCTGAACGGTGATATTTTCCGCCCGCGCAGTGTCGAACGTCAATCTCTGGCGGAGGGAAGAGCGTTCAGGGATCAGGACCAGATTCCCCTGCCGCTCGAAATTGGGAGGCGGGGTCGTGCTGTTCACTTCAGGAGGGGAAGAACACGAGCTCAGAGCGACATAAACGGCTAATAGCGCATAGATAACCAGTTGTTTTATGAAATTCAGCTTCATGTGGAAGCACCTCCGGGCTGATATCCCAAATCCATAATTGATTTCATCCATTCCCTGAGGAAACAGGAGGATAAGATGGCGCCATCCAGAAAGGCGAAAACTTCCGGAATCCCTCATCCATGGGTTCCCTCCTGACAACCTGGGCGGACGCCGAAAAAACTTTCTGGCCTACCCGATTCCGAAAAGGCTTTACGGAAGCTGCCTACGGGCACGCGCTTTGACACAGCAGGCTTGCCCACGGGCCTTAGAGAAAAAGTACAAATTCTGGAAACTTTTCCGGTTCTGGGAAGAGGAGCTTAGAAGGTCGGGGGAGCCCTAGGGTAAAGGGAATAAGTCAGAATCGAAGGGCGGGGGAAACAATACTGCACGGCCTCCAAGATAAAAGCAATAGCAGCTAAAGAGATCGACAGTTGATTTGCAAGCAGAAACGAGGAAAACTGGAAACTCAGCCTGCATAAAGAACATTCATCGTGGGTCAATCCATCTGGGTGATGATGAAAAGCGAGCACCCCCCAGAAAAAGACGAACAGCCCCAACAGTAAAAGAGAAATCGTCCTTTTCGTGCTGTCTCTCTCCAAGATCGATTTGGGGCTCACGCGGGAAACCTTTCTTAGAGCAAATTCTCAACGAAATCTATAGCTTATTCCCTCAGGAAGCATTTAGCGGCACTCTGCGGTGCTTCTCATTTCCCCTTTTCTCTGGCTGCGCGTTCTCTCCTGTTTCAAAGTAGCCCTTGGCGGCGAGAGCCTCTTCCAATCCCTTTGCTGAAATTGGATACAATCGGAATTGTATCCAAAAATAATTTTCTTTGTCAAGAAAAAAGGTTAATCCCTCTTACTTGCTACTTTGAAAGTTATCCATAGCCCCGGAGCGACGCCTTTAAGTAGCAGGTGACCAACGGGGCTGTGGGTAACTTCTCGGATGAAAAAATTTACCCCGTGGAACTTCATTGGGGTGAGTATATGAACGGCGCGCGGCTAGCCCAGAAACCTCAAAAGGAGGTTCACCCGCTGTTTGATCCGGCTGAAATCAAAGTCCTTGGCCATTAGGCCTGGCACTTTGTCAAATATAGGCCCTCGGTTCAGATCGATTTCCCTGCCTTTAAAATAAGTGATCCAATATCTCGCGATCATTGGCCTGTTCAAGTAGATTGTCGTGTTACCTATCCGTTGCTGGTGGGGCCACACCCGCCGCCGGGCTCTTGAACCGGGTCCCGCTCAAGGCCTTGAGGAACTCGATCAAATTCTTTGAGTCCTCGGGGGAATCACTGTCCGCACCGAGGACAATAGACCCCTCAGCGACCTTAGGGTCGACCATGCCGACGACCGGTTTTACCGTCCCTTTGGCCAGCGCTTCATAGTGGGAAAGGACCTCTCCCAAGGTGGTGAACTTCCCATTGTGCATATAGGGCAAGGATAACTCCACGTTTCGCAGCGTGGGTGTCTTGAACTTTCCCAGGTCCGCGCAGGATGACCGGAGAAAGCCCACTTCTCCCCGGCCAGGGTCAACGGCTTTGGGAACGCCCCCGCAGATTTCGGCATTATGAGGGAATTTCTCCGGCGTCTCAAACCCTGCGTTCTGTACACCGGTATTATGGAAATCGGAATCGGTAAAGTTGGGCGGCACATGACAAGCCGCGCAATTAGCCTTGCCGAAAAAGAGCAACAGCCCCTTCTTCTGCTCCGAGGTAAGAGCCCTGTCGTTGCCCTTGACCCATTTATCATAAGGCGAGTCGAAGCTCACTATCGTCCGCTCGTAAGCGGCGATTGCCTTGGTAACAGTGGTAGTGCTGATCTCGCCGCCGAAGACCGTCTGAAAATATCGCTTGTAGAAATTCTTCGCTTTCTGAAATTCCTTCTTGGTCAAAGGATGGATACCCGTGCGCAGGTAGGCAATAACGTTATCCCAGGTATTGGACATCTCGGCGGGATCGACCACTGGACCTAGAGCTTGCTCTTCAAGCGTTTGGACCCTGCCATCCCAGAACATGTGGCTGGAGTAAGCCGTGTTATAGACCGTGTTGGAGTTGCGGCGCCCTGTGACACCGCCGCAGCCATCGGAGATCCGCTCCCCATCGCTGAACCCCCGTTCGGGATCATGGCAGGAGGCACAAGCGATATTTCCGCACTTGGAGAGGTTGGGATCAAAAAAGAGGGCCTCGCCCAGCTTGATTTTTTCTGGGGTTTGAGGATTGTTGAGGGGAACGGGCAAGGGCGGGAGGTCGGTGCCATACTGGGCCCGAATCTTCACCCGCAGAGCCTCGAGTGGTTGGGCTATGTCTTGCTGCTCGGTCCTCGCGCTCAAAGTCAAGGCCATTAGCAGAAGGGCGGTTAGAAACATGATCCGTGCGTTTTTCATTGTTCCTCCTTCCCTCCTTCTTCCACTTCCTGCGTGAAGGAGAAAACCATTTTTCAGACGGCAAACACCATGTTTTTACCTTCAAACTTTACGGTGATGATGGAGCCATCGGGAAAGGTATGCGGTTACTCCCATCCCCACTTTCTAAAAACGGCTTGGCATTCCGGTGCCTTTAGGAATTCCAAGAACTTTCTGGCAGCCTCCCTGTTCTTGTGAAAATGTGTGGCCACTGCCGCAGTTCCTCGATAGACCGTTTCGTCTTTTGGTATTTTCACCAGATCGCTTGTGTCTTTGAGGTAATCGTGCCATGCCTCGAAGGTGATCCATGCATCCAACGCTGGAGCCGCTTTCCATTTCTCGAGGGCTTCCGCGCTGGTCTCCACAGTGAGCGCAATCTTCTTCCGAATATGAGGAATGAGGCCTTTCTTCCCTGCAACGTCCTCCCATAACCCCAAAGAACCTTCACCGTTCAAATCGAGAAGATACACATCTTTGCGGGCGAGGTCTTCGAGAGATTTTATCCCTTTTGGGTTTCCCTTTCTCACCAGGATTCCCGCGGGCTGAACATAGAGGCTCGTCCTCGAGCCTTGGTCAACGAGTCAAGGATTACGCGTCATGAATTGGGAAAGCCTATATTCAGTCTCCTCATAAACAACATCGGCATCCTTTTTAGCCTCTCCCATCCAATTCGATCCTGCCCCGGTCAGGACCTCGGTTTTAACTCCATGAACCCGGTAAAATAGTTCGGCACACTCCTTCATTGGAGCAAGCGGCTCTTCGGGGCCATAGACGCGCAAGGGTTTATCCTGAGCGCCGAGGGTACCTGGATCGTCTAAACCCCCTAGGACAGTCAAACCAATGAGGATTGGCAAAAAGACCTTCTTAAACATTTTGAGATCCTTTAGGCCGACGCGGGACGGCTGACATTTCAACGCGCAGGAAGGATGCCTCCACCCGTCGTAACAAGTCCCCCAAAAAATAAAGAGGCCCAAATCCCATTCGGGCCTCTCGTGTTAAGAAATCAGCTGTTAAAGCCCCCTCGACCCTTGGCTAGGGGGGGAATTTGAGTCTTCCTCATTCAAAGTGTAGCTCAATCCCAAAAGATTAATGTTTCCCGGCTTCCAGTTTAACCCCTCTGCGCTCATACGTGATGTAGGCTTCGAGGGCAATCATCTTGGGGTCATCCGCAGCCAAAGGTGTTCCCTCTAAAGGGTTCTGGATACACCAATTGATCATGTCCCGCAAACCCACAACCTTGCCAATTTGTTTCTGGAACTTGGGGTAGGTCTCCGGATGGGCATCTGAGGCATGGGGATGACACATGTCGCAAGAGACCGAGTTCTTCCCCAGTTGTGAACTGTGAAACAACTTTTCGCCCTCCTTCATGACCGCTGTAAACGCCTCATCCCATTTCTTAAGGTCTTCTTTGGTAAATGGATCCGCATGGGCCATCAGGACGGCAACGCTGAGCGTCAGCGAAACAAATCCTATAAAGAGATACAGGGATTTTCGCATGGTTCATCTCCTTCTGTCCGGGTTTAGTAGTGGTTCTGGGGCAGAATACGCTTTGCCGTGTCCTGATATTCAGTGTCCTCAGGAGTCTTCATTTTACCGCCTACCCGCACGACCCGCGGCGTATTTTCCCACAATTCGTAATGATGCAGCATACCGCCGTTCACGTCGAGATGGCCCCATCCTGTTCCGTCACGCTCCTTGAAGGGATCCGCACGGTTCATCATAACCGTTATGCTTGGCACGGCGTTGGGCAGCTCTGAATAACTCACTGGATAGGGCCAAGGCCAGGCGGTTCCCACAAAAGCATTGAAGGCAATGCTGCCGATCTGATTGTAGAGGACTTGATGGACATGGCCATGCAGAACCGTAACATTTTTAAAGGGCTTCAGGATCGCCTGGACCTCCTCGGCATCATCCGTCCAGAAGTTCCATGGCTTGAATATCTTGTATAGGGGGGAGTGGGAGAGGACCACGAGGGGAGTCTCCTGACCGATCTTTGCCAGGTCGTTCATGAGCCAGTCCCGCTGCTCTTGCTTGACCATGAAGGGCGACCCGTTAGGATTATCCAACCGGGCCATCTGCAACATGCGCTCCTCCGGGGTCGGCCAGCGGCGGTGAGTCCAGTCGTCATCCGTCAGGATGCTGTTCAGCACCACGAAATGAATTCCCTTGTGGTCGAAGCTGTAATAGAGCGGGCTTACCTTTTCCTGCCAGTATTTACCCAAGTCCAGGTAGAAGTCGTGCTCCCCAATGACCCATTTTACCGGCACTGTAAGATCCTTCATGATCTCCAGCCCGTGTTCAAATTCCTCCTTCTTGCCCAGCTGGGCAAGGTCGCCGCCAAAGACCACGAAATCGGGCGCAGGATCCATAAAGTTCACTTCGAGAACCGCCTTTCGCAGGCCCCTTTCAAAATTCCTGACGAACTCGGTCCCCTTGATCTGAGTGATGTGGGGGTCGGAAATGTAGGCAAAGGTGAATTTTTCACCGGGCGTTTGCCCCCAGACGGTTTCCACAAGACCTACCGGCACTGCAGCGGCGGCCGTCAGGACGCCCGCTGCTTTCAAAAACGTGCGTCGTGTCATCTCATTGCTCATGGCTCACTCCTTCTTCTTCGATGGTGTTACATCGGCAAACTGCGGACTGCTGAGACTCTTCATGAAAGCCACCAGATCCGCCTTTTCCTGCTCGGTAAGATTCAACGGCCGTATCCCGCTGTCCAAAAACGGATTCTTTTCTCCGCCTTTATCGTAAAGCTCAACCACTTCTTCAAGGGTCTGGACGCTGCCGTCGTGCATATACGGAGCGGTAACGGCAACGTTACGCAAGGTTGGAGACTTGAAACTGCCGATGTCCGACGGCCGCAAGGTGACGACAAAACGTCCCAGTTCGGAAACCTCCTTATCCCCCAGCACACTCTTATCAATATCTTTCCCTTCCTGTTTTGCTTTGCGGAAAGCGTTGGCAATCTTCATCATCTGCGGCTCGATTAACTTGAAACCGACCCCCACATTGTGGAACTTATTGTCGATGAAGGTTGCATACGTCTGGCCGAGACTATGGCAGTCCTGGCAGCGCCCCTTGACCCGGTAGATCTCCAAACCCCGAATCGCCGATTCAGACATGGCGGTTTTGTCCCCGCCATAGAGGTAGCGATCGAAGGGAGAATCCCCAGAAATCACCGTCCGCTCGAAACTGGCGATGGCCTTCACGACGTGATCGATCGTTATGTCTTTAGGTTCAATGCCGAAGACACTTCGGAATTGTGCAGGATAGGACGCATCCTTGCGGATCGTTTCCAGGATCGGCTCATGGCTGCTAAGGCCATGCTCTATGGGATTCACGAACGGATCCTTGGCCTGCTCCTCGAGGGAAGGCCGCCGGCCGTCCCAGAACTGCGCTTCGTAATAAGCAGCATTGATCACGGTCGGGGCATTCCGGGTTCCTTTAAGCTTTCTGATGCCCTCCGCAGTCGGAAGACCGTCCCCGAACGCCTTTGTGGAATCGTGACAGGTTGCACAACTTACCGTGCCGTCTCCGCTGAAACGCTTGTCTTCAAACAGGCGCTTGCCGAGGGCAATCTTCTCCGGGCTTTGGGGGTTGTCCGAAGGAATCGGAACCGGTGGCAAACCCAGGGGAACCTCTCCGGCCCAGAAAGGCGCAACCCAAACCACGACAATCAAAAACAATACCGAGATACAAATTCTCGCCATAAACCTTCCTCCTCTCGACATCACCCTTTTCGAGAATGAATACCAAACGTCAAGATCCTTTCGCCCGCTTTTTTGTCACCCCCTTTCTCCCATGAGAACCCTTGAACCCTTTTCTCATCCCTTCAGCTCCTTGAGCTTTTCATCAAATTCCTCATAGAAACCCTTCTTCAAAAACTTAAAACTGTTGACGAATTTATCGAAGTGGCCAAAGGCCTCCGCGTCCCAAGACCCCTTGAGCGGCCTCCACTGGGTGCAGACAAAAGAAATAATCCGATCCTCACGTTTCACTAAATATACGGTCGACTTGGACTTCTCACCCCGATTCGGGTTCTCACCCTCCAGGTAGATGGCCAGGGCGGGCTGGCCCATGACCTGGACTGTCTCTTTCTTCTGGATTTGGGGAAGGATCCCACTGTTAAAAAGGAACCGGGTGCAGTACTGCTCGGCCCGCCGCTCCAAATCCGGGGAGCTGCCGAAAGGCTCGGCATCATAAATGAAAGTGGTCTGACTGGGGAATTCAGCTCCTTCAATCGTTAGGAACCCCAACTCGAAATCTCCGCCCGACAAATTCTTTAAAAGGGCGTAGCCGGCAGGGGGGCGGATGAACTCATATTTATCCAGGAAAATTACGGTACCCCGATCCGTCGGAACCAAGGTTTTGGGCTTCTCCGGCGCAAAGGTTGCGCAACCGCCAAGATACAGCCCCATAAGGGCCAACAAGCCGACCAACGAACCCATGGTCAGCCCCGATGTCATTCTTCTTTTCATGATTTCCTCCTCCTTATTGATGACCTTCATTTCCCCCGGAACTCTTTTTCCAACGTCAACAGGAACTCAAGAATCTCTTCACTGTCCGGCGATCCATCTTTGATATAGCGGACGATTCCCTTCTTGTCGATGATGACCGTGCGCCGGCCAAACCAGTTGGGAGTACCATCCGGGAGAAAGGGTGGTTTGTCCGAGTAAACACCATAGGCCCTCCCCATCCATGTCAGGGTATTTGATAAGAGAGGAAATTCCAACCAAAGCTCTTCGGCAAAATATTTAATCGTCGTGACTTCATCCATGCTGACGCCCAGAACCCGGGCGTTGAGACGCTCATAGAGATAAAGATTTCTCTGATGAGAATCCATTTCCCCCGTTCAGACCGGGGTGAAGGCAGCCGGATAGAAAGTAATAATGAGATGGTGCTTCCCGTAGTAATCCTTGTAATAGTCCACTAACTTGTCTTGCGAAGAGGGGAGCTGGAAGGACGGCGCCTCCTGCCCTATCTTCAAAGGTGGGAAGTACGGGCCATCCTCGGCCCAGGCATTCCCGCCGGCCAAAAGCATCAAGAGCGGGATACCCATTACGGCCATAGCAAAAATTAATTTCTTGCGCATAAATCCTCCTTTCTTTTCCTGTTTTTTTATTCCTTCTTTTGGGCGAGAACCTTTCCAAGATATTGCCAAAATGTTTTTTTTCAAATGGGGTAAATCATGTATTTTTTGGGAAAAAATAATGTACCCTCTAGCTATTATCGGTGATCAATTAATGGTGCAGAGATGGATTCATCCCCGCAAAAGCGATAAGCTTCGAGGTGCTGCACCCCGGGGAATAAAGTCGCTAAACCTTGGCTTATTTTATTGACTCAATGGTCAGAAACTGGCTTCCGCCAACAGCGAATACGTAGCCGTGGACTGTGACTTTGCGGGCCATCTTTTCAATCACAGCTTTCGGAAGGGGGCTCTTATCTTTAGGGGGCAGCAAAACATAGACCTTATTCGTACCCTCCTCCAAGATTCCCGCTGGGATGCCTGCTTTAACACAATCAATGGCGCACTGCCGATGGCTTTCCCCTTTGGCTCCCATCAACGCATAGCAGTAGGTGTCGATGAGTTCTCCAGTGACATTGATAGGCTCAGCTGCCATGACCTGGAGCGGGCCGCTGAAGGCGACTAAAAACCCGAATAACACGCCGATCATCATAATTTTACGCATTGTATCCTCCTTTCCTTTTTCTGCAATAGAAGTCCTCGGGTTACCTCGAAAAAAGAGTGATCCCCAAAATCCCCGACATGAATAAAAACTGACGTTTGTTCAGCGAGAAACCAGCATTCACCTCCTCTCCTCTTTGTTTGTTCTCATCTAACTACTTCACCTTTCTTCCCCGGGGAGGTCAAAATTCCATATAATGACTTCTTCTCTATTTCTTACTACAAGCTTCGCATTTCCCTTTAAAATTGAGTTGGATCGCTTCAATCTGATGGCCGCCGATCCGTTTAATATTTGGGACAAAAGACGTGTCGTAATCTAAATCGTAAACTTTTCCGCAGGTCTTGCAATAAAAGTGGTGATGGAGAGAAGTGCAGGGGTCAAACCTTCTTTTTTTAGGATCGATATCCAATTCCTGAATTTCTCTTCCTTCGACGAGCTTGGAGAGGGTATTGTAGACCGTGGCCATTGATATGTTTGGATATTTTTTTAATATTTCCTTATAAATCTTTTCGACAGAAGGGTGAGTTCGGTTCCCTCTGAGGATGTCAAGAATGGCGAGACGTTGTGGCGTGACCCTTAATCCCAATTCTCTCAGTTTCTTATTCTCATTTTTCATAATTTAGAATTATTATAAGATAATAATTTCTATTGTCAAGGCAATTTTTGGCTGCCCGCCTATCTCTTTTAGTTCTCCTTTTAGGAGCGGGAAGTAACCCCGAAAAGGATCGGAGAGTCGGAGGAGGGATATTATTCTGATTTCGGAGTTCTCTTTTGGGGACTTAGCCGTCAGGGCATGGAGGGGAGGGTTGTTAGATCATATTCTTTCCCGTCGATGTGAATAAAAAAGCGGTTTGCTTTTTCATCCTGCTGGATATAGGGAAGGAGAAGTTGATACGCGCCACGGGAGAAGCGAGCTTCGAACCTCCCGGAGCGAACCCGACAATAAGGGACGTTTTCCGCACCGATGCGCAGGGTTGCCTGATTTAGCTGCTCGCGGGTCTCATCATTTAGGGTGAGCCATATAGACTTCAGCTCCCCTCCATCCGAGAGGACGAAATCGAGGGTTTTGACCACAAAAGGGGCATCTTCCACCTCGACAGGGCACTGCTCCCGGCCGATTCGCAAAATGATACGGCCTGAATCATCCCGGGTCAGGTGGCGGCAGTAAAGCAGGTAGGTCTTGCGGTGCGTGATCTCCTCATCATGAAAGAACCATCGTCCTTCTTTATCGATTCTTAGGGGAGATCCGCTCATTTTCCGATACAGAATTGGTTAAAGATTCGATCCAAAACCTCTTCCGAGGTTGTTTCGCCTACAATTTCTCCCAGAGCTTCCAGGGCCCGCTGCAAGTCCAGCGTGATAAACTCCCAGGAGAGGTTTATTTGCAGGCTCTGCAAAGCCTCCGATAGGGCCTCCCGGGCGACCTCGATGGCCCGCTTGTGGCGCAGGTTGGATAGAATTGTTTCAGACGATGATTCTATTCTGCCGTTCAGAACGACGGTGCGAATGGCTTTTTTGAGGCCTTCGATTCCCGAACCACGGAGGGCGGAGATGGAGATCAGCGAGGCTTCCGGAATTTGCACCCGCAAGTCCTCCGGGGAAAAGAGCTGCGGGAGGTCATTCTTGTTGATGGCGATCACCGTCTTTTTATTTCGTACCTGCGGGAGAATGTCGCGGTCTTCAGAGCTCAAGGGCTCGGATCCATCCACGACCCAGATGGTCAGGTCGGCCTGGGCCAGACGCTCCCGCGTACGCCGTACGCCTTCCTCTTCGATGGCATCCTTCGCGGGTCGCAGTCCAGCCGTGTCCATTATCCTCAGGGGAATTCCCTCGATATTGACCACTTCCTCGATGACATCTCGGGTTGTTCCCGGAATGGCGGTAACAATGGCTCGCTCCTCTTTGAGAAGGACATTGAGTAGGCTGGATTTCCCCACGTTGGGCCGACCGACGATCACCGCGGCGATTCCTTCGCGGTAAACTCGGCCTTCGTCATACGTGCGCAGGAGTCCCTCGAGGTCATTGCGAGCACCCAGTAAACGACGCGCAACTTCCTGTGGGTCGGGCCCGTCCCCTTCTTCTTCGGGAAAGTCGATACTGGCCTCGAGTGAAACCAGAAGATCCAGAAGGCCCTCCTTCATCCGCCGTACTTCGGCGGCTAACCTTCCGGATCGCTGCCGGTTGGCCAGTTCCAGGGAGCGTTGCGTCTTGGAGTTGATCAGGTCGATGACGGCTTCGGCCTGGGTCAGATCGATCCGGCCGTTGAGGAAGGCGCGCTTGGTGAACTCCCCGGGCTCGGCCAGGCGGGCTCCGCTTTCCAGGACCGTCTGCAGAATTTGCTGGAGGACCAAAACCCCGCTGTGACACTGGATCTCCACCACGTCTTCCCGCGTATAGGTTTTGGGCTGGCGCATGAAGACCAAGAGAACTTCGTCGAGAACCGCATGGTCTCTGGGGCGGATGATTTCTCCCAGGTAGAACCGGTGAGAAAGCAGGGGACCCCGGCCTTCCTTCCGGCGAAAAATCTGGACCGCGATCGCCTGGGCCTGGGGACCGCTGCACCGCACGATACCGATCCCTCCCGTCCCCAGGGGAGTGGAGATGGCTGCGATGGTGTCCCCCAGCGATCCATGCCTCATGAAGGTTTCTTCTCTGGGGTGATGATGACTTTCCGGTAGAGACCCGTACCCGTAGAGCGAGTGCGCAAGGTTTTGTCGTCTTGCAGGGCTAGGTGGATGATGCGCCGGTCGTGAGCACTCATCGGGCTGATGGTTACAGGCCGACCCAGCTGCTTCGCTTTATCGGCCAGGCGGTGGGCCAGCCTGACCAATGATTCTTCTCTTCGGGATCGGTAGTTTTCGGTATCCACCACAATACGTTTTTTGTCTTCGGCACCCTTATGCACGATTTTGTTAATCAGATATTCCAGGGCATCGAGGGTTTGACCCTTGCGCCCAATGAGCAGTCCGCTGCCATCGCCCTGGATCGTCAGTAAGATCCGCTCCGGCTCCTCTCTTAGATCTACACCCGCTTCCATCCCCAGCAGTCCCAAAAGATCCTGCAGCGTTTTCTTGGCCCTTTCCGCCGCCGCATTGCTGGAAGCAGTTGCCGAAGGGTCTGCACCTTTTTCCGCAAAGGCTGTGGTTCCTTTTCGGGTTGCCCGGATTTGAGCTTTTTTTGCGCCCACCAGCCCCAAGAATCCGCTGGTACTGTCCGAGAGGATCTCGATATCCAGATCCTCCCGCGCAGCCTTTAACTCTTCGCAGGCTTTGCTAATGGCTTCTTCCACGGTTTTGCCTTCGGTTTCGACAGATGTCATGGTATCCCCCGAATCTATCCAGAATGTTTGTTGATGTAGAGTTGTTGCCCGATGGAGAGCACGTTGTTGAATAACCAATAAAGGACCAGGCCCGTAGGAAAGCTGAGGAACATGAAAGTGAAAACTACGGGCATGATCAGCATCATCTTAGCCTGGGTGGGGTCTCCGGTGGTGGGCGTAAGCCACTGCTGGATAAACATCGAAGCGCCCATGAGGATGGGAGAGATGTAGTAGGGGTCCTGGGCCGAGAGGTCCTGGATCCACCAGTAGAAGGGCGCTTGGCGGATTTCGATGGAGTAAAGCAGAACTTTATAGAGAGCGAAGAAAATGGGGATCTGAATGGCGATCGGCAGGCAGCCGCTCATTGGGTTGACCTTGTACCGGCGGTAGAGTTCCATCATCTCTTTATTCAGCTTCTCGCGATCGTCTTTGAATTTTTCCCGCAGTTTGGCCATCTCCGGCTGGAGCTTTTTCATCTCTTTCATGGATTTGTAGCTGATGTGGGTCGGCCACCAAAAAAGAATTTTGATGAACACTGTGAGAATAATGATGGCCAGGCCATAATTCCCAGTGTACCGGTGGAAAAATTTCATAGCATAAAGCATGGGCTTGGCCACCACGTCAAACCAGCCAAAGTCCAAGGCCCGGTCCAGGTCATAACCGAAGGCTTTGAGGATGTCCAGATCCTTGGGACCGACATACATGACATAAGATTGAGAAAACTGGGTCCCGGGAGGAAGGGAAGCTTTGGGGCCACCCATGACCAGGTCTCCGGCAGTCTCGGAGACCTTTTTCAGGATGAGCTCAGTGCCCTCGGACTTCTGGGGGATGAGGGCCGCCAAGAAATATTTATTCTGGAACCCGCCCCACTGAACATTCTGAGAAAAGCGCTCTTCACCCTTGATGCCTTTTAACTCCACTTCATGGAGCTCTTTCTTAACCAGGGTGGTGAAGGGAGGAACGTCCGCACCCGAGCTCCCTCCAGAACCTGGAATACAGGCCAGGCCCCCTGAGTTTCCCGGCTTGGTGAAAATTTTTCCCGACCAGGAGAAGAGAGGCCTTCCCTCCAAGGAGCGGGAGGAGAGATTGGCCATCTGCAGATGGATGTCCATCCGGTAGCTATCCGCATAGAAAACCATCTGCTGGGTAAGGCGCAGCCCATCGGGGGATTTCCAGGTGAAGAGCAACTCTCCCTTACTATTCTCAGGTCCCAGCTTCAAGGCTTCGGTATTTACCAGGAAGATGGATTCGGGGGAGAAAGGAAAATTGGCTTCGGTGATCTCCAAGCCGAAGGGATAACCTCCACTCAGAGCTTCCGTGGCCAGATCGATCGGTTTGGCGGCCTCGCCGATCTTATCCAGATAATTTTTGACTTTCCAGTCTTTCAGGCGAGCTCCGCGGGTATCGAAGACAGCCGTGTAAAGCGGAGTGTCCACCGTGATGTCTTTCCCCGGCTGGGTCTTGATTTCTTGGGGAGCCTGAGCTGCGGTGGCCCGTACAGTCTCTGGCTTTTTCTCCCCCGGGGGGAGAGCTCTACCAACCTCCTGTTGCGCTTTGCCTGCTGGCAGGGCTTTCTCCTCAGCCGGTTTTTCTTTTCTCGTTTCAGGAGGGGAGGGGGCAAAATATTGCTGCCAGATGACCAGGATGATCAAAGAGATGATTACGGCCAATAGCGCGCGATTTTCCATGAATAACCTCCGTTCGCTCCCCCGTTTCATCCATGGCGGGCTGGACCCGCCGCCTGGCGAGCTGAGGATTTCACCACTGGATCGTATCCTCCGGCGTGAAAGGGGTGGCATTTAAAGAGCCTCCAGACCGCCAAGAGCAATCCTTTAGCCGGGCCAAACCGCTCGACGGCTTCCAGGGCGTAGGCAGAGCACGTGGGCACAAAGCGGCAGGAGGAAAAGGTCAGCGGGGAGAGGAAATAGCGATAAAATCGAATGCAACCAAGGAGGATTCGAGTCAACATCAAAAAGTCGCGGGAGCTATCGCTCTCTTAATAATCCTTTCAGTTCTTCTGAGACTTGCCAAAAATTCAAACCGCCGGCGCCCCCTTTAGCGGTGATTACAAAGTCGGAGGAGGCCGGAAGCGCTCCTTTATTCAGGCGAAAGAATTCTCGAATCAGGCGTTTTAAGTGGTTGCGTTTCACCGCCGATCCAACGTGCTTCCCCACCGTGATCCCCAATCTCCGGAGGGGTAGGCTGTTGGGACATATGGAGACCTGAAAATGGTCGGTTTGGCATTTCATCCCCTCTTTAGAGATTCTCAGGAAATCGGCCCGCCGACGGATCCGCTCCTCTTTTTCAAAGGTGTAAAAGCCCATCTCCCGAGGGTTCCGATCTCTTCCGGTGGGTTGGATCTCAGTATTGGCTTGCCTCGACCACCAGTCTCTTTCGGCCTTTGGCCCTCCTGCGCTTCAAGACTAAGCGCCCGCCCTTTGTGGACATGCGCTTTAAAAAACCATGGGTTCTTTTCCTCCGAAGATTACTCGGTTGGTAAGTCCTCTTCACCGATGCGCTCCCAATCTTGTTGAATTATTTTACAGCAAAAAACCATCTTTTTTCAAGGTGCTTACGCTTGGGCTCTGAGAAACCGGGTCCGTGGTTCACAAATAATCAAAATTATCATTCTATTCTTTTGGTTTTGGAATAGCAAGGTTTAAATTCAGAGTCAATGGCTGCGCGACCCACGATTAGCTCCTCCCTCCTTCATCCATCTCCCCAATAACCTCTATGGCCAAGATTCGAGACCGAACAACTCGAAAAACTTAACCCACCGCGCCGTTCCCGTAATCATTTTTGGGCCGAATGCCCTGAAAAAGGCCATGGAGCCGGTGCTTGAGCCCACCGCCTTACAATAATTTAGGGCTTTGCCGCCAGTTATTCGAGCGGGCGTTTTAAAAACATGATCAGGGCTTCCCCATTCTGTGAGGGGATGACAGAGATTAATTCCCATCCTTCTTCTCCATGCTCTGTCAATCGGGTCCTCTCCAGCTCCAGAAACGAAGGCTGGATTAAAGCTTTGAAATCCGTTCTCCTGACCATATACTCCCACTTCTGCATGGACTCACCTCCTGAGCATCCGTTTGTGGGTTTCCCTCCATTGCTTCGGTCTCCATCATACTCATTTCCCAGAATGGGGCAATAGAATTTTCAAGATTTTTTCCCCTTGAACCCTCGGCTCCTTGTCCCCTGGGACCCCGCCTTAGAAGACTTTCGAATTGACAAACCCAAACAATTCAGATAAAGATTTTCGAGAGAACCTGCAGGCAGCGTTGGGAAAAGTTAAAATGAAGGAGGAACGATCGATGGAGGAAAAAGAACTGGAGAATATGACAGCCACCGAGCTAAAGGATTTCGCTCTCAAACAATACCCCGATATCACCGGGGTTCATGCCATGAAAAAAGAAGAGCTCATTGCGGCCATTCAAAAAGCCCGGGGGGAAGGCGTCAAGGAAACAAAGAAGAAAAAAGTCGTAGCCAAAGTCCAAATCGACAAAAAAGAATTGAAAAAACAGATTCGCCTGTTAAAAACCGAGAAAGAAAACCTGCTGCAAGGTAAGGATAAAAAGGCGCTGGCCGAAGTCAGAAAAAAAATCAAAAAGCTCAAGCGCCTGACCAAAAAAGCGGCTGGATGACTCATGCGGGCACGCGCAAAGCCCAAACTTAAAATCCGGATCCCCCTCCCCAAACCCGCGCGGTTCCATTCCACCCCTTAAGGGGAAAAGGGGTATAACCGCAAGCGCCTGAAGCAAGAGAATACTTTTCTAAGGAGGCTCGCTTGAATTACCGGGACATCAAATTCCAGGTTGAAGAGGGCATCGGGTTCATTACCCTGAACCGTCCAGAGAAAAGAAACGCCCTCTCCATAAACCTAATGGCAGAGATGATTGACCTATGCCAAGCGATTAAAAAGAACCCGGAGGTCAGGGTACTGATTATCCGGGCAGAGGGGTCGGTATTTTCTTCCGGCCACGACCTTTCGGAGATGCTTGAGGGAGACGCAGTATCTTACCGCTCCATCTTCGATGCCTGCACTGAGATGATGGAAGCCATCCGGGACCTGCCCCAGCCAGTGATCGCCCAGGTTCAGGGCATGGCTACGGCCGCAGGTTGTCAGCTGGTGGCCACTTGCGATTTGGCTTTAGCTGAGCCAGGGGCGCGCTTTGCCACCCCTGGCGTGCGCCTCGGCCTTTTTTGCCACACGCCTCAAGTGCCGCTCTCCAGAGCCGTGGGTCGGAAACGGGCTCTGGAAATGCTCTTCACGGGCCGCCCGATTTCCGCAGAAGAAGCCGAACACTACGGTTTGGTGAACAAGGTCGTTCCCGCCGAACGCCTCGCCGAAGAGACCCTGAACCTGGCTAAACATATCGCCCAGGCCAGCCCACTGACCCTGGCGCTGGGAAAGCAGTCTTTTTACAGCCAGGTCGAGCTGGAAGAGGCGCGAGCCTACCGTTATGCCAAAGAGATGATGTCTCTTAACGCGATGACAGAAGATGCCCAGGAAGGTATTTCCGCCTTCCTCCAGAAACGGACCCCGCAGTGGAGGGGGAAATAAAAGGAGAGGTAAAGGACAAAGGGGTTAGAGGCCGAAGGGCGGATCAGGGAAAAAGGGTCAATTTTTAGCTTGACAATTTTTGCATATTAAAATATTTTTTCATTATCGGATTTCCCATTGTATCCTGTTCGTCTAACAACCTAATTCCAACCTTTTGGAGGAAAGGAGGAAGGGATGAGAAGAAGATTGCTGAAAATGCCAATATGAAGGCTCCGGGGGGATTTTTCCCCTTCTGGAGCCTTCCCGGATTTTGTCCCTGAGAAATCCAATCCGTAAAATAATCCTTTGTAATTAATGGATAAGAAAGGAGAAAAAATGTTAGGAAATTCGCCAAGGAGGAGTATGAGAAAGAGTTTGATTTTTGTCCTGGCCGCCATCGTTGTTCTGACCTTCTCCGTCGTCAGCTTCGCCCAATTCAACACCGCGATGAAGAAGGGGGATGTAGTGGATCTGTCGCTGACGGTTGCCATGGACCTGCCAGGCTGGTGGCCCTTTGTATTGAATCCCTATGTGGTGGTCGACTATAACAAACATGATGGTTGGCGCGGTCCCTACTGGACCCGAATGCACGTCATCGATTCCCATACCGCCACCCACTACGATTCCCCACAGCACTTCATCCCGCCCCCGGGCTTCGAGAACGACACCTATACCGACTGGACCAAGGGGATATTGGCGGAGTTCGAGGCGAAGTACGGACCCCGGGCAACCACCGCGATTTCTAACGATAAGGTCCCCATTACGCAGTTCGTGGGCCCTCTGAAGGTAGTCGATGTGACCCACCTGGTGGGAACGGTTCCCAAGGACCAGTGGGCCGCCCATGGCGGCCCGGATATCACGGTGGCCGACGTCCAGAAGCACGAGGCCAAGTATGGTCCCATCAAGGCCGGGGATATGGTCTGCTTCATGTCCAAATGGGACAAGAAGTATCAGAAGTTCCCGGCAGGGAACGACTATGCCTTGAACCCTCTGACGTTTAAGACGGATGCTTGGCCCACCCCCACTCCCGAGACCGTCATATACCTCTCTGAGAAGGGTGTGAAGGCATTGGGCACCGATGGTGCCAGCATGGGCGATGTGGTCGGCAAGAAGGCCGTCTTCACCCACTGGGCCGGATTGGGCAAGGAGATGATCTACTTCGAGTGCCTCGCCAACCTCGACAAGGTCCCTGCGGACGGAAGCGCCTTCTTTGCCTTCCTGCCGCTGAAGACCGAGGGCTCCAGCGGTGACATTGGCCGCGCCATCGCCATCATCGGCTCCCAGGCCAAGGCCCTCAAGGACTCCGCTCTGGCGGGCAAGGTCACCGACTTGACCTCCCTTCTATCCCCCGAATAGCCCTGCTGCGTGGCCGGGTCATTCCCATTCTATATCGTGCTGGAGAACATCTGGGGTCCGGGTGGTCCTTGGAAGTCGGAGTTCAAGACCCTGGATGAGCATCCAGGCACCCACTTTGATGCCCCCATGCACTTTGTCCCGCCTCCAGGATTCAAGATCACCGATTACAACGGCAAGTGGATGCAGGAGCGGGCAGCGGATTATGAGAAGAAGTGGGGCCCGATTCCCCACAGCACCACGACTGCCGACAAGGTTCCCATCGAGCAGTTCTGCGGCCCTATGAAGGTCGTGGATGTGGGACTGATGGAAGGGAAGGCCGGACCCGGCAAGCGACCCGCTATCGGTGTAGATGCGATCAAGGCCTTTGAGGCCAAGCATGGATCCCTGAAGGCTGGGGATGTGGTGCTGCTCCGCACCGGATATGATGACAAGTACTACGTGCCGTTCCCGGAGGGCAGCCGCTGCGTGGCCGATGTATTGGACGGCAA
>CAVXFA010000075.1:0-85754 GCA_963760605.1 uncultured delta proteobacterium | reverse complement strand
AATGTATGGCAGGAAGCGCAGATACATGGCGCGAGACAAGATGGAGCTTTATCCAGGGAGGAAAGACCTTTGTGAAGAGTATTCCCAGCAAAAATTTGGTGGATGGTGGATTGGCACTAACTATAGCCGCTCAACCATCCGCCATGCTATCGAGCTTGCCTGTCAGGTGGCGGGATTACGATTTGGCCACGATTTAAAATTGATTTAGCAGCGAACAAGGCGCCCCAGCCGACGCCGCAATAGCAGCGCGGCTAAGCTTCAGCGTTGGGCCGATCTGAACCGGCAGGAAGAAATCTGTGAACGAATTCATCGCAAGCAGTACAGCACTTGCTACATCGCTTATGCGAGCGGTTCATACACGCCTTGATCCGGATCCTCTTATCGATGATCTCTGGGGTGACCGTCTCGTACCAGAATGGTTCCGTGAGGCGTTTCGCCAACTGGTGCTTGCCAAAATGGATTCGGATCCGCGTGCCAAAGCGTTGGCCTCGCCTGACTCGATCGTCGACGCTGCCCTGCGTGCCAATGCAGCATACGCGGGCGTCATCATCCGAGCGCGCTACACGGAAGATGCCCTGAGAGCGGCAGTGGCGAACGGTATCCGCCAGTACGTCATTATCGGCGCCGGATTCGACAGTTTTGCACTTCGCCGTCCCGCCTTTGCTCGAGAAGTAGATGTGTATGAAATCGACCATCCCGCAACGCAGGGACTGAAATGTCAGCGACTGCGGGAATGCGGCCTTTCAATCCCAGGATCAGTCCACTTCATCGAAGCTGACCTTGCTGAGGAAGACCTCGGAACAACATTGGCTCGGTCGCCCTTTCGGTCGAATCATCCAGCCTTCTTCTCCTGGCTCGGCGTAACGGTGTACCTCACACGTGAGGCAAATCTCGCAACCCTTCGCGCAATCGCTACGTGCGGGGCTCCGGGAAGCGAAATGGTCTTCACATACGTTAACGAAAGCGAGTTCAATTCGGATTCCGACTCGGGATCGTTTCGCGAGGTTCAAACAACTGCAGCGTCCGTGGGTGAACGATGGGTATCGGGATTCGATCCGACAAAGATCGCTGAGGACCTGCGACGGGTCGGCCTCATACTGGTGGAAGACCTGGACGGAGGGCAAATGGCAGAGCGCTATGAAAGAACCGGTGTGAATATCTTGCGGCCGGTGGCTACTGCGCACATCGCACGTGTGCGCATCCCGGGTTAATCCAAGTTGCAGTGGCAACAGGGTCAGCCCTTGACAAGGACATATGAAAAGACCCAAATCATTGCCCAACAAGGCAATTCAGCCGACCTCGTTGCACTCGCGGCTGATTTTTACGTTAGGCGTCAGGCTCGCCTGTCACAAGAAGGAGGGGATCCAATGGGTATCGAAGGTCTCTCAGAAGCCGATCTTGAAAGGATCGCTCAGGCAGCTCGCGACACACTTTCTCGGTGCCGAAACTGCGCCCAGACATCCTTCGCAGTGCTTCAGGACGAGTTCGGTCTCGATGGGGGCGCCATCCTCAAGGCACTCACCCCCTTCCCCGGCATTGCCCTCCGAGGCGAGACCTGCGGGGCGGTCGTGGGCTCGCTCATGGCGATCGGCCTAGTCTACGGAAGAGACGACCTCGAAGATTGGCATGGCTATCTCGGATCTCTTCCGCCAGCTCGCAGGTTCGCCCGCCGGTTCGAAGAACTCAACGGGAGCACGGATTGCGAACAAATCCTGGAAGCCAAGCTCGGCCGCAAGTTCAACCTGGCTGATACCGGGCAGTCTCTCGAGTACGTACAGGCTGGCGGGCCACAGGTCTGCGGAGAGGTCCTCGCAGGCGCCGTTCAAATCGCCGCCGAACTCATCGCAAGAAAGATGGGGCCTGGAAAGCATTCCCAATTGTCAACGCCTCCCGCCTAACACTCGCTGGAGCCGACCCGGCCAGCCAGATGTTACTTTCAGAGGGATACTAGCCTTGGCTGGCCGGGCGGCTCAGCTCGAGGCCGTGTGTGCCGGGCATGGCACAGAGCTTATGGGGTGGAAGTCCCCATGCCAGGTTTTCGCGGAGCCGAAGGCAAGGAGAAGGGCAAGGGCGTCATCGCGAGATGGGGTCTGGAGGAAGCCCAATCCAAAAGCGCGGGGCGACGAATCCCGCTACAAGCGGGACTTTATAAATCCGGCGTTTGCGCGAGGAAGGTTCTGTGTCTTACCCCGGGAGATCTCCACTGTGCCCTGGGAGGTCGCGTGCGATCGCGCCTGTAGCAGGACTGAGCGTTGAAGAATCAACGTTGACCGCAGGGGAGAAGTCAGCAGAGGGCAAATTAGTCTTGCCAGAGGTGGGACGAAGGCCCGAACGGTTTCCCCGAGAGGGGAATAAAAGAGAGGAGTGGTTATCCCGAGATGAAGGCGGTAATGCACCCGTCGGGCAGAAAGAGTTGCCCTTATGGGGTGAAACTCGGTCTTGGAGATCAGGGAGAGGACGCTCCGGTTGAGGTGTGCACATCACCTCGAATTAATCTGCCGAACCGCCCTGGTACGTGATCCGTATGCCGGGTGGTGTGGGAGGGGGGAGCCGCGAGGCTTCTCCCTATCCCGATTAGCAGGAGGGAAATAATCTATGTCACCCCAACGGTTTTCCAAACGAATGGGGCTGGACAACCCAGATCCTGTCGAAATCACAGTCCGGCATGATGCTCCCACTGGCTTAAGACAATTCATCGTTGTACTTGCCTATGATGCCGGGCTCTCTCCCAGTCCAATGAGAACTCTTGTCTGCCGAATTCTCCGCGTCGCGCCTGATCCCGGCAATTGGTGCGAGTGGCCGAACGTCGCAGGCGAAGTGGATGATTTAATTGCTCGCTGTAAGTGGTACAATGTTTACGACATAATCGAAGGGGTTTACAGAAGGCTAAAGGACGGAGGCTACACAGTTCAACATGGCGACGCGGTAGATCCTGCCGAGTATTTCGCCGGGGAATTAAACGCCTACTTTTCCCAAAATGGAATCGGCTGGCAGCTTGTTGACGGACAGATCCAAGTCCGAGGGTCTGAGATATTCGAAGAGGTAACTCATAAAACAATCGGCGTCTTGAGTGAAACCGACCACCGTACGGCCCGAAATGAGATCCATCAAGCCTTAGTTGATCTTTCTCGCCGTCCTGAACCCGATGTGACCGGCGCGGTGCAACACGCGCTCGCCGCCTTGGAATGTGTCGCACGGGATGCGTGTGGTGATCCGAAGGCGACCTTAGGGGAAATTCTGAGGCGCCATCCAGACCTCCTACCTCGCCCTTTGGACGGAGCGGTCGAAAAGGCATGGGGGTACGCTTCTGAGCATGGCAGACATCTGCGAGAAGGTCGCGAGCCCACGGTGGCAGAAGCTGAACTTCTCGTTGGCATGGCAAGCGTAATTGCAACATATCTGGTAAAGAAAAGCGACCTAGAATAGGAGATCTGCTAACAATTAAATCAAGCGGACTCGAAATAGCGAGGTTGAGAAAACCAAGGCCTTGATTGGCCGCTTATCGGTAAGGGTGCCAGGTCTTGACTTGTGACTTAATTTAGGGGGAAGATCTGTTATGGGCAGGCCGCTTCGTGTCGAATATCCGGAGGCTGTGTACCACATAACCAGCCGGGGTAAGAGACAGTGGGGTCAAACCTAAACAATACACTTTACATGAAGAGTAAAAAGAATTGCCTAACATTAACATCAACCTGACGCGGAATAAACGCGGGGCGATTTTGGCATAGGTGGTTACCCGCGCAGGTTATGCAAATCGTTGGGCAGCCGAACGCGATTCCGCTCGCATCTTAGTCTAATGTGGAGGCGCCATGGACTTCGACCTCGCGCGAGGTGTTCCGATCCTGGTCCAAACGCCGCGCGTCCTGGCGGCGCTGCTTGGTGATCTGCCGGTGGAGTGGACCAACACGAATGATGGGGGCAACACTTGGAGCGCCTATGACGTGGTTGGCCATCTGATACACGGCGAACGGACGGATTGGATGCCGAGGGCGAGGCGGATCCTCGAGAAGGGTAGATCCGTGCCATTTGACACATTCGTTCGGACGGCGCAGTTTGCGGAGAGCCGAGGCAAGTCGCTTCGCGATCTCTTGACGGAGTTCGCCGAGCTACGGGCCGGGAATGTCCGGGATCTGGAGGCTCTCCACCTTACGGCGTCTGATATGAGGCGGGAAGGCATGCATCCGCAGCTTGGGGTGGTCACCATGGGCCAGTTGCTAGCGACGTGGGTCGCACACGATCTGAACCATATTGGACAAGTCGCCGAGGTGATGTCCCGTCAGTATCGAGAAGCCGTTGGCCCGTGGAGGGCTTATCTGGACATTCTTGGCTAGCAACGAGGCGGCTGCCCAACAACTCGCTCGAGCTAACTCGGCGGGCTGGCGTCAAACCCATTGTTCCCGGCCTGCAAGCTCTCTCGAACTTGAAGCTGATGTTGCCCGCGCCCGCCGAGCGGCTCAATTCGAGGCCGTTGGGCGCCGCCGCTCGTGATATGCTGCACTAATTATGATCCCGAATGCTAAGTACGCTCATACGAATGTGATCGCGCGCGATTGGCGCGCCCTTTCCCATTTCTATCAACGGGTGTTCGGCTGTCTTCCAGTTCCTCCTGAACGAGATTACGCCGGGCCAGATCTTGAGGCCGGTACCGGTGTCCCAGGTTCAGGCGTCAAAGGAGTTCATCTCCGCCTTCCCGGCCAGGGGCCGAGCGGTCCGACCCTAGAGATTTATTCTTACAGCATTACCGCTGATCCCGTGCGGCCCGAGGTCAATCGACCTGGGTTCGCGCATATTGCATTCGTCGTACCGGATGTAAGAACCGCCCAGCAAGAGGTGATCAACGAGGGCGGGGGTACGATCGGCGACATCGTCACTCTCGAAACGACCACAGGTGCACGAGTCACTTGGTGCTACGTGAGAGATCCCGAAGGCAACATCATCGAACTTCAGTCTTGGTCGTGATCGCTTGTCGTAAGAGTATTACCGGATGGCGCCCAAGTCGTTCGAGCGGACAGCGCCCGCACCTCACTCAGTCGCGCCGCTTGCAAACTGTTCACATTCATTCGTAGCTGTCGTTGGTCTTTTCGGCTATCATGGTGAGTGGTCGGGGTGGGCAGGCAAGCGTCGCGCCTTCGCTCGGCGCGTTGGCGCTGCTGCTCAACTCCGGCGTTCGCTGTAGGAAATTATGGCAAATCAAAATATCTTCTTTCGTTCACTATCCTTCTGGAGCATGGGGCTCAAGTATCTCCACCTCGTTCGGGTCACTGCAGAACAGGTGGTTAGCACGAAAAATCAAATCGTAGCGACCTGGTGGGGTGAACGGACCCCACAGGAGGAAGCAAAGGAATTGGATCGCCAAACAAAATGGAGTGACGCCAGACTGGTCGAGCCTCTATTATTTAACTTCTATCACGGGTTGGAGCTTTTGCTAAAGGGATTTGCCCTGTGGAAGTCAGACTCCAACCCCAAGCTAGACCATCGGCTCACAGTCTTGCTTGACTCGTTCATGAAGGAGTATCCCGGAGAAGTAGACCTCATTTCGGCATTTCAGAAATACCTAGCGGAACCTACAATGCCAGAGATGCTGAGGGATTTCCTTGAAAAGAACGAATCCCATGTCGATCGGCTCTACGAATCGCTACGATATCCGTCCAATCGGGATATGAGCCAAGACTACGAACACATCATGCTTAGATACAAGGGACGCAAAGGCCTCCCCTTCTACGAGGAACTAGTGACCGACATTGGAGTGATAGCAAAGTGCGCAGTAGCACTTGGCAGAGAGCTAGAAAGAGGCAGCGAACAACAGCTTGGACAGGTATCGTCTGATGGCGCGCCATCAGACTAACCGTCAAGCTGACCGTTAGCCCAAGAGGAATATGATGAGTGATGACCGAACCGACTACCTGCGGAGTTTGAGCGAGGAACAACTCCGGAGCGTCGTACTCATCCCTCTGCTGACGCAGATGGGTTTTGCCGATGTTATTGAGTATCACGGATCGGTCGAAAAGGGAAAATGGAAGGGTCAAGTCTGCTTTTGGCTCTTAGCTATGGCGGTACTCTCCGGGATTGCGGTAAACAGCTCCTCTTCCCCAGAATGTAAGAGGGGAGGTTAGTTCCGAAGCAAATTAAGCTTTCCCATTTCATATATTGTCCTTTTTTATCGATTGGCCGGGCGAAATTTTCAAACGGCCGTTCTTTTTATGGCGTGGTTTCCGGCGCATTCACGGGCCCTCGATGGGAATGCAATAATGAGTATGAGGGGGACACGGATTCGGTTGTTCTTTCCCCTGCACAATGGCAAGAGGTTAATGGCCAAGAGCTGACTTAAAAATTAAGTCAGGTCGGCGGCAGGGAGTGGTGGAAAATTGGGACGGTTCCATTTTCCGAAATTGAGGACTGCAATAGAACCGTCCCCTTTAAATGGTGCGCGCAAAATTGCTGCGCAAAATGATTTTTGCGTTGAAATTCACGCAATGAGAATTGAAAGGATTAAACAACGTTATATATAGAAACAAGAAGAGGTTACACTCCAAAGGGTGACATAGAAAAAAATACTTTTTTATGTTACCCGACATTCCTGAAAAAAGAAACCTCCTGTAAAGAGATAAGAGTAAGTTGCCTGCAGGGTCGGACCAAGCTAAGCATTGGAAAAGGAAGTGAAAATTCGAAAAATGAGCTTGATTTTGGGTCTTAAAAGGCCATTTTTGGCATGGAGAATGGCTTTTTAAGAAAATGGGTGTTAAATGCCAAGGGCGAATCGTCATTATATTCCCGGTTATGTTTGGCACATTACTCATCGATGCCACAAGAAAGAATTTCTGCTGAAGTTTGGTAGAGACCGACGGTGCTGGATTGAGTGGTTGTTTGAGGCAAGAAGAAGATATGGGTTGAAGGTATTAAATTACATGGTCACTTCAAACCATGTCCATCTCTTGGTTGCCGATGATGGGGAAGAAGATACCATACCTCAGTCGATTCAATTGATCGCAGGGAGGACGGGGCAAGAGTACAACCGGAGGAAGAAACGGCGGGGGGCATTTTGGGAGGACCGGTATCATGCCACGGCGGTGGAGTGTGATCAGCATCTGGCCCAGTGCATGTTGTACGTAGATATGAATATGGTTCGAGCGGGGGTTGTAAAGAGCCCGGGCGAGTGGCCTTTTTGCGGATACAATGAGATTCAGGATCTCAGAGAAAGATACCGTATCATAGACTACCAAAAGCTGATGGAATTGCTGCGAGTAAAGGATTTTCAGGACGTTCAGGATTTAAGTAAGGCATGGGTAATGGAAGCTCTTGCCTCACAAGATCATTTTCGAGAAAGCAGGTGGACGGAGAGTATAGCTGTAGGAACAGAAGAATTTGTGAAGGCGACTCAGGAGAAACCTGGGATCAAGGCAAAGGGACGGCGATTTTTTGGGAATAATGGATCATACGAGCTCAGGGAACTGCAGACAGCTTATACCGGCAATTTTGGTGTTGAAAATGGGGATCTAAGGTCTGAAAACACCTATTTCTGGGAGAATCTCTGATAAATATCAATATGATGGCTTGGTCCGACCCGGAAGGCGGAACACGGAAGGCGGAAGGCCCTCGTTTCCCCAAGTCAGTTATACAATAATTTGGACATCCCATACGGAACAAAGGGATGAAGAATTCAATCCGTGTTTTCCCATTATGCTGTTGAAGGCAATCTATGAAAAGAATTGTTCTTTCTGATTATCGGGACATTGTCCATCTTGACGAACCGTTCATTCCCAAAGGACCTGCCGTCGGCTCATCAGGTATGCCCCATCTGATCGATCGTCTTCTTTCCGATCTGATCTCAGTTAGGGAAAGGAACTTCCTTGTCGAGAAGTATGGCACGCCTCGAAAAGCCTTATATGCCGCCCTCATTTCGAGACCTCCCCTTCCGTTTCCTTCAGGTTATCTCGATGCCTTGGATGGACTCCTGGCGTATGAAAGGGCGCTGATCCCTCCCTTCGATCCGGGATCTCTGCCCCGGATCTCGGAACAGTTTCCGGATTGTCCCGGCCTCTTATCCGGGAGATCCGGGGCTCTATGGCAAGGAGACATCACGGAATTACAGGTGGATGCCATTGTCAACGCCGCTAATGACGCCCTCTTGGGGTGTTTCAAGCCTTTTCATGCCTGCGTCGATAACGCCATTCACGCTGCCGCCGGCCCAAGGCTGAGAGAAGATACGGCTATCATCATGGGCATTCAGGGTTCATCCGAAGAAACCGGGCGGGCTAAGATCACCAGGGCCTACCATTTGCCCTCCCGCTTCATTCTGCACACGGTCGGTCCTATCTTCCATGGGAACCCGGAAAACATTCCCGAGGATGAGAAAGCACTTCTGTCAAGCAGCTATCGTGCGTGTCTGGATCTCGCCTCAGAGGTTTCGGCGATTCGAAGCATTGCGTTCTGTTCGATCTCTACAGGTGTCTTCGGGTTCCCCGCCATGCCAGCCGCCAGAATCGCACTCAAAACGGTGGATCAATGGTTGCTGGACCATCCGGGAAGATTCGATCTGGTGGTTTTCGATCTCTTTTCGCAACGGGATTATGATATCTACCGCAACGTCTTGGCCGAAAATCACCGAGAAAGGACGATCGATGAGAAGTGCTTCTGATGGAAAAATACAATGTTTTTCTGTCTGGCTGGATTCGTCCGAGTCGGTTCTTATCGGTGCCGGTGCGGGCATCTCTGCCGACGCCGGAGTGGATTATACCGACGAGGCTTCCTTTGCCAAGAAATATCCCGAACTTTACAGGCTTGGCTATCGCAACAAATTGATGATGATGGGGGTGACGGACCTCCCACAGGAACTTTTATTGGGCTACTACCTGTCCCATGCTGCGGAAGTCCGTTTTGGACCGGTTGACATGGCGATCTACAAAACCCTGCTCAGCCTGGTCGAAAAGAAGGACGCCTTCGTTCTGACTACGAATGTGGACGCATTGTTCGTCCGCCACGGTTTTCCTGCGGAGCGAACCTTTACGCCTCAGGGCGACTACGCCTTTTACCAATGCTTGACCCCGTGCAGTCAGGACATCTACCCTCTGGAGCCGGTCCTTGAAGAATACCTGCCGTTGATTGACAAACAGACCGGCAGTCTCCCGAAAGGCCGCTACCCTGTGTGTCCCCGTTGCGGCGGCAACATCTACCTCAATGTTCGCGGAGGCAGATGGTTCGTCGAAAGGCCCTGGATGGAAGGGGAGGAAAGACTCAATCGATGGATCGAGAATCTGGCGGGCAAAAGACTTTTGGTCATGGACATTGGTTCGGGCCTTAGCACACCGATGTGGGTGCGCTGGCCATGCGAACGACTGACGAAGCTGACACAGGAGGCCCACCTGGTGCGAATCAATCAGGATTATCCCGAGGTGCCACCGGATTTGAGGGACAGAAGCCTGAGTTTTCAGGCCAAAGCAAGCGAAGTTCTTGGGCTTCTTCCGAGTCCCAATCAGCCAGGTTAAGGGGTGATTCGATAGGAAGAGAGGCAAGGGGATCAGCCCCTGCAGGAGGGGAAGGGGGTCAGAGTGGAGACGTTGTGTCCCAGGTGGCAATAAATCGATAACAAGAATAGAAACGTCCCCTTTAAATACGGGGCTTGGATGGCGGATACGGGACACGCCTCGCGCTAGCATCGTGGGGAATACAACCGCATCCGCCGGACCCGCCGGTCCGGCCTTTTGGCGGTCGTAGATCAACTTGGCGGCGGCCGGGGATGCTAGACGGCATGCGTCCAGTGGAATCAAGCGAAAATTGCCTATGAAAAGTTGTGAATGGGCCAATAGAAGCGAGTTCGAGCAGTCCTATCACGATAATGAATGGGGCGTAGCAATTCACGACGACAGAAGCCTGTTCGAGTTTCTAGTTTTGGAAGGTGCACAGGCAGGATTGAGCTGGTCCACCATTCTTAAAAAGCGAGAAGGTTATAGAAAAGCGTTTGACAATTTTGACGTCCAGAAAATCTCCCAATACTCCGAGAATAAGGTTTCCCGATTGCTCGTTAATTCTGAGATCATAAGAAACAAGCTCAAAATCAACGCGACCATCACTAACGCTAGAGCGTTCCTGCGGGTACAGGAACAATTTGGAAGCTTTAACCATTACATCTGGCAGTTTGTTAAGGGAAGGCCTATTCAGAACTCGTGGGAGAAGATGATGGATATTCCCTCCAGCACTCCTGAGTCTGAAGCCATGAGCAAAGATTTGCAGAAAAGAGGGTTCAAGTTCGTTGGGACAACAATTTGTTACGCGTTCATGCAAGCAGTTGGCATGGTCAACGATCACGTCGTAAGTTGTTTCAGATATGGGGAACTCAAGAATAAGGAAGAGCATAACCAGACAATGCGCCGAATCGCCGGGAAACCCGGCTCTCGGTGACCTCCGTGTTAATGCAAATTGGGACGGTTCTATTTTCCGAAATTGAGGACTGCAATAAATAGAACCGTCTCCTTTAAACAAAATGGAGGTCGTCAGACGGAAGGCTTATGGTGGAGATGGGGACATCCCAGGTGGCAATAAATCGATAACAAGAATAACGAAGTAAGAGAGCACCTGTCGGACAAAGGTAATAAAGAAATCTTGGACACAACGGCCCCATCCCGTACGGCTGTGGCGATCCATGCAGTGAAAATTGGGACGGTTCTATTTTCCGAAATTGCGGACCGCAATAAATAGAACCGTCCCCTTTAAATACTTTAAATACAGGATATCGCATGAGCTACATCATGATCGATGTCGAATCCGATGGTCCGATACCGGGCGACTACTCGATGATCTGCTTCGGTGCCATCGTCGTCGAACCATCGCTCCAAAAGTCGTTTTGCGGTAAATTGAAGCCAATTTCCGACAAATGGCTCCCCGAGGCGCTCGCCGTCAGCGGATTCACCCGCGAGGAAACGCTCCAGTTTGCAGACCCCAAAACCGTCATGGATCAATTCAACTCCTGGATCGAGGCCAACAGCAGCGGGCGTCCGTTCTTCATCTCCGATAACAATGGGTTCGATTGGCAATTCATCAATTGGTATTTTCATCATTTCCTTGGCACTAATCCTTTCGGGCACAGCTCGTCCAATCTAGGCTCGCTTTACAAAGGCCTCGTGAAGGACGCATTCACCAACTTCAAGCACCTGCGAAAAACGAAGCATACCCATCATCCTGTTGATGATGCTCGTGGCAATGCAGAAGCGTTGCTACAAATGAAAGAAGACGGATTGAAAATCAGCCTCAAATGAAGCGAAACATCAAGACGCTCAACCTGACCGGGAACCGGCCGGCGAGTTGAGTGTGGCCTCAGATCGACGTCCTTCGCGCCGTCCGGTTCCCGGCGGGTTAGCCTGGTCGTTGTGCGTAACAATAATAAAAATAGGAGGACTGAAATGAACACTGATACATGTTCTAAGTGGCGAGCTTTGGTCCCAAATATAAACCTCAAAGAAATGATACGATTTCTTATTCTTGGGCTGATTTGCTGGATGATCCTTTTTATACCATCCCTTTCTCGCGCAGAAGGCGCAACAGCCGAAATGATTCAATCATGGAAAGACAAAGTCAACCAAGGCGATGCTTATGCTCCGTTTCAGCTTGGGTTCTGTTACCAACACGGGGAAGGCGTCAAGAAGAACCTCGTCGAAGCTGCCAAGTGGTATCGCCTAGGGGCCGAAAGGGGAGACTTTTATGCCGCGCTAACACTGGCGGATATGTATCTCAAGGGGGAAGGTGTTCAACAAAATGAAGAGAAAGCCATAGAATGGTATGTGAGAGTTGGAAGAAGTGGCGGATGGTTAGCGCCTATGGCACGGGTGAACCTGCTCGCGTTAGCGAGAAACTATTCCCTGGGTGGCGAAGGAGTGGAGCCGAACAAGACGAAAGCTCACGCCATATTTCAACGTCTTTTCGAGGTAGAAATGGCATTAATGGAACGGGGCCGCGCTGAGATGAACGAGTCGGTCCAGAAATTAAACGAAGCAGCGGACACCATAATGAATATGCCAAAAGACGAATTTGACGAACTAAAAAAGACAAAGTGAAATGAATGGAAATGGGGACGTCGTGTCCCAGGTGGCAATAAATCGATAACAATGGGAAATTGGGACGGTTCTATTTTCCGAAATTGAGGACTGCAATAAATAGACCCGTCCCCTTTAAATATAGCTTTCATGATTAACGTTTTTTCTCTCTTAAAATTCTCCAAGCTCTTGCCAACTATTTCGGAGATGATCCTTTTATACTAATCCTTGGTTTTTCCATCGAAAGCAATAAAATATCCATCCACCCCAGGACGGTAATAATCCCTTATCGTTCTTCGCAAAACGAACCCGGATTTCAGGAAAAAACCAAGAGTTTCCTTTCGCGTGACAGCAGTGAATTTCCCGCCCATTTTGTTGAACTGCTCAACAACCGCTTTTCCCAACCCCTTCCCCTGATACTCGGGCAAAAGGCCGAAGTCAAGGATGTACTTGGTACCTTCCCTCTGGTCCTCCAATAACAGGTCTCCGGCGTATCTCCCATCTACTTCGATCTGATAGACGCTGCATGCGCTGAGCGCCAACTCGCATGTTTCTTTGTCCCAAATCAAATAGGGCTCGTGATAGATTTTAAACTGTTGATGGTAATAGAAATCCGGGTCTGGAGCGAGGTCTTGTCGTAACTTGATTTTCATTTGCAAAATGCCCGATTGGAAATTCCCTTTTGTCCCGCAGGCCTACCGGAGTCCAAGGAAATCCGACTTGTCTACTTTGTCCCGTACACGGCTAGGGTGGGATGCTGGGAGAAAGTTTGACCTTTGGAAAATTGGGACGGTTCTATTTTCCGAAATTGAGGACTGCAATAAATAGAACCGTCCCCTTTAAATACCTTTAAATATAGCTTTCATGATTAACGTTATTTCTCTCTTAAAATTTTCCAAGCTTTTGCCAACCACCAGCGGGGTCTATTTTCTTTGCCTGCTTATTCCAGGGGGCAGGGACAGGTTATGGAAATACGCTATTGAAGAAAACTACCGAGCGACGTCAAGACTGGGCGAAGAGAATTCAGGTGAGGCGTTGGTAACGGAAACTACCGATTGGTTTTGGGAATTGCTTTGGGATTTTCGGACTAGGGCCTGTCATGGTTTTCGAACCTCGAGGCCTTCAATCTTCTTATAATCCTTTTCGTCATAGGTAAATATAATGGAAAGATCTTTTTCCAGTCCCCAGTATCCCATCATGGCATCCGCAAATTTTATATTCTTTTCTTCGTAGTTCCTTATGGCCTTCCTAAAAACGGTCTCCATCTCAATCTTCAACTGCGGGGTATTAAGGATGGCTTCTATGATTTCCCTTATGGTTTTTCTCTCGAATTTATAAATTTTTTCCAACACCCATACAGTCTCCATTATGGCTACCGGTAATAAATATAGAATCAGTCCCCGCTGTTCTGCTTCTTTCAACAGTTTTTCGCAAGATCTGGCTTTCACCGGGTCATCCTTGATCAGCAGCCTGAGAATCACGCTGGTGTCAATGAACGCTTTAGTCATTTTCCTTGGCTGCCTCCCCGACAGCTTTTTCGCGCATCTTTTCAGTAGACATTCCCAGATTGGGCAGGCTTCCGATATAATCGAATATTGTTTTCCCTTTTTTCAGAACGATTTTTTCTTCGTCTTCCTCAACGAGCAACCGATCTCCCACATCGATCTTAAGCTTTTTTCTAACTTGTTTGGGAAGGGTAATCTGCCCTTTGGGCAATACCTTGACAGTCTGCATGGCAAATCCGCCTCCTTTTTCTGACATTGGCTTTATTTTACTACTTTATTGAAAAGTAGTCAATTAAATATTATTCCTCTAAAAATATATTGTCCGGACGATCTTAAAACATCCGTAATATCATAATTTTCCAATATGAGAAGTCACGGTAGGGATCTGGCTGACCGACACCCCCCGTGAAAATTGGTGAAAATCGGGACGGTTCTATTTTCCGAAATTGAGGACTGCAATAAATAGAGCCGTCCCATTTACCACCATTTACCATAATTCCGTCTTCCGGGCGAAACCTTCCGGGTCATAATGGGCAAAGAAGAAAGAGAGCTCGGGGATATCACACAAGTTAACTTATTCTGGTGGCATGGGATTGGCTGAGGTATAATAGAAAAGGTGGATCTTATGAATCATAATGGAGTGGATGGGAAAGACGCTGTAAAAAGCCTGGACGATAAGAAACTGGCTGAGATTGTGTGTCGTTTAATTGACGCATATCTTCCTGAACGTATCTATCTTTTTGGCTCCCGGGCCAGAAGTGATTTTGGTGGCGACAGTGACTATGACCTGATGGTCGTTGTCCCCGAGTCTGCGCCCCCTGAGCGAAGACGAAGTCGTTTAGCCTATGAAGTACTCCGGGGTACGGGTATAGCTGCAGATGTTCTGGTTTGGACTCAGGATGCCTTTGATCGCCGACTTCACCTCCGTGCCTCGCTCCCATTTACTGTCATATCGGAAGGGAGGTTGCTTTATGCAGCCTGATCCTGTTCGCATGGAAGACACTCGCGGTTGGCTTGTTAACGCCCAGAAGGACCTAAGGAGTGCTGAACACGGACTTTCGGCGGCGCCTCCACTGCTTGAAGATGTGGTTTTTCACTGCCAGCAGGCAATCGAAAAGGCGCTTAAGGGATTTCTGGCCTGGCATGATATTCCGTTTCGCAAAACCCATAGTCTGGAGGAAATCGGGCGACAATGTGTCAAAATAGAGCCCACTTTGAAGGATTTAGTTGATAAGGCCGCTCCCCTCACTGAGTACGCTTGGAAATTCCGCTACCCCGGAGGGACGGAAGAACCTACAAACCAAGAAGCTGAAGAGGCCCTTCAGATCAGTCACGAAATTTATAATCAGATTCTCGCGAAGTTACCCCTTGAGGCACGTCCATAATTAGATTAATGTTCATATCCGGATTCAAGTCTTGATTATTGATTTTTTGTGTAAGGTGTGAAAAGGGCTATGGAGTGACGGCTCTGCATTTGATAAAATCCCTCGATTTTGATCCATTGGCGGGGAGAAATTTTTAAACGGCCGTTCTTTTTATGGCTGGTTTCCCGCGCATTCGCGGGTTTTCGACGGGAATGAAATAATGGGTATGAGGGGGACACGGATTCGGTTGTTCTTTCTCCGGCACAGTGACAAGAGGTTAATGGCCAGTGGAAAATCGGGACGGTTCTATTTTCCGAAATTGAGGACTGCAATAAATAGACCCGCCCCCTTTAAACAAAATCAAGGTCATCAGGCCGAAGGCTTATAGCTTTCATGACTAACGTTTTTTCTCTCTTAAAATTCTCCAAGCTCTTGCCAACTATTTCGGAGATGATCCTTTTATACTAATCCTTGGTTTTTCCATCGAAAGCAATAAAATATCCATCCACCCCAGGACGGTAATAATCCCTTATCGTTCTTCGCAAAACGAACCCGGATTTCAGGAAGAAACCAAGAGTTTCCTTTCGTGTGACAGCAGTGAATTTCCCGCCCAATTTCTTGAACTGCTCAACAACCGCTTTCCCCACCCCCTTCCCTTGATACTCGGGCAAAAGGCCGAAGTCAAGGATGTACTTGGTGCCTTTCCTCTGGTCCTCCAATAACAGGTCTCCGGCGTATCTCCCATCTGCTTCGATCTGATAGACGCTGCATGCGCTGAGCGCTGCCTTCCATGTTTCTCGGCCCCAAATCAAATAGGGTTCGTCATAGATTTTGAATTGTTGATGGTAATAGAAATCCGGATCCGGAGCGAGGTCTTCTCGTAGCTCGATTTTCATTTGCAAAATGCCCGATTGGAAATTTCCTTTTGTCCCGCAGGCCTGCAGGAGTCCAAGGAAATCCGACTTGTTTGCTTTGTCCCGTACGCGGCCAGGCTGGGACGCTGAGAGAAAGTTTGACCTTTGGAAAATTGGGGCGGTACTATTTTCCGAAATTGAGGACTGCAATAAACAGAACCGTCCCCTTTAACGTCCCCTTTAAATATAGCTTTCATGATTAACGTTTTCTCTCTCCTAAAATTTTCCAAGCTTTTGCCAACCACCAGCGGGGTCAGCTCTATTTTCTTTGCCTGCTTATTCCGGGGGGGAGGGGAGAGGTTACGGAAATATGCCATTGAAGAAAACTACCGAGCGACGTCAAGACTGGGCGAAGAGAATTCTGGTGAGGCGTTGGTAACGGAAACTACCGATTGGTTTCGGGAATTGCTTTGGGATTTTCGGGCTCAGGCAGGTCATGGTCTTCGAACCTCGAGGCCTTCAATCCTCTTATAATCCTTTTCGTCATAGGTAAACATAACGGAAAGATCTTTTTCCAATCCCCAGTATCCCATCATGGCATCCGCAAATTTTATATTCTTTTCTTCGTAGTTCCTTATGGCCTTCCTAAAAACGGTCTCCATCTCAATCTTCAACTGCGGGGTATTAAGGATGGCTTCTATGATTTCCCTTATGGTTTTTCTCTCGAATTTATAAATTTTTTCCAGCACCCATACTGTCTCCATTATGGCTACCGGCAATAAATACAGGATCAGTCCCCGCTTTTCTGCTTCTTTCAACAGTTTTTCGCTAGATCTGGCTTTTGCCCGGTCATCCTTGATCAGCAGCCTGAGAATCACGCTGGTGTCAATGAACGCTTTAGTCATTTTCCTTGGCTGCCTCCCCGACAGCTTTTTCGCGCATCTTTTCAGTAGACATTCCCAGACTGGGCAGGCTTCCGATATAATCGAATATCGTTTTCCCTTTTTTCAGAACGATTTTTTCTTCGTCTTCCTCGAGGAGCAACCGATCTCCCACCCCAATCTTAAGCTTTTTTCTAACTTGTTTGGGAAGGGTAATTTGCCCTTTGGGCAATACCTTGACAGTCTGCATGGCAAATCCACCTCCTTTTTCTGACATTCATTTTATATTACTACTTTATTTAAAAGTAGTCAATTAAATATTATTCCTTTAAAAGGAAATTGTCGGAGGAACATAAATTTCTAAAATATGAGTGGCCGCGGTAGGAAATCGGCTGCCCGACGCCCCCCGTGAAAACTGGTGAAAATCGGGGCGGGTCAATTTTTTGAAATTGAGGACTGCAATAAATAGGACCGTCCCCTTTACCCTGCCCGTCAAGAATCTACATAAACCTAAAGGGGCCGGGCCCGGCTTCGTGACCTTTTCCCACCAGAAGACAGTTTTTATCAGCCCGGACAAAGTGAAAGTTGAAAAGCTTTTGGTGGCTTAACCTTAATCCCTGCCCTCCGCAGTGAGAGACTACTCAACCCTTCACGAATGCTTGTTGAAAAAAACCCGGGTTTTGACGCCTAGCTTTTTAAACGCGACCTTTGGTAACAGTTACAAATCAATAAGGGGAACTATGTTGGGGCGTTGAAAATTACGGATTGAAAGTGATAAGCGCTCATTTCCTTCCCACTTGTATTTGTCGGTATTTACCTGGCTTTTAATTTCTCTTCCAATATTTTGACTTCCTTTCTAAGTCTTTGCAGCTCCTTTTCAGTTTTGGGCGTGACTGCCATATTGTCCAAGGCTTTTACAATCATCTTTACGGAAAATTCCGGATCTTCAGATTTCATTACCCTTTCAATGACCTTAGGCACAGGGTCGCCAGTTGCTCTTGCGTCCGAAAGGAGTCTTTCGCCTAATTCCCTCTGTAGAGTTACCCGTCTGGACCAAGGAAGGTCAAATTCTCCGGATGCTGTGATCAGCCGATAAGCATATCTCTGCATGGGCGTTAGCCGTGTGGCTAAACCTAAGTCGAAAAGTACCTCACGAAGGGTCCCCATCCCCATAAGTACTCCCGGAGTTAAAGTCAACAGACACCCCACTGCGGCCGTAGAGACTACTGCATCTGGCTCACCAAGCTCACTTCGGAAGGCTTGATCTGCCTGTTTTAGTAATCTCGAAGAGGAAAGAATAATCGTAGTAGATTGTATCGCTGACCGTCGTGATGCATCCCTTGCTCTAAGCACGGAGCCAAAAAGAGATCCATCACGTCTACTTTTGTCATGCATCTTAAAACTTAAATCTTCAAAACTTATTCCAATATTTTCGGCCAATTTCTGAGCCAAAAAAATCCTGACTTTATTGGGAAAATTTTGGTAATTCTCCTCGGCATCAGGTAGCCTATCAAACCCATAATCTTCTCTTAAAATTAGCATTACACGACTGTAATCACGTTCTGATTCACCGCGATACTGGTTGATGTATTGGTTCCAGTACCTCCTACTCGTATTTTCTCTTGATAAAATTCTAAACGAGCGAACGAATGCATTTTCAATTAAATGATAGGCTTCTGAATCTGATATTTGATCAAGCTGTTCCCACATTTGGACATAATCGTGTTCACTAATCCAAGCGTGAAAAGCCGTTTCCTCCAAGACAGGGGTTGACATTAGAATTTTTCCGCCCAAGAGTCTCCATCCATTAACAATATGTGAAACCTCTTTATGGTTATTTTCTCCCTCGCATAATAATGAAATAATGATGTCAGTATCTGGGACAAGACGGAAGTTTCTGAGAACTCTTGTAATTTGTTCAGAACTTAAAGCCTCAAATCCTAGTGAACACATCATCACATATACGCTGCAAATCTGCGTTAGCCAATTAAAAGCTTCGCTTTCCTTTTCGGAGAACATGTCGATTATGGCCTGCCGTACCTCATCGCCCTGGATGGGGTCAGAGAATAAGGACCCGATGTGGTTGCCAACTTCTTCGAGGAGCAAATAGGTTTTTGGCTCTGGTTTGCCTCGTTCCCCTGTGATCAAGGAACCTACCATGCGAACAATAGCAGCTCCATGGGAATAAAAGACTTCCGAAAGTCCGTCTTGGAAGTAATCCCAAAGACGTTCAAACTGTTCCTCTGTAAGCGTATGCCCAGACAGCCTTTTTATTTCTCTGCGAATTGCGGTGCGGCCTTCTAACAATTTCGCACTGGCCTCTTTTGGGACCCCACTTATAAATGTTATGCCGTTTGGAGTAATGCATATTGTGCCATCCTTGTCACTCGATACCAGTCCCTCTTCGATTAGTGATGATATAATAATAGTTATGTAACTAGTTGTCATTGATCGTGAAAGGTGTAGTTGCCCTGAAATCGCCACGGCAAGACTACCGGCGCTCTGGGAGCCTCGGCTATGAAGACTTTCTAATACAAGGCGCCTGGTTAGTTCGGTTCGGAGGATTCGAGCATCATCGCCCGTTTGAGTAATTAGGGCAAGACGAAGCCCGATATTTTCTGGCTCATTGGGAACAGTCAGAAGAGCTTGCTCGCTAATTTTAATCTCTGCCGCATAATGTTTACGAATTGTATTTTCGAAGCGTTCTGCTAGAGCAACAAGTTGAATTTGACCCAAAATACGGACGGATTTAACCGCTGGGTACAATTTCCGAATTTTAGCCTCGAGCACATTACAAGCGTGTTCCGTCAACGATCGGGATGTAGAATATATTATTGCTCTAGTATTTGTTGTTTCGGCGAGGCGAAGAATATCTGCCTCGACTTTACCATCTATATCGATAGACAATGTTGCACAAAGGATCCCTAAAAGAGTCCCATTTTTCGAAATCGAAATGCTTCGCCCGTCTCGGCCTAAATCCCAGGTTCGGGAAGTAGGAACCAATTCGACTCCCTCGGCGTCTTTGTACAAATCGAGGCACACACGCTCGAACCGAATTGGATTATCCTCTAACTCAAACAACGTTTGAACAATTCCAGGGAGAAGTGGCATAGTGGAATCCTCCTTGAAAAAATTAACGGAATGTCCCATTTTAAGGTAGTCATTATCTATACCGCAGATGTTCTCTTGAACTGCTTGGCCAACGGCGGGCCAGGGCCATCATGTTCAATAGCTATCAGAATCAGAGGAAGATCTTCGGCTTTAGCTTCGACTACATGCCTTTTGGCATCTGCCATTTTAGGACCCCGATCTGTAAGAAAGACCCCTAGTTTATTGCTTGGAACTACGAGTATGCCAACATCTATCTGCCCTTTAACGATAGCTTTCCGTAAGTGTATCAAATCAATGACCAATAGATCACTCCTAGCCGAAAATTGAATCTCAACACCAATGCATACCTTTGTACCATTTACAACCTGACATTTAGTCCAATCCACATCACCCGTTTGATTTTTTGACCATCCCTTTGATTTCTGAAATTGGGCATCCATCAACTTGCGAACTGCTGCGCCACCGTTCGCATCCCTTGATTCCTTAACCAGAAGGCTAAAATCGGTTATGATTGAACGGATTTCACTTAGGAGAGGATCAAGACCAAGTCTTTTAATCCTCTCTTTAGCCCCATTATAGGACTCTTCCTCAACTATTTTTGTCATTTGGATAGTGGAATCGAAAACTTTCGATTTCCTTTCTGTAGGATATTAATTAGCTTCTTGGGCACATCATTCTCTAGGTTTGAAAAATTTCTTCGAAGTCTTTCTTCAATTATTGCGCAATCTCCAATTTCCGTTCCAATCCAATAACGGTCAAGCCGCTGTGCCGATTCGTAAGTTGATCCTCCACCACCAAACGGATCCATTACGATTTCTCCGGGAGTAGTTGAGATTTCTATACACCTTGATGGAATCATAGGTTTGAGTTCGTTTATATGCCAACGAGATTTGAACTTTTGATGCCTAGCCGGTGCCGTGTCGTCCCAAAAGTCCGTCAGATTTAGGCCAAGAGGATTAAGATATTTTCTGTGTCCACCATAATCCTTGATATCCTTTCCGCAGTGTCGGCATTTGGGAATAGGCAAACGGACGCGGTTAAATGTCTTGGGCATTCCTTTGGTAAAATATAGCAGGGCATAATGAGCCGGATATAGTTTCTTTCCTCTCGGGAAAGTTCCCTTCATTGAAAGAGCAATCCAATGCCGAAAGGTCATTTTAGATTTTTCTAAGTGCAAAGCTAGATGATAACCCCACTGTGGAAGCGTGTATAAAAATACCGCTCCCCCTGGCTTGATAAGGCGAACAAATTCATTGAGCCAAGAAAAACACCATTCTATATAGTCATCTCTCTTTAAATCATCTTTGACAAAACCGTTTCCATAATCCTTTCCCAAATTAAAAGGCGGATCGGCAAAGATGCAGTCCAGGGTTTCGTCCTTGAGCGACGCAAAAAGATTGAAACAATCTGTATTATAGAGCAAACCACGATTTGTGTGGAAAAAGGGGCGAAGGTTGGTCATTTTCTTCAAAGTAGTCAATTTTTAATCCTCATCCAAAGCCATTGGAATTGTTTCCCCAAGTTTTGGTAATGCTCTTTCTACGTTTCGATGGAATATCGTCCAATTGGGGGCCGCCCTCATGAATGCAATCAAAATGGCTAAGTGCTTTTGAAGTGCGGGATGTCCAATATCTTCCGTAAGCCATTGTTGATGTTTTGATTTTCTTCTGCCTTGTTCGTCTGGCGGATTTAGTTTTCTTAGCTCCGTCAAAAGTCCCGGAGCTAAGCGCTCATATACCAAATCGTTAGTATATTTTCCTACCACACTTGGTCGATTGACCGACATCCCTTTCCATTGCCATCCTTTAAATTTGAACATTAACTCATAAAACTCGTCTGGAAATCTCTTTGCCCACTTTGCGTATTCTGCTAAGAGATATTTATCAAGAATCTTTTGGAGTGCAATCTTGTCCCTTACTTCTTGATAATTTGTAGCCTCATCAACCAGTGCAATTATCCCAACATGGGCCAATGCTCGCATTAAGATTTCAGCTTGTTTACATTTTCTTAATTGATCCTTACGAAGCTTTTTCTCATCTCGGGCTGATAACCAAACCTCACATATTTTCGGTAGTAATTCTGCTGGATACCCCTGGGCGATTCTTTTCCCGATGCGATATTTTATTGGATTAATGAGCCCCGCTCGTAACTCATTAGAAATAAAAGGTTCAAGGTTATTTGAGGACATAAAAACCGGTAAATGGGCACGCCCCTCTTCTTGCTCCACCTTTTTGCGTCGTTTTGAAGCTCCACTTCTTGATTTCATTGCTTTAGTTACGCCGAGTTCAGACAAAATCCTTGTTCCATCTTCTAAAACGAAACACGGAATCCGAGTATCCCCTATTATTATTTCCCCAGGTTTACTTCCTGGATGGATTGTCTGTAGGTTATCGTTTGTCATGCTCTCACCTCCAGCGCTCTTTGTAGAGTTGTTGCCCACAGGTTTTCGTCCTCTCTATGGTTCCAACGACAAGAAAACTCATCAACGTACTTTGGTAAGTGCTTCATACTGACTTTATGATACTGTCCAACGATGCCCCGTTTTAGGAGAGCCCAAAAAGATTCAACGGTGTTGGTGTGAGCATCGCCATTGACATACCAAACGCTATGGTCAACGATCTTATGGGGCATAAGAGTTTGAATCCCAATGTATCCTTTATATTCATCGGTAATCAATGTTGCGTTCTCGGTGTCCACGTTTTTTCGGACTAACATTTTAAGGTTTTTACCGCTCAATCTCTTCCGGTTTTTAAATACCTCAGCTCTTATATTGTTTACCCCTCTTTTGGCCAATGCGACAACGGGAGTTTTCTTTGTTCCGCGTCCTCTTGTATGTGGTCCACTCCCAGGCCGTGGCTTTCCTCCAATGTACGTTTCATCGCACTCCACAAGGCCAGTTAAAAGCTCTCTTTGTTCTCTTTCAGACATTGCCTCTCGGATCTTCATGTTGATCCGCCAAGCCGTATCTTTATTAGCGTGAACGTGACGGGCCATTTGCCTAGCGGCTACGCCCTTTTTAGCATTCAGCGTTAAGCAAACAGCCAGAAACCATTTTTGAAGAGGTAAATGGGTATGATGAAAGATGGTCTTGACAGTAACACTAAATGTGGTATTACAAGCATTACAATGATGTCTTTTTTCCTTTGGGAGAGGGCTGGTTCTGCTTGATTGACAGTAAGGACATTTCGGGGTGCCATGCCACCTAACTTTTTCAAGGTGATCGAGGCAATCATCATGGGTAGGATACAATTCATAGATTTCTGTGATGTCCATTTATCTCTACCTCCTTATAGGACATCTTACCAAATCCCAAAAACCTTGTCAAGAGAAAAATACTACCTTAAAATGGGACATTCCGAAAATTAATAAAGGACTAAAATAATTATTCAAAAATCCACCTCGAGCAAATTAACTATTTTTAATTACATCCTCCAGAAGGTTAAAGGTTAGCTTGATGGGTTAATCGAAAAGATGTCGAATCGCATGCCTAAAAAATGCTCTCCTGGGAATGGGTCGTCAAGGGGAAATTGCCCCCCAGTCCATTTATTCTTCGGTCAAAGCTAATGATTTCTCTTTGAATTATTGTATTCTGAAAGAAAATACCAAAATCACTCCTTCAGGAAGAACTTGATAATGCGCCCTATTATTTTCAGTCGTATTAAGTCCCATCTTTCATGACTCTTATCGCGCCCTTCCAGCATACTGCTCTGAATGCCCCGCATGGTCCTGCCAGTTTTTAGTATACTTCTCGGCCAGTGCTTTGTCCCTGATGATGAGAAGATTCTCGGCGTTTTTCTCTTCTGCTGCACGCGTAAAGTTGAATGATCCTGTGATGACGGTCGCCCCGTCAATAACCATCACCTTGTTATGAGCCTTGGCATGGGCTGCGTCTATCTTGGTCGGAATACCGGAGTTAGCGAAGAAATCAGCGGCAGTATATTTCTCCCGCTTTTGGCTTTTGTCCAGAATAATTTCGACCTTAACCCCTCGTTTGTGGGCATTCAGCAGGGCCTTAGCGATAGGAGCAGAGGTAAAGGAGAATGCCTGAACCAGGACGGAGGTTTTAGAATTATCCAATTCCTTAATGATGGCTTCTGTGCTTCCACGACTGGGCGAAAAGTATACGGACAACGAGGGGCATGGAGTCGGTTTTTCCTGGGCCTGAAGTGGTAGGAAAAAGAGCAGTATGAAAAAAGCTAAAAGCAGCCGCAAAAAATGATTTCTTGTAGCCTTCATCTTTGTCTCATTCTTTCTCCAAGCCAACTATTTGGACACCTCTTAATCTAAATATTTGTCGCATCTTATCAATATTGAAACCCCATTGTTTTGCAAGGTCATCAGCATCTTTCTCGTTTTCTGCTTCCCTACCCGACTTAATGTGATGGCCAAGATAATAATGAGCAAGCTCGTGGGCAATGATCGCCATCGCCACATCATCGTCATGCCTCTGCAATTGTTTTGAGTCTAAATAAATATCCCCCGCCTCGCTAACCACCCCTTCATTCCCGAAAATTCGACCTTCGTGAATTGAGCCAAATCCGTTGGTATAAATATCCATATACCCATTGATGATTGAAAGCACCTTCTTGAGGGTGTTTTCTAAATACGGGGTTTCAATTTCAACTTCAGTAAAAACCTTATCCAGCTCCATTGCCTCTTAGGCCTTTATTATCATTCTTTTCTCAGTTTTCTGCGCTTATTTCGGAGATTCTTAATTTCTTCGAGCAGGCCGGCTTTTGTGATAACTCCTTTGGCTTCCAGCAAATTGACCAAGGCCTCCTGCTCAATAACATTGCTTAGCAGAAGCTCCTCAAAGCTGACTATTTCTTTGCGGTCGAGTTTCTCTGCCATCTATATAGCCTTTCGGTTTTCCTGGAGTTTTACCGCCAATCGGCCTCATTTGTTTATTTTTCTTTGGTCTATACTTGGAAAAGACTATTTATTTGCCCGGAATTTGTAAATTACTGCTATAAAAAATGGCTAGTTATCTTGCCACGCTTTCGGCAGCTCATTCTTGAAAAGGGGACGGAGAAAGGCGCTAGGCCTTCCGCCCGTGCCAAAAATACCACAACAGAAGTTCTTCACGTAGCATTCATCGCAAAGTGGCAGGAAAGTTTCTTTCCAGGTACTAATGGACCGCCTGGCAAATGGCCATAAATCTTTAGGTAGCGTACAGAGTTGATGATTATAGATTGAAACTGGCACCTTTCTTTGATTGAGATACCTGACAGCAGACTCGAGTTGATGGCGATAATCATATGGATCTACCCATAAACAATCCAGATTCGCCTTAGCTGCTCCGGTAGTTTCCATTCCCATGAATGCCACTTGGACAACAAATGGTAAGTTACGATAGACAAATTCGGCGTACTGGCACAAGCGTTTTATGGTCATGCTGTGGAGTACTGTTCGCAGGCCCACTGGTTGACTTAAGAGTGCAAGGTTGTGGAGACCTTGTATGGTCTCGTAGAAGCTCCCACTTGCACCCATTATGGAATCATGTTCCGTATCATTGTCTCCATATACTGGTATCTCCATAAACAAGCGGGGGTATCCAGAAAGTACAAGCGCCCTGGCGAACTCGAAATCTTGGAGTTTTCTACCATTGGTAAGTAAAGTTAGTGACGTTTTGGGCAATTCCGCCCTGCACGTCTGGATAAACTTTATAAGGTTTTCAGCTAATATAGTAGGTTCTCCTCCGGTTATCCCCAAATGTCTTTCCTTGCGCCTTTCCAGTAGGGAAATGAGCATCAGGTTCTGCTCCAAGAGGTCCTCTGAATCCTTGGCCGGAGGCTGTGAGCACATGACGCATGAGCAATTGCAGATGTTCGTAAAAAATATAGTATTGTGTAAGGAATTAGCTTCATAAACCACAGTCACCCTGCCGCTGGGCTCTATTTTAACGATGTCGCCATCGTGCAATTGAAAGAGATTATCCTCTGACAAATCGAGCAAATGGGGGATGTTCTTTTGTAAGGGGAGGCCACCGTGATCAGAAATCATACAGGCCGCCGTGTAACGACTAGGTGAGACACGGGAAAATAGCCTTCGGGCTATATTGCGTGGCTGGAACACTAAAAGCACTTGCTGTGCCCTCCTGGCGGACGACTTTGTAGTAACCATCCCCATAATTGGCTTGAGTATGCCCACTGGCTTCCCGGTAAACTCTCTCATTGGTTCCTACCTTTTACCTCAGCGAGGGATCGGTTAGTTATCCATGACCAGAAAACGTCAATAGTATCTGGATTATCCTGCTCGATGAGGTCCAACAAAAAACTGATTATCTCCCTATGTTTGAAACAGAAATCACTCGTTGGGCGGTGCCCGACTAAGTTCCCTTGGGTAGCATAATTCCTTACGGGATCGGCGCCACAATAGGTTTGCAGAGCGCATGAATGGCAACCGGGTAGCGTTTCTACACAGGAAGTTTTAATCAGTTCATGTAGCACATTAGATTTGAAAATGGATAGGTATGAATCCCTATTTACATTACCCATAAAGAATCGTCGATCACCCATCTGGGCCAGCATCCTGGATTCATCAGAAGGATAAACATCCCCATTATGGTTATATACCGCCCCACTTATCCCTGCCCCTGTGGGAGATTGTAAGTCCACAAAGCCCGTGGAAAATGGAGTAAGAATTTTTGTTAGAAGCACAGTGGCGTAATTTTCGACAAGACGCCTTCCTTCTTGGTTGACCTTAATTATATAGAGTAAGGCTTTTTTATATGCCTCAACGAACTCATCCATTTGATATTCTAAGATTTTCCTATTTGCCTCAGTACGTGCATAACCGTAAGGATTAAGGCTTCGCAAAAAGATGCCCTGAAAATTGAGTCTGACATATTCATCTATAATCGACTGTATGTTAGGAAGGCTATCTTTGGTAGCAGTCATAAGAGCAGACACACTTTCATGACCCAATACACTCTTGCAGTAATTAAGTTTATGGATGAATTCATCATAACTACTTCCTCCCTCTCGCATAATCCTGTGCCGATCATGGATTTCCTTAGGTCCATCTAGCGACGTGGAAACCAGGATTTTTTCTTTCTTGAGGAATGTCAAGGTAGGCTTATCGAGGAGGGTAAGATTAGTGCAGAGCACAAAAGAGAGATCTTTACCCTTTCGTCGATTGATCCTTTTTGCTTCCCGGACAATAGTTTTTACGATCTCGAAATTAAGAAGTGGTTCCCCTCCTTGAAATTCTATTTTGACTACCGGAGATGGTGTTTCCATTATAATTCGGACCACATTTTCCGCTGTCTCTTGGTTCATATCCCAATGGCGTCTATCTGCTGCTTGGCTTGAAGCATGACAGTAGTTACAGTGGTGGTTACAACGAAGTGTTACGACAATCATATGAAGAGCAGTAAAGGTTTTTAGAAAGGCTTTTTTCGTCCTATATTTGGTAGAAAGGAGGTTGATTACGGGCGTGACAGCCGTGTCCGTGAGGATGTGCTTACCCTTCAAGTCCAGAAATATCGGTTCACTGCGGTCAAGACGGTAAGAGATAATCCTCTCGAAAGCTTCTGTATCTAAAAAAATGTATTCGCCCACTTCGTTAACCAAAAGAACTGGCTTACCAGGGAAACGGCAGAATCGGAAGGGTAAGAGCAGATAGCGGCTACTCACGACCGACAATTTTCTTGACCTCGGCCTTGAGATTTTCAAGGGGAGAGAAGGCATGTTGTACAATCAGCTGGCGAATTGGGCCATATCGTCTCTCAAGATCAATTCTCAGTTGTTGATCAATTAGCTCATTCGTAAACTTATGCTCCAACTCCGAAAGGTCTAAATCATTATGGGGTTCAAGTGGTTCTAATGACACTTTTAAAAACTGCTCAGATGCAGGTTCGATTTTGATTCCGCACAACCCAGATAGTGCGTAAGCAGCCGCGATAATAGCTTCTCTATCATAGAGGGCTTTACTAACTCGTATTTCTAACGTTTTGCTTTGCTCTTTCATAACAACCATTCATGTCTGTCACAATGTTTTCCAAATCGGCAGAAATCAAGTGCCCACTCTAGCTGGCTGATTTAGATCGCAATTCCCTCTTTCCTGGTGGGTTACAAATCAGATACGATGGAAAATTGTAACAATTCAGCCCTGCATCAGAGGTTGAATTGGCAGATTACGTTGCCCCCCCTTCCTTAAAACTAGTAGCGGGAGTAATGAGAGTAATGAGAAGAATGAGAATAGTGAGACGTGTGGGAATAATGAGATTCATGCTGGGCAAATGAAGTCCCTTGGTTATCCAGTCTGGAACCCATATCACTACCGAGCTGCAAAAAAAGTGGGGTTGTTTTTTTGACCTCTGTAATCTGCTGGGTGTACCGCGTTGCGGATAAGGAAGGTGAGATGCTAATTCCAATGAGCGAAAGAATTCCAAACAGCAGGAAAATTAATTTATTCCATATTCTCTTCATAATCCACCCCGCTCCACGCAAGAGGATGTATTACACTGGTCCTTTTATTCCGTATGCATTATAAACCTACAAAATAAAATGTCAAGAACAAAATTATCTCTTTTAGTAAATTCTTTCATGACGGGTTTCTCACTCGTTTCCCGTAACTCCCCCTGGCCCTACTTTTTTATATAAGTTAATGGATTGATGTATCTTTTAAAAAAAGCTTTAGGGGTCTCGATGGTTCTGCTGTCGTTCCCTGTATCGAACTTAAAGGGGCGAGTAAGAAGGCGGATGGGACAATGGAGTGGGGTGAGATGCTGGTTGACTTTATGATCTATCCCCCGCTCCCCAAGAAAGAATATGATTCCATAAAGTTTATGCTTGCATTTCAGGGAACCCTGGGAAACGAAGTCGGCGCGGTGGTGGGCAAAGCTTTTAGCCCAGGAGAGGTCGTATTCAATGAAGAGTGGGATAATGGCCTTACTGGGAATCACGCCTGGGGCCATACAGGCTTTAATCTAGACAATCAAAACCCTGATAATGGAAGTACGGGTAACGTCATCGTAGGGGACACCCTTATCAAAGACAACATAAGGTTTAAGGGCGAGGGTGAGGCTCGGGTCAATGAGTCCGCAGTGAGTATGCTTTGTTGTAATGGTCAGTTTAAAGACATTTTGCCCATCCTTGTAACCCCCAACACCTATTTGATGTATAAGATAGACGCCCTGTCTATAAACCAGATTCCTCCTGCGCCGCCGGGGGAAACCAATCAGTGGCAAGGTTTGTGGTTGTATTTCAATCAAGGTCTGGTTCTGCAAATATCCCAGGAGGAACAGATGGTGTACTGGAATCCCACCACTGCTTATTACACCTTTCCTCTTGGAGTTGCGATCTTGGATAATATCCATAAAATGTTTCAGGGTTGGGGGATTGTCATTCCTGAAGGGCCTTTCTATTTGCAGAGTATCGACTTCATTCAGCAATTAAGCGTGCTGGGGGTATTACCCAGTAGTGTGGAACATCACCAGCATATGGAGGTGGATTTTATTCAAATCATCGAAGGGAAAGAACAGTAATTAGAGCGGCAGAAAAGGAAAGCCGGTACAGTGGCAAGAGGCTAATGGCCAGAAGCTGACTTAAAAATTGAGTCAGTTCGACGGCAGGGAGTGGAAAATCGGGACGGTTCTATTTTCCGAAATTGAGGACTGCAATAAATAGAATCGTCCCCTTTAAATATAGCTTTCAGGATTAACGTTATTTCTCTCTTAAAATTCTCCAAGCTCTTGCCAACTATTTCGGAGATGATCCTTTTATACTAATCCTTGGTTTTTCCATCGAAAGCAATAAAATATCCATCCACCCCAGGACGGTAATAATCCCTTATCGTTCTTCGCAAAACGAACCCGGATTTCAGGAAAACACGAGCGGGGTCAGGCCTATTTTCTTTGCATGCTTATTGCAGCAGGGTGGGATCAGGGTACGGAAATACGCTATTGAAGAAAACTACCGAGCGACGTCAAGACTGGGCGAAGAGAATTCTGGTGAGGCGTTGGTAACGGAAACTACCGATTGGTTTCGGGAATTGTTTTGGGATTTTCGGGCTAAGGCATGTCATGGTTTTCGAACCTCGAGGTCTTCAATCTTCTTATAATCCTTTTCGTCATAGGTAAATATAACGGAAAGATCTTTTTCCAATCCCCAATATCCCATCATTGCGTCTGAATTTTATGTGGATCTGGGGTCAGACTTCCCTATGGCGGATAAAGATCCTTGAAAGACTTGTTGGATAAGCTCGCTTATATGAATGACCCTGACGGGGAGGCCGGCGCGGCGGGCGCCATAGCTTAATTGGATGATGCACCCGGGGCACTCGGTCGTTAGGATATCTGCCCCTATTTTCTGCAAATTTTTCATCTTGCGGTCGAGGACCTTCATGGATTGCTCATAGTGCAGAACGTTGTAGCTGCCGGCCGCTCCACAGCAAAGATCCGCTTCGGGCAGCTCCGTATAGGTCAAGCCGGGAATCTTTTTGAGCAAGGCTCGGGGTTGCTTCACCACGCTCTGGTACCGGCTCATGTGGCAGGGATCATGATAGGTGACCTTGCCTGAGACCGCATTTGCGGGGATAGAGGCAGGCATTCGATCCTGGAGGAACTCGCTGAATCCCCGCACACGTTTTGCCAGGCCCTTGGCTCGCTCCAGCATGTCCGGATCGTCCTGGAAGAGAAGGGTGTATTCTTTGAGGAAAGACGAGCAGCTGCCGCATTCTGTGACGACCACAGGCGCATCCAGCTTTTCCAGAACCTCAATGTTAATCCGGGCCATTTTCCGCGCTGCCTCCAGATCGCCGTAGCCGTAAGCTGGAAGACCGCAGCAGCAGTTGTCGGCGATTTGGACTTTTGCCCCCGTGTGGACCAACACCGCCAGAGTCGCCTCGCTGACCTGGGGTAGTACGAAGTTGAAACCGCATCCGACGAAGTAGGCCACCTTCAGATTTGGCTGGGCGGGCTCTAAGTTAAGAGAAGCCGCCTGCTCCCGGAAGAAGGTCTTGGGAATTTTTTCAACGATTCCCTCCACCTTGTCAAAATCTTTCCCGAACCATTTCAGGATTCCCATGGCCCTGGCGATCTTGGTCATCCCCGAGTTTTTTCCCCGGGCAGCCAGCCGGACATATTTGGAGAGTTTGGCATGGTCGGGGAGCAGCTGGTGGAAAAGGAAATGCATAACCTTCGGCTGGCCCACGCGCTTCATGTATTCGGCGCGTCCCGCGATCACGTTTTTGTCCGTGCGCACCGCGGGGAAGCAGTTAGCCACGCAGGCCTTGCATAGCAGGCATTCAAAGAGAGGATCTTTGAAGTCCGGGTTCATTTCCAGGCTTCCTTCCACGAGCTTACGGATGTGCACATTGTGGCCCCGGGCCACATTGCGCTCATCTCCTGTAATTTCGAATATCGGACAGTGGGCCTGGCAAAAGCCACAGCGGTTACACTTGGAAACTTCATCATAGACTGTTTGCAATGGCTGATTCATGGTATACCCCAGGTCTTTCTATCTTAGATGATCGGTGGAAAAACGCCCGTTGGGTCCAGTTTATCCTTCAGGGGTTGCAACACATACCGGTGTAAGGCCGGCTCCACCCTCGGCCCCCAGCCGGAAAGCAAGGTACGATGCCCCCAGATCGGCGCGGAATAGCCGCCAGCGGCCTGGCCGATGTCTTTTACTCCCGCGATGAAGCGAGATAGTCCTTCTTTATGGGTCCCTTTTAGGTAAACGGAAATCACCCCATTCCCGGCAAAAAGGGCGATCTTTGCCTCTAGGCCCTGTTCCTTTGACAATTTTCCGATGGCTACATAGGTGCGAGGGCCCTGGGCGATAGGCACTGAGACTTTCAGGGCCAGCAGATCCCGGGTCAATCCATCTGGATCAACGGCCGCCCGCAGGCTTTTCACCATATTGTCCCGCCCTGTCTTCGCCCCTCCGGTTCCGCCGGACTCCCGGGCCAGGCTTAGCAAATCATTGTTCTGGCGTTCAACGGCCTGGCAGTGACCCTCAAAACTAATCAACACCCGGAACTGCAAACCGCCCGGGTCAGGAAGGCCGGGTTTCGGAGCGGGACCGGTAAGCACAACAGCGGAGGGGACCAGAATCGAAGAGCGCAGAGCTGTAAGGAATTTCTCCAGCTCTTCCAGTCTACCGAAGATCAGGTCACAGAGCGAGGAGGCATCCGGTAGGGGGAGAACACGAAAGGATATACTCGTAATCAGGCACAAGCTTCCGGCCGATCCTATGAAAAACTTGGTCAGGTCGTAGCCCGACACGTTTTTGACTGTCTTTCCCCCGAAACCCACCTCCCGCCCCCGCGCATCAGCCCCGCGCACGCCGAGAACCTGGTCCCTGACGGTTCCATAGCGAAGCCTCGAGGAACCACTGGCATTGGTAACATAAACCCCGCCCATAGTAGCCCGATGAGACAGCGGTGGATCTAAAGGAAGGAAAAACCCTTTTCCCTGTCCAGCCAGGTAATCGTTAATGGCGTCAAGCGTCATGCCTCCCAGGACTGCCATGTTCAAGTTCTGAGGGTCAAACGCCAACACCCGGTTCATTCCGGTCATGGCCAAGGCGATATCCACGGTTCCCGGGAGCAACCCCACACCCATCGCTGTGCCACCGCCATAGGGAAGAACCGTCTTCTTTTCTTGAAAAGCCTGGGCTAATATTCGTTGGGCTTCGCGCTCTGTGCCTGGCATTTCGGTGCGTTTCGCTTGTACACCCAGGAAATCCAGTTCCTGAATCGCTGAAGACACGGCCCCAGTTTCGCCCGCGGACTTTGCTAATAATTCGGTGTTTGAGGCCAATCTATCTCCTCCTCTCTTTTTAAACGGTCCCGGAATCGGCCATCGCTTTGGCGGCCGGAGGAATCAGCTTCCCGGGATTGCAAAGCCCTTTCGGGTCAAGGGCCGCCTTAATGCTGCGTATGATGTCGATGTCAGATTCTCTGAAGATCAGGGACATCTCGACCAGCTTTTCCGTGCCGATGCCGTGTTCCCCGCTTATGGTCCCTCCCAGATCGACACAAACCTTGAGGATCTCGCTCCCTGCCTTGTGCACCCGTGCCAGCTCGCCGGCATCCCGTTCGTCGAACATAATCAGAGGATGGAGGTTACCGTCGCCGGCATGAAAGACATTCCCGATGGAGAGGTTGTATTTCTCCGCGACCTTCTTCACCGCCGCCAAGGCTGCAGGAAGTTTCGTTCGCGGAACGGTCCCATCACACACGAGAAATGAGGGCCTGAGCCGGGCCACCGCTCCGAAAGCGCCTCTCCGCCCCGCCCACAAATCCGCCCGTTCGGAGGCATCCTTCGCCCGTCTGGCGTTAACCACTCCATTCTTTTGACAGATTTCCAGAATTTTTTGGACCTGCTCATCCATGCCATCGGTGAGGCCGTCCAGTTCGATGATGAGGACCGCTTCGGCATCCATCGGGTACCCGGCGTGAACAGATTCCTCGACGGCCCGAATGACAAGGTTATCCATGATCTCCAGGGTCGCCGGAATGATCCCCTCTCCGATGATGTCGGAAACGGTCTGACCCGCATCTTCAACGGACTTAAAGATCGCCAGCATCGTCAAGACCCGTTCAGGTGCCCGCATGATGCGCACGAGGATTTTTGTGGCAATCCCCAGCGTGCCCTCCGATCCGTTAAACAGACCCAGCAGGTCCGGGCCCGGGGGATCGACGGATTTGCTTCCCAGCCAGATCTTCTCGCCATTGGGCAAAACCACTTCTGCCCCGAGCACGTGGTTGCTGGTCACTCCATACTTGAGACAGTGGGGTCCACCCGCGTTCTCCCCCAAATTTCCGCCCATTGTGGAAACCTTCTGGCTGGCAGGATCCGGGGCATAATAGTATCCCAGGGGTGCCAGGGCATTTTGCAGGGTCAAGTTGTAAACCCCCGGCTCCACCAGCGCCCTTTCGTTTGGGAGATCCATCTCCAGAATCTTATTCATCCTGGAGAGTTCGATCACGACACCGCCGTTTAAGGGCACCGTGCCACCGCTGAGATTCGTTCCTGAACCCCGGGCCACATAGCTGATCCCTTCTTGATAAAGGAATTTGACGATGTTCGCGACTTCCTCCGCCGTGCGGGTAAAAACCACAAAGCGAGGTTTGCCCCTGTCCAATCCGGCATCATACTCATAGACGGCCAGATCCACATCCTTCCACAGGACATTCTGACTCCCCACGATTTTTTGCAATTCCCTAAGGATGCTCTCTTTTTCCATGTGCGCACCTCTACCTGTCTATCTGAAGCTTTGTGATCAGGGCACAGGAGACCCATGAGAATCTCTGGAAAAAACCCGCCTCAGTTTTGGAAGCGGTTTTTTTTCGCCCCATTTTGGTCCTCCGTTAAATGCCTGGAGAAAGACTGAACGGACCCTGCCAATATTTATTGAAAAATATCCCAAACTCATTCAAATATCAATAAGAAAATTTGCCTCCACGCTTTACAATCTATGCTAAATTGATCGATAGGGAAGAGGATCTTTTTTTGATGAACCTGGACGGGCACTAGAGCCTGATAAACTTGGCGTGCGATGTTAAGAAATACACGACATTTTAAATGATCGGGGAGGGGATATGACGATGGAACGAAAAGTGCCAACTCGCAAAGAGGCGTTAGAACTTCTGCACCAATATAACGAGAGCGATAGCTTGCGCAAGCATGCTTATGCCGTCGAAGGAGTCATGCGCTACATGGCGAGAAAACGCGGCGAGGACGTGGAAAAGTGGGGAATCATCGGCCTCATTCATGATCTCGATTATGAAAAGTTCCCCGACCAGCACTGCTCTAAAACGAAAGAAATCCTCGAAGGAAATGCTTGGCCGGAGGAGTATATCCGTGCCGCCGTTTCTCACGGATGGGGTATATGCTCAGAGGTAGTACCCCAGACTGAACTGGAAAAGGTCCTATATGCCATCGATGAGCTTACTGGGCTTGTGGTAACAACGGCTTTAGTTCGCCCCTCTAAAAGCGTAATGGATGTAAACGTGAAGTCAGTAAGAAAGAAATGGAACGACAAAAGGTTTGCCGCAGGCGTGGACAGGTCCATTATCGAAAAAGGCGCGGAGCTGCTGCAAGTTGGAATTGACGAACTTATCGAAGATACCATAAAAGGAATGCAAGAAGTCGCAGAGGGAATCGGGTTAAAGGGGAATGCCGCCTCGTAGAGGCTAGACTCCCGGCCCTGTCCAATGCGTCGAGCTTCATTGTTTTAAGTTAGTTTTATTTGTAACCTTGTTTCAGGCAAAAAGAATGGGGCCCTTAAAATTGGGAGGAGATGATTCTTAGCGCTTTAGAAAATCTCGCTAAATCCAGAATCATTTGAGTAGGAAAAAAAGAACGGCACGGCAAAAGGGGTTCATGGAGCTTGGTTGAGATAGAAAGCGGGGTTGACATGTTTGCCCTGGAGGCGCACTTCGTAGTGGAGGTGAGGCCCTGTGCATTTGCCTGACGCGCCTACGGCTCCGATGGTTTGCCCTTTTCTGACTTTATCGCCTCGGTGGACAAAAGCTTTATTCAAATGGCCGTACATGGTGGTAAACCCGTGACCATGATCGATGAAGATCAGGCGTCCGACGTCTAATTCCTGGCCGACGAAACTGACCACCCCATCTGAGGGGGCGACAATGGGAGTTCCTCGTGGCGCAGCGATGTCGACTCCCTTATGCGGTCTCGTACCCCCTGAATAGGCGGATAAGCGGGTGTCCCCGAACTTCGAAGTGATCTGGCCCCAAACAGGCCAGAGGAAAGGAGTGGCCAGGAGAATCGCCTTTTTGCTCTGGAGGAATTGCTGGAGCCCCTTCAGATGTTGCTCTGCTCGAAAAGCTTCTTTGCGCAGTACAAGCAGGTCATGTTGGAGGCGGCTAAGCAGGGGGGGCCGCTCGCTCTCGAAAAAGCATATTTGTTCTTCCCGGAAACAGGCTGCCTCCTGAAGCGCATCTTTCGTTCCCAGGGAGTTCCCCTTTCGGCGAACCACCTGAGAATCTTTCCTTAGTTTTTTTAGTTCGTCTACTTCATAAAGGGTCAGCTTGGTCTGCTTTTCCATATTTTTGAGATGGGTCAGTCTTTCTTCCAAGAGGGCTACTTTTTCCCCAAAAGCGCGGATTGCTAAATTACGGGCATGGATTTCAGCGCGGAGTCGGGTCGGGTCCCCAAATTCCTGCTTGTTTGCCGTGTAGTCGTAGATGATGAAAGCCCCGAGAAAGGTCAAGATCCCCCCCAGAGCTGCCGCCATCTTCAGGGTGAACGGAGGAAGCCTTAACTTTTTGATTTCCGAAGACTGCTGAGAAAGAATCAGGACTGTATAATCTTCGTTCGCCAATCTCCTGAACCGCCGAAAATGAATATGAGTTGTGAAAATAGTCTAACCTTTGATTCTTTATTCAAAAACAGATATTCCAGCAATTCCTATGCCGCAATCGGATTTAAGGCTGCAAGATAGATGATGAAAATTTTGGGATGGGAGCTTTCCTGATGGCCCGGACGGATTTTAATTGTTGATTTTTTTAATAAATTTCGTTCTTCCTTTTTCTGCCCATACGGGAAAAAGCCTCTTCGCTGTATGGTTTGGGCTTTTTGATAGGTAAAAAGGGAAAGAATTTGTTCACTTCTGTACAATTCCCAAGCCTAATTTTGTACAAATTATGATATTACGAATGGACTCGCATCGGCAATTTTTGCTAATCTAATGTGAGAAATGAGGTGTTTATAAGAGTCGGTTGAGCCGAGTTGACCTTCTTATTGTTAGCCAAGAGGGAGGTGGATCATGCTTTCTCGGAAGGAAATCATAGAATCGTTGACACGATGGAATCAGGCCTGGGATCAACATGACCTCAATGGCGTCATGGGGCTTTTTCATGAGGATATCCTCTTCGAAAACTGGACGGGTGCAAAAGTTCAGGGCAAGCAGGCCTTACACGGAGCATGGAAACCTTGGTTTGAAGACCATCGGGGCTTTCGATTCACCGGGGAGGACATCTTTATCGATGAGATCGAGCAGAAGGTTCTTTACCAGTGGTATCTTGACTGGCCATCTAAAGAAAAAGGATACGAAGGAAAGCCCGAGCGGAGACGCGGTCTTGATGTCATCCACTTCCAAGACGGTAAGATCATCCGGAAAAGCACTTATTCCAAGACCACCCTCGAGATCGGAGGAAAAAGGATGTCCCTGCGCCTGGACGCCGATTAGGGGAATGATCCTATTTTCAAGTCAGCTTTGGTCCGGTCCTGTTGCCGGCCCTTTTATATAAGCTCGATTTTCGAGTTTTTCCTGCCAGGCCACCGGAATGGCATCGATGCCCAGATAGGCCCCCGAGATGGCACAAGCCATCGCGCCCAGGGCACTGCCGATCATTCCCCCAAGGTATTTCCTCTTTAAATTGGACCTCACCGGCGTTATCCTCTCTCTGAGTTTCTCGTCAGGTCATCCAGTCTTCAGTATGCAGGCAATATCCTTCATAGGCATATTCCTAACCTGCGTTTGGATCGGGAGCAATAAAACGAGGAATGCTGGGGGTCCCATGTTCAAATGTCAATTTGAACTTGACAGGACTGATGGCTCCTCTTATTCTCTTTCCAGGACTTGGATATTAAGAGACATTGCCTCTTGAGGAGGGTTATATGCAACTGGAGTATGAGATAAACGATTTGGCCAAGGGAGAATCCTGGCGCATGTTCCGGATCATCGGGGAACTGGTGGAGGGCTTTGATAAACTTTCGGGAATCGGGCCGGCCGTAACTATATACGGTTCAGCTCGCATTCATCCCGGGGATCCACTGTACGTTCAGACAGAGGAGATTACCCGTCGACTTGGGGAGCTGGGCTTTTCCATCATAACTGGCGGGGGGCCTGGGGTCATGGAGGCAGCCAATAAGGGAGCGCTGGCAGCGGGGGTGACATCTGTGGGACTGAATATTGAATTACCCCAGGAGCAAGCTTGTAATCCTTACTCCACAAAGACCATCACGTTTAATCATTTCTTTGTTCGCAAAGTAATGCTCGTGAAGTATGCCATAGCTTTTATCATTATGCCAGGGGGCCTGGGCACGCTCGACGAGCTTACCGAGGTGCTGACTCTGATGCAGACTCATAAAATAAGACCTTTTCCGGTGATCTTGTTCAATAGCGAATACTGGGGGGGGTTTCTGGATTGGCTGAAGGATTCAATCTTGGCCAAAGGGTTCGTTTCTGAAGAAGATTTTCATAATCTAAGAGTTTGCGACCAACCGGAGGAGGTCATTGAGGCTGTCCAGAGGTGGTCCATAAAGCAAGAGGTCGTCGGTCGGAAGGCTCTGTTCAGGTAACTGGGCATTCCCTAAAGGCTCTCATATTGACGTTGAACCTCCTTCGGGCCATAAAACCTTTCGAGTCTACGGATGATAAAATGGCCGCGGGCGATGTCCTGGAAGTGATCCATAAAGATCGTATTGACGAGAGCTCCGCCGACTGCACCTACGATGGGCACGGCCTGGGCGGCGACTTTCTCTGAAACCACTACGCTAAATCGGCTGGCGATCTTCGTGATGAGTCCGACAAGCACGGGGGCGCCTTCCTCCATCAGGCCCTTTTGGGCGATATAATTTATCGCCTTGGACAGCGCAGAAGCCAGAGCCATCCGGACTGCGAAATATCCGGTTTCCGTGGCGTCGTCCTTTGAAGATTTCCCTCCTAGGGCAAAGACCTCTAAGCAGGCCAATTTTGTGTATATACTTCTAATCTCTTCTCCCTCGCTTCGGGCTATGTCGGCGACGGAACGGAACATGATCATCGTGGAAAGGGGCAATTCCACCGAAAGGGCCATCAGGCCGAAGGCACCGCCTGCGGCCCCGGTGGTCGCAACCATTATTTTATGGATCCAATCGGTAGACGGGGTATCCGTTTTTTCGTTCAGGGTAATCACGGCCAAGTCTAAAACTTTGCGCAAGGCGACTCGGGTGGCTTCGAGTACGGCCTCGGACCACCCTACGGGAAGAAGCTTAAACCCCTTCTCGATCGGAGTCCCAAAGCGATTGGCAATTTTGGCAGCTAAACCGGGATTTTCCAGAAGATCTCTGGCGTATCTCAAATCCTTAAGGTCGTCTCTAGCCAAACCCATATTACTCAGTCCCCTTCGTGTCTCCGACGGGCTCCCAGTCTTTGCAGGATAAAGGTTTTCAGACATTTTAAACCGATTCGGAATTAATCACAATATCGATGATCGAACCCGACCGGAGCGAGGGGTTTCGCTCGGGCGATACAGCAATCATTGTTCGGCAAGAGGCAGAAGATTTTTGTCCTAGGGTATGTTACAATGAAATAAATAAGCCCCAATACCTCACCTTCATACAAAGGGTTGATGATGTGAGGATAGACCTGCTTTTAAGGAAGAAAGGGGACGAGTAAAAATCGAACCTGGAAGTCCCATCTTTATATTGGAATCAGAGTAGGGACTGAATGTGACAAGGGAAGCGATTGCGTTGCACTTCAAAGGAGGGAGCGAAGATGAAATTTGTACGCTATCAAATTGGGGAACGGGCAAGTTACGGAATCTGGGAAGATGCTTTCATTCGGGAGATCTCCGGCTCCATCTTCGGAAAATTTGAGACCACTTCTTCGAAGCATAAAATTTCGGAAGTACGTCTTCTTCCGCCTGCCGAACCTTCGAAGATCTTGTGCGTCGGCTTGAATTTTCGGGATCATATCGAGGAACTCGGCGATGAGATCCCCAAATTTCCCAGCCATTTCATCAAACCTCTTTCCGCAGTCATCGGGCCGGAGGACCCGATCCTTTACCCCAGGGTCGCCCAACGAGTGGACTACGAAGGGGAGTTAGCCCTGGTCATCAAAAATCGGGTGAAAGATGTCTCTCCAGAGGAAGCCCTGGACCATGTTCTGGGATACACCTGCTTTAACGACGTAACCGAACGGGTGCTGACCAAAGTTCAGGGCCAGCTCACCCGTTCCAAGGGGTTCGATTCCTTCGCTCCCTTCGGTCCATGCATTGCCACCGGCCTTGATCCTTCCCAGCTTATTGTTCGGACTTTTCTGAACGGAAAAAAGGTACAAGAGGGCCACACCAGAAATCTAGTTTTTTCCGTGCCCTTTTTGGTCCACTACCTCTCCCAATGTATGACTCTCTTCCCGGGAGACATCATCAGCACAGGAACTCCCAAAGGGATCGGCGCGATAAAACCGGGGGACGTAGTCGAAGTGAGCATCGAGGGGATCGGTACCCTGCGCAATCCCCTACAAGCTTAGGCTTAGTTTTCACCCAAACTTTCCCCTTAAACCCAAACCGTTCCCAGGAAAAGAGACCCGATTATCTGAGTCTCCTCCCTGGGCAACCCCCCGAAGCTAGACCCGCACGGTCTTAATAATGGACTCCATCTTGTTCTTCAACTCGGGCGTAACTTCCTTCATCCCATGGACACGAGCACCGTGACCTGCCGCCACTGCCATGACTTCTTCCTTGGTCTCGGCTCGAACCAGAAAATCACAATCCGCCCCCGCATCTCGGCAGCTTAGTTGCTTATATTCTTTCTCGGCCATGTTTATCGCCTCCTCTCTACTCTCGTCTTAGGATACATCCCCAAATATAGGTGGAAAGGGGAAATACAATTTCACTTCTCCCCCCTTACTATCCTCTGTCTTTTAGATGAGGAAATTTAATAAAAGATACAGCCCCCCCCGGCAGCCAGCTCAGGCTGATACCGGTGGACGGCGGCCGGCCCATGGCCGTGCGGCCTCAAGCTGTGCGGCCAGACGGAACAGGGTGGCTTCATCCCCAAACCGACCGATGAAATGAGTCCCCACAGGAAGCCCGTCAGCATTCCAGTACAGGGGGACTGACATAGCCGGCTGCCCTGTGGCGTTGCAGATGGGCGTGAAGGGAGCGAAGGCCTCTGCCCGGCGGAGACCTCGCAGGGGCTCTTCCGGAGGCGAATCAAAAGTGCCCAACGGTACGGGAGGCTCACTGAGGGTGGGAGTGAGCAAGACATCGTACTTGAGGAAAAAGCGGGCGATGTCCCTGGCGACCCTCTGGAGAAAAGTCAAAGAAAGCAGGTAGGCTGATGCGCTTTGCTGGCGTCCCATCTCATATAAACCCCAGGTGAGCGGTTCAAACTGGTCTGGAGAGAGGGGCTGCCCCGTTGCTAGGCCTATGCCGTCTATGCTCCAGGCGAAACCCGACGACCACAAGACCATAAAACTGTGGGTCACCAATTCCGCGTTTAGCGAAGGGGCGGCCTCCATCACCTCGTGTCCCAGGCTGGCGCATAGGGCCGCTGCATCGCGCACCGCGCTGACGCATTCCGGGTGCACTTTAACACCCGTAGCTGCTGTCGTCGTGAAAGCGATGCGCAGCCTTCCGGGGTCAGCGCCCACCTCTTGAAGGAATGGGCGCACCGGAGGCGGTGCCCAGTAGGGATCTCCCACATCAGGGCCTGCGGTGGCGTCGAGCAGAGCAGCGCCGTCACGAACCGAGCGGGTGACAGCGTGATCCACCACCAGTCCGCCAAAAATGTCACCAAAATCAGGTCCGAGGGGATTGCGCGCCCGGGTGGGCTTGAGACCGAGGATCCCGCAGCACGAGGCCGGAATACGAATAGACCCGCCGCCATCGCTGGCATGGGCCATGGGTACCAAACGGGCGGCTACAGCAGCGGCCGAGCCCCCGCTGGAGCCACCCGGGGTGCGGCTTAGATCCCAGGGGTTATGGGTGGGTCCAAACAAGCGGGGTTCTGTGGTTGGCAGAATGCCGAGCTCCGGCGTGTTGGTCTTTCCAAGGATAATCAGGCCGGCGCGCTTCAGCCGCGCTACCAGCTCATTGTCATGATCAGGTACGAAGCTGCGCATAATTGCCGCACCCATGGTCATACGTACTCCGCTATACATAGCCCCCAGGTCTTTGATCAGAAAGGGTACCCCGGTAAAGGGGCCATCGGGAAGTTTGCCGGCGGCCGCAATGCGAGCTTGTTCATACATCGGGGTAACCACCGCGTTGAGGGTGGGGTTGAGGCGCTCGATAAGCTCAATAGCAGCATCCACGAGCTCGATCGGCTTAACCTGCCTTCGCCGTACCAGCTCGGCCAGGGCCATCGCATCGAGAGAAGTGAATTCGTCCAGTTTCGCCATGGGCGTTCCTCCTATTTTGGGACTTTAGGGCTGATCCTCATGAATCAATTCATAGATCGTCACTTCCGGGGGCGCTAAAAAACGGATCGGAGGCCCCCAGGTTCCTGAGCCCCTGCTTACATGCAGATAAGAATGATTGGGGAGATGAAAGGACCCGCCGTCATAAGCGTAAAAAAGCCGGGTGATGAGGCGAAATGGAAAAATCTGTCCTTGGTGGGTATGGCCGGAAATCTGTAAATCAAAAAGCCCGAGAGCACTTTTATCCAGATCCGGCCTGTGTTTGAGCAACAAGGTAAATTTCTCCCGTGGCAGGCCGAGGAGCAATTCCTTTTCGGAGACTCCCCTGAAAAGACCGAAGCTTTGCCCAGCCGGGTCGTCCACTCCGGCGAGATTGATGAGGCCGGCAACGGTTAGACCCTGTCCTCTCAGGACGGAGAATCCGGCATTTTGGGTGAAAACCAGAGACTGAGAAAGCCCCGCATAAAATTCATGATTTCCTGTTATGGCAAATTTTCCATATCGGGGATTGATTTCTCTCAGGATTTCGGCCAGCCCAGAAAGGTTGTTAATCTGCCCATCCACCAGGTCGCCCGTGGATACAAAAATATCAGGGGTTGCCTTTTTCACTTCCTTTAGAATCCTGGTGAGACGTTCTTCCCGAACCATCATCCCCAGATGAACATCCGATATCTGAGCGATCTTCAGCCTGCCGGCCTCTTTGGGAATTTTAGAGCTTTTCAACGCAATCCTCTCGGTGCGGATTTGCTTTGCCTCGAAATAGCCATAGAGGGCGATGGACAGGGAAAGGAGGAAGGAGAGCAAAAAAGAATACTGCGGAGAAGGATTGAGATGAGAGAAGAAGCCCGGAACGATCAGCCTCCCGGCGTAGATCAACAGACGATAAAAATCTATAAGGATAGAAAAAGAGAACCATAGAAAAACAAATCCCATCCAGCTATATCCAACGAAAGACAACAGGCGGGCTGCAGAAGCAAATCCATGTCTTTCAGAACTATGCACAATCAGCGGGGTGAATACCATGAACAACATGACCAGGATCAGAAGAATACTGGACATCGTTCCTAAAGCCAAAGTGGCACTGGCTTTTAGGAATAAATAGTAATGCAGCCCGCCGTAGAGCAGGAAAAAGATCAGTAAAAAAAGTCTCATCGGTTCCCCTTAAGAGATTCTCTGGGCAAGAAAAGAGTGAATTTGAGGGATCGCTTTTCCAAAATTCTCTCGCTCCTCTTTTCCTAAGAAGCGGGGAAGACCGCTCGCTACTTTCCTTTCATTGGAACAGGTTCACCGATAGGATCTAAGGCTAAGTCATTTTGGCTTTGATGAAAACATAGGTCCCGTAGGCACTGATCCCGGAAATCGCATAAGCCAGGATGGTTCCCAGGACCAGCCCGGAAAGAAGATAGAAATATCGCGCGGCCACCGCGAATACGACTGTGTTTACCATCCCGCTAATCAGCAAAGGTTTTGTAATCATCCGGGAGAACTCCACCCCCCTTGATTTCCAGGTGATAACCAAAGTGGTGATGAATACTGCGGGGAAGGGTGATAAGATCCCTCCCCAAATGATTCCTCCCACTTTACTTAAATAAACCCCCGCCGTCACAATGGAGCCGCTGAAAAAGGCACGGAAAGCGATTTGGGAGGGCGTAATGCGAACCTCCACCTTGCCACCCGATCTCAGCCTCAGCTTTTTTTCGAGGAAGGAATACGATCCAATCAAAAGGATTAAGAATATAGAAATTGAAAACCAAAAGCTCTGTACGTCCAGAATTACGGCCAAAAACGACAAAAACAACCAGACCGATAAAGCTCCGGCGAATCCCGTGGCGAAACCCCATCTGGCCAGAACAGCATAGATGACCAAGAACAAGCCATTAAATCCGACGACCAGGGGGATGATGTTTGTTGCTTCCGAGGCCACCTGGGGAGTCTGTACGAACCCGATAAAAAATAACGTTATGGCCACCGTGCTGGGAAGGCCGCCAATAAACCCACCCACTTTACTGCCAAATTTTTCCGCCGCCACAGTGGAAAGGGTGACAATAGAACTGCCAACTACGAAGGCGAGCAAGAGTTTAAGAAGAAAGAAATCGGTCATTTGAACGATAGGAATGCGGACTCCTGTTGTTTCTTGAAACAGACCGGCTGGAGAACCCCACGATCTTTACTTTTTCCTTTTAGCCAATTCCCCATAGAGATCGGCGATCATCATGGCATAATTGGCTGTGTCCGCTGCTGACCGCAGCACGATATCGGGCTTGTCCACCTGAAAAGATCTGATCAACTGACCCACGTTAGAGGTCAAGGCGGCAACGAGGTAATAAAAATTCAGAGTCCTCCAATCTCCCCGGTCGGCGTTCTCTTTGAGCCTTGATTCCATGACGCTCGCGAAGGCTGCCAATTCAGGTCTGATGGCATCCATGATGATCCCCCTTCTGAAAATGATTTTATTGAATCGGTCAACGGTTTTCCATACCCGAATTTCTGCCTCCGCCGCAAAGGAACTTAATCCCGTTGACGATGCTCCGGATGTTTCTGAAAAAGCTTAACCCCTTGACTCAGTCTTGAGCCCAGCACAAAGGTGATTCCGGAGGGGGCGCAACAGAAAAAACTGAAGCATGGAAGGTACCGGTAAAATCGATGAGTAGCCCGAAGACCACCGGTATCACCAGAGGCCCTATATTGCCCAATGAAGAGATAAGGCCAACTGCCGTGAATGGCGTGGCCGCCTTGAGCAAACCATTGCTCAACCCAGTCTTCTGTGCGGCTTCGCCCCATCGGGGAAGAACCGCAGTCCGGGCTGCCATTACCCACTGGGATATCTCGAGGCATGAGGGGCGCCTTTTTGCAATATTAAGAATGAATCTTAAAAATACTATTTTAATCCGGCCTAAATGTCAAAGGAAGAGTGGAGTGATTACTCGGATAGATGGAAGTAAAGTTACTGAAATTTTGGTATAATAAATTATTTGCAGGTTGCTGAAAAGGCAAAGAGGGGGCGATGAGCGCGAATACTTTTTCCGGAAACGGCCCATGGCAGGGCGAAGCGTCCCAAAATTGGGCGTTTTCCAGCAGAACGAGCCATGATGCTGTCGGGAAAAATGTTCTGGGCAGCAAAAAGTCCTTTTCTTTAAGAGGAAAGAATGAGAAGGCAGATTTTATTGACGTTTAGTCTGGTTGCTTTGCTCTATGCCTGTGCACCGGTGATCTCCAAACAGTCGCTCAGGGAAGTAGATCCAGCGATCACTTTTCAGGAGTTGCTCAAAAATCCGGAAAAATACAAGGGAAAAGTGATACTTCTGGGAGGAAGGATTGTGGCCACCACCGTCAAGGAGGGGGAAACATGGGTGGAAGTTCTGCAACAGCTATTAAACTGGCAACAAAAGCCGGGAGACACCGACGTTTCGTACGGGCGCTTTTTCATCCGCTTTGCAGATTTTCGTGACCCGGCCATCTATGCGGCGGGAAGGAGCATAACGGTTCTGGGGGAGGTACAGGGGAAAAAAGTGTTGCCTCTTAGGGAGATGGAGTACACCTACCCTGTGCTGCTCCCCCGCGAACATTACCTTTGGGAGCCCGAAAACGGCCTCGGACCTTCCTTTCATATTGGCATCGGGATCGGAGGCGTGATCCATTGAAAAGAAAGCTTTTGCTCATCCTCTGGTTTGTTGGGTTGATCGCTTCGTGCGCCCCTCTATCCATAGAAATCATGCGCCAGGTTGACGAATCCCTGACCTACCAGGTTGTTCAGCAGGATCCGCAGCGGTACGTGGGGAAGACCGTCTTATGGGGAGGAGTGATTATTGAGACCGTCAACAAAACAGATGAGACGGTGATGAAAGTCAGGCAGACAGAGTTAGACTTTGAAAAGAGACCCCAGACTTTAGATCGCTCCGCTGGACGGTTTTTAGTTATATCTGCCGGCTTTCTGGACCCAGAAATTTATAAGGAGGGACGGGAAATCACCGTCGGGGGGGAGGTGCGTGGGAAAGAAGTCCTCCCCTTGGGAGATACGCAGTATTCCTATCCGGTTATTCTAGCCAAGGAAATTTACCTCTGGGAAAAACGGCAGCTTGCTAGCCCCTACTATCCCTATTGGTGGGGTTATCCCTACGGGTGGTACGGGTACCCTTATTAGATGGATCTACCTTACTACGAGTAAGGGATTTTTTCTTTTTTACGCCTCGTAGGCCAACACGCGGATCAATCCAATCGTGGCCCCGGTCTGGTCCGTCGTCGTGGTATCGCTGACCGAGATCACTTTTTTCACCCCATTCTTGGCGATAAAAAGATTCACCTGCTCATCTAAGGTCGCCAGCTCTTTCATGGTCTGAAAAATCTTTAGCTCATTCGTGAAGGTTTTTACCTGCAAACTTTTTTTCGTTCCCATCTCAAGCCTCCTTTCGCTCCCTCTCCATCCCCTTTTCCTCAGCGGGGAAAGATGGGGAATTTACGGTTTAAAAGCCTCGACTAAGGCATCCATCTGTTGCCCTGCCTGGAGGAGGCGGACGCCGATGAACCCTGCTTGCGTCAGGCCATCCTTAATCTCATCGTACGTATAAGTACTTCCGCCAGCGGTGCCCAGAAGCATATTCACGGCGAAGATGGCCCCATCTTTCGGACTGGTCCGGTCGGGCGCCATGACGTGATCCCGAATAACAATCCGTCCGCCTGGGCCCAGAGACCGGAACACCTTGCTAAAAAGATTCAAGTTTTGTTCCGGGCTATTCTGGTGAATGATGGCGGAGAGAAAAGCAAGGTCGTGGCCGTGGGGAAGCTCGTCCTGGTAAAAATCTCCAGGAACGAGGGTGACCCGGTGCAGCATCCCTTCCTTGCCCAGACGTTTTCGGGCCATCTCGACAACCTCGGGCCGGTCGAAAAGGGTCGCCTTCATTTCAGGTACGGCCTGAAGAAAAGCCAGGGTATAAGTCCCCGACGCGCCCCCGACGTCTATCAGGGCCCTCGATGATGCGGGATGAACCGCGGCCACAATCCGCGCAGCCTGCGGTGCGGCGATGACGTGCATGGCCTCGATGAAGGCCTGCTGTTCGCCCGCATCCCGACAAGCGGAAACGGGTCTCCCTGGAACGCTTGAGCCTTGAACAGTTTTTGTAAGCGTGGACCATCTCTCCCACAAGTGGGCCATATGAAGGACCATGGGTAGAATTGTACGGGGAGAATCCGCGGAGAAAAAGGGCGATACTGCGGGAGCACATAAATACTTTCCCTCCTCCTTGACGAGAAGGGCCATGGCCGTTAGGGCATCCAGGAGAACGGTTAATCCCCGCAGGTTGGCTCCGATCCTGCTCGCAACTTCCTGAGCGGAGAGTGGGTCAGGAGTGAGGAGGGTGAAAAGCTTCAGCTCTGCCGCGGAAAGCAAGATACGGCTTTCCATAAAGTTCCGGGACAAGCCTAAGATCGCCTCTAAACTGGCATTATTCATGACGACCCCCGTCTCAAAAACATTTTGCCAAAGAGATTACAGCGCGGCAGAGCCGCAACCAAATAACGGACCTTAATGCGCCCTCACCCCATCCCTCTCCCCCGGGTCCGGGGGAGAGGGGAGGGTGAGGGCGATAACGACAGGCAAATTTGCTTAACAAAATTTCAAGAAATCGAAAATTAGTAGTACAGAGAAGACAGGGCAATAATTTAAATTTCACTTTTGAATTTTGGTTCTTGGGCTTTGGTTCTAACCTCCGAAGCACGGGGTTTCGTGACCTCCGTGTTCTCCGCGGCAGAATAATTTTTCAGGTAATGATCTTGAGAATCTGGGGTTCGTTCCTCGTCGGCGAAGGGGGGATACTTTTGGGATAACCTAGGATGATGGGAGCGACAATTTTGCAGTCATAGGGCATCCCGATCTCGGCGAGGATCTCGGGGTCTCTGATCTCCGACCCTAAATCCACCCAGCAGGTGCCCAAGCCCAACGCCGCTGCTGAGAACATGAAGTAACAGGCGGCCAGAGCGCAATCAACCTGGGCAGACCTAACTTCTTTGGGGGCGGCGATATAAACTAGACAGGGAGCATTATAAAAGACGTTGAAGTTCTTGTTTTTCAGGCGGGCTTCATAGCTTTTTAGGGGCGAATCCGGGTTCTTATCGATGAAGTAAAGAATGTTCTTCTTGCTCTCATCGGAAAGCTTTCTGATCCACTCCTTATTGTTGACGATGATGAACCTCCAGGGCTGCCCGTTTCCCGAGCTCGGAGCCAAACAGCCATCCCTGATAATTTCCTTGATCGTTTCCAGAGAGACTTCCTTGTTCTCAAAGTCTCTGATGGCTCGCCGCTTCACCAAGAGATCAAAAAAATCTACCATTATTTTCTCCTTTCTCATTCATAAAGAAAATTGGGATGGATAAATGCAGGCCCGCTGGAATCCTCCTAATCTACCCTTTGGGACCTTCACTCCGGAAATTTTTCCATTCTCGGGTGCTTTTTAAACCACGCACTTTTGTATATTCGGCCAGGAGGGTAAAGATAGAAGAATTCTAACACAAATTCTTTCTTGAAAATATACTTTTTGCCATTTCAGATGATCCGCTTAGCTGGCGACCCTTTGGCAAATTAGTGGGCCGGGCGCAAAGGTTCGGGAAAGCGGCAGCCAAGGGAATTTCTCTTGAGAAAGAATGGTTGACATCGTTAATCCGCCTCCTGTGAAGCCCCCCATATTTGGGAGTCTTTTCTTCTTGACCCCCGACCCGCTTTTTTGTATACTCAACTCCCCCAAGAGTGAGTTCTTACCATTTTTTCCGTTCCTTAACAGGAGTCCTTAACAGGAGTATTGACTTAAGTAGGGAGGAATGATAACTTGTGCGTGCCTGTTTGATCGATTCGTCCAACCATCATGCTCTCGATTCGGGAGGTAGCTCATGAGAAGCCATCGACTCATCTTCCTCTTCCTCATCGCCTGGATCCTGGGTTCTCTTCTCCTCCTGCGCATGGAGTCAGGAGCCTATGAGAAGCTAAAAGATGAGCCCAGGAAAGAAAGCAAGGAAAGCAAGGAGATCGCCAAAGTGGATATAGTGCTGGAGGCTGACTCCGTGCCCTTCCCGCTCCCATCTCGGCGACAAATCATCGATGCCAACAAAGGGGCTGTCTGCCTGGCTTGTCACCGCATGCCCTATCCCACTGCTCCCCAGAAGCCGGAGAGGCCGGGAGAGCAACCCTTTTCCTCTATTCAGATCAGCCCCCCGGGCGGATGGCAGCTCCTCACAGCTCTGCCGTATCCCTTCAACAAAAAGATGGGGGGCTGGAGCCCGGACGGAAAGAGGATCGTCTATTCCGTCAACCTCTTCCAGAACGATTGGGATCTCTGGATCATGGATGCAAATGGTAAGAATCGGACTCCGCTCCTCTCCGGCCCTACCATAGACATGGCCCCGGATTGGAGTCCAGATGGCAAATTTATTGTCTTTCAATCGAATCGCTCAGGAAATTTCGACATATGGATAATGGAAATAGCCACCGAGGAGTTGACCCAACTGACCAACGAGCCAAGTGAAGAGACTATGCCGAAATGGTCTCCCGATGGGAAGAAGATCGTCTTCCAGTCTAATCGGTCTGGCAATGAAGGAATCTGGCTTTTAGAGATTGCCACGGGCAAATGGACCCAGCTCACCCAGGACCGGGCAAAGAATGAGAATCCGGTCTTCGGCCCAAAAGGGGATCAGATCGTTTTCGTCTCCGACCGCTCGGGAAATAAGAATATCTGGGTGATGAACGCAGATGGCTCGGGCCAGAGGGCGCTCATCCAGGGGCCAGACGAGGATACGGCTCCTAGCTGGAGTCCAGATGGAAAGAAGGTTATCTTCTCCCGTCAGAGGGCCGGCAACCAGGATCTCTGGGTGATGAATCCAGATGGGTCGGAGCAGATGCGGCTGACCACCTCCCCTTCGGCAGAGACGGACCCTCACTGGAGCCCCGATGGCAAGTGGGTGATCTTCTCCTCGGACATACGCGGAAGATGGGACATTCTGCGAATGCAGGTGGATGCCTCCATGGTCGATCCATCTCGCAGCCCGCTCAAGCGCTTGACCGACAGCGAGGCCCGGGAGGTGGGCGCCATCTGGAGCCCGGATGGGAGGAAGATTGCCTACAACTCGGATGCGAATGGACATTGGAGCATTTGGACGATGGATCCCAATGGTAAGAACAAGCGCCAACTGACCGGAGACGATGAGGACGCCGGCTGGCCTTCCTGGAGCCCGGATGGGAAGAAGATCCTTTACTGGGGCTGCCGGGATGGCAACCAGGATGTCTGGGTGATGGATGCGGATGGATCGAACAAGAGGCGGCTGACCGATCATCCGGCATTGGATGGGGATGCGGAGTGGTCCCCCGATGGCAAACGCATCGTTTTCGTCTCGGAGCGGACAGGAAAGGGTGACCTCTATGTGATGGATGCAGATGGATCCCACCTCAAGCGGCTGACCCCCACGGATGCCTTCGATTGGACGCCCCATTGGAGCCCCGATGGGAAGAAGGTGGCTTACATCTCCGATGAGACGGGTCAATTCGAGATTTGGGTGGTGGATGTGGAGACTCTGGAGAGGCATCACCTTACCCCCGAGGGGCAGGCCAATGTGGTGCCCCAGTGGAGGCCGGATGGCAAGCAGATCCTCTATTCGGGATGGCGCGGGGGAAAGTACAAGGCCCTCCAGGGGAGCTATGACCTGGTGACCATGAATCCCCAGGGCGGCGCCAAGCGGGATATCGTGATCTCTCCTCGCGACGAGATGACCCCCAGGTGGCGCCCCGATGGGCAGAAGATCCTCTTTACCTCCTGGCAGACGGGGAATCCGGAGATCTACATTGCCAATGCCGATGGGAGCGGACTGACGCAACTCACCGACAATTTGTCATGGGATGTCCACGCGGCCTGGTCCCCGGACGGCAAGAAGATCGCCTTCGAGTCTGACCGCATGGGCAACTTCGACATCTGGGTGATGGAAGTGCCAGAACAATAAAAAATTTAGAAATGAGGTGAGCACGCGGAACGTCCCCTATTCCCCGCTACGCAGTGTATACGGAACTGTACCCGCGCCTTAGCGACCTGTTGAGATGTTGACCGTTAGGCTGTAGGTTCGGGCCCTTCCCGGGCAGGCGGCTCGTGGGTGACGTGGCCGTCATGAATGATGGCCTTATCTCTTACCTCCTTCCGTTGCGCCCGACAGGCTACCCTTCTTGCTCAGGTCGATGAAGGGGACAGCTCCTCCAGAGACTTGAGGTAAAATCCCATTCCATTTCTCGATTCCCTTGTACTGCACGAGGATCGGGCTGATCGACCGTGATAGGGCATCATTGGCTTTGGCCTGTCCCTGAGCCACCACTAGAATGGATTCCGCCTCTCCTTTTGCGGTGGCAACCTTTTGCTGAGCTTCAATCTCGCGTTGGGCCAAGACCTGTTTCTGGGTTTCCACCTGTTGTTGGGCCACCTGTTTGGCCTCCACGGCCCCTTCATATTCAGGAGAGAATCGGATATTGGCAAAGTAGATGTCATCGACGATGATGTGATACCTCGACAGGTTATCTCCCAATTTTGTCATCGCCCTCTTCCGGATCTCCTCCCTCTTGGGAAGAATCTCCCCGATCGGGTAGGTCGGGACAACCTCCTTGACGAAGTCGTTGAAGGCCGGGTCGATCACCTTGTCGGCAAAATCGAGCCCCACTTTCTGGTAAAGGTCATTGACATACGCCGGATCGATATGGAAGTTCATCATTCCGGTCATTTTCACCATCTGGTATTCTTTTGAAGAGGCATCGATCTCCTTGAACGGATGGGGTTGAACCTTGACATCCACCTTGATGACTCTTTCGGCAATGGGAACCTTGAAGTTGAGCCCTTCCCCCATGATTCTCTTCTCTACACTCCCCCACCAGAGGGCAACCCCCCTGTGGCCAGCCGGGACGATGACAAAGGTGCCCCAAACAACGATAAGGATGATGATAAGCAAAATGAGCATTTGAACATTTCTTGGCCTCGGCCATTTGATTTCAGCTGCGTCTATGGTTCTTTCCACCATCGTTCACCTCCTCTGGGTTTCTTATCTTGATAGAATGACAAGTAGCTCTATTCCACTCTCGCCACCCCTCTCCGAATCGCTGGACAAAAAAGTCCCCTTGGGGGCTTCAAAATGGAATCTTCGGGAAATCCCACTTCATAACCCACTCCAAAAGGTTGAGATTGGATTGGCAGGTTGATTTGAAAGTTTATGGTTTAACAAAACGCTACTCATTTTGAGCGGAAACGTCAACAAGAATTATTTCCTACGCCTCATCGTCCTGATATGTAACTTTATCTTATCGATTAATGCCCTAAATGTTGTATGAAAGGAAGAGTTCTAAAAATCACACTTTCTGGAAGAAGTTAATCCCTCCTTTACCACTCTTTGTCATATCTATTTCCACTTTTTATAATTAGGTATAATACCCGCTTTTATTTGTTGCACCATTGAAATGATGTTCCTTCCTTTTCTTATTTCAAAAAAATCTGGAAAGCAGGACATAGGTTTTAATTCAATTTGTTAACCTCCCATAAAAAGTCTAATGAGTTTATATAGCCTGAAAAACCAGACAAGGTAGGTCCAGCGGTGCCTTGTAGGTGCCCCGTGGGGGCTTTCGTCAAGACCGCGCGCTGCAGGATGTGCAGAGCAGCGAAATTTGAGAGTCTTTTTCCCGAAGGTGTACTGTGCGGATGGTCCCTTGGCAACATTCGCAAACCAAAGGATCCAGACACCGCGTCATGGGATTCCAGGTGGCTCGGGTCGTTCGTTGGAGCTTGCGGTAATTAATTCCGATCATGATCTGCACCACGGGCAGGATAAAGCGGAGAGCGGCGCATCCCGTCAGAGTAACTTGCACCTGGTATTTGTTTCCGAGGTCGGCGATCTTGTTGGCCATTTCTTGCGGAAGTTCCCGAATCTTAGCCATCCTTTCCTGCCGCTGGGCATCGGTGAGATGCGGGCGGCCCAGGCTGTCTTCCATCTCTTTTTTCAAGGCTTCATAATATTCCCGGGTATTCCTCACGTCGCGGCGGAGCCGTCTGCGCATGCTGCTGAAAAAGTCGGAAAGTTCAGTTTCCGTGCGGGTTCTTGCGCTTTTCAGGGCGCAGGAGAGAGCCCGTTCTAGATGCACAGGAAAGTGGGGCGGAACCTTTCCCGGTTCAAAAAATTGGAGCTGAAATTCGGACAGGCCTTCCTCAAGATCAGGGATCAGCGCCCCGCTTGCCTCGTGCACACCTACTTGAACCAGGCCTTCCTTCCGTTCATCACTTAGGGCAACGTAATGACAAACCAGCACCATATAACTCGTGCGGGCCTCCCCCGGCTGGTCATGTGGGCCTGGCCGTCCGTGAACGACAGATCTTGGCCGATGAGCTGCTCGAACCCAGCCTTTTTCAAATAGGGAATTTCCACCTGGCCGTAAACAATGGGTACTTCTCGGGTAGCCAGGTGAGTGAGGCGGTCCAGTAAGGGGCTCCCGTAAAGGAGTGGCACCCCATCTCCCCCCAGTCGAACCTCTTCGGGGAGTTCTAATGAATGGGCTAGATGCCCGGGGAGCAATGTCATTAGATGGTCAGAGCGCTGTTCAACTAGCCCGCCATTCTTTTCGAGCAACTGGACTGAAAAAGAGAAAAGCTCTGGATCAAAAACTTTGTTCATACCCCGAAATCCTCATGGAAGAGCTTTTCATCCAATTCCTTGCTCTTTTCATAGGCGGCCCTCGCCCGTTTTAAAAGCGACCCCAGGGAATCAAAAGCTTTCTTTCGCTGAGATTCATCCGCGTTTCGGACCCAGATTTCATAGACCCGGTCGCTGAACTCCTGTTCTCCTTCGATACGGCCCAAGATCATCTCGATTTCCCCCACCACCAGCTCGAACATATTGATCTTCCGATCAAGGACATCCAGAATATGGTCTTCCAGGCTCCCCGCAGCGCAAAAATTATAGACCTGGACCTCCTTTTCCTGCCCGATGCGATGGATGCGTCCGATCCGTTGTTCAATTTGCATGGGGTTCCAGGGGAGATCGTAATTGATCATCATGTGGCAGAATTGTAAATTGTAGCCTTCCCCGCCTATACCCGTAGTGAGGAGGACGGGACATCCATCCTTGAAGGAATTCATAGCCGCTTGTTTCTCGGACGGGGTCAAATTCCCCTGGAAAACAGTATGAGGAATGTTTCGTTCTTCCAGCAATTTCTGGAGATATTCCAGGGTAGCCAGATAATTCACGAAAATGATCTTCTGATCGGGTGAGGCCTGAAGGATTTCCATGACTTTTTGAGATTTGCTTCCCATCTGGATAGCCTCGCCCATGGCCAAAATTTCTTTTGCTCCGTCCTGGATTCCGTCCGTACTCTGAACCGCAATTTTCTCCAGCATGCGCAGGGCGGCGATGTGGGAAGACCCGGCGGCCTCCAGCAACCTGCGCAGGGTCATCTTGGGAATGTGGGTCGAAGGTAGATGAGCTTGCTCTGTGACAAATTCGCTGACCTTTTGATAGAAATCGCTCTCAGCCGGCTTGGGGCTTACCCGGGTGGTAAAGGCAAAACGCGGAGGCAGGTGGAGTTGGGTGATCGAACGGGTGTTGCGAATCATGACTTCCTTAAGGAGCTGTCTAAGTTTCTCCCGGTTGCGGGGATCTGTGGGATTCCCGCGAGTAACGAATTCTTCTTTGAAAGCCTTCAGGGTCTTGAGATGGCCCGGTCTGAGCAAGGTAACCAAGTTATAGAGCTCTTCCAGCTTATTCTGCACGGGGGTGGCGGTGAGCAGGAGCAGGAAAGTCTTCTGGACGGCATTGACCAGCTTCCAATTGCGCGTGGTCCGGTTTTTTAAGTGGTGGGCCTCGTCCACGACTACCAAATCGTAGATCCGGGAAGTGATGGCCTCAAAATGGTTTTTTGTCCGGGCGGTCTGCAAAGAAACCAAAATAAACGGCTCTGCCCAGAACTGCTCCGGCTCTTCCCGGAAAAGAGGATCATTAGAGGAGACAAAGGGCAAGTTGAATTTTTCCTGCATCTCTTCTTGCCATTGGGGAACCAGAGAGCTGGGTACGATGATCAGGACCGAGCGCGCCAGACCCCGCAGCAGGTATTCTTTCAGGACGAAGCCAGCTTCGATGGTCTTTCCGAGGCCCACCTCGTCAGCCAGGATTGCCCGGCCGCGAAATGTCTTCATGACTTTGCGGGCAGTTTCCTCCTGATACCAGAGGGATTGCACGTTACGAAGCGTAGAAAGACATAGGAGCTGATCGTAGGAGCCCCGGAAGGAGAGTTTGTAGGCTTGCAGGGCCAGATCGAATGTATTCTGATCTGCCTTGCGGTTTGCCTTTATTGCTTCCAAAATCGGCTTGTCGTTCAACTCAAAAGAAATTTTTAGCTCCAGAGAATCTTCCGGGGCAAGGTTTGTTGCCTTCTCCGCCTGGCTCCTGCCCTCTGGAAAAGACAGGGGTGCTGGCTCTGCTGAATCCTCGGGTTGCCCTACAACGATTTCAACTCTTGTTTGAGCGGGTTGTTGCATCCTTTGACAGGACGCGAGATACCCTTCCACTTCTTTTAACTGAGTTTTTGGAAGGCGCCATGCCGCAGTTTTCGGGCCAGCTATTAATTTTTGGAAAATCTTCGCGGCCAGCTTAAAATCTTTCCGCTGAAAAGCAAGTCTCCCCAACCTCAGGTGTCCTGCTCCTCCCCAGAGGCTTTCCTGCTCCCAGCATTGTCGTAAAAGGGAGTAAAGGGTAGTTTCATCATCCAGAAATTCTGCGCATTGAATGGCCATGTCCATAAGAGAACCATCGGATGGATCAATCGTGAGTCCCTTCAAAGCCCAGTTCAAGGACGTCGTATAGTCCCTGCGGTCAAAGGCTCCCATGGCCAGCCAGGAAAATTCTTCGGCCTTCCTCTGACGTAGTATCCGCATCCTTCTTAGACGATAGGCCTTCCGTTTTTCCTCGCGTCTTTTCTTTCTCTTTTCTTCTCGAGGAACTTTGGCCAATTTTTATTTCCAGGTAAGCTTAAGAAAGTCACCTCTGGGATTTGAGCAAAATCCCTTTGGGAGCGAATTATAGCAAATTTGGAAAGCCAAAGAAACCCATGGTTCGAATTTACCTTATTGTTGCAAAAACTTTTTCAAAATATTCTTTGTGTCCTTTAATTCAGGTGGCGGAAATGCTTTTTATAGATGGCAGCAGGACGTCACCTTTGGTGACTTTTGCCCCCCTCACCCTAACCCTCCCCCTCGGAGGGGGGAGGGAAGGGTGGGGGTGATGCGGTTAGAGATTTTTATGCAAGATTTACGTTAAGAGAGGCCCGGGAAAAAGAAAAATCTCTTTATCCATCGATATTCCGGCAGTATCTGTAACTGACCGGACCATAGGACCCTTCCGGCTCCATTGGTAACGGTCAAAAAGTTTATGATGGGACCCCCCTCGCTTCTTCTTCCTGGGCTTGTCATCCGGAAAGGAGTAAAAGGGGGCTGAACCTATTAAAAACAGAAAAGGAAATTTATGGGTAAAAGTCAAAATTTAACCTTGCAGACAAGGTCAAATTAGGTCTTAACTGACAACTTCACGTACTGTTCAGCGGAGGGTTGCTTAGGAGGTTAAGGATTACTGAAGGAAGTCATGCATCCTGATTCTATGTATGTTTTGAATATTGAAAACTTTTTGGGCTTCCATAAATTGAATGGAGATAACAGTAAACACAACTTTTTGCCAAGTGATTGAACCACAATATATTGCGGTTGATTTTTTGCGAAATGGATGCCAGCTCTTTCTCATACTTCCCGACCCAACGTTCAGCGCGGCACTCATGCCAAAAATTTTTTTGTATCGGGATTTTCAGTCTCGCACTTTGAGCATTTCATTCTTCTCATTCAACGTCCGGCGTTCGCAAGGATCTCTCGAATCGGTTTGGCGCCAAGAAATCTCTCCCGAAGCTCGCAGTCGGATAGGCCCTTTGCCGTCTTGCGGATGACTTCCACCGCGACACCCCATTGCTCTTTGGCTTCGCTTACGCGCCCCAGCTTGTCGTAGACAGATGCGAGAGAGGCATGAGCCTGCCAGAGTTGTCTGGGATTCCCTACGTCTCTAAGAATCTGAATAGCTTCGCTCAAACTCCAAATGGCACTGTCGGACTCGTCGCGTTTCATCTGCACCTCGCCGAGTAGCCGCAAAAATCGCCCTTCGATCTTTTTCGTATGCTCTCTCCTTGATAATTCAAGGTTTTTTATAATTCTGGCCCGTGCTTCATCAATATTTTCGCGCTGCAAGAGGATAAGAGAGGCCAGGAAATCCAGCCGGGCCCCGCAGCGGTCTCGCCCCCTATAATAGTAGGGGATCTTCAGTTCTTCTTCAAAAGATTTAATCCGATCCCATGTTTCTTCCTTGTTCCCTTGGTCGAACAAATTCTCCATCATGTTGACATTGGCGCTCATATGGACCTCGGCACTGACTTGCCTGCCCATCGGATATTGCTCCATGAGTTTACGTGCAATCTCATCACTTTTCAGGTTGCATTTCCAAGCCTCTTCAGGATGATGAATCTCGCTGTAGCAGTAACCCAGAGCGTTGTAAAGTCTCCCTAAGTGAACTGTGCTTCCAAATTTGTCACAAAGATCAATTCCGTGCTTGAGCAATTCGAAGGCATCTTGTATACGGCCTATCTCAGTAAGACCAAGTCCCCGGATGAATATAAGAGCTAATAGCCAAATGCTAAACATCTTGCCAAGCGCGTCATTCAACCCCTCTGTTAATTCGACTGTTTTGCCAGGTCTGCCAAGCCATCTCTCCGCTTGCGCGAGCGCTATACGAGTAACGCCGACTACTCCTTGGTCCCTGCCCTGATGGGCCATTGCCTCAGCTTCGACTGCCATTTTGTGTCCTTCGTAATAATGCCCTAGGCCACCCAAATAGAACGCCTTCATCGATAGTATTTGACTCTCGGCCCCTTTATCCCCCACTTCTCTAGCTCTGGCCATTCCTTCTTCACAGAATTTGATTACTTCTTCACGCTTCATAGTCGTAAACCACTTTGCCCATGCAAATCCCGTCAGAATCTCCATCTCCTGTGCGATCATACCGTGTTTTTGGCAGACTTCCAGAGCTTTTTTGTAATTCTCCAATCCTGTATTAATATCACCAATGTCAACACTGGCCGAAGCCAATCCTTGATGAATTCTTCTTTCTTTTTCCGGATCCAGTGAAATATGGGCGCTTTCTACCACTTTTAACGCTTGCCTAAAAAAATCATAAGCCACCTGAACCGCCTTATTTTGGTTGGATTTTTCTCCTGCCAAGATTAAATACTCAATGGCCTTTTCCGCCTCCCCACTTCTCCCGTAATGGTACGCAAGCAACTCGTAGCGTTCGGGAAGCCGATCAGCGTAAAGTTCTTCGATAGCCCGGGCTATGCGACCGTGGATCTCCTGGCGCCTCTGCTTGAGCAAACTCTCGTAAGCCACCTCCTGGGTGAGGGCATGTTTGAAGATGTATTCCAGCTCCGGGTAAAGCGCCTTCTCATACAGAATCTCAAGCCCCACCAGGCTCGTCAGGCGCCCCCGCAGCTCCTCCTCTTCTAACTCCATAATGTTTTTGAGGGGGCGAAAGGCAAAATCCCTTCCAATGACACTTGCTACCTGCATGGTTTGTTTGAGGTCCTCACCCAAACGGTCCATTCGGGCGGCCAACACGCCCTGAATCGTGTTTGGGATCTCCAACTGATTGATGGGACGGTTACAGATGTACCGATCCCCCGACTTCACAAGATCCCCTCGATCGTGAAGATCCCGCATGATTTCCTCAACGAAAAAAGGATTTCCCTCAGTCTTCTCCACGATCTTCTTCTCAAGTGTCGGGTCCAGAGGAAATCCGCCCAGGATGTTTCTCACCAGACGAATGGAAGCATCGAAACTGAGGGTCGCCAAACCCAGCCGCTGATAATGGGCGCCCTGGGCCCAGGGCGGAGCACCCTCGGGACGATAGGCTGAGATCATCATGATCTTGTGGCCATGAATACAGCGGGAAAAATAAGTGAAATATTCTTCGGATATTTTGTCAATCCAATGGACGTCCTCGAGGAAAATAACCAACGGCTTTTCCTCACTCATGGCAAGAAGAAGTTTCTTTACAGCTTCGAACGTCCCAAACTTGCGCCCCTCGGGATCAAGGAGGTTGAATCTCGGATCGTCTACTTTTAGGGATATAAGATTCCTGTAGAAAGGGACCATCGGGGTAAGGCCATTCTTGGCCCTCTCCATGATGCGATTCCCTGCTTCCTCTTCACTCATCCCCTCTACGATCCCAAAAGCGGCCTTGACGACATCGATCACCGGTAGAAAGTTGAGGCTCCGGCCGTAATGGAGACAAAAGCCGGTGAGACAAGTCTCATCGGTCCCTAAATTCTTTTGAAACTCATAGACCAGCCGGCTCTTGCCAACACCTGCCTCGCCAACCACACCTACCACTTGGGCATCGCCGCCTCTCACCCTCTCATACGCCAACTGAAGTGCTTCCATCTCGGGTCGGCGACCGACGAGATCTGTCATCCCCCGGGCCAAACCCACGGCGAAACTTGTCCGTACCTCCGGCAGGTCTGAAATCAGCCGATAGAGATGCTGCAGCTGGGCTTTCCCTTTCAAAGCAATCTCCCCTACCGATTCTTCCTTAAAATACCCCCAGATGATATGCCGTGTTTCCTGGCTCATCCAGACTTCTCCAGGGTTGGACGCCTGCTCCACACGCGCCGCAAGGTCGGCCGTATCCCCGATCGCCGTATAGTGCATCCGCAGGTCATCCCCAATAGAACCCACAATCACAGGACCCGAATTGAGCCCAATCCGCAGCCGAAAATCCAGGCCATAGTCCCTCTTGATCTTCTGCCCATAACCCTCCATCGCCCTCTGAATGTCTAAGGCTGCACGGCAGGCCCTCTGAGCATGGTCCTCATGAGCAATGGGGGAACCAAAGAGGGCTATGGCTCCATCCCCGGTAAACTGGGTAATCGTCCCTTCGTACTTGTGGATCTCGTCCATCAGGATCTTGAAACAACCATCCATGATCTGATGAACTTCGTCGGGGTCGAGGTTCTCAAACATCGCGGTATAATTGGCCACATCCGCAAAGAACACCGTCACCGGCTTTCGTTCTCCTTCGACGGAACTGCGGATGGTGAGAATCTTGTCCGCGAGAGATTTCGGAGTGTACGACCTGGCGTTGGAGTAATCAATTGCCGCACTCTCTTCCACCGGCTCAGATTCTTCTTTCCTGCCATTTTTCAGACTGGATATGAATTGATCCCACGCCTCAGCATTTAGAGAATCCCCGAAGCGAATCGAAGTTTCATTCAAACTGACTCCGATTTTATCTACGGCGAACTTGAGCCTCACATTCTCATGGCTTCCCATATACTCAAAAAGATTTGCCCACCCATCCTTTTCCGCGTCCGTAAATGAATAGATCCTACCGACTGCTCCATCCCCTTCTTCCTTTCTCTTCCCCAGCACCTTAAAAAGAGGAGCTTCTTCCAAATTGGGAAGGGCATCCTTCCACTTCATGTAAATTCTCTGCAGCAGATTCTTCATGTCGGATGATCCGGCTAAACTCCCTACGGATTCGTTCAACAGGACGAGCAGGTCAAGGTGTTCCTGTAGAGGGATGGATATGATTCTTCCCAATTTCTTCATCTCGTTGACGACTAAGGCAATCACGGAGAGATAAAATCTTCGGGAAGGTGAGTTGAAATGGAGGGTTAATTGAGTTCGGCTCTTGAGATGAAGGTGGAGCTTGAATTCATTCAGGTCAATCTCAATGGAGGGTCTCGAACTTTGGACCATTTTTGTATCCCCAGCCCCGGTTGTAACTCTTGGTTTTTTCGAAGGTTAGGAATAGTCCAAAATAATCTCACGGTTAGCACCATGAAATTTATATCGAGAAAGGTAATAATTGCAAGACAATTTTTTCAATGTGTCAAGCCAATGGTAGAGGAGTTATCGTCATAGAAAACTCCATTACTAGCTAAACGATATCTCGATGAAATAATTTATTAAATGATTTCCAGTATTTGTTAATTTTTTCTTTACAGTCTAAGAGGAGGTGATGTCCACCTGCAAGTCTTGCGGTCTGGGGGCGAAAAAGGAAAGAAACATTTTTATAATCGTGTATTCTCGATGGGAATCTTAGGGAGCCACAGAAAAGTGCCAATATGAAGGCTCCAGGGGGATTTTTGCGTCCCTTTGGAGCCTTCTTAAAGTGCAAATGAGATCTTTCTAAAATCAACTAATTTTTCATCCATACCAAACAAATCAAAATCAGAAGGAGGAAAGGAACATGTCTAAGTCAAAAATCGTTGCAATGATGGCATTAATCTCCTTCGCCATGGGTGCCTTCATGGTGGGCGATGCGCTGGCTGGAGAGAAGTTCAAGTGCCGCACCGTGATGTATACTACAAAATTTCACCCAATTGATGTTGGCGACGAAGATGGACATATAGTTGCGGTCTGGGAAGGCAAGGGTATCCAAAATAATAGGGAAGGGAAGTGGTTTAACGATGGGTGGGTCGATGTAAACAGGGGGATTTCCGATGTAAACCTTAAAACCGGAGTTGGATCTATTGTTTACTATGGATATGTAACCGACAAGGATGGTGACAAATACTATTACAAAGGGGAAGTCAAAAACAATATATCGCGGTGGGAAATAGTAAAGGGAACCGGAAAGTTTGAAGCCATCCATGGAGGGGGAACCTCTACTGAAATGTATTATCCGGCGGAAATGCTGTTTTATGCGAATGCCGAATGGGACGTTGAGCTTCCGCGACGATAGGGCGTTAGGAATGATCTTCTAAGAGCAAGTCAACCTGAACGCAGGTGTCCGGAGAGAGGCGGGGTCAGAAATGGCCCTGCCTCTTTTTGTTGTAATCTGCCTCTGTCTGTTGGATTAAAGCCAGCCTGTCCCGCCTTCAACCAGCTTTCCCATTTTCCATTAAACCAAGCTTCCTTCCCTATCGAAATTCAAGCCCCTCTTCAGCGTCAACTTTTTCCATCAGAGGATTACCGAGTTAAATAAGGTGGTCAAGAAAAAAAATTGCTTCCCTAAGTTGGTGCCATTTACGGCCAAAGTTGTTGAATTCCGTTTGAACTATTGCATTCTGAAGAAAAATACCAAAAACAAGGAAGGAGTCCTCAATTTTTTAAGAAAATTGCGTCCCTACGTTAAATTTAACGCTTTCACATACAAGGCATGTATCAGTAGTGTCCCAACGTTGTAATTGGGGAATCAGTTAACTAACAGAAAGCATTTTGATATTCAGAAAAAATGTCATTTTTCGATTTGAATTTGAAATCCTCTAAATGCCATACTCCTTTACTTCTTTCCGAGGAGATGGCATATGAATGTTGGAAAAACAGTCTTCTCTCAATTAATGGAGTTCATTCCCCAATACGAATTTCAAAAATGTGTCCAGCGCTACCAGGGCAACTACAAAATCAAATCCTTTTCCTGCTGGGATCAATTCCTTTGTATGGGTTTTGCCCAACTCACCTATCGGGAAAGCCTCCGAGACATCCAAGCCTGCCTTCGGGGCAATCAACAAAAACTCTATCATATGGGCTTTCGTGGAAACGTGTCTCGCAACACCTTGGCTCACGCCAACCTAGTCCGCGATTGGCGCATCTACGCCGATTTCGCCCACATCTTGATCGGCCAAGCCCGAATCCTTTATGCCAACGAAGATTTGGGTGTCGAGTTAAAACAAACGGCCTATGCCTTCGATGCCACAACCATCGATCTTTGTCTGTCTCTTTTCCCTTGGGCTCAATTCCGCCAGCGAAAAGGAGCGATCAAGCTCCATACCCTGATGGATTTGCGAGGCAGCATTCCCACGCTGATCTTTGTAACTCATGGCAAGGTCCACGAGGTCAATCTGCTCGACGAGCTTCTCATAGAGCCGGGAGCCATTTACATTTTCGACCGAGGCTATCTAGACTTTGCACGCCTCTACAAGATTCATCGGGCTGGAGCTTTTTTCATCATCCGAGCTAAAAGAAACTTCCGGTTCCGGCGTCTGTATTCCCAGAAGGCCGACAAAGCAAAGGGCGTTCAAGCCGATCAGATCATCGAACTCCATGGCTTTTATGCCCGCAAAGATTATCCCGACCGGCTCCGCCGGATTCGCTACTACGATGCCGAAAAGAAGAAGAGGTTGATCTTCCTAACCAACCATTTTACACTGCCGGCCTTCACGATTGCCGAACTTTTTCGCTGCCGGTGGAAGATCGAATTATTCTTCAAATGGATCAAACAGCATCTCCGGATCAAGGCGTTTTATGGGACTTCGGAGAATGCCGTAAAGACCCAGATTTGGATTGCTATCAGTGTTTATGTCTTGGTAGCCATCGTGAAAAAGGGGCTCCGAGTGAAACTTAGCCTCTATACCATGTTACAGATTTTGAGCGTGTCTCTTTTTGAAAAAACTCCAATATTGCAATTACTTTCGCAAATTCAACCGGAAGAAAAAGAGACCGATTCCTTTAACCAGCTAAAATTACTCTAATAACGTTGGGACACTACTGGGCATGTATATCAGTTTACTTTAAGGTTTCACGACAGGTATCACCACCTCAGACACCTTCTACCTTGCCAAGTTCGTCAATCTGTCGCTCAACGTTCTCGCGCTCTCCGCCAACCCCATAATCGAGGGCGTGGAGGATGCCGATCATCCTATGAATATGTCACAGGTCTCCGCGGTGATGGCGATGACTTCGCCTTCGCTGGCTTTGGGTTCTTTCCTTCTTTTGCCAACGACGCTGGTTGAGGATAAAAATCTCATTTGATGACAGAATGAAGGAAGGCCCCAAAGAGAAAAGCGAGACAGAAGGCCTCACACTTCTATGCCCCGGTAGCGAATGGCTGGGGATACATAAGCAGACTCAGCCCCTTGATGAAACGATAGTCACGCTGATTCTTCGTCAGGAAGGATGCATTCAGTGACAATGCTGTGGCGGCAATCAACGTATCAGCGATGAGTAAGCCATGACTCAGCCGATAGCGGTGGAGTAAATCGATGGCAGTATCCGAGATCTGCTCATTCAACTTGACGATGTGAAAGCGGAGTAAGAAGCGATCCAGCGCGCGAAGTTCGGATTTGCTAAAACAGCCAATAGTGAGTTCCATCTGGGAAATCGCGCTGATTGCTGGGGAAGCTTGTTGTTCGATTTGTTGAAGGCAAATCACGGCTTCCCGGACACCGCGCCCGACCTCGATTAGGACGTCGGTATCAATGAGCACCAAGTTGTCAGGCACTGCGTTTTACCCATTCGCTTTTTCGTACACGCCGAACCCAGGCACTGCTGTCCTGGAAATCCTCACGACTACGCCACATTCCAATGAAGGGTTCGTTTGCCAGTTTAGTCGACTTCGCCGTCCTGCGGCGACGGGAAGGGGCATAGCGTGTCCGCAAAAAAACCATAAAGTCCATCACTTGACGTCGGGCTTCAGGGGGAAGATTAATAAAGTTCTGCCATACTTTTTCTTGATTCATAACTCACCTCTGCCTTATTTATGGGCGATGTTGGTCAGATTGTCAACTCAAATTTGCATAGAGTGGGCTAACGCCAAGGTTAGGCAGGCAATGCCATACCTGCCATTGAGGCAAGGTCGTTTACGATGCACTCCTCTCGACCCATCACTCTCGAGATGGGCTTCCAGAGGGTCGTAGCCGGAATAAAGATTTGTCAAACCGCACTTTCAGGAGGGAATCATTTAACTCCGCTGTTAGGGGATATTTGCACTTTTTAAGATTTTATGGGCGCTTTTCAAACCCGAGGAAATCGAAACCCCATAGGGACAACGGTCCAGGCATTCTTGGCATTCGGTGCAAGCCCCCGCATTGGTGAGTAAAGCGGTGTACTGGGCTTTGGCCCAGCCCTCCAGCCCGTAATTGAGGTAATAGCTTTCGTATCGAAAAATATCGGGTATGGGAACTCCTTCCGGGCACGGCAGGCAATATCCACAATTCCGGCAAAACCCCTTTCCGGCATCTCCAGCTTTTTCCATAAACTTCCGGAGCTCCGCGGTCGACAGATCCCTCGACACCTTGCCCACTCTTACGTTTTCTTCTAATTCAATCAGGGTCATCATGCCCGGAATGGCACAAGTGATATGGGGATTAGAGAGGACGTAGCGGAGGGCAATCTGGGCAGGCGATTCTCCCTTGAAAAGTCGCGCATCCCATCTTCTGGATGGGAGTTGAGTCAACCTTCCCCCGGCCAGGGGCTTCATGGCGATCAAGCCCACTCCTTTGGCAGCGGCCATGGGCAGGAGGTTGGCGGTTAAACGATCCTCATCAATGGCGCTATAGGCAACCATTAAAACCGAAAAAACACCGGATTCTATTGCCCGTTTCATCATGGGCAGGGAACCATGAATGCTGATCCCGATCTGAGAGATTTTCCCTTCTTGCCGGGCCTTCTCCAGCTCTTCCAGGCCGCCGGCATTGAATATTTTTTCATATTCGGACCCCCGTACGTCGTGGAATAAGATGAGGTCAATCCAATCCGCTTGCAGCCGGCGAAGGCATCGTTCCAGCTTCGCGCGAACTCCCGGGCCATCTCTCTCATCCACCTTGGTAGAGAGGTAAAACTCCTTGCGCCTTTTCTTCAAGGCCTGCCCGATTTTTTCCTCGCTATCCCCGTAGCAGTCTGCCGTATCCACAAAGTTGATCCCCAGGTCGAGCGCCCGATTTAAGAGACGCTCGCATTCCTTCGTTCCGATACGAGGGAGTTTGATGGCTCCAAATCCAATCACAGATAGAGCCCATCCAGTTTTACCTAAGATTCTTTTCTCCATGGCTAGGACTTTACCATTCCTCGTAATTGATTTACAAAGATATGGGCCTGGCGCAGGGGTTCGGGAATTCGATAGCCTCGACAGAGGGAGAGCACGATCTTCACGCTGGTATCTAAATCCATCTTATGCCCTGGGGAGACATAAACAGGCCTCACCCCATCTCGTGTTCGAACGACCCTACCCACTGTTCGATCCCCTTAACCAAGGGGAGAGCGCTTCCTCGACTCGAGGCCAAATTTCCATGGGCTCCAATCAAGCGGCTCTTGGCGCAGCCGATGGAGGGGAGATTCAGGATCAGGCCGATATGGGCGGCTATGCCCATGGACCTGGGGTGGGCAATTCCCTGGCCATCGATCAAGATCAAATCCGGTCGAGCTGCCAACCCGAAGAATGCTTTCAGCAGGACTGGGGCTTCCCGGAAGGTGAGGAGGCCAGGGATGTAGGGAAAAGAGGCGCGGCCTTTGGCCGATGCCCTTTCCAGGAGGGTCAAATCGGGGTAGGTGAAGAGAAGAAAACCAGCATAGGTCATATCGTCTAGGCGACTGTATGACACGTCGCCGGCAGCGATTTTTCTTAAAGGGGTCGTTGGCGCGCGGAGGCGAAGTTTCTTTCGAAGCTTTTCCTGGATTCGGATTGCCTCCCGGGGACTGACCTTCCAAGGATGGATAAGCGGGATATTCATAAGAAATTCTTTACTAAAATTATGCCACAGAGCTCACAGAGAACACAGAGATACAATAGTTAGATTAGAACGATGGGGGGTAGTGCGCAATGATTCTAGGCGCTCTCTGTGCCCATCGGTGTCCTCTGTGGCGGAGGTTCAAGATTCGCTTTCCTCGGGCTTGAAGATGAAGCGGTCAAAAAGTTTATGATAGGAAGTCCATCGAGAAGGAGTATCTTTTTCCTTCTCGATCCAGGCCAGAAAGCCATTGACCTTGGCATCCAGGTCATCCAGGTGATGAAGGAGGAGCGCCTCCAGGGTCTTAGGCCGCTTGGGAGAGCCGAAGGCGAATTCCCCATGGTGGCTGAGGGCAATGTGCTTGAGGAGGATGGACAGGTCTTCGGGGAAGTCGGGGATGGACCTTATTTTTTCATCGATCATCTCCACCGTGAGGGTGATGTGGCCCAGGAGCCGGCCCGGGTCCGTGTAATCAAAAGTCCGGTCGAAGGAGAGCTCGGAGATTTTTCCGATGTCATGGAGAATTCCCCCCGTGATCAGAAGGTCCTGGCTGATTCCCCTGTACCGAGGCCCTATAAGGAGGATCAGCTGAACAACCGAAAGCGTGTGCTCCACCAATCCCCCAATGTAAACATGATGGGCCGCTTTGGCGGCTGGCGCCAGCTTGAATTTTTTTACGAAATCTTCGTCTGCGAAGAAGTCCTCCAGAAGCCTCCGTAAAAAGGGGTGATGGACGTCGGAAGCGATGCTTTTCAGTTCGGAAAACATCTTTTCGATGTCCCGCGGCGTTTGCGGAAGAAAATCATCGAGCTGGATTTCTGCCTCCTGGCATTTTCTCAATTTGAGGATGCGCAGCTGGGTCGTTCCCTGAAATTCGTCAACTTCCGCCCGCACCTTGATAAAATCATCCGATTCGAAGAGGGGGGCAAAATCCGTGGCACTCTCCCAGATCCGTCCATCGACCTCTCCAGTGCGGTCGCCGAGACGCATGGAGAGATAGGGATTACCGGTCTTGGTTTTTGAGAGGACTTTTTCCCTGACGTGGAAAATGCTTTCCACGGTCTGGCCCTTTTTAAGCTCCTTGATGAATATTTTTGCCACGTCTTTCTCCTCTCTTATCAAACGTAAGGCGTAAGGCTTTACACCCGACACCCTACGCCCTACTTGCTTTTTTGCCTATAGCCCTTGCCTATCGCCTGCTTTTTATTCATTCAAATCGTTTCAAGACCGCTTCCGCAGCCTTCATTCCATCGAGCGCGGAGCTGATGATTCCCCCGGCGTAACCCGACCCCTCGCCGATGGGGTAGAGGCCTCGAACACTCTGGGATTGATAATCTTTTTTCCGAAGGATGCGCAGGGGGGAAGAGGTGCGCGTCTCAATGCCGATCAACATTGCCTCGGAGGAAGAAAAGCCTGGCATCCTGCGGTTGAAATAAGGAAGCCCTTCCCGGAGGCTCTCCACAACAAAGGCGGGAAGGCATTCATCCAAACGGGCCGGAGCGATACCCCGCTTGAAGCTCGTTTCTCGAATTGAAGAAGGGTCCCGGATTTGCAGGAAATCGGGGACTCCTTGTGCAGGAGCTCTGAAATTTCCTCCTCCCAGTCGATAAGCCCGCTCTTCCCATCGGCGCTGGAATTCCATTCCAGCCAAAGGTCCATTTCCTCCAAAATCTTCTACTCCCACACTGACGACCAGGGCGCTGTTGGCGAAGGGAGAATTCCGGCGGAACAGGCTCATTCCATTGGTCACCAGCCCCCGATTCTCGGAGCTGGCTGCAATCACAAACCCCCCCGGACACATGCAGAAGGAATAGACGGCGCGCCCTTTTGAGCTGCGGTAGGTCAATTTGTATTCCGCTGGCGGTAAGCGGGGATGCCCAGCCGAAGGCCCATATTGGATGCGGTCGATGACTCTCTGGGGATGTTCCACCCGAAGTCCGATGGCGAAGGGTTTGGGCTCCATGGCCACCCCAGAGTTTTGGAGCATCCGGAAAGTGTCCCGGGCGCTGTTCCCGAGGGCCAGGAAGAGGATAGAAACATCGACCTCTTCTTGCTCGTTAATGACGGCCCCCCGCAGATCACCTTGAAATATTTTCAATCCGGTCATCTTGGCCTGAAATTTGAATTCCGCGCCCAGTTCCTGCAGGTGTTTGCGCATGGCCAGAACCACTTGCCGGAGCCTGTCTGTGCCGATGTGGGGCCTCTGAAGAAAAAGGATTTCCGAAGGGGCTCCGAAGTGAAAAAAGGTTTCCAGTATGGCGGAAACCCCGGGATCATTGACACGGGTGTAAAGTTTGCCGTCCGAGAAAGTCCCTGCCCCTCCTTCTCCGAACTGGACGTTACTCTCCGTCTCGAGGGTCCCGCTCCTGCCAGAACCTTTCCACGTCCTTGACCCGCGCCGGGGATCTCCTTGCCGCGTTCCAGGATCATGGGAGGCAGGCCGTTTTCCGTCAGTTTCAGGGCGGCGAAGAGGCCCGCGGGGCCAGTGCCCACGATGATGGGGCGCAATTTGGGCTTCCTCTTGATGCGCCCAGGAGCTGGCAGAGCTGTTTCGAAAACCTTTTGGACCTGAAGGTTGAGGGAAGGCTGATCGAGAACCCTTGTTTCCTGCTCAGCCGGGAGGGATAGTTCGAGAGTGTAGAGGAAGTGAATACGATTCTTCCTGCGGGCATCGAGCGATTTTTTGACGATCTTTAATTTCTGGATCTGTTCGGGGGAAATCTTGAGAAGGTCGGCAACCTTCTGTCGAAGGGTGGATTCCTTTTCCTCCAGGGATAAGATGACATTTTTCAGCAGAATCGCCATGCCCCATGAGGGTTTCTGGATATCTAAATTCTTTGCAACCCCAAGGCTTCTTCTGGCTAAGAAGCTCAGTAAAAGTTTAGAGGAATTCTAGAGGAGAGTCAAGGAAAGGTGGTATGAAAGGGAACCCTCGGCCCCTTGAACCCTTTGAGATTCCTGGGTGGTAGTTTGTTGACAGAACGGATGACATTAGATAGATTAATAATTCAGGGGAACTTTTGAATAATGAGGCTGGAAAAGAAAATCCTGATTTTCGGGCTTTTGTCCCTCCTGCCATCTTGCGCCAACTGGTTTTTTGAGAAGCCGACCTTCACTCTGAAGGAGGTCGCGGTCACACACATCTCCTTGAAGGAAATCGATTTTCTCTTCGGCATCGAGGTGCAGAACCCCAACAGTTTTGATTTGAAGCTGCGGGCCTTAGAATATAAAGCTTACCTTGACGACCAGGAGGTGGGTAAAGGTCGACTTGAAAAGGAAGTATTGATCGCCAAATCGTCTTCAACCCTGGTCCAGATTCCTCTGCAAGCCGATTTCAAAAGCCTGGGAAATCCATTGGGGCTTGTTCTCTCCGGTAAGGATCTGCGGTATAAGATTGAAGGGGCGGCAATTGTGAAAGCAAAACTGGGCACCACTACCATCCCGTTCTCCCAGAGCGGAGAAATCAACCTAAGAAAATAGCGCAAGGCCAAAGGCGTAAGGCTTTACCCCCTACACCCGACGCCCTACACCCAGCATTTAAAACAGGGCTTCGACGAAGTCTCGGGCGTTGAATTCGCGCAGGTCGTCAACCTTCTCACCGATCCCGATGTAGCGCAGGGGAATTTTCAGCTCCTCAGAGATGGCGATGAGAATTCCCCCTTTGGCCGTGCCGTCCAGTTTGGTCAGGGCGATCCCCGTTACTCCCAACGCTTGGTTAAACATTTTGGCCTGGGCGATGGCGTTCTGCCCCGTGGTGGCATCCAGGACCAATAGAATCTCGTGAGGCGCACCGGGAAACTCCCGGTCCATGATGCGCTTGACTTTTTTCAGCTCCTCCATCAGGTTGACCTTGGTGTGTAGCCGGCCAGCTGTATCCACGAGGATGACCTCGCTCCCTCGGGATTTCGCCGCCTTGAGCGCATCAAAAACGACAGCCGATGGGTCGGAGCCGCTCTTTTGTTTAATCACCTCGCAGCTCACCCGCTGGGCCCAAATTTCCAATTGTTCGATGGCCGCTGCCCGGAAGGTATCTGCGGCCACCAGGAGCACTGCTTTCCCCTGTTCTTTAAATTTTTGGGCCATCTTGCCGATGGTCGTTGTTTTTCCCGTGCCATTGACGCCGATAACCATGATGATGAAGGGGCGGGCTGCATCGACGTTGATCGGCTTCTCCTGCCCGCTGAGGATACGGAAAATTTGCTCTTGAAGGTTTTTTTTCAGGAGATCGGCATCCTCGAATTCTTTTCGTTGGACCTGAGCGGCAAGGTTATCCAACAGCTCTTGAGTGCTTTTCACCCCGATGTCGCTGGTGATCAAGATTTCTTCGAGTTGGGCAAGGAGATCCTCGTCGATTTTCTTCTTCCCGACGATGAGCTGGTCGATCTTGCTGATCAGGCCCTCGTGGGTTTTGAAAAGGCCCTCTTTCAGCTGCTGGAAAACCCCCTTTTTCCCTTCCGCCATCCTTCCTCCAAAATGAAAAAGCCGTAAGGCGCAAAGAGCAAAGCGCCTAGCGTAAAAGCCCTACACGCTACAACCTACACCCCCCAAACTTAATACTCAACACGTAACACTTTACACCCTACTCCCAACACCCTATTGGGGACCTAAACGTTTACCATTACCAGTTGGTTCTGTTGTTGTGATCAGTTCAATCTCACGGAGACGAGCTTAGAGATGCCAGGCTCTTCCATGGTGACCCCATAAAGCGTGTGGGCGATCTCCATGGTGTGCTTGTTGTGGGTGACGAGGATGATCTGGTATTTTTCGGCCAGTTGCTGGATCATCTTGTTAAACCGCCCGATGTTGGCGTCGTCCAGGGGGGCGTCTACCTCGTCCAAAAGACAGAAGGGGCTGGGGTTGATCAGGAAAAGGGAAAAGATCAGGGCGACAGCTGTCAGGGCCTTCTCCCCGCCGGAGAGAAGGCTTAGATTCTGTAACTTCTTTCCCGGAGGCTGGACGATGATGTCCACTCCGGTCTCCAGAAGGTTGGATTCGTCGACCAGCACAAGCTCCGCCCGCCCCCCGTTGAAGAGGGAGGCGAAAATTTCTTTGAATTTTTCGTTGACCGCGGTGAAAGTTGTGGAGAAACGCTTGCGGGAAGTACGGTTGATCTTCTTGATGGCCTGGTCCAGAGCTTCCAGGGAGTTCACCAAATCGGCTTCCTGCTCGGTCAGGAATTCCAGGCGGGCTTTCGATTCCTCATATTCCTGGATGGCCAAAAGGTTCACCTCGCCCATGGATTCGATCAGAGATTTTAATTCGCCGAGGCGGGCTTCTACTTCCGGGGAGAAGTAGTCCCGCTCATCTTCCCGGGTCAGGAGAGCCTCGGGACTGATGCGGTGCTTTTCCTCAACGTTGGAGAGAAGATGCTTGAGGTTGAGGTCGAGCTCCATGAGCCTCATGGACAGCGTATTCTTCTGCTCCTGGAGGGCCTGGAGCGCTTCGCGGCCTTCCTTGCAATGACTCTCTGCTTTTTCGAGCTTCTCGCGTTCCTGGAGCAGGGCCTCTTTCTTCTCTTTCATGTGAGACTGTAACTCCTGGTGTGCGGAAAGAAGACGGTGGAGCTCAGCCTCAGCCACCCGTCGCTGCTCTTCGGCGCTGCCGATCAGGCGGAGACTTTCCTGGACTTCATCACGGCGCTTGCAGAGAAAGGATTCGGTCTCCTGCAAAACCCTGCGGGTGCGCTCTAAGTTCTGGTCGAGGTTTTGCCGCTTTTCCTGAAGGGTGACCAAGCGCACCCTGGCTTCCGTGACCTCGCCCAGAAGCCCTTCTATTTGGGCTTTCAAGTTTTGCAGGTTGTCTTCCCGGCTACGCAGCGCGATTTCTTTCTCATTTTTCAGGAGTTCAGAAGCCTGGAGGGCAGCCTCATTTTGGTGGGCCTGTTGCTGAATTCCGATCCCCTCCTCGGCGAGCTGGCTTTCCTCGAACTGCAGGGTCTCGATCTTTTGCATCCACCGCTTCAATTCGAGTTGGTTCTGGTCCAGCTCCTTCGTTGCGCTGACGATCTCCAGGTCCTCCTGGTGCAGGGCTTGGGTGAGTCCTTCGATAGAGGCTTCCAGGTTTTTAATGCTCGAGAGGAGCCGCTCCTGGTTGACCTCCAGAGAAGTCACTTGCGGACGGAGGGCCTCAGTGCTTTGGGTTAAATCGCGGATCTCCCTTTTGCGGGAGAAGGTTCCGGAGCCGACCTGCTCTTTGCTCCCACCCGTGACCACGCCGGAGGGATGGAGCACTTCTCCGTCGAGAGTCGACCAGGGTTTTCCAGAGGGAATCGCGGTTCCAGAGATCGATGGCCTGGCGCAGGTCCGAGACGATCCATACATCTTCGAATAAATAGGTCGCCAGATGAGCAAACTCCTCCTTCATTTTAATCACGTCCAGAAGAGCGATCGCCCTTTCATCTGGGAGGGATCTTGCCTGGGGAGAGGCCGGGTTCTGTTTGAGCTGTAAGGGGATGAAGCTCGAGCGGCCCAATCCTTGGGCCTTTAGGTAATCGATGGCCTTCAAACTTTCCTGATGATCCCGGACGATGATGTGCTGCAATCGTTCGCCCAGGACGGACTCCACCACACATTCATACTTTGGCTCGGTCTCGACAATGTCCTCCACCAAGCCGTATATTCCGTTCTGGAACGATCCCTGGGTTTGGTATTTGATCAGGATGGCCCGGACCCCTTCCTGGTAGCCCTCGAAATTCTTCTGTAATTCCAAGAGAGAGTGAAGGCGTGAGCCTTCTACGTTGAGGCGTTCTTTGGTCTTGGCCAACGATTCCTGCAGGTCGGTTAGGGAAGATTGCAGTTCTTTGCCCTGGGCAATTTTTTGATTCAGTTCCTCCTCGATCTGGCTGCGCACGGTTCGGCGATCGTTCAGTTGTAGGGACTGGTAGGCCATGAGCGCCCGGGTCTCCTCAACTTTCAGCTGCGCTTCCTCCCTTTCGTTGGTCAGCTTGCCCTGGCGGCGAGAGAGTTCTTCTGAGCGGCGCTGGAGATCGATGAGCAGATTCTTTAACTGGGCCAGGTAAGAGAGGAGATCCACCAACCCATTTTTTTCTTGAGAGAGGGCCTGTTCAGCGGCGGCATGCTGGGTCTTTTTTTCCAGGAGCATTTCTTCCTTCCTGGCCAGAAACTCAGCATCGGCGGCGATCTTCTGATCGTGATCCCGAAGGAATTCTTCATATCCCTGGCCCTCCCGTTCCGCCGCCGCCTTCTGCTCATTGAGTTTGCCGATTTCTTCCTCAATGCGTAAGGTTTGCTTTTGAAGATTTTCCCGCTCCCGAGAACCCAGTTCGATCTGGGTTTCTCTATTCTGAATGGCTCCTTCATTCTCGGAGAGTCGCTCCTGATGGAGGGCCAGGTCCCGTTCCAAATCGAGTAGGTTGACCTTGATCTGTTCAACCGAGGCTTCTAATTCTTTGATCCCTGCTATGGCCTTGATCTCGGAATCCTTGAGCTCCTGCAGGGAAGATTCCATCTCTTTGCGCTGGGACTCCAAAGTATAACAGGTCTGGGCGGCTTGGCCCAGTTCCAGGGTACGCATCTCATCGCGATAACTTCTATACCGTTCGGCTTTCCTGGCCTGCCGATTGAGGGAGTTCATCTGCCGTTTGATCTCCCCGGTGACATCTGTAAGGCGCAGAAGGTTTTGCTGGGTGGCCTCCATTTTACGCAGGGCGGCAGCTTTGCGGTCTTTGTATTTCGTGATGCCGGCGGCTTCTTCCACGAGGATGCGTCTCTCTTCGGGTTTAGCGTTTAAGACAAAATCTATCTTTCCTTGTTCGACAATGGAATAAGCTCGGTGCCCAACTCCGGAACCCAGGAAGAGATCGGTGATATCTTTCAGCCGGCAGGGGACCTTGTTGATAAAGTATTCGCTCTCTCCGGAACGGAAAAACCTTCGGCCAACAGAAATTTCAGTGAAATCCAAATAATCCGCGATGGGATGTCCATTCTCGTTGGCGAAGGTTAGGATCACTTCGGCCATGCCCTGCTGTTTTCTATTTTCGCTTCCGTTGAAGATGACGTCTTCCATGTTTTTTCCGCGGAGCTGTTTCGGGCTTTGTTCTCCGAGGGCCCAGCGGATGGCGTCCACGACGTTAGATTTTCCGCACCCATTTGGCCCCACCACGGCCGTTACACCCGGGGGAAAGTCCATCTCGATCTTTTCCGAAAAGGACTTAAACCCGCAGAGCTTCGATCTTTTTGATTTTCATGGCCACCCCTTCTTTTCAGTATCCGTCAGCTGCGGCCCTGAATATAACCCTTTCCTTCTATTATTCACTGCGGAAAAAAACACCCAAAGTTCAGACACATCTTATCAGGGTAGGTATTTTTTGTAAAGGCAAAAATACAACTAAATGTATATTTAAATTATTAAGCCACAACCTGTAGTGGCGCTTGGAGGCAACGGGAAGGGAAGGAAATGGCGGAGAGGAAGAAAGGAGAAATAAAGAGTGTTTTAGGCTGTGGTGATTTTTGAAAAATCCCCAATTTTGAAAAAAAGTTGGGAAATGTCGCTCAGTAAAGATAGCCGATTCGTTCTAATTTTTTCATCTTCGGCCATGACCAGCACGCCATTAAAAAACTCATCCACGGGCTGCCTTAGCTTAGAGAGGTCTTTTAAGGCGAGAGGATAATCTTTCTGGGCGATCTTTTCCAGAGCCTTTTTGCCGACCGTTTGGTACGCCTCAAAAAGCTTGCCTTCGGCCTCACTCTCGAACCGCTTGGGATCAATTTTTCCTGGAATATGGGACTTGGAAATATTTACCACTCTCCTGAAGGCGATGGCTAAGGATGCGAAGTCTGGCTCACTCCTCAGACCATGGAGAGCCTGTGCCCTTTCCTGCAAGTCCACGATGTCGTCAAAGCCCACAGCCTGGGCGGCCTCTACCGCGTCGGGAGAAAAACCTTTGGAGTTGAGCAGGTTCTGCAGCCGACCTTTGAAGAACTCTAGAACATCCTTTTTGATTTCCTGGGGGGGGCGTTCAATTTTTTCCGAGAGGAGATCGAGGCTCCGTTGGAGGAGGTCGTTGAGGGAGAGAAGATATCGCTTTTCCAGGATGATATGGATCACCCCAAGCGTCTGGCGGCGCAAAGCGTAAGGATCGGACGTTCCCGTGGGAATCAAACCGACGCCAAAGCAACCGACGATGGTATCCAATTTGTCCGCTAGGCTGAGGACGGCCCCTGGATGGGATGAGGGAAGGGTTCCTCCCGCTGCTGTTGGTAGGTAGTGTTCATAGATCGCCAAGGCTACTTCTTCTTTCTCCCCGGAAAGCCTGGCATAAACCTGCCCCATGACTCCCTGGAGGGTGGGGAACTCTCCGACCATTCCCGTGATCAAATCCGCTTTGCAAAGAAGAGAGGCTCGCTGCACAATCTCACGAAGGGAAGGGTCGATGCGCTCGGTGAGGTATTCGGCCAAATTGGATAGGCGCATGACTTTTTCGTAGGAGGTACCCAGCTTGGAGTGATACACCACTTTCTTCAGCCCTTGCAGACGCTCGATCAGGGGGACCTTCCGGTCTTCGACAAAGAAAAATTTGGCGTCAGATAGTCGCGCCTGGAGCACCCTTTCGTTCCCCCGGGCCACGACGTCTGGGTCTTTGGGCCGGGTATTTGAGATGGTCACGAAAAAGGGCATGAGGGACCCCGGCAAGTCACTGATCGAGAAATACCGCTGGTGCTCCCGCATAGCGCTGATGAGGACTTCCCGGGGAAGGGAAAGAAATTCTTTGGAGAAGCTGCCCCGGATGGCCATGGGATACTCCACGAGATAAGTCACAATCTCCAGGAGTCCATCGTCCGGAAGGATGTGGCCGGAGACTTCACTGGCCGCCTTATTCAATTCAGCGAGAATAAGTTCTTTGCGCTCCTCCGGGTTAACGATCACGAAGGAGTTCTTCAGTCTTCTCAGGTATTCTGAAAGGTCTTTAACCTGGAAAGAGCCGGGAGCCATGAAACGGTGGCCGCGGGAAAGGTTCGCGGAAGAGACGTTCCCTATTTGAAAAGGTACGACCAGGCCGTCGAAAAGACACAGGATCCAATGGATGGGACGGGCAAAGGTATTTTCTAAGTCCATCCAGCGCATGGATTTGGGGAAGGAGATGGAGGAGATCAGGCGGGGAAGAATAGACGGAAGGAGATGAATGGTTTTCTCTCCCTTCTCTTCCTTGCGAACGCAAACGTATTCTCCCTTATCCGTGTTGACGATCTGCAATTCTGCAACGCCGATGCCCTGGCTTCTCGCAAAGCCCAGAGCGGCCTTGGTCGGCTGGCCTTCTTCGTTGAAAGCGATCCGCTTGGCCGGACCGAGGATTTCGGTGAACCGCCCTTCCTGAGCAGGGGCCACTCCCATGGCTGCGACAACCAGACGCCGGGGAGTCCCCATGGCCTTGATTTCTTTATAGACAATGCGATGACTCTGGAATTCTTTTTCCAGGAAGACCTTCATTTCTTCCAGAGCTCTGGGGATAAACCCGGAAGGGATCTCTTCGGTTCCGATTTCTAATAGCAATTCAGACATTTTAAACCTGCTGGGTCCGGAGACAGATTTTCATAGATTACAATACAGGAGTCAGAATCCAGAATAGGAGATTAAAGTATGTCTTTTCATTCTGGATGCTGTCTTCTGGCTCCTGAATTCTCTTGGAAGGGAATTCTTATCTGCGTCCCTTTGCGTCCCCAATTAAAATTCTTACAGATTTTTTCAAGGTCAAGCGATCTCCCTTTTCAACAACGGAAAGCCCATCGCCTCACGCTGTTTATAATATCCCTCGGCCGAAAGCCGGGCCAGGTTACGCACCCGGGCGATGTATTGAGTGCGCTCTGTGACGCTGATTGCTCCCCGCGCCTCCAAAAGGTTGAAGGTGTGGGAGCACTTCAAGCAATAATCGTAAGCCGGAAGCACCAGGCCCTTTTCAATTAGGCGCAGCGATTCTTTCTCATACATATCGAAGAGCTGGAAAAGAAACGAGACGTCGGCTTCCTCGAAGTTGTAGATGGAGAACTCTATCTCACTCCGGCGGTGCACATCCCCATATTTGATTCCCGGGGTCCATTCCAGGTCATAGACATTGTCGATTCCCTGGAGGTACATGGCGATTCTTTCGATGCCATAAGTGATCTCTACTGAGATGGGCTTGAGGTCGATACCGCCAGCTTGCTGGAAATAGGTGAATTGGGTGATTTCCATGCCGTCGAGCCAAATTTCCCACCCCAACCCCCAGGCACCCAGAGTGGGAGACTCCCAGTCGTCTTCGACGAAGCGAATGTCGTGTTCCAGGGGTTCAACACCGAAGGCCTTGAGACTATCCAGGTAGATATCCTGGATTTCCCAGGGGGAAGGTTTCATAATGACCTGGAATTGGTAATAATGCTGCAGGCGGTTGGGGTTTTCTCCGTAACGCCCATCGGTGGGCCGGCGAGAAGGCTCGACGTAGGCAACTTTCCACGGCTCCGGGCCGAGGACACGCAAAAAGGTGGCCGGGTTGAAAGTCCCGGCTCCCACCTCTATCCCGTAAGGTTGCTGGATGACGCAGCCGCGCTCGGCCCAAAATTTTTGCAAAGCCATGACCAAATCTTGGAAATTCATACATCCCCTCTCCCTGAAACCTCCTGGGAGGATTTAGAATCAATTCCCAAAAAGAAATTTTTTAGCATTTCAAAGAGTGAAAAGTCAAGGTTAAAAAGGAACAACAAACCCATATGGCCCTTGAGTCACTCTAATCTTTTTGGAGAGGCCTCAGGGTGACTAGCCTTTCTCCCTCCTCGAGGATCTGCCCTTCTTTCACCAGCACATCCTGCACTTTTCCTTGGATGGGAGAAGTGATGGGCATTTCCATCTTCATGGCCTCCACAATGAGGAGCACCTGGTCGATTTCCACTGTCTCACCCGCCGCGACTAAGACCTTGATGACCTTGCTGCTCATGGGCGTGGTCACGGCCCTTTCCTCGAGAAAGGGAGTTGTTTCCCTTTCTTTGGGTGGGAGAGGTAACCTTTCCTCCGGCCGCAGGACTTCTGCCAGATAACTCTTTCCTTTTATGAAGATCTCGTAAGAATCCCCTTCCTCCATAATATCCACTTCATAGGATCGTCCATCGCAGATCATGGAGTAAAGATTCTCCGAGACTTCCAGTACATCCACCCTATGGTCCCGATCGGTTAAAGAAACCCGATAGAGGCGACCCCCCAGCGGCTCCACTTGGACGTCAAAAATCGTATCCTCTACATTAATTTTATAATCCATGCTTCATCTCCTGCTGTTCTCCTTGGAAAGCCCGGATGGCTGCGGCAATGCAGGCCAATTCCTGGAAGGATTCATCGGCCTCCTTCCTTTTCTGGAAATATTCCTGATCCAGGAAGGTGGTATCGAAGTCCCCTTCAATGAACCGCTTATTATTCACTAGCCAACGGTGAAAAGGAATGGTCGTCTTAATCCCCTTGATAACGAACTCCTGGAGGGCTCGATCCATTCGCAAAATAGCCTCCCGACGATTTCTTCCCCAGACGATGACCTTGGCAATGATGGGGTCATAGAAGATGGGAACCTTGTACCCTTCGTAGATACCAAGGTCCACCCGGACTCCGGGTCCTCCAGGGATCTGAAGCCTCTCGATTCTCCCCGTGGAGGGCAGAAAGTTATTTTCCGGATCTTCCGCGTAGATTCGGCACACCAAGGAAGATCCGATGGGTTGGACATCTCTTTGGCTCAGAGAAAGTCTCTCCCCTGCGGCCACGCGGATTTGGGTTTTCACGATATCCACCCCCGTAACCATTTCCGTCACCGGATGTTCAACTTGGAGTCGGGCATTGAGTTCCAGGTAATAAAAATTTTTCTCTCGGTCCACGAGAAATTCCACAGTCCCAGCCCCGTTGTAATGGGTGGCGATGGCCGCGGTAAGGGCCACGCCGGCCATGCGGAGGCGAGTCGTATCGTCTAAAAAAGGAGAAGGGCATTCCTCCAGGATTTTCTGGTATCGTCTTTGAATGGAACATTCCCGGTCGAAGAGGTGGATGATATTTCCGTAATGGTCGGCCAAAATTTGAAACTCGATGTGCCGTGCCTGGCCGATATATTTCTCCAAATAGAGGGCATCATTTCCAAAGGCTGCCATGGCCTCCGCCCTCGCCACCCGAATTGCCGGGAAAAGCTGCTCGGCCCGGTCCGCCCGCCGGATCCCCTTGCCGCCGCCTCCCGCAACTGCTTTGATCAAAACCGGAAACCCCAAAGCATTCGCGGCTGCCAGAGCTTCCTCCTCTTTCTCCAGGGGACAGTCGCTTCCCGGGATTACAGGAATGCGGGCCTCGGCCATGTTGGATCGAGCCCGGATCTTCCGGCCCATGGTTTCCAAGGATTCCCCAGAAGGCCCTATGAATATGATCCCTTCTTCGTGGCACTCTTGGGCGAAATCCCGATTTTCCGCAAGAAATCCATATCCCGGGTGAATGGCATCCACTCCGGCTTTTTTCGCGATGCTTAAAATTTTATCTCTTGCCAGGTAGGTCTCTTCGGATGCCCCCGGACCTAAGAAGTAAGCCTCGTCTGCATAACGGACATGCAAAGCCCCTCGATCTGATTCCGGGTAAACGGCCACCACCGAAATCCCCATCTCATGGCAGGCGCGAAGGATACGAACAGCGATTTCTCCTCGATTGGCGATGAGTACTTTCTTGAACATAGCTCCTTTTCCTGTCAGGTTACTAAAATAGCTGAATCCCTTTTCCTGTTCCTAAGGTGGATGGGCAAGCAGAGGTTTAAAGCCGATCCTAATTTTCCAGTTTTACCTTCCCAACCAGGTTCGAAGACCAGTCTTCCCGGTCAAAGTAGATCGCTCCTTTAGCCACGATCGCGGAAGAAACGAAGAGGGGAACTTTTGCCCTGAGAGCCAAAGCAATGGCATCGCTCGGCCGGGAATCGAAGTCCATTTCCCGCCCCTGGACATCCAGGGCAATGATTCCATGACATACAGGTTCTTCGAGAATGTCGATGAGCACTTGGAGGATATGAGCCTTGAGTTCTTGGATGATGCTGGCCATCAAGTCGTGGGAGAGGGGCCTGGGGGGCTCTTGGCCTTCCAAAGTGAGGGCGATGGGAGTTACTTCCGAGGATTTGGCCAGGATGGGAAGACCCCAGGCTCCGCCGGGGCCTTCCAGCAGGATCACAGCCACCCCTTTTTCTTGATAGAAGAGCACCGATTTTACCCTAACCTCGATCGGAGAACCGATATTCATCTGAGGACCTCCTTCCCTTTCCTTTCGCCGGATCACTGCCCCCCCGCGAAGGCCTAATCTGGTAGTGAATGAATTTGGAAAGGGGGGATCAAAGTAGGAATGGGCACTTCGATCACCACCGGCTGCTTTGTCTCCAGCGCCTCACCCAATGCGCTCCCCAAATGCTCCGGGTCGGCCTTCAGGCCTTTGGCTCCGAATAACTCACCGAGCTTAGCAAAATCCGGGTTGTTCAACTCAGTGCCCAGGACCCTTCCTTGGAAGTTGATCTGCTGATCGCTTTTGGTGGACCCGAAGGCATTATCCGTAAATATCACGGTAATCAGATTGATCCCATACCTTACTGCCGTGGCCAGCTCCGCACAGGCATACATGAAACCTCCATCTCCTACAATGCAGACAACCGGCTTATCCGGCGCAGCCACCTTGGCTCCCAGGGCTGTGGGGAAAGCGTACCCCAGGGTGGCGAAATAGGAAGACGTCAGATAGGTGCGCGGGCGCCGTGCTAGATAAGCCAGATTGCACCAGTAACCGATATTGGTTACTCCGCTGACAAGAATTGCATCGTCCTTCAACTCTTTCCTCAAATTGGCTATGATCTCGCATTGGAGCGGCGCCTTTTCTTGGAGCCAACGCTGGTGTTTCTCCCGAAATTCCATGCGTTCCGGCTGCGGCCAGGGCCCCCCTGGTACCCCGGAGAATTTCTTCCCGCGGATCTCCTCGAGCAGGGCTTTGAGGGCTTCTTTGGCGTCGGCCACAATGACCACCTCTGCTGGAAAATTTTTTCCGATGACTGCTGGATCGATATCCACGTGGATCAGCCTCTGGGGGACTTTCAGGGCCGTACCGGGCCGCATCTGACTGGTGAAACGCGTGCCTACAGCCAGGACAACATCCGCCTGCGGCGTGGCCCAGCGGACCGCGCCAAATCCATAATATCCTGCTCCCAAAGAAAGTGGATGATCTTCGGGAATGGCTCCTTTGCCTTCGGGCGTGGTGGCCACCGGTGCTCTCAACGCCTCGGCAAGTTCGATCAATTCAGGAGAGGCATCGGAGAGAATCACCCCTCCCCCAGCCCAAAGGAGGGGCTTTCTCGCTGAGACCAGCAGGTCACCGGCCCTACGCACTTCCTCTCGATGGGGCATCGCCCGCGGGTATTTCTCTAAAGGCATTAAAGCCACCTCTGCCGTAGTCCCTAATACCTCCCAAGGAATTTCCACCTCTGTGGGACGCGGCCGGCCTGTGCCCATCTGGTGCATGGCCTCGTGAATGGCCTTGGGAATGTCCTCAACACGCATCACCCGCTGGCACCACTTGGTGATCGGCCTGACGACGTCCAGCTGGTCATTGATCTCATGGAGCGCTCCCCTGTCCTGCCCCAGATTATAGCTCTCCACCTGGCCGGCAATGAGGAGGACCGGTGAAGAACAGGCGTAGGCTGTGCCCAGCGCCGCAGAGGCATTCTGAACCCCCGGCCCCGGCACAACCAACCCCACTCCAGGCTTCCCTTTTACGCGAGCATATCCATCGGCCATATAGATCGTGGCCTGTTCGTGTCGCACGGTGATCAGCCGGATTTCTGGCTCCCCGTAAAGGGCATCGAAGATGTGCATGATCTGAACGCCGGGAACCCCGAAGACGACCTCCACCCCTTCTCGCTTCAACGATTCCACGACGGCTCTCCCTCCGGTCATTCTTTGCATAGCCATCCTCTAAAATAATGTACCTAAAGTGCGCTTAAGCGCCTAAAATACCATGAGAGCGCAAGTCGCGAGGGCGTGTATAAAAACCCCCTTGCGCTCTTGTGCTCCTGCGCCTTTCGCTGACACGCCCCCGGACACTCTCTTTATTTTCCCTTGGCCTTCTGATAGATGGTTTCGATTTTGTGATTCCTTTCCCGCCTTAATCGTTCGATATCTATCTCCCGCTTTTCTTTGTCCTGGACTAGGATCTCCACTTCGGCGATCTTGGCGGCGTAGATCTTGCGGATCTCCGCGATCTCCTCTTTCTGATTCGAGGAGAGTGAGACAGCCTCTTCCCCACCCATTTTCTTGGTCTTTTCCATGGCGAGCTCCCAAGCGCTCTTTAAGTCTCCCATGGTTCCCTCATCCTCCTTTTCCCCTCTTTAGCCGAGAGCTGATCTTGGTTACCCTTGGATGCTTGAAGATTAGAGAAGTTTACAATAGTCAATCCCCATATTTCAATGGCTGAATTGACCCCCGATCACTTTGCATTGCCTCTCTTATTGTGGCCCAGTCTTTTTGTTAATCCACGGCTTCTTATTTTAAAGATTTTAGGCTCCTCTTCATTCCTGACCTTAAAGCTTTTGTCTTTCCTATGACGTTGGCCGAGTTGCCCGTCGGTCTCCAGAAAGAGGGAGTGGGGTTAGCGTCAACCATAATAGCTTGCGCGAGGATTTGACCCCCAAGAAGGAGTTTAGTAATATTGTCTTTCAGCTTTGGTCAAAAGGAAAGAAAAAGGTGAATAAAAAACCTACCGAGATCGTTATGGTATCCCTTTTTGCCGCCCTTACGGCTGTGGGTGCTTTCATCAAAATTCCCATTCCCCACGTCCCCCTGACCCTGCAAACCCTTATGGTTATGCTTGCCGGTCTGATCCTCGGAAGTCGCCTAGCGGCCCTGAGTCAGCTTCTTTACCTGACCATCGGGCTTCTTGGCCTCCCGATCTTCGCCCAAGGGGGCGGGCCGGGATACTTCTTGCAGCCTTCCTTCGGTTTCCTCGTGGGATTCATCGCCGGAGCTTATGTCATCGGCCGGATGGCGGAAAAGGCAGAAAAGCTTAGCTTGGCTCGCACCTTAGCCGCCTTAATATTGGGGCAAGCTGCCATTTATACTTTGGGCATCGCTTACCTATATTTCAACCTGAATTCTATCCTCCATAAGCCAACCTCTCTTTTTACTACTATGAAAATTGGATTCCTGGTATTTATTCCAGGAGACATTTTAAAGACCTTTGTGGCCGCTTTAGTCGTAACACCCATTCGCCAGCATTTAATCGCTTCTAAGAACATAACATATTGATATAATTAAATTATTTTTTATTCCCTTTTCACTTGACAGAAGAGGTTTTATTGCCTATTTTTAAGATAGGCTTGAGAATAGAAATCAAATTCCCCAAGGTTCATTCAATTCCCCCAGCCTTTTCAAGAAATAGTACTTAACGCAGTAGTGGATTTTATTCCATCCAAAAGGAAATAGCGTTAATGTCCGAAGCAAAAGAGATCCTGAACAACTGGGAAACCAGGTTAATGGAGATGAACAAGCCTCTCAGTGACCTGAACCTGAGAATCGAGGGTACGATCCTCGAAAAATTAATTAAAAAACTTTACGCAGAGTTAGACCGAAAAGGGATCGTATTCAAGCCGAAGTGTTACCTCACGGATACCTGGGGTTGTCCCAATAAGGTTCCGGTGATTGGTATCCCTTTTTATTACGCGGATCCTACGCTCTCCAAGACTGAAGATGAAATGCACGGGGACTTGGAAGACGAGCATGAGCTTATGATGGCGTTGCGCCACGAGGCCGGTCATGCCATAAACTACGCCTATCGCATCTACCAGTCGGAGGAATGGCAAGAGACCTTTGGGCGGTTTAGCGAACCTTACCGCGATTATTTCCACCCCAACCCCCAATCCAGGGATTTCGTCAAGCACCTCTACCAGCAGGTAGGCCAGTATGCTGGGCGGATCTACGCCCAAAAGCATCCCGATGAAGACTTCGCCGAGACGTTTGCCGTCTGGCTCACTCCCCGGTCCAACTGGCGTCAGAAATATCGGATCTGGGGCGCTTTGAAGAAACTCAAATTTGTGGACTCATTGATGAAAAAAATTGGGCCGCGTAAGCCCCTGGTGACCAACGGCGAGTTGATCCGTCCCATCGAAAGCCTCAATTTTACCCTCCTTGAATACTACAATAAAAGCGAGGAACGGTACCGCGAAAAGGCTCAAGGCTACGTCGATGATGTCCTGAAGGAGATTTTCAGCACAAATGGAAAGGGAGAAAACAGAGCCCCCGCAGGGGCGTTCATCGAGAAGAACCGAAACCACTTGGTGGAGATGATTTCTCACTGGACAGGGGAAGGGATCTCTTCGGTGGAGCCTTTGATCGAGAAGCTGATCGCCCGGGCCAAAGAACTCGACCTCAACCTCAGCCCCCGCCGCCAATCCCGCAAGCTGATCGAGGTCACTGCGCTGGCCACCACTTTGATCATGAATTACATCTACGAGGGAAAGTTTATCATCCACTGAAAACTGCTCAGTGACTTTTTCTCAACCATTCTTTGCGGTAGTCATTCAAATTTCGGATGTAAGACTCGATCAGTTCAATGACCGGCCCCCGGGGGAGAAGCGCTCCGGCCAGAGAATATACCTGAAGTTGCCGCATGATCTGGTAGTAAACACTCTGGCTGTCGAAGCAGACACATTCCAAGGGACAGAGGGGACAATGGTTTTTGTAATCGAGGCAGAAGATGATTTTGGTGGAGCCGCACTGAAAAGCTTCCCTGTACCGGGCCGGGTCCGCTTTGGCCATGAGGAAATCCCGGATGCGTACCCACTTTTCGATGGCCAGGGCAAAGGGATCTTCCCCTTCTTTGTGACGTTGCTCCATTTCCTCTAAGCCCAGCAACTTGACCATGGGGGGAACTTCCTCCTTACCCTCTCGATCTTTCCTTCCGAAGAGCCCGATTCTCCTCGGTTATTCATTTTACAAGCATTCACGGATTTCAGGATTCTATAAATCTTATATCGGATTTTCAGCCCGGATTCTTCATTAAAAAAGCTGCCATTGAATTGCCCCTTCGATTCATTCTCCCATCTTTTTCCTGGATATCTCGAAGATCACCCTCGTCTCCGGGTCCGGACACTGCAAAGTGTAAACTTCCTCTCTTCCAAAATCCTTAGGGTCCTTTGCCTTCCCCATCATAAACAGGGAATACTGAATGGCACCCAGGGCCACGGCGCAAAGGCTGGTGGTTTCTTTGAGGTTCACCATTGTCCCTTCCAGGACGACCTGATCCCCCACTTTCACATTGGGACATTTACTATCTTTTGCTCTGGCTGTCACTTTGTACTTGGGCATCTTCCCCTCATTCATTTTTCGCGAGGGATAGCAATACGGTTTAAACCAGTCAGACATAACATAAC
>CAVXFA010000074.1:0-25315 GCA_963760605.1 uncultured delta proteobacterium | reverse complement strand
TTACCATATCATCAGCATATCGAAAATAATATTTTACCTGCAGTTCCTCTTTTATCCAATGATCAAAATAAGTAAGATAGAAATTTGCAAAGTACTGGCTCAGGTAGTTGCCGATAGGAAGACCATCGGCACTTTCGATAATACCATCGAGGAGCCATAAAAGATCCTTATCCTTAATTTTTTTTCGAAGCAGCTGCTTCAGTATCTTATGATCAATGTTCGGATAGAACTTCTTTATGTCGAGCTTCAGGCAAAATTCTGTGCCTGCAATATCCTTCATGGCATATTTGATAGCATTTACTGCTGCATGAATGCCGCGTTTTTTTATACAGCTGTAGGTATCAGCAGTAAATATTGAAACAAAAATCGGCTCCAGTATATTCATTATAGCATGGTGAACAATCCGGTCCGGGTAATAGGGGAGCCTGAAAATAAGCCGCTCCTTTGGTTCATATATTGTGAATGTTGTATATTCAGATGTCTGGTAGGTTTTATTGATCAGAACATCATGAAGATCCAGAATATTCTTATCCCAATCATACACGCTCTTTACGCCCAATAATTCCGAACAACGCTTGCACCCTCCGTATTACCGCGGCTGCTGGCACGGAGTTAGCCGGTGCTTCCTTTGACGGTACCGTCAATTCCAGCGCTTATTCATCGCCGGAACATTCTTCCCATCTGACAGAGCTTTACGACCCGAAGGCCTTCATCACTCACGCGGCGTTGCTGCGTCAGGGTTTCCCCCATTGCGCAAGATTCCTCACTGCTGCCTCCCGTAGGAGTCTGGACCGTATCTCAGTTCCAGTGTGGCTGGCCATCCTCTCAGACCAGCTAACCATCATTGCCTTGGTGGGCCATTACCCCGCCAACTAGCTAATGGTACGCGGGCTCATCCTTGAGCAATGGCTTGCAAGCCTCAGCCATCTTTAATCCCCAGGACCGGGGCCCTAAGGATTTTATCAGGTATTAGCACCCCTTTCGAGGTGTTATTCCTAACTCCAGGGTAGATTACCCACGCGTTACTCACCCGTGCGCCACTTTACTCTCCCGATTGCTCAGGATTTCTCGTTCGACTTGCATGTGTTAGGCACGCCGCTGGCGTTTGTTCTGAGCCAGGATCAAACTCTCCAGTTAAATTGTTTGCCCAAGTTCTTATGAACTTTGGACTTTTTTTAGAAGAGAAGACCCAACGACAATATTTGCTATTTAGTTTTCAAAGAACAAGGATGTGACCGAAGATAATAACTGTAAGCATTATTTAGCCGGTTGTCAAGGGAAAAATTTTAAAATATTTCTTTTTGCGGATTCCTCTTTCCCTTTTTTAAAGATACGATAAATCAATCATTTATTCTTGTCAACTCAAAAATTTTAGATATTTTTCCCTTCATCTTTAATTTTAGTTCATACTCATTTAGCGTATTCCACGGCGCGCGTCTCCCGGATTACCGTGACTTTAATCTGCCCCGGGTAACTCAATTCGCTTTCAATCTTACGGGCAATATCCCGGCTGAGCATGACGGCATCGGCATCTGTGATCTCTTCGTTCTCTACCATCACCCGGATTTCCCGCCCAGCTTGAATCGCGTATGCCTTGCTAACACCTGGAAATGAATAAGAAATTTTCTCCAATTCTTCTAAACGTTTGACATAAGTCTCCAGCATCTCCCGGCGTGCACCCGGCCGGGCGGCTGATAAAGCGTCGGCCGCCTGGATCAAGATGTCCAGAACAGTTTGAGGTTTTTCATCGTCATGATGGGCAGCAATAGAGTGAATAACTTTTTGATTTTCCCCGTATTTTCTAGCCAGATCGGCTCCGATCAAAGCGTGTGATCCTTCTACTTCATGGTCGACAGCCTTGCCGATGTCATGGAGCAGACCTGCCCGCTTAGCCTGCTTGATGTTCACATTGAGCTCCGCAGCCATCGCCCCAGCTATAAAAGCTACCTCCAAAGAATGCTGGAAAACGTTCTGCGCAAAGCTCGTGCGGAATTTTAGCTTCCCTATCAGCTTGATCAGTTCCGGGTGAATCCCGTGGACACCTACATCAAAAGTGGCCCGTTCTCCGCTTTCCCGGATCGTTTGCTCCATTTCCTGCTCCGCTTTGGCCACGATTTCTTCAATTCTTCCGGGATGAATGCGGCCATCCGTGATCAATCGCTCAAGCGTAATTCGGGCGATCTCCCGGCGGATGGGATTAAAGCCTGAAATGATAACGGCTTCCGGGGTATCGTCAATAATCAAATCAACCCCCGTGGCCGCCTCCAGGGCTCGAATATTTCTCCCCTCCCTCCCGATGATCCTACCCTTCATCTCTTCATTGGGCAGGTTAACCACGGAAACGGACTCTTCCGCAACATAATCCGCCGCATAGCGTTGAATCGCCGAGACAATAATCTCTTTGGCCCGTTTATCTGCCTGATCCTTGGTCTCCTCTTCAATTTTTTTGATCAGCTTAGCAGATTCATGTCGCATCTCACTCTCCAAAAGCTCCATGAGACGCTCCCTGGCTTCTTCCGCGGAGATCCCGGCACTGCGTTCCAGTATCTGACGTTGCTCTTCGATCATCACGGTATATTTCTTCTCTTTCTCCGCGATGATCCTTTCTTGTTGGAGCAATGTCTTTTCCCGTTTGGAAAGACTGGATTCTTTCTGATCCAGGAGATCGACTCTCTTTTCTAAATTCTCTTCCTTCTGGAGAAGTCGCTTTTCCATATTCAAGAGCTCTTGACGACGCTCCTTGGTTTCAGCCTCAAATTCGGCCTTGACTTGGAAGAAATGATCCTTGGCCTGGATCTCGGCTTCCTTCCTTACAGCTTCGGCTTCTCTCTGGGCTTCTTCGATGGCATCCCGGGCTTTTTGCGCGGCCAAACGAAACCGCGCCGCGGTCATTTTTTTCTGCAGAAGATAACCCACCGCGAGGCCGATGAGAAGAACGACCAGTGCTGCCCCTGTTATCAGATAAATATTCACTCGCGGACTCTCTTTCGTGACGGGGATAATCCGGGAAAATATCCCCCGGATAAACCCGGAAGAATATCCTTGCTACTTCTTGGCTTTATTAAATTTTGGGGAGAAAAGGAAAGGAGGAAAGTCAGGCTTAAGCAATTGCCAAATCTTTTTCCAAAAAATCTCCTGGATGGCAAAATCGGACAAATTTTTTCCTCCCCCCTTTGGGGGGAGAGGGTATATTCGCCCACCTTCTACAAAATCTATGCGAACAATTTAAGCCTGTTTTGTTTCCTCTGTTTCCCTGCAAAAATCTCCTTCCGGACTGGCTTCTCTTCGATGGATCATAGAAATCGCTGCGTAAACTCAAACACCCCTTCCCCACGTTTTAAGATCCCCCGCAAGTGCCGTGTGACGCTCTCTCTTTGAACCTAGTTTTCTAGGTGGGCGCCATATTATCGCTTTTGGCGTTCCCGTACCCTTGGGGAATTGGGACAGGCCAGCTGCAATAAGGGACAGCTCCCGTTCGTTTGCTGTTGGCTCAAAAAATCTCGCATCATCACCAACATCGCAGGGGATAATCGATCCAATACTTTTAATCGATTTTGGAATTGATCATTTCAATCAACCGGCCAGACCGGGCCTCAATGGTTCGGAAAAAAATTTTCTTGTCCTCTATGGCTTCAAAGTAGTCATTGGCGATGTTCAGGGCGGCTAATATCGCCAGATTCAGAGTGGAAACGGTCTGGCCGCCTTCTGAAACTTCTTTAATTTTTCGATTAACGTATTCGGCAATATTTCTAACCCGTTCTTCCCCCTCGTCGCTCTTCACGGTGTATTCCCGTCCCAGAATTTCTACGCGAACAAGGTTTTTCATCCTTCATCTAACCATGTCTTTGGAGGAGATGAAGCGATCCAGCCGATTCAACAGCCCTTCCACCCTTTGCCGGGCGGCCTCCCGTTCCTGCGATAAACGGCCAACTTTTTCCATCAGCCCTTGAATCTCCATTTCCTTTTGAGCAAGCTTTTTCCCCAAGCCGTTTTTCTCATTTGAAAGAAAGGCGTAGGCTTCCACCAACTGGGTAATCTTCTCTTCTAAAACTTCAAACTTGTCAACCTCCTTTTTCACTTTTCGCCCTTCTCTGTACCCTCCCTCCCCTGTTTAGATTAGATCTCCCAAATAAAATTATGATAGATCATTCAGTTAAAATGTCAAGGCATTTCGTCAACCCTCTTGGGGGGATGGGAGAGGAAGGCGACGAAGCAGTCGTCTTTCCTTGTTCCCGGAATTTCTTCACCCAGTGCCTGCATTTTCCCGCGACATTGGAAAGGAGGAGACGCGCGCGAAACCTGGAATTCTTTTTTCTGCGGGAATGAAAGGATCGGTAAAAAAACTCGGATGGATCAAAAGCGCTGGGTCGGGAAAGGGAGCTATCAATCCTTCTCCGTACTGGAAAGCAGAAAAAGGATATCCTGGGCAGACAGCTTCTGAGCTTCCTGGCCTGCTCGAACCGTGCGCACAAATTCTTGACGAACTATGGCGATCCTGGCTCTCCTCAAAAATATAGATCTCTCGTTCCATTTTCGATTCGGTGCAAACGTCTTTCTGTCTCCTCCCGCAGGGACCCGGCGGGAAGCTCCCCTATGTGGCAGCGGAGGCTTTTTTCTCCAGCTCTGCGGGTTTCCGGGGGAGCATAGTCCAGGAGGTATTCTTTGAAAGTGAGGATCGCGTTGGGCGCACAGAGTCCTTGGATGTCCCCTGGCTTGGCCATGTCCATAAATTCCTTGCCTGTCCTTCCCCGTCGGTAACAGGCGGTACAGAAGCTCGGGAGATAACCTAACTCACAAATGGAGCGGATCACCTCATCCGGCGGGCGGTGATCCGCTATTTGAAATTGTTCGCTTTGCGCCTTTCCTTGACCTCTTCCGTTCTGGCCATAGGCCCCCGGGGAGGTCCGGGAACCGGCACTGGTCTGGGAAATGCCCAGGCTGAAAGCCTCCGTACGCATCTCCACACTCTCCCGGGTAGAGATAATCATCCCCGTGTAAGGGACGGCCAGGCGGAGGATGGCTACGAGCTTTTTGAATGATTCGTCTGAGACTAAATAAGGGGGCTCAAAGTCCACCCCCGCCGCCGGCCGCCATCGAGGAACAGAGATTGTATGCGGCCCCACACCGAACCTTTTTTCCAGATGACGGGCATGGTGTAGAAGGCCCATGACTTCAAACTTGTAGTCGTAAAGGCCGAAAAGTACCCCCAGGCCAATGTCATCAAGGCCCGCCTCCTGGGCTCGATCATGGGCTAATATTTGCCGCTCATAGTCCCTCTTGGGGCCATCGTGCAGCGCCTCATAAGTGGCTCGATGGTAGGTCTCCTGGAAGAGCTGGTACGTTCCGATGTTCGCCGCTTTTAGACGGTGGTAATGATCGATCGTAGTGGCGGCAATGTTCACGTTTACGCGCCGGATTTCTCCTGTTCCATTCTTTGTCGCGTAAATGGTGGCGATGGCCTCTTCTACGAAAGCGATATCCGAAAGGGGGGATTCCCCACATTCCAGCAAAAGGCGTTTGTGGCCCAAATTCTCCAGCTCCTTAACCTGTTCACGGATTTCCTCCGGGGTCAGGCGTTTTCTGGAAAGGAGTGGGTTATCTCTGCGGAACCCGCAATACTGGCAGTTATTTACGCAGTCATTGCTCAGGTAAAGGGGAGCGAATAGAACCAGGCGCTTCCCATAGATCTTCAGTTTGACCCCTCTCGCCTCCTGAAAAATCTCTTCGATCAGCTCTGGGTCTTCCGTCTGGAGCAGCGCCGCGGCCTCCTCGGGTTCGATTCCCCTGCCCTCTTTGGCTTTGGCCACAACCGCCAAGACCTCTTCCTTTGATTTGCTCCATCCGGCCTCCAACTGTGTATGGATCAGCTCTTCGTCGATGACTTTTATTTTTTCAGACATGTTTCACCCCTTTTTGGTTAGCCTATGTCTAAACCATCTTATCCTCGAATCAGGGAGGAACAGATGTGGACGCCCTGGAGCATCCCCAGTTTCCCCGTTAAAGAACCCAGTTCGTCCGTCGTCCCATCCACGATCAGGGAAATGACCGAGACTGCCCGTTCCTTGTAGGGTAGCCCCATCCTGCCGGCGATGATTTCCCCATACTCACTCAAGATCTGATTGACCCGGGGCGCCATGGCTTTCCGGTCCTCGATAACGATTCCCACGACCCCCAACCTTCTCTCCATAAAATATCCTCCATAAAAAAGACCCAGGCCCTTTGAGGGGCCTGGGTCTTTAATGGGAATCCGCCAAAAACCCTTCCCCTAAGAGGTCAGCCAGCGCCTTCCCCGCAGGGCTTATGAAAACCGTGAGGAGTAAGTTGTGAGGAGCGAGTTGTTTCCACTCCCAACTTACTACTCCCAACTCACTTTTTAAACTGGGAGCAGCACCCGGAAAGTGCTTCCCCGATGGAGTTTGCTCTCTACCTCAATATGTCCGTTATGGCCCTCGACAATTTTTTTAGCGATCGAAAGTCCCAGGCCGGTCCCGGTGATCGCGCGCGTCTCTTTGCTCTTTACCCGGTAAAATTCATCGAAAAGATGGGAGACGTCTTTTTGGGGAATTCCAATCCCGGTGTCTTGAACCTCTACTCGGACGAAAGCATCGTCTGCGCCCGCCCGCAAGAATAGTCTTCCACCCTGGCGGTTGTACTTGATGGCATTGTCCAAAAGATTCGTGAAGACCCGGGTGACATCCTCGCGGTTTGCTTGAACCAGAGGAAGGTCATCGGGCATCCCCATTTCAATCGTCACATTTTTTTTCAACGCCTCCCCTTTCATCAGTTCAGCAACCTCTTTCAGGAGGATGCTTAATTGTAACTTCTCCCTTTCCTTCGCCAGGCGCCCGGCCTGCATGCGGGAGATCGCCAGGAGGTCATTAATAAGGGCTAGAAGGCCCCGAGTCCTCTCCCGGGAGCGCTCCAGAATCCTGCGCATCTTCTGGGGATCGTCCCCTCCCACCCCTTCTAAGATTACATCCAGGTAGCCTTCGATGGCTGCCAAAGGCGCGCGCAACTCATGGGCTACCATGGAAACGAACGTGGATTTGGCTTTGTCCAATTCTTTCAATTCGGTAATATCGCGCAGAACCGTCACGACCCCGATCCTTTGACCCTTCTCATCTTTGACCGGAGCGCAGTTGGCCATGAGCACTGGATCACTGGGTATCCGGGCGACTAGCTCTTTGGAAGCCATCTCCTGGCCCGCTTTCAAGTTCATCGCCGCTTCCACCAGGGAAATCAACTCGGGATCATTGGCCATATTGGCGATGGGTTCACCCACCTGGATGGGCCTCTTGACCCCCAGCAGTCGCCGGCCGGCCGGGTTGCAGAAAACCACCTGTTCATCCCGGTTAGTGACCAGGAGCCCGTCGGCCATGCAGTGGATGATCGTCTGCGTTCGGCTTTTCTCATTGGCCAGCTCCAGAAGATTCCTTTCCCTCTCTTCCCTCAATTTCTTGGCTTCCAGTAAAAGGGAGCGTCTTTCCAGGCCGCGGTTTACCCGCGTCCGCAGTTCACCGGGCGTGAACGGTTTGGGAATATAGTCATAGGCCCCCTTCTGGACGGCTTCAATGGCTGTCTCCAAAGTGGCATATCCGGTGATCACAATTTTGATCATGTCAGGAGCAAGTTGGGTAAGATGGGCCAGGAGTTCCATCCCATCCATCTGGGGCATTTTCAAATCCACCAGCGCCAGGTCGAATTGGATTGCTTTGGCCTTTTCCAGACCGGCCCGCCCGTCCTCGGCAGCCTCCGCCCAGGCGCCATCTTCGGAGAGGATTTTGGCGCAAGCCACCCGGATGGGCTGTTCATCATCGACAATCAAGATCCTGGAACCTTTGATCATGGAAAAAATCCCTTTATTTTTTCTCTCGCTGGCTTTTCTTGGCCAAAAGTTTTTCCACCTTTTCCAACAAGACCTGGACCTTGATGGGCTTGGGACTAAAATCGTCCACGTTCAATTGCCTGAGATCTTCCCCCGTCCGTGGGGCGAAGTCCATCCCCGTATCGCGCGCAATGGAAGTAAGCATGAGAATGGGGATGGCGGCATATTGCGGGTGATCTTTGATCTGCTGACTGAGCGCCATTCCGGAGTCCAAGCGCTCCATCATTAGGTCCATAATAATAAGGTCGGGCTTTCGCTTTTCCACCATCTTCCACCCTTCCTTAGCATTGAAGGCCGAAAGGACCTGATACCCCTGACCTTCCAAAGAGAGCTTACTAATCTCGATGAAATCCAAATCATCATCCACGACCAGGATCTTCGCCTTGGTTTTCATGATTCCGCCGCTCCCTCCCCCCTGAATCCAAGAAGCTTGTGCCCTCCTCTATCCTCCAATGACTTCCCCTCCTGACTTGGATGGGTTGACCAGCGGCAGTTTCACCACAAAGGTCGTCCCTTCTCCTGGTTTGCTCTCCACATCGATGGAGCCCCGGTGCATCTTGACAATTCCATAAGCAATCGCCAGGCCCAACCCAGTTCCCTGGCCGATCTTCTTGGTGGTAAAAAAGGGCATGAATATTTTATTCAGGTTCTCCGCAGGAATGCCAAGCCCTGTATCCCGGATGGCAACCTCAATATTTCCACCTCCCTTGTTAAAACCGGAGGACACCGTCACCTCCCCCCCTGCGGGCATGGCCTCCCCCGCGTTGGCCACAATATTCAAGAAGACCTCTTTCAATTGGACCGGGTCGCCGCTCATCAAGGGCAGCGAAGGCTCTAACGCTTTGATGATCTCCACCTTTTGAAAAGAGGGCTGTCTTGAGGCCAAAGAGAGGACTTCGCTCACGATCTTATTCAGATCAATATTCTCGATCTGCAATTTCCTCTGGCGGGCGAAATCCAGAAGGCCCCGGACGATGTCCCGGCAGCGCGTGGCCTCCTTGGCAATGATTTCCAGTTCCTCGCGGCGGGCATCTTTATCCCCCAGCTTCTCCAAAAGCATGTGGGAATAAAGGAGGATCGTCCCCAGAGGGTTGTTGACCTCATGGGCCACGCCGGCGGCGAGTTGACCGACGGAAGCCATCTTTTCTGACTGGATCAATTGCTGTTGGGCGGCCGATAGTTCTTTATGGGATTGAGCCAGTTGATTCAGGTTTTCCTCCAGCTGATCGATCAGGTAGGGGAGACACATTTCATTCTCTGCCAACCCCCAATAGACTGCGCTGGCTTTCTCCTGGCAGGAGTTATAGCCGCAAGCCCCGCAATTCAGCTCATCTTCGGGCTGGATTTTATTCGTTCTCCGCAAGATTTCCCGGATGATTTCTTTGCTCGGAGTGGGTAACCTGTGGTCCTCAGCTGCGAAAGCCCGGTTGAGTTTCAACCTCCGGTATTTCTTTATGTCGGCGGCATGGCGCGTCTCCCGTTCCTGGGTCAACCTTTCCTGGACGTAGTTGGCTACCAATTCCTTGCGGCTAAAAACCGAGAGCTCCTTGGGCAAAGCTGGCCCATTGATACATCCTTCGCAGAAGAGCAGATCCAGGAATTGGGCCTCTACGGCACCCTCCAGAACCTCGTTGAGAATCTGAGTGCAGGCTTCTTTCCCCTCGGTGACCAGGATCTGATTCCGGCAGATATCCTCCTTCATGGCCGCACTGCGCAGCAACCCCCCTGGGACGGGAAAGATGCGCCCCAACCTGGGAGTCGGCCCATCGGGCTCACTTTCCGGAAGTCTCTCCATCTCAATACCGGCCTCATGAAGCATGGCCTCCAGTTCCACGAAGGTGAGTACAGCATCCACATCCGCCGAAACCTGGGGATCATCGATCTCTGCTTTTTTGGCGATACAGGGCCCGATAAAGACGACCTTGGCCCCCGGGCTGTAGGACCGTTTGATCACCCTTCCCATGGCCACCATCGGGGAGACGATCGGGGCTAAATTCGCTACCAGGGAAGGAAAGTATTTCTTGATGTACAGAACCAACGCCGGACAGGGGGAAGAGATAAAAGTTTTACGGCCATTCTTCCGGGCCCAGCGGGCGTGGGCCCGGGCCACCAGATCTCCCCCGAAGGCAACTTCCATGACCTCGGTGAATCCAAGAGCTTTCACTGCCGAGAGGATCTGTCCTGGTTTCACCTGAGGGAAGGCCGCGGGGAAAGATGGAGCCAGGCAGCAGATGACTTTTTCGTTATTCCAAAAAAGTTCCTTTACCGCAGAGATGGAATCCCGTACGGCCTTTGCTTCCTGGCGGCATACCTTGATGCAAGAACCGCAGGCAATGCACCGCTCTCTGACCACCTTGGCCTGTCCCTCTTCGACCTTAATGGCTTTGGCTGGGCATGTGCGGACGCACGTATAGCATCGCCGGCATTTTTCTTTTATGGTGGAGACAACGGGCATCTAACCCCTATTCTCTTTCTTATCTCTTCCCATCGGGCACCATCCACGGGGTGCCCCGGAAGGTTCAATGTTCTTTATACTTTCCCCGTTTCGTGTATTCTGTATGTAACAAATGGTGCGATTTTTCTCCTAGGGGCTCTTTCAGAAACTCCTGGTAGATTTTGGCAATCGACGGGTTTTCATGGGATTTGCGGTATTTAAGATTTTTGTCCTCTTGGTAGAGAGCCTGCGCCCGAAGGCGGCGTATTTCATTGTTCACTGGGATGGGCTGTCCGCCACCGGCGACGCAGCCACCCGGGCAGGCCATGACTTCGACGAAATGATAATCGGCTTTTCCGGTAGCCAGCCGATCCATGAGTTTCCGGGCGTTCCCAAGCCCGTGGGCCACAGCTACGCGCACTTCCCCCAGGCCATCCACAGCCACGGCCGCCTCTTTGACCCCCTCTAAACCGCGCACCGCCGTCAAGTCCACATTTTCTAATTTCTTCCCCGTAGCCACTTCATAGGCGGTCCGCAAAGCCGCTTCCATGACGCCCCCGGTAGCTCCGAAAATCGTCGCCGCACCGGTATATTCTCCCAGGGGGTCATCGTATTTCCCGTCCGGCAAATTCTCAAAGTCGATCCCGGCCGCCTTGATCATCCGGGCCAGCTCCCGCGTGGTCAGGACATAGTCTACGTCCTGAAACCCGCTGTCCCGCATCTCCGGCCGGTTGCACTCGAACTTTTTGGCCGTACAGGGCATGATGGAAACGGTCACCATTTTCTCTGGGTCAATGCCTGCTTTCTTGGCATAATAGGTCTTCGCCAGGGCACCGAGCATTTGATGCGGCGACTTACAGGTCGAGAGGTGGGGTAAGAGCTGCGGATAAAAGTGCTCGATGAATTTTATCCATCCGGGGCTGCAGCTTGTGATCATGGGCAGGGTTCCGCCTTCTTTGATCCGTTTGAGAAGCTCATTGCCCTCTTCGATAATCGTTAGATCGGCTGCGAAATTGGTATCGAAGATCACGTCGAAGCCCAGCCGCCGCAAAGCTTCGAGCATCTTCCCCGTGACCAGGGTTCCAGGTGGCAGACCGAACTCTTCCCCCAAAGCCGCCCGGACCGCCGGGGCGTCCTGGGCCACGACGATCTTGTCTGGGTCATGGATGGCCTTCCAGACTTCTTGGGTGAAATCCTTCTCGGTCAGAGCCCCCACGGGGCAGACGTTGATACACTGACCGCAAAGGGCGCAGGCTGCCTCTCCCAGCTCATCCCCGAAGGCCGGTCCGATGTAGGTATCGAACCCTCGTTCCTGCGCACACAGCGCACCGACCTGCTGAATCTCCTGACAGACTGTCACGCATCGCCGGCACAGGATGCATTTGCTCGCATCCCTGCGGATGGAAGGGGTAGAATCATCTATCCGCGGCTTCGGTTTTCCTCCCTGGAAACGAACTTCGCGAATCCCCATCTCTTCAGCCAACCGCTGAAGCTCGCACTTCAGGTTCCGGGCACAAGTCAGGCATTCTTGCGGATGGGCGGAGAGGAGCAACTCGACTGTGAATTTGCGGGCCTCTTGGACTTTCTTCGACTTTGTATGGACCACTAAGCCATCCGTTGCTGGGAAGACGCAAGACGCCTGGAGATTTCTATTCCCTTCAATCTCCACCAAACAAACCCGGCAGGCCCCGATGGCCTGTACTTCCGGGAGATAGCAAAGGGTGGGGATGCGCATGTTGGCGGACTTGGCCGCTTCCAGGATCGTCGTCCCCTCGGGAACTTTCACCTTATTTCCATCGATGGTTACGCTTACCATAGACATTTTCAATCTCCTTCCAATTCCGGGTGCTGGCGAAATCTAACCACAGAGGACCCAGGAAAAAATGGAATAATGGAAGGATGGAACAATGGGGTATAATGAAATATCTAATTCCCCCAATATTCCATCATTCCAACACGCCCTATTTTAGGTTGCTGCTAGGTCGCACTGTGTTCTCATTGGTTTCATAGGTTCGGCCTATTCTTGCCGGTAGCAATGCAAGCACCTTTTCGCCTCTTCCACAGCCACCCGAGCGGTATACCCCATCTCCACTTCTTTGAAGTTACGGTAGCGGTCCGTCAGGGGAACTTCGGGCATGGCCAACCGGGGATGCTCTTCGGCGTAGGCTTCCTCATCGTAAGCAACCTTCGTCCCCTTCAGGCGATCCCGGTACCGATTGGGCAATCGCCCATCACCACCCAACAGCTTGTCGATGGCCATGGCGGCTTTTTGGCCATCGGCCATGGCCTCCACGGCTGAGGCGGGTCCCCGCACGCTGTCGCCCCCGGAAAAGATACCGGCGACTGCGGTAGCCAGCGTTTCCAGGTCTGTCAGGAATGCCCCGCTGGAGTCGAATTTGAAACCATTGCTCCGGAAACATTCCGTATCCGGCACCTGGCCGATTGCCGCGATGACCGTGTCCACGTCTACCTCAAACTCGGAACCGGTAATGGGAACAGGCCGTTTGCGTCCGCTCTGGTCAAAATCACTTAGGACCATCCGGCGACATTCCATCCTTTTCACGCCCCCATTCCCACCCCACATTTGAGCCGGGGACACCAGGTAATGAATCTTCACGCCTTCCTTCTCAGCCTCGGCAACCTCCCAATGCGCAGCCGGCATGTCTTCCCGCATTCGGCGGTAAAAGATCTGGACCTCTTTGGCACCCAAACGCAGAGCGGTCCGGGCAGCGTCGATCGCCACGTTTCCCCCACCGATCACGGCCACGCGCTCTCCGACTTTCACTGGCTTGCCCAGGTTGACGTCTCGCAGAAACGTAACGCCATCCAGGACCCCTTTCAAACGTTCTCCCGCAAGGCCCAGCTTCAACCCTTTATGGGCGCCTGTAGCCAGGAAGACAGCCTTAAATCCCTGGGCCTTGAGTGCTTCGACATCGGTAACGGACGAATTCAACTTCAATTCCACGCCCAGCTTGAGGATGGCATCGATCTCATCCTGAATCACCTTGCGCGGCAGGCGGTATTCTGGAATGCCCACGACCATCATGCCTCCGGCAACGGGCAAAGCCTCGAAGATCGTCACCGGATAGCCCTTTAAGGCCAGAAAGTAGGCCCCCGTAAGCCCGGCCGGCCCCGCGCCTACCACAGCCACTTTCTCGGATTTTCTTGGAGCCACCTCGGGCACGTGCGGAGCATTGGACTCCCGGTCATAGTCCGCGGCGAAGCGCTTCAGAGCGCAGATCGCCACGGCTGTTTCCACCTGCTCGCGCTGACATTTTGACTCGCAGGGATGGAAACAAATACGGCCCATCGTTGCCGGGAAAGGGTTTCGTTCCTTGATCACGGCGATGGCCTCTTTGAATTTTCCCTCGCTGAGCAAGGTCACGTACCCCCAGGCATTGTTATCCGCTGGGCAGGCATTCTGACAGGGAGCATCAAACAGGGCCTGGCATACTCCCGCCGGGCAGTGTTTATGTTTGATATGCTCCTCATATTCATCCCGGAAAAAGCGCAGCGTGGAAAGAACGGGGTTGGGAGCCGTTTGACCGAGCCCGCAGAGAGCCGCATCTTTGATGCGTTCTCCCAATTCGGCAAGTTGATCGATGTCCCCCATCTGCCCTTGACCCTGGGTGATCCGCTGTAAAATCTCCAACATCCGCTTTGAGCCGATGCGGCAGGGCGGGCACTTTCCACAGGACTCATCCTGGATAAAATCCATGAAGAAACGGGCCAGGTCTACCATGCAGGTGTTCTCGTCCATGACGATGAGCCCGCCCGACCCCATGATCGCCCCCACGTCCTTAACGGACTCGTAGTCCAAAGAGATGTTCAAATGCTCCTTGGGGATGCAGCCTCCCGAGGGGCCCCCGATCTGAGCAGCTTTGAATTTCTTACCGCCCTTGATTCCGCCCCCCACGTCATAAATCAACTTCCCCAGAGAGGTCCCCATGGGGATCTCCACCAGCCCGGCATTATTGATATCCCCGGCCAAGGCGAAGACTTTGGTTCCGCGACTTCCCCCGGTCCCGAAGTGGCTGTACCATTCAGCGCCTTTCAGAATGATCGGGGGAATGCTGGCGTAGGTCTCCACGTTATTCAATAAGGTCGGCTTCTTCCATAGGCCAGCGACCGCTGGGAAGGGTGGACGCGGCCTGGGCTCCCCGCGTTTCCCCTCGATGGAAATCATTAGGGCCGTCTCCTCGCCGCAGACGAACGCCCCGGCTCCGATGCGAATTTCCAGGTCGAAATCAATGCCCTTCTCGAAGATGTTTTGGCCCAGGAATTTATAGTTCCGGGCCTGTTCGATCGCGTGGCTGAGCCGCTCGATCGCCAACGGATATTCCGCCCGCACATAGACATAGCCCTGGTTGGAGCCGATGGCGTAACCGGCTATGGCCATGGCTTCAATGACGCTGTGTGGGTCCCCTTCCAGAACGCTCCGGTCCATGAAAGCCCCCGGGTCTCCTTCATCGGCATTACAGACCACGTACTTGGGGTTTCCCGGAGCTTGCTGAGTGAACCGCCATTTCGTCCCGCTGGGAAATCCCGCCCCCCCCGGCCGCGAAGCCCGGAACGATGGACCACATCCACAACTTCTTGGGGCGTCATTCGGGTCAGAACCTGAGCCAGGGCTTCGTAGCCTTCCCTGGCGATGTATTCCTCAATATTCAGGGGATCGATCAGCCCGCAGTTTCTGAGGACGATCTTTTCCTGCAGTTTAAAAAAGTCGATCTCCCTGAAAGTGGGGATCAATTTAGTGGTGGCCGGTTCAGCGTAGAGCAGTCGTTCCACCACCCGTCCTTTTAATAAATGTTCCTCAGCAATTACCCGGGCATCCTCTCCCTTCAGCTTTTGGTAGAAAACCCCTTCCGGATAGACAACTGCGATTGGTCCGAGATCACAGGAACCGATGCATCCGGTCTCGATTACTTTTATTTCTCCCTGCAAGCCAAACTCCATGATCCCCTGAACCAGAGCATCTCGGACTTCGCGACATCCAGAAGAGACGCATCCAGCTCCGGCGCAGACCAAAACATGCGACCGCCAAATTTCCATTTATGAACCTCCTCCTAATCCGTAAAAAAACCCCCCACCAAAAGGCGTCATGCTTATTTCTCCTATCCACTCCAAACCATCACGGGTGTAAGACTCGGGAGCCTTTTCAATCGTATTTTTCCAGAATCTCCCCGAGCTTATTGTTTTTCACCCGCCCAAAGACATCTTCTCCCACGGTCATTGCCGGGGAGAGTCCACAGGCCCCGATGCAGCGGACCACCTCCAAAGAAAACCGGCGATCGTCAGTCGTTCCCCCCACCGGGACTCCCAGTTTCTTTTGTAGCTCTCCTAATAACCTCTGTCCTCCCCTTACATAACAGGAAGTTCCCAGGCAAACCTTGATGCCGTGTCGCCCCTTGGGAACCATGGTAAAAAAGGAATAAAAGGTCACCACCCCGGCTACCTCGCTAAGGGGAATATCCAGGCCATCGGCGATCTGTCGTTGTACCTGACGGGGTAAGTAGCCGAAAAGGTTTTGAGCTTTATGGAGGACCAGGATCAATCCCCCTGGTTTTCCCTTACACTCGGCGATGATCTTCGTAAGTTCTTCGTAACGCTGTGTTTCGGCAGGCTCCGCCAGAGCGGCTTGAATCGTTTGAGCCGTCATCCTATCTTTTCCTCCTTATTAAAAGACTTAGCCACAGAGGTCACCGAGCAAAAGGCAAAAATCAAATTCAAACCTTATTTCGAAACTTTCACATTCTCAGGCTTGCCCTTATGAACTTCTTGAATTTGGCTGATTCCAATCTTTATAGCCTTTCGAACTTGAAGTTCATTTCTTTTCTCTGTGCGCTCTGTGACCTCTGTGGCGTAAAATTATTTTTCCTGGGCGAAGACAAATTCACTCAGTACCCGCCCACCAACAATATGCTCAGCCACGATCTTCCGGGCCGTATCGGCGTTAACTTTTCCGTAGGTCACTTTCTTTTCCCCAGGCCGCAAAACATCTACCAGCGGCTCTTGCTCACAGAACCCGGCGCAGCCGCTCTGAACCAGGCTTACGTTCTCGGCATTTTGCCGGGCCAATTCGTCCTTAATCGCTGCCATGACCGGACGAGCGCCCGCCGCAATTCCGCAGGTTCCCATTCCGACCACGACTTTAATGGCCTTCTCGCCGCTGCGGAGGTCCATCTGCTTTTGAACTTTCTCCCGTATTTTTTTGAGTTCCTCGATGTTCACCGTAACACCTCCATGATTTTGGGAAAGGTCGCCGCTCCGATCTTCTTCAAGCCCATCTGAATATCCTGCCGTACAAAATCAAGAACCGATGGGTCATCCAACCCGATCGACCCCAAGACCTGCCGCATCTCCCGTGTTTCCAGAAGGTATATTTTTGCATCCACCCGATGTTCGTAAAGGAAGTCCACGCTGGGGTTCGCGGCAATGAGAATACCCATGGTTTCCCCCATATCGCCCAGCGGCGCTCGGTCGAAATGATCAAGGCGAAAGCGAGCGACGACCCTCGTTCCCCGATTTTCTTCAGAATAGACTTCCAAGCAACCCTCACAGCGCTCTGTGGCCTCTTTTAGTAAGGGAAGGCCTAATCCTACCGGGCGGGTCGTTCGCGAAGTAACGAAGGGGTCCGTCACTCTAGGCAACATCGCGTCGGAGATTCCTCGGCCATTGTCTTTGACCTCGATTACCAGAAGGTCTTTGGGTAAATCCTCCTGGATCCTGATTTCCACCCGCGTTGAGCCGGCCACCAGAGAATTCTGGACGATGTCCAAAATATGCATCGATAGTTCCAGCATCCCTCAACGCTTTCCCGTGATGCCCAACTGGTAGAGACGGCCCACCACCTCGAAAGTTGGCAGGGTCGTCCGGAAAATCGGTACCATCTTTTCCGCGGCCTTTTCCAAGGTGTCAGGATCTGGTTCGGCCCCACTGGCAATCAGGATCCCTGAAAGGTCCCGCATCACTGCGATGGCCACGATGTTCAGATGTGTCTGGCGGGTCACCCAAAGGTCTCCTTCGATGGAGTTCGCCAAAACATCGCTTAAAAGGTCGGAGGCATAACCGGTTTTGACCTCGGCTTCAATCGTTAGGCTCCGCGTCTTTAGCTCCCAACCCAAGCGCTCAGCTAAGTCTTTTAGTTTCATCCTGTTGTCCCCTGCCTGGGAGATTTTTGTTTTTTTGGTCATGATTCAAGATCCCTCTTTTTGGGGGTTTGCCACCGAGAAAGGCTTTTCCCCTTCGATTTCGATACGGTTTTTTTCAATATGTAAAGGCAGTCATTCTCCATGGCATGGCCCTGGACGATGTCTTCAGCCAAGGCCAGGCAATTGGGACATCCGCAGGAACCACAGTCGATCCCGGGCAATTTCTTGACCACCTCATCGATCCGGCGTAACTTCTCCATCGCCACTTTAAGGTCCTCATCTAATCGCATCCCCGTCCTTGGCTTGAAAGGTCGAGAAAGCCGGAATCGATCCAGATCAACGGAAACCTTCCCCCTGTCCGCTTTTCTTACCCTCCCTTTATTGTTCTGGACCCAGGCCAGCAAATGATACCTTGCCAAAAAAGGGTCCTGAATCGTCAGTGGACCCCCCAAACATCCGGCTGTACAAGCCCAGGCCTCGATAAACGGCACATCTTCTAAAAGGCCGCTCTCCGCCAATTCCAGGACGTTGGCTACTTGGGGAATACCCTCCACGACCAAGCTTCTCGGATTTCCCAATGCTTCGCTCTCACCCCCTGCAGCGGCCCACTTCATCGCGGAAGGAGAGGGTTCCTTTCCAGAGGAAACACCCGAGGCGGCCCCTTTCCGAGAAAGGATCGCTTTCAGCGGATTAAAAACATGGGTCAATGAGATCGCGCCATAGAATCTTTTTCCCTTCGCTAGGGGCTCGCTGGCGGCTCCCGCCTGAGCCAAGCAAGGAACGATATAATAGGAGTGCTTAGGTGAATTTCCCCGGCCGATATCCTTCGGGCGGCTGGCCATAATCTTCAGAGGAGAAAGGATCGGAACCAGGTTCTCGAGTAGGGATGGATATTTTACCTGCACGAGCTGCACCACTGCGGGACAGGCCGATCCAATGGCCGGAAAGGGCCTCCCTCTAGACGATAAATATCTTGAGACCGCAGCCGCATAGATTCTCAAGGCTTCTCCCAAATCCTGCACAGCGCTAAAACCAATCTCTAAGAAAGCTTCGGCCACCGCCTGAGGAGATGTTTGGCCGCCAAACTGCCAGAACACTGTGGAATCCAGAACGGCCAAAGCTTCCCCTTCTCTCTTCACCTTTTCTAGGGAATCTGAACGCATCTCCCAAGCGCCCCGGGGGCAAACCTGAATGCACCTCCCGCATTGCACGCAGCGGTGAGGCATGACCTCAGCTTTTCCATTGCGGATGCGAATCGCTTCGGTCGGGCAAGCGCGGGCGCAGTGGGTACAGCCCTGGCATCGCTCTTTGCGCAAGACCAAGAGAAGAACCGGCGAGGCCGGGAGTTTCATCCCCTCCTCTTTTTTCTTTCATTTAGATTGACTTTGAACCGCAAGGTGGTTCCCCGGTTCACTTCGGATTGGAGGTCCATCCAATCCGCGTTCTTTTGAATATTGGGAAGTCCCATCCCGCTGCCATAGCCCAATTGTTTAACATACGGGGGGGAGGTGGTGTACCCTTCTCGCATGGCCAATTCTATATCCGGAATGCCCGGGCCAACGTCCGCAATGATCACATCCACGCATTGATCCTCGACGCAAACTTTCATGGTTCCTCTTTGGGCATAGATGATGACGTTTAGTTCAGCCTCATAGGCTGCTGTGGACACGCGCCGAATGATATCCGGTGGAAGTCCCAAACGCTTCAGACGATGCTTTACCTCAAAAGAGGCTTCTCCTGCCTTCTTAAAATCTTGACCCGTAATTTCAAACTCCAGGTTCATAAATGCTCATGGAAAAGGAGGGCATACGCCAGAAATTCAATTATCATTTTGGAGTTAGCAAGGAGGGTGCCAAGATATGAAAAATCCTTGGCTGGAACGATTCGATAATATATTGAATTTTAATTATTTCTTATCGCAGGTGGCAGGCAAAAATAACGAACCCTGATTTTTTGTCAAATATTTGACAAATTGTCTAATTTTTAATTTTAATAAAAAAATCAATGTCAAAACTATCAAAAATATTTATTTATCCAATTTTTATTGCCATTTTGTCAATTTTTGAACAACGTAAATAAAATTGCCTTGAAATTTCAGCGATTTGAGAAATTTTAAGATTTCAGCGTTTTGATGGGGTCGGAAGAAAGGGAATTTTTGTTTGGGGAAAAATATCCCGGGGCGAACCGTTGAAAAGATAAAATTGAAGACTCCAGAACCTCTCTTAATAGGTCAAGCGCGGTAAATTATCTTTGCGATTTATGTATTTTTCCCTCTGATCTTCTTCTTAACCATCTCCACTGCCGAATGCAACTCCTCGCTGCCTAAGAGGTAACAGGCTGCTGCATATACCAAAATCCCCACGAGAATGGCTCCAATTAAAAGGCTAATCTTCTCCGCCGTTACACCGGTCGTATCCCATGTCCCTCCGGAGCATATGGCATAAATCACCACACCCATTAACCCTGAGGCTCCCATGCTCTTTAAGAATGAACGAATGATCTTCGCGGCTCCAAGTCTCCCCAATTTTCTCTTCAAAAGAATCGCGAGTAAGGTGAAGTTCAAGCCTGCCGCCAAAGACGTAGCAAAGGCCAAGCCGCCATGCCGCAGCGGAACCATTAGAACGGAACCCAAGCCAGCGTTGGCTAAGAGGGCAACAAAAGCTACTTTCACCGGTGTTTTCGTGTCCTGCAGGGCATAAAAAGCCGGGACGATAATGCGCACGCCGGCGAAGGCGGTCAAACCCAGGGCATAATAGAACAATGCTTGAGCGGTCATCAAGGTAGAATGGGCATTGAAGGCTCCTCGCTGGAAGAGGAGGTTTAATATCGGTACCCGCAGGACGACCAAGCCTACCATCGCGGGCAGAGTAACGAAAAATACCAAGCGCAGAGCGAAGGAAAGTGCCTCCTTCAATCCCTGTACATCATTTTTGGAGGAGTACTCCGAGAAGGCGGGTAGGGTAGCCGTGGCGATGGCAATAGCAAAAATTCCCATGGGAAATTCTAAGAGTCGGTCGGCATAATAGAGGTACGAGACGCTCCCTTCGGGAAGATAAGAAGCCAAAAAAGTGCTCACCAAAACATTAAGCTGAGTCACCGCCAAACCCAGGACCGAAGGAGCCATCAGAATTCCGATGCGCCTCACCCCAGGATGGGAAAGGTTGAAGAGAAACCGGGGGACGATGCCGGTCCTCCGGAGGAAGGGAATCTGGAAGAGGAGTTGGCTCGCCCCTCCCAAGATCACGCCGATCGCCAGAGACAAAATAGGCTCTCCCAGCATCCCGGAGAAGAACAGGGCACAGGCAATGATCGATAGGTTCAGAAGAACAGGGGCCAGCGCCGGCGCCGCAAAATGTTTCCATGAGTTAAGAACCCCCATAGCCAGAGCGACTAAGCCGATGAAGAAGATGTAGGGGAACATCAGACGGTTGAGCAGAACCGTGAGCCTGAATTTCTCCGGCTCCTGCGAGAAGCCATACGCCATGACCTTGACGATCCATGGAGAAAAAAGAACGCCCAAGGCGGTCACAATGATCAAAAAGAGAGCCAAAAGAGAAGAAGAAATGTTGACCAATTCATCACTTTCTTCCTTGGAGCGCCGGCTGATATATTCCGTATACACCGGGATAAAGGATGCGGTCAGCGCGCCCTCCCCCACCAGCCGCCGGAGCAGATTGGGGATGCGAAAAGCCACGAAAAAGGCGTCCGTGGCCATGCCGGCCCCGAAAAGCTGGGCGACCACCATATCCCGGATGAATCCGCAGATTCGGGAAAGGAGCGTGGCTCCTCCTACTACGCCTGCAGCTCTAGCAATTTTTTTATGCTCGTCCATCCATCCCCTTTTTCTTGAAGATCAATCCGGGAAAAATTCAAAAAAGAAGCTGGGATTAAGAGAAGCCCCGCAAGTAATGGATTGGCAGAAAAAACTTGACATCTGAGCCATTCTATTTTTTAATAAAAAAAATTGTTTTATAAGGAGGTCATTTGGCCACTCATGCTTCCGCCCGGAAAAGGGCACGTCAGAGTGAAAAGAGGCGTCTGCGAAACGCTGCGCTTAAATCTGTTTTAAAAACTTCTTCTAAGAAGGTTTTCAAGGCCATCGAGGAGAAAAATCTCGAAGAGGCCCAGAAAGCTTTAGCCCGGGCCATTCCCATCATCCAGAGGGTTGCCGGAAAGAAGGTCATTCACAAAAAGACGGCCGCTCGAAAAATTTCCCGCTTAACCAAAAAGGTAAGTGCTCTGACCCCTCTGGCATAAATTCCTCATGGGCTACCCTATCCCTCCTTTGGAATGAGTCATTCCCCACCTGGCTTCTGGATTCCACCGCGCGCAAGGAGGAGCAGGTTCCAGAGGTATTTTTCGAGCAGAAGCCCTTTGTCGGCCCGGCTGGATTTCAGTTCTTGGTCCGCTTCCAAAGTGGGTGGCCAGAGTTGCTCCAGGGTAGAAAAAGGGAACCTCTCTACCTGTTCCCAAAATTCATTTGCCCTGCGCGGCAAAATTCTCAGTCGGGTTTCTATCTCTTTCTTTGAGCAGCCCGCCCCCGTGAGCTCTTGCGCTCTCCGGATCAAACGAAGCTGGCGGACGATCAGCGAAAGAAGGAGGAGGGGCGAATCTCCCTGTTGCAAATTCTTCCGCAGAAGACGAAGAACCTCCCGCTGATTTAAATGTCCCACGGCCAAAGGGATTTCGAAGGGACTCTCGCTCCGAACATCTTCCGTCAAAGCAAGCACATCCTCCTCCGAAAGATTCTTTTTCCCTCCCTGATGCAGAGTCAATTTTTGCAGTTCCAATTTGAGCTCCGGCAGGTTGGATCCAAGGCGTTCCAGGAGAATGGCCCCGGCTTCTTCGGAGATTCGATAGCCCCATTGATTGGCTTGCCCCTGGATCCAGCGAATCAGTTCCCTTTCGGAGAGAGGATAGAAGGCGATGGCTGCCCCCTTTTTTTCCAAAGCCTGAAAAAATTTGGTCCGCAGATCCGCCTTTTCGCCGATGAAAACAGCGCAGGTCGTGGGGTTCGGGTTTAAAAAATATTCGATATATGGGGAGGGCCCCTTGTTCCAGATGAAATCTGCCTGATGAATTACGACCAAACGTCGTGGGGAACAAACAGGGAAGACCTGCAGGCTCGCCAGAATAGCTTCAGGCACAGCATCTTGGGCATGAAAAACCTCTAAATTAAAGTCCCGAGTCGCGGCCTGAAGGGCCTTCTCTTTGATTCTATCCAAGGCCTCATCGATCAGACCTCTCTCTGGCCCGTAGAGGTAATACAGGGCCAGCAGTTTCCCCATTTCCACATCGTGAAAAAATTCTTGCGCTTTCATTCCGATTCGGCCCGGAAATCCATTGGCGAGGGTCCACCTACGCTAAAAACCTTCCAGCAGCATCACATAAAGTCTTTCGGCCAAAAGTTCAGAAGCCTGACGAATGGCCTCTAGTTTGTTGGCTTCCGTAACGGCCAAGTCGGAGACCACCGGATAATTCCTCCATTCACTCATTTCCCCTTTCCAAAAAACTTTCCCGTCGCTCTGTCGTTTGAAGGTGGCTTCGATGGTCAGCGTCGCCCGGTATTCTGTCGCCGTCTGGGTCCCTAGCGTTACGGCACTGGGGGAGGTAATGAAGGATTTCACAGTTCCGCTCAACAACGCATCCGCCTCCCTCTGTCCGGTCACCAGGAGCTGCTTGGCGGAGGTGAATTTCTCCACCAGGGCTCGGGTGACTTCGCTTTCAATCCCTGTCTGAATGGTCTGGTTGCCGAAGATCGGGATGGAGACGGAACGAACTCCTTCAGGAAGTTTGGCCCCACTGCCCGAGAAATGGTACCCACAACCCGTGCAAAGAGAGATGGCCAGAAAAACGAAAGCGGATGCTCTCTTCACGAAAGTCCTTTCAATCCAAGACGATCATGACCTTGCATTCTTCCAGGAAGGTTCCTTTCTGGGCAAATGGGGCAACTCGTTTAGAATCCTCGGCCGTTAAGACGATCTCCGATGGGCGGTCGGGGTTCACCTCGAATCCTTTCACCGTCAGCGGTTTTTTCCCCACGCGGGGGTTCGTCTGGGCCGCCTTCAAATCTTTGGCATAAAGGGCCAACCCGTTTTGGGCTGCCTTCTCAGGGGGAACATATTGTCCCTGGTACAGTTCCTGACCACTCTCGTCGAACACCTTGGGGATCAGCACAGCCTGCATATTGAGCCCCCGGGCATCGATCACCAGTCCGGTGAATGGGGGAAGTTCGGCCAATGGGGGCAAGGCTTTCGCTTCCAAGACCAGCTTCTCTTCAACCTTGACCTGCGGCTGTTCTGGGGAAGGTTCTGCCTTTTTTCCTGATGAGATGGGTGGCAGCTGGGAAGCCGGGTTTTCAGGCACGGGAGGTTGACTCCCTGGCAATTCCTTCGGCGGGCTGAACAACCAAAGGAAGAAATCCCCTCTCAGATTCACGGCTACAGTGACTTCAATGCCCCCATCCGGAAGATATCGCCTTCGGTCCTTCACCTCTGTCGAGCCCTGGATGAAAGCTGCGGCACTCAGGCGGATCTGATTGTTCTTGACCAGGTAATTTTCCACGTCGCTCACGACGTCCACCTGGACTCCTTTGAGAACTTCCATAAGGTTGCGCCGGGCATCGGCCAACGCTGCGCGCTCGGACATCAGTCGCGCTTGCGCAATATTCTTGGCCTCTTTGGGAGGAACCCCACTACCCTTGGCAAGGATCATACCCCGGGACCAGTTAATTTCACCGTATCCCACCCGCTCAATAACTTCCGCCTGGCCGGCCCAACTCATTCCGGTCCACAGACCCATCCATAAAAAGAAAAGGCCAACAGTCTTGCACCTCAAGGCTTCCTCCCTTGAAAGGCCCCAGCTTCCGGAGCATCTAAAAAGGATTTCTAATGGATCTCCCCTAAAAAAAGCGATTCTCGCAGGGGGGTCGACCCCCACCCATTCTCTCTGGCATCCATGTAAATCGAGGAGAAGCTTTGAATGGCAAACGGGTTATCGATAAAATTATTTCGGTTCATCTTTGCCCCGGCGGTTCCCAAGGCTACCGCCGCGCCAGTCCAAATTTTTAGCGAAGGCGCTGAAGGAGACTCTCGGCGCCGCATCGTTGGCCCCTTTCGATGGCCAGCATTACGGCCATGGCTCAGCAAAACGCCCGAGCCTCTCTCCCGCATGAACTCCTCCTTAAAAGAGTGTTCATAAATTCAACGAAGAAGATAATTTTGATCCACCCGGGTCAGACCACCAAGTTGACCAATTTTCTCGGGACCAGGACGAACTTCTTGAGGCGCTGGTCCTTTAACAATTCTTGAACCCGCGGGTTACCCAAGACAGTTTCTCTCACCTCATCCTCGGAGGCATGCACCCCCACCACGATTCGACCGCGCAGTTTCCCGTTCACCTGAATGACCATCAGAACTTCCTCGTCCTTTATGGCCTCGGGTTCATACTCCGGCCATGGAAAAAAATCCACAAAAGATTATTGAAGATATAATTTTAAAAATGAGAATGAATCTTGAGATTTCAAAAATAAACGAAATATTAAAATTGAGGGAACAGCGATTTCTTGATGCAATTATAAATGTGGATTCTGTAATTCTTAATGTTCTGAATGAAATAAAAAAATATGGTACAAAGTTATGTGTAGTTAGTAATGCAGATGTAATTGATGTTATGCATTGGAATAAGTCACCTTTAGAACCAATTTTCGATAATCAAGTGTTTTCTTATGAGGTAGGCTATATAAAACCTCAAAAGGAGATATACATAGAAGCCTTATATAGAATGCACATTAGTTGGAATTGTATATTTATTGGAGATGGAGGTTCAGATGAATTAAAAGGA
>CAVXFA010000073.1:0-19577 GCA_963760605.1 uncultured delta proteobacterium | reverse complement strand
CTCCTGGAGCTGTGGGTAATGGGGTAGCAAGACTTCGGGGTCTTGAGGTTTTTTTCACCCAGCTTGGCCTTGATTTGCCGGGCGTTGCGGATCGGCCTGGCCCCGGTAGTGGTTGTTGGTAATGACGAAGGTCTCCTCGGCCTGCTGGACAATATACCGGACCCTTTCGGTTAGCTCGAAAAGTTCAAATTCGTTGTACAGGTAATCGTCACGGGCATCCCGGCCGGCTCCTTCGCGGAACCACTCCTTCACGTTCCTTCCGTGCAGGCGCAGGTAGCCAATGGAGCTGGTGACTTTTTTCGTCGCGCCGATAGAATAGGAAACCTGCGGCTGGTCGATATTGCAAAAACCAATCTGATTTTCCCTCAAGAATTCATAAGCCGAGCTCCGGTCCCAGGAAGCGTGGCGCACCTCCAAGACAAGCGGGTATTCCTTAAATTTATCGGCCAGTTCTTTCAGATAGGTTCGGTTTTCCTCGTTATTGTGAAAAGAGTAGGGGAATTGCAGAAGCAATGCGCCCAGTCGCCCGCTCTCGATTAAGGGCTGAAGCCCGCTTTTAAAGGAGTTTTGATCGGCTTCGGTAAGGGCTTCTCGTTCGTGGGTGAAATTGCGGTAGAGCTTGGCGGTGAATTGAAACTTCGGGTTCGATTCCACGCGCCTGGCCCAGCTTTTCCCCATCTGTGGGGAAGGAGGCCGGTAAAAGGTGTTGTTCAATTCGATGGTATCGAAGAAATCGGCCAAATAGGCCAGCGGGTCAAACTTGGATCCCTTCTTGGGGGGATAGACGATCCCTTCCCAATCCTCATAAGACCATCCTGCCGGGCCAACCCGAATCATCTATAAACCTTTCACCGCGAAGAGCGCAGAGAGCTCCGAGCAAACGGGATTAGGGAAAAACAAAATAAAGGGAACCCAGCTTGGACCCTATAGGGGAAGATGGCCTTCGCAAAGTATAAAAGAGAATAAATGTCCAAACAAGGAAAAAAAAGGCTCTAGAGGAAGATGTCTAGAGGAAGATTGACAAGGATAGCCCTCTAAGCCATGATAGCTTGAAGAAACTAAATTATTAGTCAGTCCATAATTATATAGACACCGAAGACCAAATCCCTCCTTCCCTCCCTTTACAAAAGGGAGGAATTTCCCCTCTTTGGAAAAGAGGGGTCAGGGGAGATTTTGGAAGAATATGTCTGGTCAATTATGGACTCCTTAGTAAGCGGGGATCAGATTGGAAGAGAAGCAAAAAATTTATCCCATGGCTGAGGCGGTTCGACAGGCCTACCAATCCGGGGAAGACGACGAATCTCTGGAGCCCCGGGTTCTGGTAGATTTGCACGGAAAACCGATTGGCCGGTTTCAGGATGGCGATTATGTCATTTTCTACGATATCCGCGGCGAGAGAGAAGTGGAACTCTGCCAGAGCCTGCTGGAAGAGAATTTTACCCAATTCCCTGTATCCAAAAATCTGCGTCTCAATTTTGTCACCATGATCCCTTACGACAAGCGGTTCAAAGTGAGAGTTGCTTTTTCCCCGGAAGAGGAGGTCCGGGACACGCTGAGTGAAGTCTTAAGCAGGCATGGTTTGCGACAGGTGAAAATCTCCGAATCGGAAAAAGCCATCCATGTGAGCTACTTTCTCAATGGCAAGGTGCGCGAGCCGTTTCTAGGAGAGGAGAGAGCCGTCATCCCATCGCCCAGAGACATCCCTAACTTTGACCAGAAACCGGAAATGAACGCAGCCGGGGTGGCCGAGGCGGTCATTCAGAAACTGGGAGACCCGGGGATCGATTTCATATTCGCCAACTTTGCCAACATCGATGTAGTCGGGCATATCGAGAACGAGAAGGCCATCGAGAAGGCCGTGGAGACCGTGGATTTTCATCTCGGGCGGGTTCTCGAGGTATCCCAGAAAGAAGGTGTTATTGCCCTCGTGACAGCGGATCATGGAACTGTGGAGAAATGGTTCTACCCGGACGGGTCGATTGATACCGGCCACACGAATAGTCCGGTCCCCTTTATTCTGGTAGGACCAACAGAAGAAGAACACCCCGCCTGGAAACTGCGTCCCGAGGGGGAATTGTCCGATGTGGCCGCGACGGTTTTGCAACTCCTTGGCATTCCCAAGCCTTCGGTGATGACCGGAGAGAGCCTTTTGATCCATCAGCCGCAGATGAGCCCTCAAGGGAAAAGGAGAGTTCTCCTCCTTCTTCTGGATGGCTGGGGTTTTCGCCCAGAGACCCATGGGAATCTCATCGCCCAAGCGCATACTCCCGTGATGGATGATTTACAGGGGAGCTATCCCTTCACCACTTTAAAGGCCGCGGGAGAGGCTGTCGGCCTTCCAGATGGAACAGTGGGGAATTCTGAAGTCGGCCATTTGCACATCGGTGCAGGACGAAGGATTCATTCTGACCGTCTGCGGATTGACCGGGCGATTCAGGATGGTTCCTTTTTCCAAAATGAGGCTTTTCTCTGGGCGATGAGGGCAGCGAAGCAGAACAAAAAGAATTTGCATCTTTTGGGGATCGTTTCTTTTTTCAGCTCCCACGGGTCGCTAGATCACCTCCTGGCTTTATTGAAGCTGGCCAGGCAGGAATCCGTGGAAAAGCTCTATCTTCACGCCATGCTGGGCCGGAGAGGGGAGCGGAAAGAGAGCGGAGCCCGGTATCTGGAAATGATCGAGAAGGAGATGGAGAAACTGAAACTTGGCCGGGTGGTTTCAGTGATCGGTCGGTACTGGTCTTTGGACCGGGAAGAGAACTGGGACCGCATTGAGAAAACCTATCGAATGCTCGCCCACGGAGAAGGAAGGCCAGTTATTTTCGGGCCATAAGTCACCACTAGCCGCGAGGGAAGATCCAGCCTGAGCGATTTCCCCAACCTCGCCTATGCCATCCTCAAATTTTTTTTAATTTGACGGCACAGCCCGCCGATAATATACTTACCGGTAGGTAAACAATTTACCTGAAATCCGGTTTGAAAGTAAAGGCGGAAAAAATGGCCAGAAAGAGTAACCAAAAGGAATCGGGGAACGGCTCTGTCCGCCAGCGGTTGCTGGAGGGGGCTGCGGAACTATTTACCCGGAAGGGGTATGCCGCCACTACGGTCCGGGAGATCGTAGCGGCAGCCGGGGTGACCAAACCGGTTCTTTATTATTACTTCCGCAACAAGGAAGGGATTTACTTGGAACTCATGCAGGAGGCCTTTGCCAAAATGGACGACCTGGTGGCCATCTCTCTGGAGGAGCAAGGAAGCCCTATCCAAAAGTTGCTCAGTCTCTGCGATCGGGCCTATTCCCTTTTCATGGAGAATATCAAGGCGGTAAGGGTAATGTACGCGATCTATTATGGGCCACACCAGGGTGCACCCTTTTTTGACTTTGATGCCTATCACCTCAAGTTCCTTGAAGCCATCCGGAGGCTCATCGAAGAAGGAATCCGGAAGGGAGAGTTCCGCAAGGGGAATGCCGAGGATATGACCTGGCTCATTCTGGGAGCAATCAACGTGGTCATGGAGGCGCACCTGGGCCATCCCGAAATGGGAATCGGCCGTGAAGGACTCGCCCGCGTTCTGAAACTCATCTTCCGGGGAATCTCCGCTAAGAAAGAGCAATCGAAGGGAGAGAGACGATGAAAAGAAGATCCATGTTGGGAGCTGCGCTGATCGTCCTTTGCGTCGGCCTCTGCGGGTGCTCCGCTACGGGGGAGGATAAGAAGCAAGCCGCCAAGGTCGCCGAACGCTCCCCTGTGGCTGTGGAGGTGGCCAGAATCAGCTCGGAAGACATAACCGATGGGATCGACGTGGTGGGTTCTCTCTCCTCCAAATTCGGCGCGGAGGTGAAATCTGAGTACACCGGGATCGTCACCGAAGTGTCCGTCAACGAATGGGTAAAAGTTAAAAAAGGAGACCCGCTGGCCAGGCTCGATACCCGTGAGATCGACGTGTTTCGGCAGAAGGCCAAGGCGGCTGTAGAGGTGGCGAAGGCCAACCTCCTGCAGGCGGAAGTTGCCACAAATCGGGTCGACCGGGAGTACGAACGCGCTTCAAAGCTGAAAGAGTTTGGGCTGATTACCCAGCAGAACCTTGACGATGCCCGAACCGAGCAACAGGCGGCCTATGCCCGGATCGCCGCCGCGAAAGCCCAGCTCAAAGTCGCCGAAGAAGATGTACGGCAGGCCGAGACCAGGCTTTCCAAGGCGGTCATTCATTCACCCATGGACGGTGTCGTATCCCTGCGCAATGTCAACGTCGGGGACTTTGTGGGAGAGATGGGGGCCAAACCGATGTTCCGCATTGTCGATAACCGGACCCTCGAGCTGACCGTGACCGTTCCCTCCGCGGAGATGGCCGCGATCCGCGTGGGCCAACCCCTTACCTTTTCCACAGTCGCCATCCCCGGCAAATCCTTCAAAGGGCAAGTCATGTTCATTAACCCCGTGGTCAACGAGGCGGACCGGTCGGTCAAGGTCGTGGCCGAGGTAGATAATACAGATGGGCAATTAAAAGGCGGGCTCTTCGTGCAAGGCCGTATCCTAGTGGGTCAACGAACCGGTGTGATCAAGGTTCCTCGAATGGCCCTTCTAACCTGGGACGTAGCCGGGAATAAGGCCGACCTGCTGGTGGTAGATGCCGGAATCGCGCATCGGAAAACGATCAGCACAGGAAATCCCTCGGGAGATAAGGTCGAGGTTGCTTCAGGATTTGACTGCGGGAACACTGGTCATTACTCGGGGTGGATTCAATGTCAAAGACGGGGAAAAGGTTGAACGTCACCCGGGTCAATGGAGAGAAGTAGAATGTTTCTTTCGAACCTATCCATCAAAAGGCCCATTTTTGCGACCGTCATGATCCTCGCCCTGGTAACGCTGGGGGTCTTCTCTTACCGGCGGCTGGCCATCGACATGTTCCCCGATGTGGAGATCCCGGTCATTTCCGTGGTGACCAAGTTTCCCGGAGCCTCCCCGGAAACCGTGGAACGGGAAGTAACCAAGCGGATCGAGGAGGCGGTCAACCCGATCGCCGGGGTCAAACACGTGATGTCCACCTCCCGCGAGAGCGTCTCCAACGTGGTGGTGCTGTTCCAGCTGGAGGTTAAGATCAACGAGGCCTCCCAGGAAGCCCGGGCGAAGGTGAACGCCATCCGGGGGAACCTGCCGCAGGGGATCGAGGAGCCGATCATCCAGAAACTCGATTTTGCCGCTTTCCCGATCGCCTCCCTGGCTGTGCGGTCCGAGAGACTCTCCCCGCGCGACCTGACGACGCTGGTGGAGAAAAAAATCAAAAGACGCTTCGAAAACATCTCCGGGGTCGGAAAGATCGATCTGGTTGGCCCGTCGAAGAGGGAAGTGAACGTCAACATCAATCCGCTGCGCCTGGAGGCGCTGGGGATGGGCGTCGATGAGGTGATCGCCGGGCTGCAGTCGGAGAATGTCAACACCCCGCTGGGGCGCTTGAATCGAGGCGGCACGGAATACCCCCTGCGGATTTCGGGGAAGCCCGATGCGGTCGACCAGTTCAAAACGATGGTCATCGCCCGCCGGAGCGGCCGACCCATCCCGCTGGCCGAGGTGGCTCAAGTCCAGGACGGGATTGAGGAACAACGGTCCCTGGCCCTGGTGAACGGGATTCCCTCTGTCGGGCTGGATATCCTCAAACAGTCGGGGGCGAACACGGTGGGTGTGGTCGATCGGGTTAAAAAAGAGATCGCAGGTCTGCAGAAAGAGCTCCCTGCCGGGACGAAGATCGAAATGGTCCGAGATGCTTCGATCATGATCCGGGATTCGGTGCGGGATGTGGAAGACACCTTGATCCTCGGCGGGTTCCTAACGATCCTCATTGTGTTCTGTTTCCTCAATTCCTGGCGTTCCACGGTGATCACCGGCCTGACCCTGCCCATCTCGGTGATCTCTTCTTTTATCGTCATGAATTTCCTGGGCATGACCCTGAACGTGATGACCCTGATGGCCCTGTCCCTGGCCATCGGCCTGCTCATCGACGACGCCATCGTGGTCCGGGAGAACATCGTCCGCCACCTGGAGCGCGGGGAGGATCATTTCACAGCCGCCCGGGAAGGAACGAGTGAGATCGGGCTGGCCGTGCTAGCCACCACCTTGTCCGTCGTCGCCGTCTTCGTTCCAGTGGCCTATATGAAAGGGATCGTCGGGCGGTTTTTTTTCCAGTTCGGGATTACCGTGGCCTTCGCGGTGCTGGTCTCCCTTTTCGTTTCCTTTACCCTTGACCCGATGCTCTCCTCCCGCTGGATCGACCCGGACATCGAGCGAAAAGGGAAACGCCATTTTCTCGCCCGCATCCTCGACCACTTCAATCACTGGTTCGACCGGACGGCCGATGGTTACCGGAAAGTAATCGCCTGGGCACTCGATCACCGGAAAACGGTCCTTTCTCTGGCAACGATTGCCTTCTTCGGAGGCCTTGGTGTATTTTGGCATTCTGCAAACGGAGTTTATTCCCGTTTTGACAAGGGTGAATTCCAGGTGAACTTCAAGAGCGCCCCGGACGCCTCCATCGAGGAAACGCGGGGCCGCCTCGCAGCCGTACTTGACGCCTTGAAAGAGATTCCCGAGGTCAAGCATACCTACTCCACCATCGGGGCCGGAGATACGGGGACGGTCCGCGATGCCAAGGTCTACGTAAAGCTCGTGGAACGCAAGGAGCGGAAGCGCAAACAGGAGGAGATTCAGCGGGATCTCCGGCAACGCATGGAAAAGATCCCGGGAATTCTTCCGGCCCTGATCGAGTGGGCCGGGGGATCAGCGGAGAAGCCCCTCGTCGTCAACGTCCGCGGGGAGGAGATCGCCCTGCTGAAGAAATACGCCGCGGATCTAAAGCGAGGACTTACAAGATCCCGGGAATCGTTGACCTGGAAGTAACGCTGGAGCAGGACATCCCAGAATTTCGCCTGACCGTAGATCGGGAGCGGGCGGTTGACGCGGGTGTGACGACCGGCGACATCGTCCGCACTGTGGGCGCGCTGGTCGGCGGGCAGGCCGTTACCACCTACGAGGACGAGGATGGGGACGCGGTGAATGTGCGCGTAAGGTTGCCCGTTGGACCTGCGGCAGGAACCAGCCCAGGTAGAAAAGCTGCGGCTGGCTGTGCAGCGCCCCATTGCCCTGCCGGCCCTTGTTCCGCTGGGAAACCTGGTCCGGTATGGAATGAGCACAACCCCTTCGGAGATCAACCGGCAAGACCTGACCCGCCAGGTGGTCATCTCGGCCAACCTCGACGGCCTGCCCCTCGGGACGGCGGTGAAAAAGGTGCAGCAAGGCCGCAGAAGGTCCCAAGATGGCCCCCGGGTACCGGGTCGTATTTTCCGGTGAGGCCGAGGATATGGCCGAGTCGTTTGGGTACCTGGCGGAGGCCCTCCTCCTGGCCATTATCTTTGTGTACCTTATCCTGGCTGCGCAGTTTGAATCTTTCATCGACCCCCTGGCCATCATGTTCTCGCTGCCTCTTTCGATCGTGGGCATGGCCGGGATGCTCTTTTTGACCCGGGGTACGGTCAACATCATGTCGCTGATCGGCTTGATCATGCTGATGGGCCTGGTTACGAAGAACGCCATCTTGCTGGTGGATTTCACCAAGACCCTGCGTTCTCGCGGCCTGGACCGGAAAGAGGCCCTCATTACGGCCGGCCGGACCCGGCTGCGCCCCATCCTGATGACCACGCTGGCCATGATCTTCGGTATGATACCCCTGGCGCTGGCTCTGGGGCAAGGGGCGGAGATGCGCGCACCGATGGCCCGGGCGGTCATCGGGGGATTGATCACTTCAACTTTTTTGACGCTCCTTGTCGTACCCGTCGTGTACACCGTACTCGATGATTTCGGCGGATGGGTCCGCCGGAGGTGGGAAGGGAAGAAGGAGGCTTAGAATGGACTGGCCGAATACCCCGGCAATGGCGGGGAAGCGGTATTTTCTGATCCCGTTGGTTTTTTGGGCTGCATGGCTGGGGATTTTCTCTGTCATGCCGGCTTTCGGAGAAGAGAAGAGTATAAAAATCCTTACCCGGGAAGAAGCCCTGAAGATCGCGTTGGAGAAGAATAAGGATATCCAAAAAGCCCGGGAATACAAAAATTCCGTCGAGGGGCGCTACGTGGAAGAACGTTCCGCCGCGCTGCCCCAGCTTACCCTGAATGGAGGTCTTGTTCGGGACCGGGACGATAGCCTGAAAAACTTATTCCAGGGCCTCTTTCCGCCAGAAAAGGAAACCCGCTCTGCAGAGGTCGGGCTTTTCCAGGCGCTCTACACCTTCGGAAGGATAGGGGCGGCGATCCGGGCGGCCAAGATCGGATTGGCGACTGCCGAAGACCAGTTACGAATTTTCCAGCAGGCCGCCTTAAGAGATGTGTCCGCTGCTTTCGATGACGTCTTGCTGGCGAAAGAGTTTTATGCCCTCGCCCTTCAAAATCTTGAGCAAAAAGAGCGCCATTTGGATGAGGCGCGCCGGAAATATGCCGCCGGAACGGCCACGGATTATGATGTCCTGGCAGCGGAGGTGGCTGTGGAGAACGCCAGGCCCGAAGTTATTCGCCGGGGAAACCTCATCTCGGTCACCCGCGAAAGGCTCCGCTTCCTCTTGGGAATGGAAGGGCAGGAGGTAGATGTGACGGGAACTTTAGAAACCCCGGTTTCGCCGTACCCCCCCTATGAAAGAGGGGTAGAGATTGCCTGGAAAAACCGGCCCGACCTCGCCGACCTGCAAAAGCGGGTGGGCATCTCGGCAGAGTTGGTTAAGATTTATGCCGCCGGGGATAAACCCCGCTTGGACTTGAAGGCCTCCTATGGTTGGAGAGATCTCAATTATATTGACGTGGCCAGAGGGGATGGTCAGGTCTGGAGTGCAGGAGTATTTCTGACCTTCCCTTTTTTTGACGGGCTGCGCAGTCGCGGGAAGACTGCCCAAGCCAAAAGCGACCTCAGCTCGCTGAAGATCGACGAGGCCAAACTCAAGGATTCGATCGCCCTCCAGGTACGCGATGCAGTCAATGCTTGCCGCGATGCGGAGGAGATCATGAAGGCTCTCTCGGGCACCGTGAAACGGGCCGAGCGGCTCCTTTTTATGGCCGAAAAGGGTTATGAATATGGCGTCAAAACCAAGCTCGAGGTTGACGATGCCCAGCTCAGTGTCATCGAGGCGAAGGGAAATCTGGCCAGGGCTCAGCGGGATTACTCTGTGGCCCGGGTAACTTTGGATTGGGTCGTGGGCACGATCGGGGTGAAAATTCAGTAACAATTCCCCTCGCTAATTCTGCGGGGAGCGGGCCGATGCCGTACCGCCATGGCGGGACTCATCCCCCCCGAACCCCGGGCTACGAATAGGAAGTCCGCAGAAATGAAAAGGGGCTAGATCGTTAAGGCGATTGCGGAGGGGAAGGGCTCCATGGTATAAGAAATTTTGAAAATCCGGAAAATGGGTAAAATTCTAGATATTAAAAATCCGGCCTTTTGAGAGCGGACAGAAACACGACTTTTTTAACGTATCCAGATACAAGGAGGGAGAGATGAATTACTTAGCAAAAGGGAAATGGATCTGTTTAATCTTATTCGTGGCAATGGCTAGTGCGGGGTGCGGCTTATTTGTAGTAGGTGCAGGAGTAGTCGCGGGCGTGGGAGGAGCGGAGTATGTTCACGGGGAGCTGAAGCAGTCTTATGCCGTGCCGATGGAGAAGGCCTGGAATGCTTCCCTGGCGACGGTTGATGAATTGAAAATGAAGACCGCAGAGAAATGGACCGACAATTTGGACCAGAACCGGGTGATCAAAGGAAAGACGGAAGAGGGGAGGAATTTTCAAATCGCCCTAGAGGCGATATCCAAGGATGTCACGATGGTGAAGGTGCGCATCGACACTTTTGGAGACGAGGTATATTCTAAAAAGATTCAGGAGGGGGTCGCCAAAAATCTTAAGAAATAAAGGGCACCGTCATGGGGAAGATTGAAATCGATGCGCAGAAATGCATTTCCTGCGGGGAGTGTGCCGTGGTTTGCCCATCGATTTTCCTTCCCGAGGAAGGAAAGATCCGCATCGTTGACGAAGAGCATTGCCTGCTCTGCGGACATTGCTTAGCCATCTGTCCGGTGGATGCCATCGAACATGAGGATCTGGATAAAAGGGAGTTTGTGGACCTTCCCCTAAGCCTCCAGGTATCTCCCGAAGCCCTTTTCTCTTTTCTGCGTTCTCGCAGAAGCTGCCGGGTTTTCGCCGCAAGAGAAGTCCCCAAGCAAGTCCTGGAGAAGTTAGTAGACATCGCTCGTTATGCGCCCACCGGCCATAACTCCCAAAACTTTGAATTCCTGGTCATCCGAAAAAAAGAACTCATCCGCGACTTGGCCAACCGGACAGCGATCTTTTACGGAAACTTGCACAAGATGCTGAGCGCTCCGGGTGTGCATCTTCCCCCCTGGCTGCAAGCGCACATGCGTGGCTTCCGTTTAAACTGGGAGCATTACCTACAGGGAAAAGACCGCATCTTCCGGAATGCCCCGGCCCTGCTCCTCATTCATGCTCCCGCCGAAAACCTCTCCTCGGCTCAGAACTGCCACCTGGCGATGGCCCACCTCATGCTGCAGGCCCACGCCATGGATCTGGGGACCTGCATCATCGGGTACTTCACTACCGCTGCCGAGCGGGATCCGTCGATCATCAAGGAGTTAGATATGCCTCCGAACAACAAAATCTTCACCTGCTGCACGGCAGGCTATCCCGCGCTTACCTTCAGAAAATTGGTTCAGCGAAAACCGCCCGCGGTTCGCTGGATGTAAAGGAGGCCGTCATGGAAGCAAAGATCCATAAGGCCACTCTGCAACTTTTACAAGGAGATATCACCGACCAGGATACCGATGCCATCGTCAATGCCGCCAACCGTTCGTTGCTTGGAGGAGGGGGGGTTGATGGGGCGATCCATCACGCGGCCGGCCCACAACTCCTCGCGGAATGCCGAACTCTGGGTGGATGTCAGACCGGAGATGCCAAGATCACCAAAGGCTACCACCTGAAAGCCAAGCACGTCATTCACACCGTAGGCCCCATCTATCATTCCGAGGGTAAGAAAGCACCAGAACTCTTGGCCAGGTGCTACCAGCGAAGCCTGAAATTGGCCAGTGAGAACAAGCTTAAAAGTGTGGCGTTCCCATCGATCAGCACCGGAGCCTATGGATACCCCCTGGAAGAGGCCGCCCCCATTGCCTTAAGAACGGTGATGGATTATTTAAAAAGCCATCCGGAAATCCAATTAGTCCGTTTTGTGCTCTTCGGAAAGGAGGCCTATCAGGCATACGAAAAAGCCTTGAAGGAGCTATTGGAAAAGATCTGAGGCCAGGGTTAACCGCTACTGGGTTTATGACTTTCAAGATCCCTGTTGTCTTGCTCTCTTCGCGTTCTTTAATTAGCCATTCAGCAATTTTAATCACTTTTTCCTTGTCATTTTTCTTTGGTGTATGCTACACGATGGGCATCTTCCAAAAAATTTCTTGGCCCCAGCGGGGACACTATAAAACGCCTCCATGGATTGAAAGAAAGCTGGTCTGGAAATCAATGGCAGGGCTATGCTTCGCAAGTGGTCTGGTCTCCTTATGGTAATTTTAGATCAAAGGAGGGGAAAATGGCTAAGCGACTCACGCTATTGGTGGTTGCATCCTTCTTAGCCCTTTGGGCAATCCCGCAATCTCTGGGAGCACAGAATGAGGTGGTCGTCGGCATCCCCTTGGCCATCACGGGCATCCACGCCAAGTTTGGGGAACAACACCATAATGGGTACCAGATGGCCCTGGAGGAGATCCTGGCCCGGGGAGGAATCCGCAAGGGGGCTCTCAAGGGAAAAAAATTAGTATTTCACTTCGAAGACGACGAGGGAAAGCCGGAAAAGGCCAAGGCTGTCACCGAGAAGCTCATCACCCGGGACAAAGTTCCCATGATCCTGGGTGGATACGCCAGCTCGGAGGTTTTTGCCATCGCTGGGACAACCGTGCAGTACGGGATGCCCTTTCTTTCACCCAGCGGAGCGGCGGATGAGATCACCCAAAAAGGGTGGAAGAATGTCTTTCGGCTGAACCAGCCTGCCAGCGAATACTGTTCTGGCCTTCAGGATTTCATGGTCAAGATCGTAAGACCCACTTCCATGGTCATCCTCTTCGAGAACACCCTCTTCGGCACCAGCACGGCTAAGGCCATGCGGGAGTGGTGCGAAGAAAACAAGATCAAGGTCCTGATGTTTGAGCCCTACGAAGCCGGGACCGCAGACTTCAAGCCTCTCCTGACCCGGGTGAAGTCCTCCAGGCCCGAAGTGATCTTTATGGTTTCCTACATTATGGATGCGGTCCTCTTAACTCGCCAGACCGCCGAGCTGGACATTGATTCTAAGCTATTCTGCGGCGGGGCCGCCGGCTTCGCGCTGCCGGAATATCTCGATGGGGTAGGGAAGTTGAGCGAAGGGGTGATGACGGCTGTTCTCTGGAGCCATGATGTGAAATACCCCGGGGCCCAGAAATTTTACGATTATTTTAAGAATAAATTCAAATTGGCTCCCACCTATCACGGTGCAGAAGCTTACTCCGCCGCCTACGTCCTTCACGATGTCCTGGAGCGAACGAAATCTCTATCTAAAGAAGACCTGATCAAGGCCCTCGCCGAGACCAACATGATGACTATCTTTGGCCCGGTGAAGTTCGCCCATTACAGGAAATTCACCAATCAAAATAGGATTCCATCCCTGGTGGTCCAGGTTATTAAGGGAAAACATGAGACCATCTGGCCCGCAGATGCAGCCGCTGCAAAATATATCTATCCCCAGCCGAAATGGAAAGATAAGCGCTGAGGTCTTGAGGAAAGTTCGATCCTCGGGGTTTCTTTCGGCCCCGAGGTTCAATGTGCCGGCGAGGTCAAACCCAACGAAAATGAGGTTTCTATGACTGATCTGGCGATGTTTCTCCAGACGTTGATCAGCGGCGTCCTCATGGGGGGTCTCTATGCTCTCATCGGAGTCGGGTTTAGCCTGATCTTTGGGGTCATGCTGATTCTCAACCTCGCCCACGGCGATCTGATGATGGTCGGCATGTACGTAACCTTTTGGCTTTTCACCCTCTATGGGGTGGACCCCTATTTATCCGTCCTTTTTTCCATGTCCCTGCTTTTCCTGATCGGACTTTTCATCCAGAAGTACATGATCACGCCCGTGATGCGGGTTCAAACCCTTCTCCCTCATACCCAGGTCCTGCTCACCTTCGCCATTGGCCTAGTCCTGAGCAACATCGCTCTTCTATGGTTCACGGGGGACTACCGGACTTTACGAACGGAATACAGCAGCGCAGCTTGGTATGTTGGAGGTTTGTCGATTAACGTGGCTTTGACCATCGCCTTCGTCATAGCCGCCGGCATCACATTTTTCCTTTACCTTTTCCTGATGAAGACGGAAACAGGGAAAGCGATCCGGGCCACGGCTCAGGATCGACATGCAGCCCAGCTGATGGGGATTAAAACGGAGCGGATCACGGTCCTGACTTACGCCCTTGGAGCGGCCTTGGCTGGTGCGGCCGGCTCTCTTTTCCTGCCCATTTACTATCTGTTTCCCAATGTGGGCAAACCCTTCACGACCAAGGCCTTTATCGTCATTGTGCTGGGGGGGATGGGAAGCACCATTGGGGCTACGGTCGGTGGCCTCGTCCTAGGCATTGCTGAATCCCTGGGGGCGGTTTATATTTCCCCGGGGTACAAGGAAGCGGTTGGGTTTGTCATTTTCGTCCTGGTTTTGCTCTTCCTGCCGGGTGGATTGAAACGTCTGACGCGGGTATAGGGGGGAAATAGGGTGGAAAGAAAAAGGCAATTCAAAGATTTTCTTCCCTGGCTGATCTTGGCCGGGCTAGCCTTGGTGCCTCTCTTCCTGAATAACCCGTACTTTCTCCATATGATCATCATGGTTTTCATCTGGGTTTGCTTAGGCCAAAGCTGGAACTTGCTGGGAGGGTTCACCGGGCAGGTTTCCTTCGGGCATGCCGCCTTCTATGGAGTGGGCGCGTATGCCGGCGGGCTCCTGGCTTTCCACTTTGACGCCTCCACCTGGTACGGGATGATTTTGGGCCCCTTGATGGCCATGGCCGTGGCCGTGCCCATGGGCCTGATCTGCTTTCGGCTCCGCGGTTCTTACTTTGCGCTGTCCATGCTGGCGTTAGCCGAGCTTCTCCGCCTCATCGCCACTAACTGGATCTCTTTCACCAATGGCTCTGTGGGAATCCTGATTGTCCCAACCGCAGGCAAAGTCTTTTACTACTACCTGGCCTTGGCTCTTGCCGCCTTAAGCTTTTATGTCATCCGCGGGGTGGTCCACTCGAAATGGGGATTTTACTTCGTGGCCATCCGGGAAGACCAGGAGGCCGCGGAATCCATGGGAATCGACACCACCAAGTATAAACTCTTTTCTCTGCTCATCTCTGCCTTCTTTACCGGTCTGACCGGGGCTTTTTACATGAACTACATGGCCTTCATTGATCCGAGCGTTGTCTTTGCCCTGACCGATGTGTCCATCATGATGATCTTAGTCGTCATGCTGGGAGGGGCGGGGACATTCTATGGCCCAGCCATCGGCGCGGTAATTATGGTCATCTTTAGCGAGGTTTTCCGGATATACTTCGGCAGCGCCAACCTTCTGGTTTTAGGGGTCCTGATCGTCCTCATCATCATCTTTATTCCGAATGGGCTAATGGACATCCGGGAATACCTGACGAGGAGAAAATATGCTTGAGGTAAAAAATCTTACGAAATACTTCGGAGGGCTAGCAGCTGTTCAAAATCTTTCCTTCAAAGTGGAGAAAGGCCAGATCTTCGGCTTGATCGGCCCCAACGGAGCCGGGAAGACCACTATCTTCAACCTGATCAACGGTTTCTACCCCCCTACCTCAGGGGAAGTCCTTTTTAGGGGAGAACCCATTACCGGTCGCAAGCCTAACGAGGTCTGTAAAAAAGGGATCGCCCGAACCTTTCAGGTGGTTAAGCCCCTCTCGCGCATGACTGTCCTGGAGAACGTCATGGTCTCGGCCTTCTGCCGGGTAAATAGTATAAATGAGGCTCGAGAGGAAGCGCTGGAGGCTTTGGAATTCTGCGGGTTGACTCATCGCCAAGACTCTCTGGCCAAGAGCCTGACTATTGGGGACCGCAAGCGCCTGGAGATTGCCCGAGCGATGGCCACGCGTCCTGAGGCTATCCTGCTGGATGAGACGGCTGCCGGCCTTAACCCGGCTGAGCTAGACCAGGCCATTTTTCTGATCAAGAAGATCCGGGAGCAGGGAGTGACCATCCTCATTGTCGAGCACATCATGAAGGTGATCATGTCCATCTCGGACCGGATCCACGCCATCAATTACGGCCAGACCATCGCGGAGGGGACGCCTCAAGAAGTGGCCAATAACAAATGGGTCATCGAAGCGTATCTGGGAGAAGCTTATGCTTAGCGTTAAGCAGATCGAAGTATTTTATGACGATGTGCAAGTACTTTGGGGAGTCTCCTTCAAGGTGGAGCCAAAAGAATTAGCCGCTCTCATAGGAGCGAACGGAGCGGGCAAGTCCACTACCCTGAACACGATATCGTCTGTGCTCCACCCGCGCTCGGGAACTATTGAATTTAACGGGCAGCGCCTCGATAACGCCCCGGCCGCGGAGGTGGTGGATCTGGGAATTTCCCAGGTTCCGGAAGGTCGCAGGTTGTTTCCGGAGATGACTGTTCTGGAAAACTTAGAGCTCGGCTCCTTCACGGCCGAAGCCAAGAAACGGCGAAAGGAATCGTTGGATTGGGTCTTCAGCATCTTTCCCCGCCTGCAAGAAAGGCGCAAGCAGCTCGCCGGAACGCTCAGCGGCGGGGAGCAGCAAATGGTGGCTGTGGGGCGCGGAATGATGGCCCGTCCCAAGCTTCTTATGCTTGATGAGCCCTCCCTGGGATTGGCTCCGCTTATGGTCCGGGAAGTTTTTAACGTCGCCCAGCGGGTCCACTCCGAGGGCGTTACCGTCCTTCTTGTAGAGCAGAATGTTAAACACACCCTGACTGTGGCCACTCGGGCCTACGTCCTGGAGAACGGTCACATCGTCCTGGAAGGGAAGGGCAACGACCTTCTGGACAACGAGCACGTGAGGAAAGCGTACCTGGGAATTTAGAAAAGCCGGGAGGTGTGAGTTGTGAGGAATGAGGAGGAACGCATTAATTCTCTACTCCTTATGACTTACCCCTTACGCCTTAGGGTTCTTAATCGCCGGGCAGAACAATGATCTTCATTTTTTCACCGTGCGCAGGGCTGCCGTATCGATCCGCAGACCCCCCCCGGTCCGAAGGGAAAATAATCTCTACCTGGTTGAGTTGGGCACAGGAAGGGCAGGTAACCCGCAATTTTCGGGTGGCTTCGGTAAATTCGACCTCGATCAGTTGAGCGCAAGCCTCATTGCAGCAATTCACCCATTCCCGGTATTTGACCATTTCACTCCTTATCCTTTCCGCGCAAAGCTCTGATAAAGGCTGACCCCACGATCCAGAGGACAATGGCCAGGATTCCCCAAACAATGGGGTTGAAGAGGATATAATCCTTAAGATATCGGATTATGGAATGAAAGAATTCCATCGCTACCTATTTTCGCTCATTCATAAACTGTTGCCAAGTAAAAAGTCATGGGGGCTGGGCGGCCCGGATGTTCAAGGCGTTCGTCTTTCTCCAGAATCACTCAGCAGTCAACCACCCGGTCAGCCATGCCTGGAACCTGCTGCAGGAAAGAACTGCTAGGAAACACGGATTGGGGATCCGGAATGACGGGAATTGCTTTGGTGCAACGATGCAGAATGAAGAGCTAAGGGGCTTTTTTGCGTTTCAACCAACTCTCAATCCGATCCCGGTAAATTAAGGTCAGGACCAAAAAAAGTAAGGCCAGGCCAAGAACGACGAAGAACGCCCGGTAATTTTCGGAACGAACCGCCTGGCCTTGCATCGTCGAGAGGAGCGTTCCCGGGATTCTTCCGACTGTAGAGATAACAAAAAAGGTGAGCACGTGCATGGGGCTCAACCCCAGGAGGTAGCAAAAATAATCTTTCGGCATGCCGGGAATGAGGAAAAAAACGAAGGAAAAAAAGGCTCCCTGATGCTCCATTAGGTAATCGAATTTGCCCATGATTTCTTGCCCCACAAACCGGCGGACGAAGGGCAGTCCCAGACGGCGGGATATTAAAAAGGCAAACAACGAGCCTAGGGTGAGGCCGATTGTAGAATAAATAAAACCCGGGCCGATTCCGAAAAGATATCCTCCGATGAAACCGGTGAATTCACCGGGAATCGGCGCCACAAGGACTTGCAGGATTTGCAACCCCCAGAAGGCCAAGGGGGCGTAGGGGCCGAAGGAGGCAATAAATTCGTTCAGTCGCTCTTTGCTTGAGAAAAAATGCCAACCTTCATGGAAGCCCTCGTAGGCTTCCCGGTAATAGTAAAACAAAAGGCCGAGGGCCAGGAGAAAAAAACCATATGCCAGCAGCCATTTCCAGTGTCGCTTTACCTTTTCCATAGGGGCAGGGGTCTCAGCGATTTTCCATAGTAGATATCGGAGATTTGATATCAGAGATTAAATTTGAGATCAACCCCGATCCTTTGGCATTCGACTCGTTTTCATGGCTCGCCAGTTTTGGGAGAACTCAAGATCATGTAGGTCGTCAGCCCCTTGGCGAGCAGATTCCCATTTTCGTTTTTCACCTCCATATCCACCGTGGCCAGCCTTTTTCCCTTGTGAACGACCCGAGCCTCCGCGAACATCTCGCCTTCACTGACCGATCTTAAGTAATTGATTTTGAACTCCACCGTGGTGACTCCTTCTCCCGGCTGAACCAAGAGGGTCATCAGGGCGAAGGCCGCCGCCGTATCCGCTAGGGAAGCGATAGCCCCCCCATGAACGAGGCCATACACTTGGGTCAATTCACTCCTGAAGGGCATGCGAAACCGGGCAAAACCAATATCGATTCTCTCCAGGGTGAGATGTAAGAGTTGATAATAGGGGGCGGATTCTACCGCCTGCCGTAAGTCTTTTTCGTAGCTCTCTTTGATGGGCATGATTACCTCAAAAAGCGTTCAGCGATCAGCAATCAGCTTTCGGCGAATACAGAAATGCCGTTCCAAATGAAGGTTGAACTCGAAATGTCCAGCTTTTATATTCGTCTTTAGCTGAGCGCTGAAAGCTATTCTTTTCAGCCATTCTAAGGCCTTTCTCACGGCCCGCTCATCTACGCGCAGCCGATGGTCCGCACCTTCGATGAGAAAGAGTTCCGCTTTTCCTCGTACTTTCTCGTAAAGATCCTCGCATGGCTCACATCCACTATATCATCTTCCGTGCCCTGGATGATGAGGAATGGCCGGGGCGGGATTCGATCTACCCAATCCAAGGGCTTCACAGTCCGAAAACTTTTTTTCCATTCCTTAATCGAGACTGGAAAATTTGCATCCTTGATGATTCCAACATCCCGGGCATGGGTCAGAAAATCTTCCAGACCTTTGCCCCTCGTCAGGTCTCTGAGCTCAGCGGGTGAGGCGCAAGAGACCAGCGCAGCGATTTCTTTTCGGTGGGCCGCAACGTAGATGGAAACAGCCGCCCCCCCGCTGAACCCCATCAGGAAGACCCGTTTCTGGTCCAATTCCGGCCGGAGGGCCAGATAATCCAGAGCCGCCTCGAGATCTCGGGTCCAACCCAGAATGTCAAAATTCCCTTCACTTAACCCGGCTCCGCGAAAATTGAAGATCAGAACAAAAAACCCTTCCTGGCAGAACCGCTCGGCTAACAAAGGATACCCTCGGTCGTGCGGCTCTTTGACCTTGGCCGGAATCCCATGGCAGATCACCAAGGCTGGGAAGGGTCGGCTTCGACCTGCAGGAATGTAAACTTCCCCGAGGATCTTCAAACCATTGCTCTTCCAGGAAATTTTTTCTACATTCATGGAAAATCGTTCGGTCGAGAAAAAAAGTAATAATATCCCCGCTGCCTAGGGGGAGGCAATCGACTTTGAACCTACAGGGCGTTCAGGTAATCCAGGATTTTACTCATGACTTCTCCCGCCGAGCCATGAATGACTACGTCGGCGTAAGAGTCATGGTGGGTAGGATCCCGGTTGATGATCACCAGCTTGGCCCCGCTCTTCCTGGCTTCCAGGGGGATGGAGGCCGCTGGCTGGACGACAAGAGAGGAGCCAATGACAATCAGCAGGTCGCAGTTTCGGGCGCGACGAAAAGATTCTTCAGTCTCCTTGGGGGGCATGGACTGTCCAAAAGCAACCGTGTCGGATTGAGAATCCCGCCGCACTCGCCGCACTTTGGCACGCGTACGCCCCGTTGAACCAGGACTGGATTTCTTCGCGAGAATATTTTTTCCGGCAAGTCGGGCAGGAAACTGAGACCGCCGTGCCATGGAGTTCTATGACCTTGTGGGGTGAGCTCCCCGCCCGCTGGTGGAGATTATCCACGTTCTGAGTAATCACGCAGTCCAGCTTGCCTATTTTCTCCAGTTCCACTACAGCCCTATGAGCGGCGTTAGGTTGGGCCTTTTTCAAGGGTTCATAGA
>CAVXFA010000072.1:0-81195 GCA_963760605.1 uncultured delta proteobacterium | reverse complement strand
TCACCCCCACCCTCTCCCCCTATAGGGGGAGAGGATCAAGGTGAGGGGGCCCGAAAAAAGACACGGCTTAAATGTCAACAATTTATCGCTCCGCATAATAGCCACGGGCGGGGGATGGAAGTGGAGAGAGACCGGGGCCGTTTTGCCCATAAAATCAACGATCGCAGCTGCCCTTTACTTGATCGCTTTAGCTTTTTCACCTCGCTCTTGAAACAGCAATTCGAAGGACATGAGCAGCTGTTTCATGGATTCGGTATCGGTCACCGGTTCGAATCGGATACCGTTATCTCCGGCGATGGCTTTCCGGTGATCCATCCTGTTCTTACGAATGGCCTCAGGGATCCCATGCGGAAAGGCATCACACGTCGGGAAGCTTTTTCTATAAGTCCGGCTCTCTTTGTGCTTATATCGACAGATCGAGCATAATGGCAACGTTAGCCCCAATGGTTGGCGCTTCATTCCACCGCCTCCATTGCCGTGTTTTATGCTTTTCTCCTGGCTCTTTTGGATTTTGGAATGACTTGCTTCCTGCGGCCCTTTTTCCCCCTGAACACTTTGCCTTTCTTCCTCGTTGGCCTGCTTTTCTCTGTTTCTTCTCTTCTCTCCGTAAGGATTTTTCTCACGTCACGCTTACTGAGTTTCCGTAACGCTACCAGAACAGCTTTTTTATGCACATTGGGACGAAATTTTCCTTTCTCCCATAATCCCACAGCTCCCACAGTCACTCCCGTGAGAAACGCCAGCTCTCTCTGCGATAGGCCCAGCCTTCTCCGAAGATTGGAAATCCGTTCCGGCGTAAAACGTGAGGCTTTCACTTCTTCCACGCTGGCTTCCAATTTCGACTTCTTGCTTTCTCCCTGACGGATCTGCTCCCGGGTCAGACGGTCTAAAAAAGCGAAGTTCTTGGAGAGATCCGATAGTTTGAGCCTCATCTTCCACACTTCGCGCTTTAGAGGAAGAAAGGCCCCTCGGACTTGCTTTTTGGCCAACCGCAAGATTTCCGACTTGATACTGTTCTCTATTTTTCCCATAGTCTGCTCCTTTTCTAGATTTTCCTATCCTATATCTACTGGGTCTTCCATTAACACAAATGGTTATATTTTAGCAAGGGAAATTATTTCCCTATAACTCCTAGGCTGAAGCGCCTATTTCCAAACCTCCTATTCTCTATTGTTTTTGGTTTTTTATTTGGAATATGAAAAGGCGATCCATATCGCTATTTCTACGCTGATTTTGTTATGCTCAGCAACGAAGGATAGGTCTAGGTTGTATGGCCCTCCCTAAATGACTGGCGATAGTTTGACTGCAAAGGGCGATTCAATTTCCAGAGGACTGTGGGTAAAGAGCCCCTCCCAGGGGGAGAGGAATAAGGTGAGGGTTACCCCGATAGGCGGTCTTTCTTCTCAAATTTCAAACAGTTTGTACCGGAAATCCGGTACACAAGTGCCGAAGGCATATCTTCAGATTTAAATCGCATTGCTTTGCATCCTCTGGGAAAATTCTTGTCCCAAGTAATATAAAAATGCTTGCATTGGAAGCAATCAATTTTCTCTTGTGGCAAAGGCGTTTTCGCCAAATCCCGCTCGCTCTCTTCTCAGGATCTTATGCTCGCCAAAAAGATTCCGATCATAGGAATTGCAATATCACCTTGAGAGCCTTAATATTAAAGGAAGTTGAGTGAAAAAGGAAGAGCAACGGCAGAGGATTCTGGAGCCACAAAAGCGCTGGGAGCTGGAACAGAAGAGGTAATATTTTTCCGTCTGATTACCCGAAAAGGAGCGATGAAAATGGACCCAAGGAACCTAAGAATCAAGGGTGAACGCCTAAAAAATAGCTTGGAGGAAATGGCCAAGATTGGAGGCACCCCCGGAGGGGGGGTGCAACGCTTGGCCTTATCCGATGAAGATCGGCGGGCCAGGGATTTATTCGTAAGCTGGTTGCGGGAGATCGATCTGGAAATCATGATTGATGAAATGGGCAATATATTTGGTAAGAGATCCGGGAAAAACAACAATCTGCCTCCGGTCCTGAGCGGCTCCCATATCGATTCTCAGCCCAAAGGAGGTCGGTTTGACGGGATCCTGGGTATCATGGGAGCCCTGGAAGGATTACGAGTCATCCACGAGAATCGCATAGAAACCCTAAGACCGGTTATGATCGTGGATTGGACAAATGAAGAAGGTACGAGGTTTTCTCCCGCCATGCTTAGTTCGGGAGTTTGGACGGGAAAATTGGAGAGAGATTGGGCTTATGGCCGGATGGACATCCAAGGGAAGAAATTTGGGGAAGAACTGGAGAGGATTGGCTACAGAGGCAAACAGCCAGCCAAGAGATGGCCGATCCACGCCTATTATGAGTTGCATATCGAACAGGGACCCATTCTCGAAAAGAAAGGGAAAATCATTGGCATACCCAAGGGGATTAATGGCCTGTACTGGTATGATGTTTACGTCGAGGGCAAAGCCAATCAAGTGGGCCCTACTCCTATGGAGGGTCGGAGTGACGCCTTATGCGCTGCAGCGGAGATGATTCTGAAGGTTAATGAATTGCCCGCCAAAATGGGCGAAAATATGGTGGCGACTGTCGGAGAAATTCACAATTTTCCCAATTCCCGGAACATTATCCCTGGCCAAGTCCATTTCACCGTGGATATTCGTTCCTGGGATGACGATTTGGCGATCCGGGCATGGAAGAACGTGGAGAAAGATCTCGAACGAATCGCCAAAAAGAGGGGTTGTCCGCTACGAATCGATAAGACCTGGAGTGTGCCCCACGTCACTTTTGCCGAAAAACTGGTAAAACAGGCAGCGGAAATTGCCAAAAATCTCGGATATTCTCGCCATTCCATGGTCAGCGGAGCCGGCCACGATGCCAGCTACGTAAGTCAGATCGCCCCGACGGCCATGATATTTGTTCCGAGTATCGACGGACGAAGTCATGTAGAAGTAGAAGACACCAAATGGGAAGACTGCGAAGCTGGGGGAAATGTTCTGCTGCATTGCCTTCTGCAATCGGCGTCAGAAGAATAGCAAGTAGCAGGCTTAAAAAAAAGTATTAATGAATAGGCCTTTGTGGTTCTGACTGCTGAGGCGGCCTTGCCGATCATAGTACAAACCTTCTAGTCGCGGCTGGTTTTCGTAGGCATCCTCAGACCATTTTTCGACAGCAAGCTCTACGAATGGAACGACGTTAGAATATCTTTCTGGCAGGGGACTCTGGTAGAGAACAATACTATTTTCGCTACTATTTGCCGCCGTTAACGCTAACGAGGCTGAAATGGAATTTACCATTGTAAGCAAACCTAGCGAATTAGCCTTCGGGACGAATGGAACAAAAAACCCCATTCTCTTTCAGAGATGGGGCTTACGTTCTACACCAGGCCATCCGTCCCCCTTATGGGTTAAAGGCGATTAGTCCTTAGCTTATTTCCACAAAAAAGGCCATCTTACCGGATCGGCGCAGAAATTATTTAAAGTATAATAAAAAGAAAATTTAAAGTCAATCATAAATAATCATCTTCTCAATTTTTCCGGTGACGGATCACCGCGGGCATCTGTTTCCTCTATCTTAAGTCGCCGGAAACACTAAACATCGACTGAGCCTTTTCAATTTCTCTTCGCAAAATTTCTTCAACTTCCGCCATGTCTGACTCATCCCAATTTGCCGGATGAAACATCCCTGCCTGGCTAAAAGCGCTTAGCAAATGAGTCAAATCAATGGACCCTAAAACGAAAAGATCCGCATAATGGAGAATTTTCCCGAGTTTCGGATTTATTTGCCAATTTTGATCATGATGGTGGGTGATGGCATCCACCAGAGGTGGCGGGAAATCCCAACGGTGAGCCATCTTTCCTCCAATTTCGGCGTGGGTGATGCCTAGAACTTTCTTCTCAGCTTCCAGATTTTCAACTCCTGCTTCCATTATCCTTTCGATTTGTTGATGGGGGTCCGGAAAGTATTGCTGGATGATAACCTTTCCGATATCATGAATTAACCCCGCGAAGTAAGCTTCGTCCAGGGTTTCGTACCGATAGATCCAGGCCAAACGCTTGGCTATGACAGCGCACTCCAAAGAATGTTGCCAGAGAGGTTGTAGGGCTTGAACATCTTGGGCTTCGTGAAAGGTGTGAAATAAAGAGGTGGTCAGAATGATTTCTTTGACAGCGTCAAACCCGATGATGACGATGCCCTGCGGGATACTGTTGACCTTCCTCTTTCCGTAAAATGCAGAATTGGCCATCTTCAGAACTTTGGCGGCTAAAGATTGGTCCATGGCTTTGGATAGTTTCACGGCATCGACGTTGGGCGATTCAGTCATCGCTAAAAGATTCGTCACGACTTGGGGAAGGGTAGGAAGATGCTCGATCTGATTAATGACTTGATCAATCAATTTCCCGGAGGCAGTGGCCATTTATTTTTCTCCTTTTATCCTGCGGCAATCATCGCCCTGAGGGGTTGCGCGACCTTATCGACTTTTGAGGTTTCTACGCGGCCCACTGGAATCCTTTCTTCGGTTTTCCTCGTCATTATCATCGATGATTTGATTCGGCTTGAATCATCTCCCGCACCCTTCCTGCATCTGCCATACCGAGAACCTACCCCCTTGGATCAAATCGAAAGCCATGGTGTAAGAGCCGAACTGCTTTTTCGAGAGCGGAAGCCATGAGATTCAATTTACCCCCTGATTATATTTCGGAGAAATTTGAGAAAATATAATTGAATATTTTGGAAATTGCAAGATTTTTATGATGCCTGGCGATAGGCACGCTGATCAGGCATTTTGCCGTCTCAACTTGGAGAGGCGCAGGATTGACAGGGGGTTGAGGAGGTGGTAGATATAAAAAGGAAAGTTTTAAACACCCGGGAAATCTATTGGAGTCAGGCGAGGGGAGGCTTTTTAGCCCCTTTCACGAATTCGATTTCTCATGAGCACTAAGAATCTCTACCTGCAAACATTCGGTTGCCAGATGAACGTTTATGATTCCGAGCGTATCAGCCAATTGCTGGCCGCACGGAATTATCGTTTGGTCGAGAACCCGTCGGATGCTGATCTGATTTTCGTGAATACCTGCAGTGTCCGGGAGAAGCCTGAACAGAAGGTCTACAGCCTCCTCGGCCGGCTTAGGGCGCTAAAAAAGGAGAACCCAAAGCTGATCATCGGCATGGGGGGATGCCTGGCTCAGCAAGAGGGGGAAGGTTTCTTGGAACGCTTTCCCCACCTGGACTTTGTTCTGGGCACGAAAGAATTTAACCAGATCAACAGGCTCCTGGATGACCTGGAAGCTTTCGGGAAGCGGGGGGTGGCTACAACCCTCAATGGCCGAGTTGATCCTTACGCTTCTCTTCCCCTTTCCCCTTCTTCCGCGAAAGCTACGGCTTTGGTGTCCATCATGCAGGGCTGCGACAATTTCTGTTCCTTCTGCATCGTTCCCTTCGTCCGTGGCCGGGAGGTGAGCCGGCCGAGCCGGGCGATTTTGGAGGAGATCCAGACTCTTGCTGCCCGCGGAGTCAAAGAGGTGACCCTGCTTGGACAAAATGTAAATTCTTATGGGAATAAAATGCCGGGTGAGCTAAGCTTTGTAGAACTCTTGGAGGCCGTCCAGGGGATTCACGGAATCGAGCGCATTCGCTTTACGACCTCCCACCCCAAAGACCTTTCCCGGGCCTTGATTGAGGCTTTTGGCAGGCTCCCCAAGCTCTGCGAGCACATCCACCTCCCCTTACAGTCTGGGTCCAACCGCATCCTGGAGCGGATGAACCGGGGGTATGCCAGGGAAGAATACTTGGAAAAGGTCACGATGCTTCGCCAGGCCTGCCCGGGAATCAGCCTTACCACGGATATGATCGTAGGCTTCCCGGGCGAAGCAGAGGCTGATTTTCAATCCACCTTGGAGATAATTGAGCAGGTGCGATTCGCTGACCTGTTCTCATTTAAATATTCCGACCGACCGTATACCCGGGCAACCCAGTTCCCGGATAAAGTCCCCGAAGAAGTCAGTAGGCGGAGGCTGATGGAACTCCAGGCTCTGCAAAGAAGGATCACCTGCAAACGGAATAAAATCTGGGAAGGAAGAACCGTTGAGATTTTGGTGGAAGGTCGGAGTAAAACCAATGCCGAGGAGAGCATGGGGAGAACCCGAACGAACCACATTGTCAATTTTCCCGGGAAATCTTACGCGGTGGGTTCCCTGCTGCGTTTGCGGATTGAGAAACCTTTGGCTCATAGCCTGCGCGGGGATATTTCATTTTAAAGACGGCTGAAAGGTGGAGGAAAAAAGAGCCCCGGCAGAGGGAGAAGAAGATTTGATGATTGATTTGCACACCCACACTCTTTTCAGCGACGGGGAACTTCTGCCTTCCGAATTAGTTCGCCGCGCGGAAGTCATCGGCTACCGGGCGTTGGCCATTACCGATCACGCAGATACTTCCAACCTCGACTGGATCGTCCCCCGATTGATCCAAGTCTGTCAGGATTTGAACCCCCATGGGAAGATTCGGGCCATCCCCGGAATCGAGCTCACCCACCTTCCCCCGGCTCTGATCGTTCCTTTGACCTCCAGGGCGAGGGCTCTCGGAGCTAAGGTCGTTCTCGTGCACGGAGAGACTGTGGTTGAGCCTGTGCCGCCCGGGACCAATCACCAGGCCATCCAAGCAGGAGTGGATATCTTGGCTCACCCGGGTCTGATTTCCGAGGAAGACGTTAATCTGGCCCGGGAGAAAGGGGTGTTTCTGGAGATCACCTCGCGCCAGGGACATTGCCTAACCAATGGGCATGTAGCCCGCTTGGGTAAAAAAGCAGGCACCCCATTGATCTTGAACACCGACACCCACCTTCCGGAGGACCTGATCACGCGAGAAAAAGCCCTGAAAGTGGCGCTGGGAGCGGGTTTGGGGTCAAATGATTTCGACCGGATGCTGGAAAATTCTTGGCAAATTCTTTCTCGTCGAGGATGAGTCCGGCCCGCAGGGGAAAGATTCTTTGCCGGGAAGCGCCCGGGGTCACACCCTGGGCTGGTCTCATACCCGGAAATCAGGCTTGATTTTCAAGCTCATTTCCCGGTCTTCTTGCTTCGCTCCAATCTCCTCCATTTTGATGCGCAGCCTCAAATCGTTGGCGCTGTCGGCGTAAGCGATGGCGTTGTCATAATCAATAGTGCCCTGCATATAGAGGTCGAAGATGGATTGATCGAAGGTTTGCATGCCCTCCATCATCCCCTGGGCAATGGCATCTTTTAAAATGTCCACCTGGGCCTTGTGAATCAAGTCCTTGACCCGCGGGGTGTCCAGGAGGATCTCCACGGCTGCCACCCGCGCCCCGCTGACGCCGGGAATTAAGCGCTGGGAGATGACGGCCTTGAGGTTTAAAGAAAGTTGGAGGTAGATTTGTTGATGTCGTTCCGCTGGGAAAAAATTCATGACGCGCTCGATGGCTTGGTTGGCGTTGTTGGCATGGAGGGTTCCCAGGCAGAGGTGCCCGGTTTCGGCATAATCGATGGCGGCTTCCATCGTTTCTATGTCGCGGATCTCACCGATGAGGATTACATCCGGTGCCTGGCGCAGGGTGTGCTTGAGGGCGCTGGCATATCCATGGGTGTCTATGCCAATTTCTCTCTGGGTGACGAGGGACATTTTATGATTATGGACGAATTCGATGGGGTCCTCGACTGAGACAATGTGCCCCGTGGAGTTGGAATTTCGGTAATCGATGAGGGCCGCCAGGGTGGTGGACTTTCCCGATCCAGTCCGGCCGGCGACCAACACCAACCCCCGCTTGGTCATGGCAAAATTCTTGAAGATCTGGGGTAGCCCGAGGTCATCGATGGTCTGGATATGTAACTTGATCTGGCGCATGACCATACCGAAATATCCCCGCTGGCGGAAGATATTTACGCGAAACCGCCCTAGATTGGGGTAGGAGAGGGCCAGGTTCATTTCCCACCTCCGGGCGAAGTAGGTCTTCTGAGTCTGGCTCATCAGAGAGAGGGACATGGCTTCGGTTTCTTCCGGGGTATATTTTTGCTCCCCCCAGGCAGAAGTGATCCCTTCCACCCGGTACATGGGGGGGCTGTCCACAGTAATGTAGAGGTCGGAAGCATCCAGCTGGACCATTTGTTCCAGAAGCTCTCGAATATTGGTGCTCATCCCTATATCTCCTTATGAGTTGAACACGTTAGGGCTGCTGGCTAGGTAGAGGCATTGTTCCTTATCAACGATGTTCCTAGACACCAGCTCCTTCAGGGATTGATCAAGGGTAATCATGCCAAATTTCTGACCGGTCTGGATGGCCGAAGGAAGCTGCGCAACTTTGCCTTCGCGGATGAGATTGCGGACAGCTGGGGTGCCGATCATGATTTCCAGGGCCGGGACCAGCCCCCGGCCGTCCCGCCGCTTCAAGAGGATCTGAGAAATGATGGCTTGAATGGATTCGGCGAACTGGGCCCGGATCTGGGCCTGCTGCTCCGCGGGGAAAACGTCGATGATCCGGTCGACAGTTTTCGCCGCGCCGCTCGTGTGCAAGGTGGAAAAAACCAGGTGCCCAGTTTCTGCCGCCGTGAGAGCCAGGGAAATGGTTTCCAGGTCGCGCATCTCGCCGACCAGGATGATGTCCGGGTCCTCTCGCAGGGCGCTGCGCAAGGCGTTCGCAAAGCTCAGGGTATGAGCGCCTACTTCCCGCTGGTTGATTAAACATTTCTTAGATTCATGGACGAATTCGATGGGGTCCTCGATGGTAATGATGTGCCCTTTGAGGGAATTGTTAATAACATCGATCATGGCCGCCAGCGAGGTCGATTTCCCACATCCCGTGGGCCCGGTGACCAAAACCAAACCCCGTTCATTCTGGCAAACCTCCCGGAGGTTCTTGGGTAGGCCCAATTGTTCCAGCGATAGAATTTTCGACGGAATGACCCGGAAAACCACTCCTTCTCCCCGTTGCTGACGAAACGCATTTACCCGGAAGCGGGCGATGCCCTTCAGCTCGAGGGAGAAGTCCAATTCGTTCGTCTCCTCGAACTTCTTCCGTTGATGATCGTTGAGAACGTCATAGAGCATGACGTGGAGCTCTTCTTTGTTCAGGGGAGGAATCTCGATGCGTTTGATCTCGCCATAGATGCGAACCATAGGCGCTTCTCCGGCGCTGATATGCAGGTCCGAGGCTCCCTCTTTGTGCACGAAGAGCAAGAGTTCAGATATGTCCATTCTTCCGCCCCTCCTCAAAGGAAAAACAACTTCATTAAACTGAAAAAAAGAAAAATTGTCAAGTGGGTAGATAAACCCCTTGAGGTTCTTCTTAATAAATATATCGGCAAAAGGGAGAAAAAAATTGAAAAAAGAAACCGTTGTGTTAGAATGAAGCCCAAACAGTGGAGATCTTTGGTGGTGGCGCATTATTTAGATCAGTGGGTCGACCTGTTCTTGCATCATCTGGCGGTTGAGAAAGGGCTGAGTCGGAATAGCCTGGAGGCATATGCCCGGGATCTGCGGGGTTATGTCGAATTCCTGGCTGAGCAGGGTATTTCCAGCATTGCGGAGTCCTCAGCTGATAAAATAATAAGCTATTTAAGATACTTACGTGGAAAAAGCCTTTCCGCAAGAAGCGCGGCTCGTGCTCTTTCCACGCTGAGAGGCTTTCACAAGTTTCTCCTGCAGGATCAGGCCATTCAGGATAATCCTTTGGGGCGCGTGAGAGCGCCCAAGGTCGTTCCCCGGCTGCCTTTGGTCTTGACATCCGGCGAAGTGGAGGATTTGTTGCGGCAGCCCGATCCCACTCACCCGCTGGGGGTCCGCGATCGGGCGATGTTGGAGCTTCTTTACGCTACCGGCCTGAGGGTTTCCGAGCTGGTTCATCTCTCGGTGAACGACGTCAACTTGGAAGTGGGCTACGTGCTGGCTAAGGGGAAAGGAGCCAAAGAACGGATTGTGCCCATGGGTGGGGCCGCTTCCCGAGCGCTGAAAGGGTACCTCGAAGGGCCGCGGCGAAATTGGGCTCTGAGGTCTCTCGACGGAACCTTGTTTCTCGGAAGGGGAGGGCGAGGGATTAGCCGCCAGGGATTTTGGAAGATCCTGAGGAAGTATGCCCGGGCCGCGGGGATTCGCAAACGCATGAGCCCCCATACCCTGCGCCACTCTTTCGCTACGCACCTATTAGAACGAGGGGCGGACCTGCGATCCGTCCAATCCATGCTCGGACATGTAGATATTGCCACCACGCAAGTGTACACCCATGTCTCCCGGCAGCATCTGAAACGTCTACATCAGAGGTACCATCCCCGGGGTTAAATTCATGGACGTGATTACCACGCACATCAACGCCGACTTTGATTCCCTGGCCTCCATGCTGGCCGCCAAGAAGCTGTACCCGCAGGCCGTCCTGGTTTTCCCTGGCTCCCAGGAAAAGAATCTCCGGGATTTTTTTATCCAATCTACTTTCTACGTTTTTGAGACGGAACGGATCAAGAACATCGACCTGAACGCAGTGAGCAGGTTAATCCTCGTAGACACCCGCCAGCCTGGGCGCATCGGGAAATTTGGAGAATTGGTCAAGCGACCGGGGCTGGAGGTGCACATATACGATCACCACCCCGCCTCACCGGAAGATCTCCGGGGTACGGTGGAGCACATCCGAGAAGTGGGAGCCACCGTGACCATTCTGGCGAAGATGCTGAAAGAACGAAAGATCCCGATCACTTCCGAAGAGGCCACCATCATGGCCGTGGGCCTCTATGAAGACACGGGGTCTTTCACCTTCTCCTCCACCTCTGTGGAAGATTATGATGCGGCGGCTTTTCTCCTCTCCCAAGGGGCCAACCTAAATATGGTATCGAACCTGATCACGCGAGAGCTAACCCCCGAGCAGATCTCCTTGCTCAACGAACTGATTCAATCCTCTTCCCGCTACACGGTGAAAGGGCTGGAGGTCGTGATCGCCAAGGTATCCGCGGATAAGTACGTGGGAGATTTTGCCCTTTTGGTGCATAAACTGAAGGATATGGAGAATATCAACGTCCTCTTTGCCCTGGCCCAGATGGAGGATCGAGTTTATTTCGTAGCCCGCAGCCGCATCGAGGAAGTCAACGTGGGAGAGATCGCTGCCGCCTTCGGCGGAGGGGGACATGCTACGGCTGCTTCGGCCACGATCAAAGGGATGAATCTGGTCCAAGTAGAAGAAAAATTATTGCATGATCTGGAAGGTCGGATCCATGCCGTCAAGCGGGCGCGCGATCTGATGTCTTTCCCGGTGAAAACGGTGGAAGCAAAAGAGACGATTGAGCGGGCGGGTGAACTTCTCACCCGCTACAATATCAATGTCCTCCCCGTGGTGGAGGACGGCAAAGTTGCCGGCCTGATCTCCCGCCAAGTTATCGAGAAGGCCGCCTTCCATGGTTTTAAAGACTCCCCGGTGCGGGACTACATGAGCAGCGAGTTTGCCACGGTCACTCCCCGGACCCCCCTCTCCAAAATTCAAGACCTCATTGTGGGAAACAACCAGCGCTTTCTTCCGGTGATGGATCGAAAGAAGCTCGTGGGTGCAATCACCCGCACGGACTTGCTGCGCTGGCTCTACGCCAGCGCCAGCCGAGCCTCGCACCCCCTCATCGAGCCGAACTTTTTCTCGGCTGAGCCGCGAAAGAAATGGATCCTGCAGCTGATGGGGGAACGCCTGCCAGCCGAGGTGCTCGGTTTGCTGGAGACCATCGGGGAGAAAGCAAATGAACTGGGCTTCCAGGCCTACGCTGTGGGCGGCTTCGTGCGCGACCTGCTTCTGCGCTACGAGAACTTCGACATTGATGTCGTGGTGGAAGGGGAGGGGATCCGCTTGGCCCGGGCTCTGGCTCAAGAGAAGAAATGCGAACTGAAAGTGCATAAAAAATTTGGGACGGCCACGGTGATCTTTCCTCGGGGTTACCGACTGGATGTGGCCACTGCCCGGCTGGAATATTATGACCATCCGGCGGCCCTGCCACGCGTAGAGCACAGCTCCATTAAACTTGACCTCTACCGCCGCGACTTTACCGTGAATGCTCTGGCCCTCCGTTTACAGCCCGAGCACTTTGGCGAACTCATCGATTTCTTCGGAGCGCAAAAAGACATCAAAGAACGGGTCATCCGTGTTCTCCATAACCTGAGCTTTGTCGAAGACCCAACCCGGATTTTCCGCGCCCTGCGCTTCGAACAGCGCATTGGGTTCCAGATTGCTAAGCACACCCACATGCTCATGGAAAATGCCGTGCGCATGGAGCTATTCGGCCGACTTTCCGGCAAGCGGCTGTTCCGGGAGTTGGTCCTCTGCCTTTCGGAGGATAAGCCTTTACCGGTCATCCGGCGGTTGGCGGATTATGGATTGCTGAAATTTTTCCATCCGAAATTGAAAATCGATCGCCCTACAGAGAACTTATTCAAAAGATTGGATAGCGTGGTCTCTTGGTATAACCTGTTGTTTACAGGGGAGAGATATGAGCGCTGGCTGGTGGGTTTCTTGGGGCTGGTGGACAGCCTGGCGGAGAAAGAAATCCCGGAGCTCCTCGCCCGGCTTTCCCTCTCGGAAAAATTTCGCACGACCTTCCTGCAGCGGAGGCGGATGTCCCTGCAGGTGGTGAACCGTATTTCCCATTCCCTTTCCATGAAGCGGAGCGACATCTTTTTTCTGCTCAACTCTTTGCCTACAGATTTCCTGTTGTACGCCATGGGGAAGACCGAATCTGAGGATGTCAAAAAAGCCATTTCCCTATACTTTACCGGCCTAAAGAGCACAAAGGTTTCTCTCCGGGGCAAAGACCTTAGGCGGATGGGCTATATCCCCGGGCCCATCTACACCGAGATTCTGCGGGCGCTTTTGCGGGCCAGACTCGACGGAAAACTGCACAGCCGCCAAGAAGAGATGGATTACGTCCTGGGGAAGTTTGCCAAAGATTCCCCAACCCCTCAGGGAAGGGGCGGAGCGGAATGTTCTCTTCCTGCCTCCGCGAAAGAAAAAGGGAGAAAGATATGGGCACCGGCAAGATTCAGCGGGGTGAAAAATTTAGAGTGAAGAGATAAAAACAGAAGGGAGATTTTTAAGATTTTATGTCCAGAGAGCGGGTACTGAGCGGAATGCGGCCATCGGGGAAGCTTCATCTGGGGAATTTGGTGGGAGCCCTGGACAATTGGAGAAAACTCCAAGAAAAATACGAATGTTTTTTCTTTGCGGCGGACTGGCACGCCCTGACGACCGAATACAGTAACCCGGGGAATATTGAGGAAAGTATCCGGGAAATGATGATCGATTGGCTGAGCGCGGGGCTCTCTCCGGAAAAGTGTGTACTCTTCGTCCAGTCGCGGATCAAGGAGCACGCGGAACTCCATCTCCTCCTGTCTATGATTACACCGGTTCCGTGGCTGGAACGCGTGCCCTCCTACAAAGAGCAACAGGAGGAACTGGACAATCGCGACCTCTCGACTTACGGATTTCTGGGTTACCCCCTGCTGCAGACTGCCGACATCATTATTTATAAAGCCCACAAGGTTCCGGTGGGCATCGACCAGGTCCCCCACGTAGAGCTCTGTCGCGAAATCGCCCGCCGATTCAATTTTTTTTACGGCCCGGTCTTCCCCCTTCCGGAGCCGATGCTTACGGACGTCCCCAAATTGCTGGGAATCGATGGCCGGAAGATGAGCAAGAGCTACGATAATGCCATCTATATCTCCGACTCACCCCAGGAAATCCGCCTGAAGGCCAGCCAGATGTTCACGGATCCCAACCGCATCAAGCGCACAGACCCTGGGAATCCAGATATTTGCAATGTCTTTTCCTTTCATCATGTTTTCAGCCCGCCGGAAACGGTAGAACGGGTCAACGTCGACTGCCGGCGCGCAGCCTTGGGTTGCGTGGAAGATAAAAAGCATCTGGCAGAGAATATCATTGCTTATCTGACGCCCATTCATGAGGAACGCGCTCGGTATCTGCAAAGCCCTCACTTGGTTGAGGAGGTAGTGGAAGACGGCTGCCGCAAGGCCCGGGTTATGGCCGCCCAGACGATAGCAGAGGTGCGGACGGCGATGAAAATAAGCTGAAAGGAAATCGATGGAATCGAAGCATTTAACCAATGATTTTGAACACCCGGAATCGTCCCTGAACGTCCGATTAGAAGTCTTTGAGGGCCCGCTGGATCTTCTTCTTCACCTGATCAAAAAGAATGAGATTGACATTTATAACATCCCCATCACGGTGATCACCCAGCAGTATTTGCAATACCTAGAAATGATGAAGAGCTTGGATCTGGACGTAGCCGGCGAGTTTCTTCTGATGGCCGCGACGTTGTTACATATAAAATCAAAGATGCTCTTGCCGCCGGCGGAAGAGGAGCCAGCGGAGGAAGTCGAAGAAGGAATTGAAGAAGATCCCCGGGCGGAATTGGTCCGCAGACTTTTGGAGTATCAACGCTTCCAAGAGGCGGCCCGGGACCTGTCCAAGGAACCTCTTCTGGACCGGGATGTGTTTGTGCGAAAATTCTTCGAAAAGAATCTCCTGGAGGGTGCGGAGGAATTCCTCGTCGGTGAAGCTACGCTCTTCGATCTCCTGGAAGCGATGAAGAAAGTTCTGCAAGGCATTCCTCCGGAAGAGTTCCAAGAGATCTCCTTGGAACAAATGAACATCAAGGAGAAGATCATCCAGATCATGGACCGCCTTTGGGAGACGGAAAGTTTAACATTCGCCGAGCTCTTCACCGCCTCTACACCCCGGCCGGAGATCCTCCTCATCTTTTTGGCCCTCCTGGAGCTTCTGCGCCTGCGCCTGATCAAGGTCTACCAGTCTCGGTCTTTCGGCCCGATTCGGATATTCTCGCCGATAGAAAAAGAAGAAGGTCATAAGAGAATCGAAGAAAGGATTTTGTGAAGTGGAAGATTTTCAATGGAAAGCCGTAATCGAATCTTTAATCTTCGTCTCGGAGAGCCCTTTGAGCCTGGACCAGATCAAAGAGGTTTTGGGGGAGGTCAGTAAGAAAGAGATCCAGCGGTTGCTTTCCGAGCTGCAGGAAGATTGCGAACGCACCCAGCGAGGTGTTACCCTGGTGGAAGTGGCCGAGGGGTTCCAGTTTCGCACCCGGCCGCAGCATGCCGAATGGATCAAAAAACTAAAGAAGACCAAACCGGTGGCTTTGAGTCGGCCCGCCCTGGAGACCTTGGCGATCGTCGCTTACAAGCAACCCATCGTGCGCGCCGACGTAGAAAAGATTCGGGGCGTGGACTCCGGAGGAGTCTTGCGCACCCTTTTGGAGCGAAAGTTAATAAGAATTCTGGGAAAGAAGGATGTCCCTGGCAAGCCGCTGGTCTATGGAACCTCCAAACAGTTTCTGGAAATGTTTGGGTTGAAAGATCTGTCCAGTCTTCCCACTCTGAAGGATTTGGAAGGGTTGGCGGCGCGCCCGTCAGAGGAGGCTTTCTCCTTTTCAGGGAACGAACTCAATAAGCAGGAACCGGCGGCAACACAGGAATCCGGCATCTTGCCGGGCAAAGAGGCTGAGACGGATGAACCCCCTGCAGAGGGTGCAAAAGATTCTTTCTGAAATCGGGATCGCTTCCCGGCGGAAAGCCGAAGAGTTAATCCGGGAAGGGCGCGTGACGGTCAATGGACGTATAGCCCAGATTGGTGACCGGGCCGACCCTTTGCAAGACCGCATCAAGGTCGATGGCCGAAGAGTCTCTGCTTCTTCTCCTAAAGTTTACATTCTCTTAAACAAGCCCAGAGGCACTGTGACCACGACCGATGACCCGGCAGGAAGGAAAACGGTCATGGATCTGTTGCGGATCAGAAAACCTCGGTTGTTTCCCGTGGGGCGGCTGGATTACGATGCTGAGGGGTTCCTTCTCCTGACCAATGACGGTGAGCTCGCCCACCGGTTGTCTCATCCCTCCTTTCGTATCCCCCGCACCTACCAGGTAAAAGTAAAAGGAAAGCCTACCCCTGAGGAGATTCACAAACTCAGCAAGGGCATCTCTTTAGAAGATGGCCGAACCGCCCCTTGCCGTATCTTACCCCTGAGAGGGACCGAAGAAAATCTGTGGCTGGAGATGGTTCTTTATGAGGGCAGAAATCGGCAGATAAAGCGAATGTGGGAGAAGCTCGGTTACCCAGTCTTGAAGCTCAAGCGCGTAGGGTTTGCCGGACTCGTCCCCGGAAGACTAAAACCTGGTGAATACCGTGCCCTCCAGCCCGGGGAGGTGAAAAAACTCAAAGAAAGATTGTTGGGATATTCTCGAGAAAAGAACCATCGCAGGCCAGACAGCGCAGGGAGCGGGCCAAGAGGGAGGAATGGATCCCCATGAAGTTTTCAAAAAAGGGGGACCGAAGTTTCACCAGCCTGATGGGCGGCCAGAGAATTTCAAAATCCGGGCCGAGCGGAAGGCCGTGTGCCTGCTTCAAGAAAAAATCATCACCGACGTGGAGGTACTTCGGTTCCTCAACCGGCTCGCAGACTTACTCTTCACTTTGGCCGGGTATGAACAAAGCCAGGGAAAACCATGCACCCTTTAGTCCTGAGCGCAATAAAGACAATCACTAAATATGAGATGCTTCAGCCCGGGGAACGGGTGGTGGTGGGTGTTTCTGGGGGGGCGGATTCCATGGCACTCCTCCACGCCCTTTGGGAAATTCGGCGGGATTTTCACCTCTCTTTGGTGGTGGCCCACTTAGACCATGGTCTCCGGCCCGAAGCGGCAGAAGAAAAATCTTTTGTCCGGAAGACCTGCGCAGAACTGGGCATCCCCTTGGTCACCCGCAAGGTTGATGTACGCCAAAAGCAAAAGGGAGAGCGCCTTACTCTCCAGGAAGCAGCCCGAGAGGTGCGCTACGCCTTCCTCTTGGAGACAGCCAAAGCTCAAAAAGCCACGAAAATCGCCCTGGGACACACGGCCGATGATCAAGCCGAGTCCATGGTTATGCGGCTCCTCCGGGGCTCGGGGACCCGGGGTCTTTCGGGAATTCCGCCTGTGCGCGGAGGAATTTTTATCCGGCCCCTGATCGAGGTCTGGCGGGAAGAGGTGGAATCCTTCCTTCAAGAACGGAAGGTGGCCTATCTCACCGACCCTTCCAATCGCTCCTTTCATTTTCTGCGCAATCGTGTGCGGCACGAGCTCCTGCCCATCCTCCAGCAATACAACCCCAGGTTTCGCCAGACGCTGGTGCAGATGGCGGACCTCTTTCGCGCGGAGGAAGAATTCTGGCAGAAAATTCTCGAAGAAAGATTCCCGGCGCTCGTTCGGGCTCGAAAGAAAGACTCCATTACCCTGGACATCCCTTCCCTAGCCGACCAACCGCTTCCCCTCCGGCTCAGGTCCTTTCGATACGCCGTAGAGAAACTGCTGGGGCATTTGCGCCGGGTGGGTTTCCCGCACATCTTAAGCCATTGAAAGTCTCCTGCAAAACCCAGAACCCAACAAGAGTCTCCAGCTTCCCCAAGGACTCTGTGTGGCCAAAGCCTATCAGGCCCTGACCTTCTCCAAGTCCAGGGAGGAGGTCATTCCCTTTGAGCATACGGTCCCAGGCCCGGGCTATGTAGAGATCCCTGAGATCGGGCGATCCCTGCGATTCGAAATACAAGCCCGGCCCCCGCGGGTTCGATTCGAAAATTCTTCCTCCGTAGCCCTGCTGGATTACGACGCGATAGATTTTCCCCTGACCATCCGCTCCTTCCGCCCGGGTGACCGCTTCCAACCTTTGGGGATGGAAGGGGAGAAGAAAGTAAAAGATCTCTTCATCGATTGTAAATTCCCCACCGCCCAGCGAAGACGAATCCCCCTACTTTTCAAGGAAGATCGGCTTCTCTGGGTCGTGGGAGTCCGCATCGACCACCGGGCGCGCCTGAAGCCCCAAACCCGGCGCGCTTTGCGGGCGGAGCTTCTATAACAGGCCTGATGGGGAATTAGGGATTGCGGAATGCAAGATGAGGAATAAAATCCGCAATCCGAAGGCTGCATCTTGCATTCTCCGGTTGCTTTTTTCGTTGTTGGAAAACCATATTTGTGCTATAAAAAGCTAAGAGTTATCTTCACATATTTAGACCGTACAAATCGGGAGAGAGAATCTAAGAGGGGGAAAAAATTGAGCCCCTTTTACAAGAATTTGGCACTTTGGCTGGTCATCAGCCTGATGATGATCCTTCTCTTCAACCTCTTCAACCAGCCCAAGACGACGCAGGATAAAGTAATCTTTAGCGATTTCTTGGCTGCTCTGGAACGGGGAGAGGTAAAGGAGGTCACCATCCAAGGGCACAACCTATCCGGCCGCTACGTCAACCACAAGGAATTTAAGACCTTTTCCCCCAGCTATCCCGACCTGATTAAAGCCTTGAGGGAAAAGGATGTAAGAATCTCCGCCAAGCCTGAAGAGGAATCCCCCTGGTACATGAATATCCTGGTCTCCTGGTTCCCGATGGTCCTCCTGATCGGCTTCTGGATCTTCTTCATGCGTCAGATGCAGGCCGGCGGCACCAAAGCCATGTCCTTCGGCAAAGCCAAGGCCAAGCTGCTCACGGAGAAACAGCAAAAAGTAACTTTTACCGATGTGGCCGGGATTGAAGAGTCGAAGGAAGAGCTTCAGGAGATCATCGAATTTCTCCAGGATCCGAAAAAATTCACCAAACTGGGGGGGCGGATTCCTAAAGGGGTGCTCTTGGTTGGGGCACCCGGAACCGGCAAGACGTTATTGGCCCGGGCCATCGCTGGCGAGGCCAATGTCCCTTTCTTTTCCATCAGCGGCTCGGATTTTGTGGAAATGTTCGTGGGCGTGGGCGCATCCCGGGTGCGGGACCTCTTCATCCAGGGGAAAAAACATGCTCCTTGCATTATCTTCATCGATGAAATTGACGCTGTAGGCCGCCATCGTGGAGCCGGGCTCGGGGGAGGGCATGACGAGCGGGAACAGACTCTCAACCAGCTTTTGGTGGAGATGGATGGTTTCGAGTCCAACGAAGGGGTGATCATCATCGCAGCCACCAACCGCCCAGACGTCCTGGACCCCGCGCTTCTCCGACCAGGACGGTTTGACCGCCAGGTGGTCGTTCCCAGGCCCGACGTGAAAGGCCGGGAGGAGATTTTAAGAGTTCATACCCGCAAAACTCCCTTAGCCGATAACGTAAACCTTTCCTTGCTTTCCCGGGGTACGCCCGGGTTCACTGGGGCAGACTTAGAAAACCTGGTCAACGAGGCCGCCCTTTTAGCGGCCCGCCACGGTAAAAGCAAGGTAGAGATGACCGATTTCGAAGCTTCGAAGGATAAGGTCCTCATGGGTGTGGAGCGACGGACGATGATCATCAGCGAAGAGGAAAAGCGCCTCACGGCCTATCATGAGGCTGGCCATACGCTGGTGGCCAAATTTCTGCCCAGCGCAGATCCCATCCACAAAGTGACCATCATCCCCCGCGGTCGGTCTTTGGGGATCACGCAGCAATTACCCGCAGAGGATAAGCACACCCTCTCCAAGGAATACATCCTCAACAAGATCGCCATATTTTTGGGGGGGCGGGCTGCTGAGGAGATGGTCTTGCATACGCAAACCACTGGCGCCGGGAACGACCTGGAAATGGCCACGGAATGGGCCCGGAAGATGGTCTGCGATTTTGGGATGAGCGATAAGATAGGGCCTCTCACTTTCGGAAAAAAGGAAGAACATATCTTCCTCGGGCGGGAGATCGCGCAACAGAAAGATTTCAGCGAAAAGACCGCCATGGAAATCGACAGCGAGATCAAGCGCATCGTCCTGGAAAACTATGACCGGGCCAAGGACATTATCGTCCAGCAGATCGAGAGACTACACAGCCTGGCATCGGCCCTTTTGGAGAAGGAAGTCCTCGCTGGGGAAGAAGTCGACGTGGTCCTGGGACTAAGGCCTGCCATTCTGGAAGGTCCGCCCGGGGATTTAGAAAAGGAAGGAAGGCTTTTTTAGAGCGGGGTCAAAAGTCAAGGGTCAAGGGCTGGATGGTTTGCTCTGCCCTTGTTTCTTGACCTTTGGCCCTTGTTTTTTTGTTCACCGTAGAAACCCCCGAGACGGCGTTCTCCGCGCGGTCGCCGGTTAAGGATCCTTTATGGGACCTTTGGTTCTCCGTTTTCACCACCGGAGGTATGACCTTTCCCAGCGCACCCTCATCATGGGCGCGGTCAACGTCACGCCCGACTCCTTCTCCGATGGAGGGCGTTTCTTCGAGAGGGAGAAAGCTGTGGAGCAAGGCTTGCGCTTGGCGGAAGCAAAGGCGGATATCCTGGACATCGGCGGAGAATCGACCCGTCCAGGGGCCAATCCTTTGGATGAGGAAGAAGAGGCCCGGCGGGTGATTCCGGTCATTCAAGAATTGAGTCAGAAGACCGAGGTTCCCATCTCGATCGATACGCGCAAAGCGCGGGTGGCGGAAAGGGCTCTGGAGGCAGGCGCGGAGATGGTCAACGACGTAAGCGCTCTTCGGTTCGATGAGCGCATGGCTGCGCTTGTGGCCGAGAGACAAGTCCCCGTCGTGTTAATGCATATGCGGGGGCAGCCGGAAAGCATGCAGATCGATACCCGCTATGATGACCTAATGGGAAATGTACTGGAATTCTTCAGAGAACGCATTGCTTTCGCCGAATCGCGGTCCATCCCATCTGATCGCATCATCCTGGACCCAGGGATTGGATTCGCAAAATCCTTAGAAAGCCAGCATAACCTGATCCTGCTGAAAAATCTTCGTCGCTTCGAAGTTCTGGGTAAGCCCCTGCTTATCGGAACCTCCCGGAAAGCCTTTATCGGAAAAATCCTAGGCCTTCCTCCTCAGGAGCGGGAAGAAGGGACGATGGCCACTGTGGCGGTGGCCATTCTCAATGGAGCAAACATCGTGCGGGTGCATGAGGTGGAGCGGATGCGCAGGGTTGTCCAGGTGGTAGATGCAGTGTTGCGGTGCCCAGCGGAAGATCCTGGCCAGTAGAATGGCCTGAAGGAGAGAAGGAAAATATGGGGAAACTATTTGGAACCGATGGGATTCGCGGCGTGGCCAACATCCATCCGATGACCATCGAGATGGCCATGCAACTGGGCCGGGGAACAGCCTACATTTTCAAAAACAAAGAGAAGCGGCATCGCATCGTCATCGGAAAGGACACCCGCCTCTCTGGTTACATGATCGAAAATGCCCTGGTAGCCGGGATTTGCTCCATGGGGGTGGATGTGCTTTTGGTCGGCCCGCTCCCCACCCCGGGGATTGCCTTCATCACTTCCTCCATGCGGGCTGATGCGGGAATCGTGATCTCGGCCTCCCACAACCCTTTCCAGGACAACGGGATCAAAATTTTTTCTGGTAATGGGTTCAAACTCCCCGATGATCTGGAGAACAAAATTGAGGAATTGATCTTCTCCAATCACATCGATTCCCTCCGCCCCACGGCCGCCGAGGTGGGCAAAGCTTTTCGGGTGGATGACGCCGTGGGAAGGTACGTAGTCTATTTGAAAAATTCTTTCCCCAAGGACTTCTCCTTAGACGGAATGAAGATCGTACTGGATTGCGCCCATGGCGCAGCTTACCGGGTGGCTCCCGCGGTTTTCGAAGAGCTGGGGGCGGAGGTGATCGCCCTGGGAGTGGAACCCAACGGCGAGAATATCAACTGCCAATGCGGCTCCCTTCACCCGAGGGTGGTCACGGAGAGGGTGCAGGAGCAGGGCGCGGATATTGGCATTTCGTTGGACGGGGATGCCGACCGGGCCATTTTCTCTGACGAACTGGGAAACGTCGTGGATGGAGACCGGATCATGGCCATCTGCGCCGATGATCTAAAGAAAGCCAAGCGGTTGAAGCGGAGCACTTTAGTGGCGACGGTGATGAGTAACTTGGGCTTGGATCTGGCGATGAAGGAACGAGGGATTAAAGTGGTGCATACCGCAGTGGGCGATCGCTACGTGGTGGAAGAGATGGCTCGCGGCGGCTATAATCTCGGCGGTGAGCAATCTGGCCACCTCATCTTCCTTGATTATAACACCACCGGTGATGGAGTTCTCTCAGCGCTTCAGGTGCTCGCCGTGATGAAGCGGGAAGGTAAGAAGCTCTCCGAGTTGGCTGCGATCATGACCCCTTTTCCTCAGGTATTGCTCAATATCGCAGTGCGCCAGAAGAAAGACCCGCACCGGATCCCGGAGATGGCCGCGCTCATCAAAAAAATTCAGGAGAATTTGGGGGATCGGGGGCGAATTCTGGTCCGTCCCTCCGGGACAGAGAGTTTAATCCGGGTCATGGTCGAAGGGGAGAACGAGAAGGAAATATTGGCTTACGCCGAAGAGATTTCTGAGTGCATCCGGAGAAAAATGGATGATGAAAAAGGCATTCCGCAATGAGGATTCCGCAGAAGGAGAAGACCGTGCCCCAGCTTTCAGTGAATATTGACCACGTGGCCACCCTGCGGCAAGCCCGGCGGGGGAAGCAGCCGGATCCCATCGCCGCCGCCGTGATTGCTGAGCTCGCCGGAGCGGACGGCATCATTGTCCACCTGCGCGAGGATCGGCGGCACATCCAGGATCGCGACCTGGAGCTGCTACGCAAGGTGGTCAAGACCAGACTCAACTTGGAGATGGCCAATACGGAAGAGATCCTGCAAATGGCTCTGAAGGTTAAACCTGACCGAGCCACTTTTGTGCCCGAACGCCGCCAGGAACTAACCACGGAGGGTGGCCTGGATGTTCAGGCCAACCAGAGATCTTTGCAAAAAAATATCCGCAGACTGAAGAAAGCCGGAATCCAGACCAGTCTCTTCATCGATCCCGATCCCCTTCAGGTAAAAGCGAGCAAACGGGTAGGGGCCGAGTTTGTCGAAATCCATACGGGGAAATACTGCGAGGCCCCGGAAGAAGGAAGTCGGCGGAAGGAATTTGAGCGCATTGCCCGAGCCATCCAGCAGGCCCATCGCCTGGGTCTGCGAGTAAACATTGGGCATGGGCTGGATTACCAAAACGTCTCCCCATTTGCGCAGATTCTGGGGATCGAAGACTACAGTATCGGGCACAGTATCATTTCCAGGGCGGTCCTGGTGGGGCTGGATCGGGCAGTCCGGGAGATGAAAAGTTTGATCCCAGGTTGAAATTCTTTGAGCTCCGGAGAACCCAGAGAGAAACTTACTTTTCGATTTAAAAAAAAATTAAAAATATGAAACCGGTCTTTCAGATCAGTTTTGGGGAATCTTATGGTTTTAGGTTTCCCGCTTTTCGAATTCCAAAAACTTGGCGGTCTCCGTACTACGTATGATCAAATTCTCAAATGTCTGTTAAGAATTTTCCCCCCCGCCCTCTCCCTTCCCCTCGAGGGGGGAGGGTAGGGAGGGGGTGATTTCTTTTGGTTGCGGCTCTGCCGCGATGTGTGCTCTGGGGTGAAAGTTTTTTATGATTTACGGCATCGGAATCGACCTGGTGCGGGTCAAGCGCATGGAGGATGCCCTGCGGCGCTGGGGAGAACGATTCCAGGAGAAAGTCTTCACCGCTGGGGAGATAAAGTACTGTTTGCAGAAGAGGAATCCTTCCCCGAATTTTGCGGCCCGTTTCGCGGCCAAGGAAGCTTTCGTCAAGGCTCTGGGCATAGGAATTCGCCGGGGAGTTCACTGGAAAGACGTCGAGGTACAACGCGGCCCGCTGGGCAAGCCGGTTTTAAAATTAAACGGCCGGGCTTTAGAAATATGTCAGCGGGAGAGAGTCGAGGGTCTTTTCTTGAGCCTCACCCACGATCACGAATACAGCAGCGCCATGGTCGTCCTCGAAAAGAAAATTTGAAGGAAACAAGAAATCGGGTGCGTGAATGAAGATTGCCACCGCAAAGATCATGAGGGAGCTGGACCGCAGGGCCATCGAGGAATTTGGCATCCCCGGCTTAGTCCTAATGGAGAACGCCGCCCGGGGCACGGTGAGCGCGATGTTCCGCCATTTTCCCGACCTTCGGACCAAACGCGTCGGCATCCTGGCCGGTCGGGGAAATAACGGGGGGGATGCTTTGGCGGTGGCCCGCTACTTGCTAAATCGCGGCATCGTCTGCCAGGTATCCCTTCTGGCGCCGAAGGAAGAAATCAAGGGGGATGCCGCGGCGAACTTAGAGATTCTCAGAAGAATGGGAGTTGAGATTGGAGAAATTCTAAACCTGGAGGCATGGGAAAGCCAGAAAGGAAAGATGGCCGAGAACGATCTCTGGGTAGATGGAATCTTCGGTACGGGCTTGAAGGGACCCGTGCAGGGCTTCTTTCGTGAGATCATCGAATTTGTCAATTCTTTAGGCCGCCCAGTCGTTTCCCTCGACATCCCCTCCGGGCTGGACGCAGACAACGGCCAGGTTCTCGGGATCTGCATCCAGGCCGGTTTGACGGTCACCTTCGGGTTGGCCAAGAGGGGCCTCTTGGTTCAACCGGGAGCGCAATACTGCGGGAAACTGGTCATCGTGGACATCTCCCTTCCTAATTCTGCCATCGAAGCGGAGGCGATCAAAGATTCCCTGATCGAAGGAGCTGAATTTTTGCCCTTCCTCTTCCCGCGAAATGCGAATGCCCATAAGGGTGACTTTGGTCATTTGCTGGTCCTCTCCGGTTCCCCTGGAAAGACTGGAGCAGCGACCCTGGTCTGTCAGGCTGCCCTGCGAATTGGGACCGGGCTGATCACCCTGGGCATTCCCGCAAGCCTCAATCCCATCCTGGAAGTCAAACTGACCGAGGTCATGACCGAACCCCTCCCGGAAACGAAGGATCAAACTCTCGGCCTTTCCGCCCAGCAACGGATCACAGAGCTTTGCTCGCGGAAAAGTGCCCTGGTCATCGGGCCGGGCCTTTCCTTGAATCCTGAGACGGCCCGATTGATTCAGCGGATGATTCGCAACACAGACCTGCCGGCAGTGATCGATGCCGATGGCCTGAACGCCCTCGTGGGAAAGATCGCTTCGATCAAGAAGAAAAGAAAAGGTTTAATTCTTACCCCTCACCCCGGAGAAATGGCCCGACTTCTTGGAACGAGCGTGCAAGAAATCCAGAAGAACCGAATCCAGGTTGCCCGGAATTTTGCCCAGGAGAACGGACTGATTCTTGTACTTAAAGGAGCACGCTCCATCGTGGCCAGTCCAGAAGGGAATATTTTCATCAACCCTACAGGAAATCCAGGGATGGCCTCGGGGGGGATGGGGGATGTGCTCACCGGGATGGTGGGAGGCTTCCTGGCTCAAGGCCTCCCTCCGCTGGAAGCCGCAAAGCTCGGCGTATACCTGCATGGGTTGGTGGGAGATTTCGTGGCCTACCAAAAGGGGGAACGGGGGATCGCAGCCACGGACGTGGTCGAAGAGACTCCCAGAGTTCTGCGAGCCCTGTCAGCCGGCAGCGATCAAATCGGTAATTTTTCCTTCCCCCTGCGGGTGGAAGTCTCTTATTGAATCTCTCATGGTCGCCAGAGAACGAGAAGAAGGAATCTGGGAGGTGAGGACGGAGGGTCCGGACCAGACCCTGTGCCTTGGCCGGGTTTTCGGAGGAATGCTGGCAGAGGGCTCCATGGTGGCCCTGATGGGGAACCTGGGCTCGGGAAAGACTGTCTTGGCCAAGGGCATTGCCCAGGGCCTGGGAGTGGAAGATGAACGGGAAATCACCAGCCCTTCTTTCGTCTTGGTGAACGAGTATCAAGGGCGCCTTCCCGTGCACCACGTGGACCTTTTTCGCTTGCAGGATCCTGGCCAGGTGGAAGATTTAGGTTGGGCAGAATTTATTTCTGGACCGGGTGTGACCTTGGTGGAATGGGCGGAGAAAGTGCCGAGCCTGCTGCCCGACGAAAGAGTTGAAGTTCACCTCCAATGGCTCAATCCCGGGGAACGAAGGCTCGTTTTTATCGGGAAGGGTAGGGCCGCCAAAGAGTTGGTGAATCGCCTTGGAAAAAAATGGATGAAGGAGGAATGACGTGGCGCTGATTGTGCAGAAATACGGCGGGACCTCGGTGGCAGATTTGAGTCAAATACGAAACGTGGCCCGCCGGGTGGCCCGGACGCGCCAGGAAGGAAATGACGTCATCGTGGTCGTCTCGGCCATGGCCGGAGAAACTGACCGCCTCATCCAGCTGGCTCACCAGGTGTGCGAAAGTCCAGACCTTAGGGAAACCGATACCCTGATCTCTACCGGGGAGCAAGTCAGCGTGGCTCTGTTGGCGATCACTCTAGAATCCCTGGGCATTCCGGCAAAGTCTTTTTTGGGCCCCCAGGTACGCATCATCACGGATAACGCTTTTTCTAAGGCCCGCATCCGGAACGTGGAAGTCAAGCGCCTGCAAAAGGAGTTGCAGGCCGGTCATATTCCCGTAGTCGCCGGTTTCCAGGGAGTGGATAAGGACGGGAATATCACCACCCTGGGCCGGGGAGGCTCGGATACCACAGGAGTGGCCCTTGCCGCCGCCCTGAAGGCGGATGTCTGCGAGATATATACAGACGTGGAAGGGGTTTATACTACGGATCCCAACATCTGCCCGGAGGCGCGCAAGTTACCCCGCATCACCTACGATGAGATGATGGAACTGGCCTCCCTGGGGGCAAAGGTCCTCCAGATTCGGGCGGTGGAATTTGCCAAGAAATATAACGTCCCCATTCATGTGCGTTCGTCTTTTTCCGACAAGAGCGGGACTTTGGTCACCAAGGAGGATGAGAAGATGGAACGAGTACTAGTCTCCGGCGTTACCTACAACAAAAACGAATCGCGCATCACCGTCGTGCGGGTCCCGGATAAGCCGGGGATTGCTTCCAGGGTCTTCACGCCCATTTCGGATGCCCACATCGTGGTGGACATGATCATCCAGAACAACAGCGCCGACGGGTACACCGACTTGACCTTCACCGTCCCCAAGGGGGACTTCAAGAAAGCCTTGAAGTTGGTAAAGAAGACTGCCGAAGAGATCAAAGCCCAAGAAGTCCTGGCGGACGAGAACATCGCGAAGGTTTCTATCGTCGGGGCGGGGATGGTCAGCCATGCCGGGGTGGCTTCAAAGATGTTCACGGCCTTGGCCAAAGAGAACATCAACATCCTGATGATTAGTACCTCGGAAATCAAAGTCTCCTGCGTGGTCGATGCCAAATACGGGGAACTGGCAGCAAGGGTCTTACATCAGGCCTTTGGCCTGGATAAAGGGGAGCTCCGGAAAGAGTTATGAGGGGAAAAGAGCCGCAGGGTGGGGGTCCCGAGAACATCATCGAGGCCAGCTGGCAGGCTTTGGTGGATTCAATCAACTATAAGCTGCTAAAAGATGAGAAGATCGGGTCATGACTCGGGAACAGACGTGGGTCGTTCTATTTCTTTCCCTGTCTCTTTTCCTTTATTTTCTCCTGACCAACCCTCCGGCCACTTTGAAAGAGGCTGCCCGCGTGGTCCCAGAAGGAGATCTGTCATCAAAAAAATCCACCGGGGAGGAATTCCTGGTGGAAGTGGATGGCAGCGTCAACCGCCGGGGCGTCTATTCGATCGGGCCGGGCATGAACCTATTGGATGTAATCGAAAAAGCCGGCGGAGTCAGACAAAAGATTTCTCTTCCTCCCGAGAGTCTCTTAAAGAAGATCGATAAAAGCTGCCGCGTGCATGTCCTCCCTGCCGGGGAGGGGAAGGGGAGGTTGCTGCTGGAACCTCTAGCCCCCAAAACGCAAAAGGTCCTTTCCGTTCCCATTGACATCAACACAGCCTCCGTTGAAGAACTGGATACTCTGCCCGGGATCGGTCCCAAAACCGCCCAGGCGATCGTGGAGCATCGAGAGACCCAGGGAAAATTCGGCTCCGCTGAAGACCTGCTTCAGGTGCGGGGAATCGGACCGAAGAAGCTGGCCGCCATCCTGCCGCACGTCACCGTGCAGAAAAAACCATGAGATCTCGCCCAAGAGGATCCAGGGGGCGAAGGGTACTCTTTTCCCGGCACCCCCCCTTCATTCAGCATCGATGACCACATTGGTCAGCGTGCGCAGCACTCCCGTCGTAGCCTGGATCTTCGAGACAATGAAATCTCCCAGGACTTTTATGGATTCAGCCTGCACGTACGTGATCACGTCGTAAGGGCCGGTGACCGTATGAGCGGTTTTTACTCCAGGGATTTGACCGATCTCTCGGGCGATCGTCTTGGCTTTCCCCTGGGTCGTCTCGATGAAGATATACGCCGCGATGGCCATGGCTTCCCCCCAAAGAAAATTCCTTACAATTTTGGAAATCTACCATTGAATTCGTCCACCCCTGAAAGGCCTGGACGAAGGGACGATGCGCCCCGACGAATGAGGGAACATATGCCAAAAAGATTAGCGATTGGGACTTTTTTTGTCAATGTTTTTTCTTAGATTGGGCTGCGCGACTAGTTCTAGCGGGGCCTGGCGTAGAGAACGGCCTAATCTCCGAGTTTCCTTATATATTCCCACCCAAACAATTAAAGGCAAAAGTCTCACCCAGGTCTGTTTACTTCGCAGATCTTCTTGCTTTTCCTTGCCAAAATCTGCAACTTTGCTAGAATAATTGTACTTTTCAGAGGAATTGAGGAATGGAATAAGGAGGAGGGGTGAGCGAGGAGCTGATCAAAAAAACGGCTCAAGCGATCCGGCGATCAAAAAAAGTCGTGGCGCTCACGGGAGCCGGCATATCGGTAGAAAGCGGCATTCCGGATTTTCGAGGGCCCTCAGGACTATGGGAAAAATTTGATCCCATGGAATATGCCACGATCGAAGCCTTCACCGCGAACCCGAAAAAAGTTTGGGCCATGCTGCGGGAGATGGGAAAGCTGGTGGAAAACTCCAAGCCCAATCCCGCCCACCGGGTACTGGCTAGGCTGGAGCAGATGGGACTTCTCAGTTCCGTCGTCACCCAAAACATCGATAATCTGCACCAGGCTGCCGGGAGCAAGCGCGTCATCGAATTTCACGGCAACAGTAAGAAACTGGTCTGTATGATTTGTAACCGTTCGTACGATCGCCAGGAAGTCAAATTGGAACCCCTCCCCCCGCGGTGCACTTGCCACGGGGTGCTCAAACCCAATGTGGTCTTCTTTGGAGAGCCCATACCCTGGGGAGCGCATATGGAGGCCAGAGAAGAAGCGGGGAGCTGCGAACTGATGCTCGTGATTGGTACCTCCGCGGTGGTCTCACCGGCTTGCGACTTACCCGCGATTGCCAGGAGAGCAGGGGCGACCATCGTGGAGGTAAACTTAGAGGAAACCCAGCTTACCCGCTGCACTTCTCACTGGTTTCTGAAAGGTCCGGCCAGCCTCATCCTGCAAACCCTACTCGACGAAATCATGGGCCTAAAACGAACGTAATCGAAAAAGAACTGGCTTTTTGTGAGTGAGGGGCATATAATAAAATTCCAGTTCGACCGGCAATATTAATTTTTCAAGGGGGAGAGCCATGGTGGAAATGAAAGTGCAAGGATTATTCTTTGACTCGGAGACCAATCAATCCATCGTTGTCCTCAAAGACGAGGCAACGGGGAGAAGTCTGCCCATCTGGGTGGGTCTCTTCGAGGCCAACGCCATCACCATGGGAATTGAACACACCTGGACTCCCCGCCCCATGACCCATGACCTGATTAAAAACATCATTGAAGGGATGAATGCCAGCGTACGCCAGATTACGGTGAATGACCTGCGCTCCAATACTTTTTATGCCATTATCTCCCTGGAGATTGAAGGCCGTTTGGTGGAAATTGATTCCCGCCCGAGCGACGCCATCGCCTTGGCTCTGCGAATGAAAGCGCCCATCTATGTGGCCGAAAAAGTGTTGGAGTCGGCCGGCCATGCAGAACCGAAGACCAAGAAAGAAGCCTCCGATAAATGGATTGATGACCTCTTCGATAAGCTGAAACCCGAAGATTTTAAGACGGAGATGTGAGGGACTCATTCCCTCGGTCGACCCCCTATCGAACCAGGGTTCTCCCCTCTTGTGAAAAGGTTTTCCGCAAGCGATTCCCAGATTAAATTTTACTTTGAAAATGAACCGGGTGCGACCGTTTAAATTGGCGCTCTTTGACTTGGATGGCACTCTGACGCAAGAAAAGAGTGCCTGGGAGTATATCCACCGGCGACTGGGGGTCTGGGAGGGATACGCCGAAAAATTCCAAGAAGCTTTCTTAAGGGGCGAAATCTCCTACGATCGCTTCTGCCAACTGGACGCAGAAATCTGGAAAGGGATGAGAGCTGCGGAGGTGAAGCGGATCTTAAGGGAGATTCCCCTCTATGAGGGGATTGAGGAGCTCCTCAATTATCTGCGTTCGAAAGAGATGAAGCTGGGGATTATCTCCTCGGGCCTTTCTTTTTTAGGCGACTGGATCATGGAAAGATACGGGTTCGATTATGCAGTGGCCAACGAGCTGGGGGTGGAGGAAGGTGTCCTCAATGGAGAAATCAAGATCCGTGTTCGTTACGACCAGAAAGGAGAGTGGGTGCGAGAAGCCCAGCACAGGTTTCATGCCCGGAAAGAAGAAATTCTGGCCGTCGGGGACAGCACGGGTGATCTAGACATGTTCCAGATGGCCGGACTTTCGATTGCTTTCAATTCCCTCTCACCCCAATTAGAATCGCTGGCCACCCTTTCCGTCCGGTCCACGAATTTACGCGACCTCATCGCTAATTTGTCTCCTTATCTCGGGCGCCCCGGGGATTGAAATTGGAAAAAAATTTACCCCCGGGGACTTGCCCGACGATAAGAAAGTCATAAGGCTGGAGATTCTATGAACCGGTGGCTGCTGGCGGGGAAAAGATTCTTAGCCACCCGGTGGCGAATCATCCTGCAAGCAGGGATTGTCTCGACCTGGGTGGTGATGCTGGGCTTTCTCGTGGAGAGGACCTTTTGGGACGTCCACACCCTGAGGGTGACCCCTGTTCTGGCCAAAGAAGGGATGAAAACAGGGGAGGACTGGTGGGGAATCTATTTCCAGCATGAAAAGATCGGATATGCCGTGACCCTCCAGCGGCAGCAAGCAGAAAAGGTCTCTGTGAAAGAAAGGGTTTTGTTGAAATTAAGCGTTTTGGGCATTCCCCAGAATATCGTGCAAACTTTAGAATACCAAACGAATCAAAACCTGACTCTGGACTCTTTTGACTTTTCGTTAGAATCCGGATTCATCCAATTTCGCATGGCCGGATCCCTGGAGGATCTCCCAGCGGGCGCGGGCAAACGATTAAAGGTAAAGGTTCACTCCGGGGGGAAGGAAAGGCAGCAGGAGATTCCTTTGCCGGAGGCTCCTTACATTCTCGGCCAGACGAAACTTTATTTTCTTGCTCAAGGTTTGGAGAAAGGGAGAAAATACCGCATTGCAACTTTCGATCCATCCACCCTGGGCAAGGCCGAGATGATCGCCGAAGTAGAAGGAACGGAGCGTCTGAATATCGGCGGGGAAGAAAGGGAGCTATACAGGGTGCGCGAAGAGTTTCGGGGAATCGTGACCAAGTCTTGGATGGACAGGAAGGGGGAAATTTGGAAAGAGGAAAGTCCGACCGGTCTGGTTTTAATGCGGGAAAGCAAGAATGTAGCCATGTACAAAAACTGGAGCCGGGGGAAAACTGCAGACCTGATCGCCTTCACGGCCATCCCTGTAAACCGGGCAATTGATAACCCCCGGTCGACCCATTATTTGCGGGTCAGACTTCTATCTCCAGCGCTTAACGGTTTGCAGATGGGTGCAGATCGGCAAGTGCGCACCGGAAACGAGGTGACCATCCGAAAGGAGGAATTCCCGCCTAGGCTATCTTTCTATAAAAATCTTCCGGAAGATGCTCTCCAGGAGGCTTTGCGTTCCACCCCTTTTATTCAGAGCGATGACTCCGAGATCAGGCGCCAGGCCGAGACGATCGTGGCCGCGATCGAGGACCCCTCAGAGAAGGTCAGACGCCTGGCGGCCTGGGTTTACAGGGAGATCGAGAAGCGTCCGGTGATGTCCATCCCCAGTGCGATCGAGGTTCTCCATCATAAGGTGGGGGACTGCAATGAGCACGCAGTTTTATTCATAGCTTTGGCGCGGGCTGTGGGGATCCCGGCGCAAATGCAGGCGGGGATTATTTATCTAGAGGGGAAATTCTTCTACCACGCCTGGGCCAAGGTGTACCTGGGGGCCTGGGTCTCCGTTGACCCGCTCCTCAACCAGATTCCCACGGATGCCACGCATATCTGCCTGGTGGAGGGAGACCTGGACAGGCAATTGGATATCGTCAAGTTGATCGGTCGCCTGCAGGATCGAAGTGCTGGAGGTCCATTGATCGATCTCTGGCAACTAAACAAAAAATTTGCAAACTTCCATGCGGTCAAAGATGTGACCTTGCGCGTTTTGCCGGGGGAGATTTTTGGATTCCTGGGACCGAACGGCGCCGGAAAGACCACCACCATCCGGATGATGGTCGGCCTGATGAAACCGACCTCTGGACGCGTGCTCCTGGATGGAAAAGATATTACCCGGGAGCCGGAGGAGGCCAAATCCATCTTGGGATTCATCCCTGACCGGCCGTTTCTTTATGAGAAGCTTACCGGCCAGGAGTTCTTGGAGTTCATCGCCGACTTGCATGGTTTGGATTCCGGGGTTCCTCGGGGAAAACGGATTGTCGAACTCCTGGAATTTTTCGACTTGTCAGGCTGGAGCCGGGAACTGGTGGAGAGTTATTCGCATGGCATGCGCCAGCGCTTGATGATCGCCGCGGCAATGATTCACCGCCCGAAAGTGCTCATCGTGGATGAGCCGATGGTGGGATTGGACCCTAAGGGCGCCCGGCTGGTGAAGCGCCTCTTTTTTGATTTGGCCAAAGCCGGCGTGGCCATTTTCATGTCCACCCACGTCTTGGACGTAGCCGAAGAGATGTGCCAGCGCATCGGTATCATCGACGCCGGACGGGTGATTGCCCTCGGTACCCTGCCGGAGCTGCGGGAAAAAGCCCAGTGCACCGAGGAACGGCTGGAGGATCTTTTTCTCAAACTCACGGGAGAAGACGGGATCGGACGCCAATGAAAACATGGCTGATTCTGCTCCGGCCCAAATGGATCTCCCTGAAGCACCGTCTGCATAAGCCGAATAAAGGCTCTCTCTTTAAGCTGCTGGCCCTGGCCTTCTTGGCCGTGGGATTTTGGGTCTTGACTTTCTGGGCCTTTCAAAGGGTCCTGCTCTACTTTCGCAGCGTGGAACTTTTTGGAGACTTGCTGGCCTCCAAACTGATGGGCATGATGCTCCTGACATTCTTTTCCATCCTCCTCTTTAGCAACATCATCTCCTCCCTCTCCACCTTTTTCTTTGCTGAAGATTTAAATCTTTTTCTGGCTCGTCCGGTCTCCCTGGATCGTCTCTATTATGCCAGGCTTGGGGAAACGATGACGCACAGCTCCTGGATGGTGCTCCTTTTCGGGCTGCCGGTTTTTTTGGCGTATGGCTGGGTGTATCGAGTGTCGTTCAACTTCTACCTGGTTTTAATTTGCGTCCTGATCCCTTTCCTGATCATTCCGGCAGCCTTGGGCACATTATTTTCCCTGATCCTGGTGAATATCTTTCCGGCCCGCCGCACCAAGGACATCCTTTTCCTTCTGGCGATTTTTTTCGTCATCAGCCTCTACTTTCTCTTGCGCTTCCTGCAACCGGAGCGGCTGGTCAATCCCGAAGCCTTCGCCGGGCTGGTTGAATATGTTAGCGCCCTCCAGGCTCCCTCCTCGCCTTTTCTCCCCAGTTTTTGGGCCTGCGAATCCCTGCTTCCTTTTTACCAAGATTATCAAGCACCCAGCATCTTCTTCCTCGGGCTCCTGTGGTCTACGGCCGGGGCGGTCACCGTATTGGGGAATTGGACCTTTCGGGGGCTGTATTTTGACGGCTGGACCAAATCGCAAGAATCTAGGAGGGCACGCCTCATGCAACGGCCCTGGGTGGAGGCACTTTTTTGTTTCCTCACGCGCCCCCTCAACTTCAGGTTAAGGGCTTTGGTACTAAAAGATTTCAAGAGTTTTTTCCGAGACACCACCCAGTGGTCTCAGCTCATTCTGCTTACGGCCCTGGTAATTGTTTACCTCTATAATTTTCGCGTCCTGCCCTTGGATAAAACCCTCCTGCCAACCTTCTTCCTCCAGAACTTGGTCTCCTTCCTCAACATGGGGCTGGCCGGGTTTGTTTTATCCGCAGTTTCGGTTCGGTTCGTTTTCCCGGCCGTGAGCCTGGAAGGGCTCTCCTTCTGGACGATCCGTTCCTCCCCCCTCTCCCCGCGCACTTTTCTCTGGGGCAAATTCTGGACAAGCCTCATCCCCCTTCTCATCCTGGCCGAAATCCTGATCATTCTTTCCAACGTATTTTTGCAGGTTACCTCATTCATGATGACTCTCTCCTCCCTGACCCTATTCTTCATGACTTTTGGCATCGTGGCCCTGGGAGTGGGAATCGGTGCCCTTTATCCGCGCTTCCAGGTGGGAAACGCGGCCCAGATTGCTTCAGGGTTTGGCGGTGTTTTTTACATGATCCTGAGTATGATCTTCATCGGGGCCATCGTCATTCTGGAGGCTTGGCCGGTTTACACACTCTTCATGGCAGAATTCCACCACGGGGCGCTCTCTTTTTTCCAATGGGGCTGTATCGTTCTTTCCTTCTCGGGGGTGGCCATCTTGAACGGGGTGGCCGTTGTAGTTCCCATGCGCCTGGGGATCAAAAATATTTCGCAGATGGATGTTTAACTTTATTTTTGGACGCAGATTCACCCTGTTAGATGTTGATTATCTAACAGGGTAAACGCAGATTTTCAAGAATTCACGAACCTTAAATTCTAAAAGGCGATTCCATAATTCAATACATGGAAGTTTGTTAATAATGTAAGAGATCTTTTTCTGCGTGGATCTGCCAAATCTGCGTCCCCAATAAAAAAATGAGCACCGTTTATTCCTGTCCCCATTGCCACACGCAGAATTTCGTCACCCCAGCCCGTTTACGCGTGGCTCAGCGGGTTCCCTTGAAATGCTGGAAATGCGGGCAGAAGATGCGAAAATCTTTTTCCCGAAAGGGCCTAGGCAAAAAGAGTAGGGCCACGGGTCCATGAGGATAATCGATTTCTTGGCGACCCAAGCTGAAATCTTTCAACTTGCCTTGGCGAAAATAGTTTGATATAAACGCATTATGGAAGAAACAAGGTATTTATATTTGAAGGTAGGAGATTGGGTAATCCACCGCCGATATCCCGAGTGGGGATCGGGTCTTGTCGTCGAGGAGAGGAATTCGTCCGTACAGGGAGGTTCTTCCTACGTGAAAATCGCATTTCGCGATGGTGAGACGCGCATTTTCGACAATAACTTCAAGAACGGCACCTGCTGTTACCACGCCGGCCTGCGGCGCCGCTAAGCTCCCGCCTCATTTTCCCATCCCCTAAAAAGATTATTCATCGTAGAGCCCGCGGAGAACTCAGAAAAAAAATCATTGTCCTCAAAAAAAAATGCTGAATTTTCAGTAACCTTTTCTGAAAAAAATCCATTTCCGCGCTCTCCGCGACCTCCGCGGTGAATCCTTAAGGCCGGACAATCAACCCCGGTTCTTCGCTTTGCTTTTCCTTTTCCTTCTCCATCAGAGATCCTAAGCTCCTTTTGACGAGTTCCAGAACGAAGGGATTCGGGGAGAGAAGCTCGCTTTCATTTTCCAACCCCACGGCAGCGGCCAAGCTCATCCGTGCCTCATTCTCCCGGCCCTGCTTCCAGAGGACGTAGGCCATCTCCTCGAGTCTTCGCCGATAAAGGAGACGCCGCGGCCCATCGTATAGTTCGTGGACCGCCTGGCGGTAGATTTCCATAAGCCGACTCTCTTTCTGGTAAGGAGTAAGGACCAGCCGGGAAGCAGAAGCTTCCTGCAGCAGAGCGAGATATTTTTGAGATTCCCCCTCTTCCAGGAACCAGGTTTGGAAGCAAGGAACCTGGAAGAGGGAAGCGGAACGGTCCAAAAGGTCAGGACGGGATTTTGCCTCCTCTTCTTTGAGATATTCGTAAATGAGCGGCCGGAGGGGAAGCGCTGGAGCAGAGCCCATGGCCGGCCGCCATTTTAAGAATTCGGCGGGGAGAGCTTTGCCTTTTCTTTGACTGACTTCGGCTGCCTCTGCAAACAGTCCGAGGCAATAGGCTGGATTCGCTTCCACGATTTCCCAGGAGGATTGTTCCTGCAAAGCCGCCACATATTCATGGAAGTTTTTCCGGGAGGTTTCAAACCCGTTGAAGTCAACGATTCCTTCGCAGTCGCCGATCACGCCGCTGAAAGCTGCCAACCCCTGGGGGATTTGGGGCCTGGCCAGGCAAACCATGCGGTTTCCGACCGAATCGATAGAGCTGAGGAATCCTTCTGGAGCGGGCGGCCGGGGCGGGTGGTAGATTGCCGGAGACCGGTCTCCTACCCCTTCTTCTACGGGTAAGCCCTTGCTTTTCAGGCGAAAGATAGATTTGCGGATGGACTTGGCTACCATTTTGGAAGGGGAGAGGTTGGCCAGGCGATGAAGCAGATCGGCCGCTTGGGGCGATACCCAATGGCTGAGGCTTTTGGACAAGGCCAGGTCCAGTCTTTCCTCCCTGCCGCCAAGCGCTTCCAGAAGCAATCGGACCTGTTCGTTCCCCTTTTTTATAAGGTGGAGGAAGAAGTCTTCCTGCTCCTCAGGAGAGAGGGATCCCAACTTTTGTAAGAGCGGATGGGTATCTTCTATCCATGACTGGATATGGTCTTCTGCCTCCTTGAGCAAAACCTCGACCGGGGGGGAAACCGGCCCCAAATTTTTCTTTGCCGGCTTATTTTTCCGGTTCATATTTCTCTCAGTCCGTATTCAAAAAACTCCTTTACCCCGGAGTATGCAGAGGCCGCGTTCTCTGGGGTCCCGGCGGTTGAAAATTTTAATCCCCAGGCTGAAGGTCAACGATTTTTAATTGCAAGATGCGTCTCCCCTGAAAAGTATTGATCTGAGGGGAAAAAGCCATTTTCACGTGCTCCCGGGATAGGGGGTGCCAGGAGGCCATCCGGAACCCGATCGCCTCTCTGATGCATCGACCTTCTTTGATGCGCAGGCGCAGATGGCCATTCCCCACCCGCCTTGATTCCAGGACGGTAAAACCCTCCAAGCCCAGGACCGGCTCGGGGTTTTCCGTGCCAAAGGGGGCGAGGGATTCTAGCTCGGAAAGGAAAGAGTTATCCATCTGATCCAGTCTCGCGAAAGCATCCAGGGAGAGACGGGGCCTAAACCTTTCTTCGCCAAGTTTCGCGGTCACCACTTCCTCGAAAGCCTGCGCAAAACCAGGAATGCATTCCGCCCGGATGACCAAACCCGCCGCTTGCTCGTGTCCGCCAAACTTTTCCACCCAAGACTCACAGGCTTTGATTCCCTGATAAAGAGGGAAAGAATCGATGGACCGGCCTGAACCTTTTCCCAGGTTTTCGTTCAGGGCAACCAGGATGGTTGGACGGTAATACTCTTCGGTCAGCCGTGCGGCCACAATGCCGATGACCCCAGGGTGCCAGTCGGGCGAGGACAAGACGAGAGATTTTTTCGTTAGGTTCCCCCCGGGCGAATGAATCATCGCTCTAGCCTCGCTGAGGATTTTCTCTTCGATTCGCTGCCGCAGAGTATTGAGCTGATCCAGATGCGCGGCGATCTCCCCCGCTTCTCTTTCATCCCCGGAGATGAGCAGGCGCACCACTTCCTGCGCATCCCCCAAGCGTCCGGCAGCATTGATCCGGGGTGCGAAACGAAAAAGGATGGAGAGGGTATCCACTGGCATCTCGCGGATCCCCGAGACCGCTTTCAACGCTACAATACCCGGACGCGTGGAGTGGCCCAGTTGCATCAGTCCGAATTTGGCCAGGATGCGGTTAACCCCTATGAGGGGCACAACATCGCTGACCGTGCCCAGGGCTACCAAATCCAAATATTCTTTCAGGTTGGGAATCTCCCCTCCCTGAAAGAATCCTTCCTGCCGTAGAGCGCTGCGCAGGGCAATGACTAAGTTGAAGGCGACTCCCACCGCGGCCAACCCTTTGAAGGGATAGGGGCAATTTTTTTGTTTCGGGTTCAAAATGGCTAAAGCGGGGGGAAGGATTTCGGGAACTTCGTGGTGGTCGGTAACAATAACATCCAGGCCATTTTCCATAGCCCAGCCAATCTCTTCCCGGTTGCTAATCCCGCAGTCTGCGGTAATCAGAAGTTTCGTGCCCTGGGCCTGGATTTTTTTTACGGCCCCGATATTTAGCCCGTATCCTTCCTTAAGCCGATCCGGAAGGTAAAAGTCCACCGGGACCCCTGCACCTTTGAGGAACAGCAACAGGAGAGCGATAGCCGTAGTTCCATCCACGTCGTAATCGCCGAAGAGGGTAATTCTTTCTTGGTCATGGATGGCTTGGCAGATTCGCTGAACCCCTTTTTCCATGTCTTTCATGGTGAAAGGATCTGGGAGATCGGAGAGGGCGGGGGAGAGGAAACGCCTGGCCTGGTCCGTATTTGAGATGCCCCGGTTGCGCAGAACCTGAGCTGTGAGCGGAGAGATCCCTAACTCCTTCAGGGAGAGCTCTTCCCCCAAGTCCTTAACCGGGCATACTTCCCACCGTTTCCGGAGCTGGTTGATCAAGCCATATTTTCCTTTGGTTATTTTTTTAACAGGTTCGCTGGGATCAATCCTAAGAACCAACATAGCGGAGAGGTCCCTCTTCTGTCAATTAGATATTTGCGATTGTTATTTTTTTCAAAAAATGTTATTAAATAAAAAAGTTAACAGAAAGCAAGAAAACGTGACCCAAAAACATGAATGCTGAAAACTTCTTCGAAGTCTCCCTCTCCCATAGACTCGGGAATTACGTGGGTGTCTTCGGCAGCTAAGAAAAGAGGAGACGAGGCTTCTGGTATATTTCTGGAATAGATCGAGAGACTGAATAGGGGAGGCGTGGAAATGAAAAAATACCTTGCCCCATCTTTGATTTTTTCTTCGCTGATCTTTCTCCTGGGAATGGGAGAGCTCGGAGGCACAGCCCCCGCCGATAAGATCCCTGTGCCCGATAAGAACTTTACAGCCCGAGTCGTTGACAGCCAAGGTATCGAGACCACCCTATCAAAGTTTAGCTACGAGGGGAAAGTTTTTCTGGTGGGGAACCGCGGCAGCGCAACGGTTACGATCCCCTTCGAAAAAATTTCCCAACTTCAATTTCAAGGGCTGGAAGGGAGTGAGGCTCTGGCCAAGGTTTCCCTACGGGATCAGAAGAGCATCGAAATAAAGGTGGCCAAGCGAGCGAAGTTTTATGGCAAAGCGGAATTCGGAACCTTCCAGATCGAGATTAAGGACCTGAGGTCGATAAACTTCCACCCTTAGGCCCGCTCGGGTAATCCTGCAAAGAAGTGGCTTTTTAATCAAAGAAGAAAAAGGGTAGGGGTTTATTTTCATTTTTTATATGGCGAGGAGGAAAAGCCGCTCATGCCCCAAAAGAAAGTATCGCGGAAAAAATTGCTCAAAGAACCGGATGAATTCATTTCCACCACAGCGAAGGTCCTGCAATTCCTGCGTGACCACCAGAGGCAAATGACCCTGTACGGGGTGGTCGGGCTCGCCATGGTGGCCACCGGGATGGCAGGGTATTTATATATTCACTGGCAGGAGAGCAAAGCCCTGGCCATACAGCAGCAGGCTTTTCAGCTCTACCAGGAATCCTTCCGCAAAGCCGCCACCGCCGAAGAGGAGAAGGAAAATTACCGGAAAGCCTTAGAAAAGTTTCGCGAAGTCCGGTCGATCTACCGCTGGGGCAAAGCGGCCGAGGTTTCCCAGTTATACATCGGGAATTGCCACTACGCCCTGAAAGAATACGATCAGGCCATTGCGGCTTACACCCGTTGCCTGAACGGGCCCTTCCAATCCATGGCCCGCAATGGACTGGGGTATTGTTATGAGGCCAAAGGCGATTACGTGAAGGCGGTGGAGGACTATCAAAAGAACGCAGAAGAGAATGGTAGCCCTTACCAGGGGGAAGGGTTGCTTGGCGTGGCGCGGTGCTATGAGGCGCAGAATCAGAAACAGAAAGCCCTGGAGGCTTACCAGAAGGCCTTGGCCAAGAATCCCAAATCCCCCATGGCCGACTTTATTCAGTGGAAGATCAGCGAGCTCAAGGGGTAGGGGAATGACAGAGAAACGGGTCTTATTATCCGGAAATGAAGCCATCGCTCGTGGAGCGTTTGAGAGCGGTGTGAAAGTGGCGACGGCCTACCCGGGCACGCCCAGCACGGAGATCCTGGAAAGCCTGAGAAGCTACAAGGGTCTGCATGCCGAATGGTCCCCGAATGAGAAAGTGGCCCTGGAGACAGGTATGGGAGTGGCTTTCGGGGGAGCCCGGGCTCTGGTGGTCATGAAGCATGTGGGCGTGAACGTGGCCGCAGATCCCCTTTTCACCCTCTCTTATACAGGTTTGCGGGGAGGCCTGGTTTTGGTCACAGCCGACGATCCAGAAATGCACAGTTCCCAAAATGAGCAGGACAACCGGAATTACGCCAAGTTCGCCAAAGTCCCCATGTTGGAACCCAGTGATAGCCAGGAGGCCAAAGATTTTACGAAGGTGGCCTTCGAACTGAGCGAGAAGTTTGACACGCCGGTAATGCTGCGCACCACCACGCGGGTATCTCATTCTAAGTCCATCGTATTTCTAGAAGAGCCTGCCGAAGCCCCGGTGCGGCCCAAGCTCGTCAAAGAGCCGATGAAATTTGTCATGTTGCCGGCAAACGCCCGAAAGCGTCACCCGGTGGTGGAAAAGCGGATGGAAGAACTGGCCCGTTTTGCCGAGACCTTTCAGGGAAATCGCCTCGAGTGGGGAGACCCCAAGCTCGGCATCATCACCAGCGGCATCTCCTATGAATACGCCAAAGAAATCATGCCCGAAGCTTCCTACCTGAAACTGGGGATGGTCTATCCTCTGCCGAAAGAGATGATCAAGTCTTTCGCCGCGCGGGTAGAAAAACTCTTTGTGCTGGAGGAGCTTGACCCTTTCATCGAAGAGCAAGTACGGGCCATCGGAATTGAGGTCAGGGGAAAGAATCTTTTCCCTCTTTGCGGCGAGCTTAACCCGGGGCTGGTAGAGAGGGGTTTGAAGGATCTCTCCCCTCCGCTGCCGGAAGAAACCTATAAAAACCTGCCGGCCCGGCCCCCGATCATGTGTCCGGGTTGCCCCCATCGAGGCATTTTTTCCATATTGAACAAACTGAAATTGTTCGTCGCCGGGGACATCGGATGTTATACCTTGGGATTCCTTCCACCCCTCAGTGCCATCGATACCTGCGTCTGCATGGGTGCTTCCATCGGACATGCCATGGGTTTGGACAAAGCCCTCGGGGAAGAGGCCTTGGGAAAAGTGGTGGCCGTGATCGGAGACTCCACCTTTCTTCATTCAGGGATTACCGGGCTCTTGAATGTGGTTTACAATAAGGGGATGGTGACGTTAATCATCCTGGATAACCGCACCACAGCGATGACGGGAAGGCAAGATCATCCCGGAACCGGGTTTACTTTGAAGGGAGAAGAAACTTTTCAAGTGGACCTGGTAAAACTGGCCAAGGCCCTGGGGGTAAAACATGTCAAGGTGGTCAACCCGTACGAGCTGGCTGCGACGGAAAGAGTGATCAAGCGGGAGGTTCAGCGTAAAGAGGCATCGGTGATTATCTCCCGGGCCCCCTGTATCCTATCCCGCAGGGAGAAGGCCGGTCTGGAGAGATCCTTTTCGGTCAACCCGGACCTATGCACGGGTTGCCGGGCCTGTCTGCGCTTGGGCTGCCCGGCGATCGAGTGGGTCAAAGAAGATGGAATGGGTGCCCCGGGGAAGAAGAGAAAAGGAAGAGCATCCATCGAGACCTTCCTCTGCAAGGGGTGCACGCTTTGTACCCAGGTTTGTAAGTTCGGTGCCATAAAGGAAACAGATGAAAAATAAAGTTACGAATATCTTATTGGTCGGGGTGGGAGGACAGGGAATCATCTTAGCTTCCGAGATCATGTCGGATGTGTTCATGAAAGCAGGTTTCGATGTGAAGAAAAGCGAAGTCCACGGCATGGCCCAGCGGGGCGGGAGCGTGTCCACCCACGTGCGCTTCGGATCGAAGGTCTTTTCTCCGTTAATCAAAGAAGGGGAAGTGGATATTTTCATGGCCTTCGAGGAACTTGAGGCTCTGCGCTACCTTTCCTATCTAAGCCTCCAACCGACCATCCTTTTTAATGAGCAGCGCCTGAATCCCCCCTCGGTTTCGCTGGGGAATGAGGCTTACCCGGAGAAGATTTCCGAAATCCTATCCGGGCGGGCCAGACTGTTCCAGAGCGTTCCTGGAAGGGAGCTGGCCTTGCAGGCTGGGGATGGACGGGCGGTGAATATTGTAATGCTGGGTGCCCTCTGTTCCATTCTTTCCATTGCCGAAGAAGTTTGGACCGACGACATCCTCCGCAGGTTTCCCCCCAAGGCCGGGCCCATTAACCTGGAGGCCTTCCGGTTGGGCCGGAGCAGCTGAATTGAGGCCAAGAGAAAGGATAACCGTCTGCCTGTGCGGGGCCAAGATTTTCCTTCTGCTCTTTTTTTTCCTTTTCCAGGCGGAAGTTTTGCCGGCCGAGGAAGGGACTGGGCGGTACATCGATGAAAATCTGCAGATGGACTTGGCAGACCAGTTTTTCAAGGAGGGAGACTACTACCGGGCGATCACGGAGTACAAGCGTTTCCTTTTTTTCTTTCCCCAGAGTCCCAGAGTCGAAGAAGCGCTGGGGAAGGTCGCCAAATCATATTTCAACGGGAAGAAATGGGATGAAGCCATTTCTGCCTGTGACGATCTGCTAAAAAAAATTCCTGCTCCTTCGCTAAAATCGGAAGTCCTCCTTCTCATGGGGCGTGCTCTTGTGGAGAAAAAAGAGAATTCCCAGGCGCGGATTTTTTTCCAGAAAGCCCAGGAGGTTTCTCCCGGCACACCGATTGAGGATGAAGCGCAGTTGCAGATTGCCCTCACCTACCTGAAAGAGGAAAAATGGAAGGAAGCAGCCAGCGCATTTCGCAAGATCAATAAAAATAGCAAATTATATCCAAAGGGGGAATACTTTGCTCAAGGCTTAGACCGGATTCAGGAAGTTCCCCAAAAATCCCCGGAAATGGCCGGGGTCCTTGCTGCCGCCCTTCCAGGTGCCGGGCACCTTTACTGCGAGCGCTACCGGGATGCATCCATTGCTTTCCTTCTCAACGGAGCCTTCATTTGGGGCATGGTGGAATCCTTCGAGCATAATAATTACGTGGTCGGAGGAATATTGACCTTTTTTGAATTGGGATGGTATAGTGGAAACATTTATAGCGCGGTATCCAGCGCCCATAAATATAACAAAAAAAAGAAGCAGGAATACCTTAATTTTTTGCAAAAAGGAAGCGATCTTTCGATCGGTATCTCTCTCCAGGGAAAAAGCCCAATGCTCTCATTGCGGTATGATTTTTAAGAAATTGATCATCATTTTCTTCATCGGTTTTCTGCTCACCGCGGCGAGTTGGGCAGAAGAAGGCCGAGGGGAAGAACCATGGCCTGATGAAAGTTCCCTTCGATTCGTAAAGGAAAAAAGTCCGGGCTCGATGATACCCCCCGGGCAGCAGGTCGCGGAAAGGCTCTTGCGGTTTTATCAAAAATACATCAGTCCTGTGGACGGGGATCGATGCCCAAGCTATCCAACCTGTTCCCAATATGCCCTGGAGGCTGTCCGCAAACATGGAGCTCTTTTAGGGTTGGTGATGACCTTTGACCGCTTGATCCATGAGTCCGACGAGCTTCAAGGCGCCCCTTTGATCCGAGTGGGGGATTCGTACCGGTATGCGGATCCTGTGGAGAACAATGATTTCTGGTGGTATAAATAATCGCTGACCGGGGAGGACTTTTTTATGATTTTTGATGAAGAATTTGAGACGCTTCCGAGGGAAGCGCTTGAGGCTCTGCAGCTAAAACGCCTGGTCTCGACCTTAGAAAGGGTGTATGCCGCAGTTCCGTTCTATAAGAAAAAATTCGACGAATGCGGTATGAAACCCTCTGACGTTAAATCCCTGAAGGACCTGCAGAGGTTGTCTTTCACCACGAAGTCTGACCTGCGGGATAATTACCCTTTTGGGCTGTTTACTGTACCGCTCGAGCAGGTGGTCAGAATCCATGCCTCCTCGGGAACAACCGGCAAACAGACGGTCGTGGGCTACACCCAACGGGACATTAAAACCTGGTCTGAAGTAATGGCCCGCTCTTTAGCTGCCTGCGGAGTGCAAAAGAACGACATCATCCATAATTCTTATGGTTATGGGCTCTTCACCGGGGGCTTGGGAGTCCATTACGGTGCAGAGAAGCTCGGCGCTTCGGTCATTCCCATGTCGGGCGGGAACAGCAAGCGCCAGGTCATCATCATGCAGGATTTTGGCTCCACGGTCCTAACCTGCACTCCTTCGTTCGCACTCTATCTGGTCGAGGTGGCCGAAGAAATGGGGGTAGACTTCAAAAAGCTTAAATTACGTGTGGGCATCTTTGGCGCCGAACCCTGGTCAGAGAGAATGCGCGATGAGATCGAACGGAAGCTAAACATCCAGGCCCTCGACATCTACGGTCTCAGCGAAGTCATCGGACCGGGGGTGTCCATCGAATGCATCGAAGCCAAGAGAGGCCTGCATGTCTTCGAAGACCATTTCATCCCCGAAATCATCGACCCCCAGAGCGGCAAAGTGCTTCCTTATGGAGAGAAAGGCGAGCTTGTTTTTACCACCATTACCAAAGAAGCCTTTCCTTTGGTGCGCTACCGAACCCGGGACATCTCGGCGCTCCATACCGAGCCTTGCAAGTGTGGGCGGACGCTTGTGCGCATGGAGCGAGTCAGTGGGCGCAGTGATGACATGCTCATCATCCGAGACGTAAATGTTTTTCCCTCGCAGATCGAGAGCGTTTTGAGGAATATCAAAGGGGTAGAGCCCCGCTATCTCCTGATCGTAGATCGCAAAGGAAATTTGGATACCCTGGGAGTCCATGTAGAAGCCAACCAGAATCTTTTCTCCGATGAAGTGAAAGACCTCCAGGTCCTGGGCCGGAAGATCGAGAAGGGAATCAAAGATCTTCTCGGGGTAACCGCCGGGGTGAAACTGGTAGAGCCCAGGGCCCTCCAGCGCAGCGAGGGCAAAGCCCAAAGAGTAATCGATAGGAGAAAAATCTAAAGTCAACCCAATTCCTGAGTTCGGAGGAAGGCCATGAAAGTTGAACAAATCTCCGTTTTCTTGGAGAACAAGCCCGGAGCTTTGGCAGAGGTGACCCGGATCCTTGGGGAGTCGGGGGTGAACATCCGGGCCCTCTCCCTGGCCGACACCAAAGACTTTGGCATCCTACGACTGATCGTCAACGACATCGGAAAAGGCCAAAGAGGTTTTGGGTCCAAGGGGATTTACGGTAAGAAAGACAGAAGTCGTGGCCGTGGAGGTTCCAGACCGTCCCGGAGGTTTGGCAGAAATCATGAAAGTTTTGGCCGAAGCCAAGATCAACGTAGAGTACCTCTACGCCTTCGTCCAGCAGAGTGGAGAAAATGCCATCATTATCTTCCGCTTCGATGAGACCGACCGGGCCATTGTGGCCCTCTCCGAGAAGAAAGTGCGGATTTTAGAAGGCAAGAAAGTATATACCCTGTGACCCAGAGGAAAGCAGGGATCCTGATGGATTCCTGGTGGAGAAAATCGTCCATTCCCTCCCCTTGGGGGGAATAAGAAACTGAGAGGTGGCGTCATGTCAAGAAAATGTTTTTTCGTCATTTTAGGTATCAGTCTTTTGCTTTTCGGGTCTCTTCCCAAGGATTCATGGGCTGAGAAGGAACCCTATTCAATCGGAGCGGTCTTCAGCGTGAGCGGCGGGGCCTCTTTTCTGGGCGATCCGGAGCGCAACACCGTCAAGATGATCGAAGAATGGGTTAACGGTACTGGGGGGATCCAGGGCCATCCATTGAAGGTTATCGTAGAAGACACCAAAAGCGACGAGAGCCAGGCCGTATTGGCCGTCCGCAAGCTTCTGGAAAAGGATAAAGTCATTGCCATCGTCGGCCCTTCCACCACCGGGGAAAGCATGGCTGTCGTGCCCATCATGGAGAAAGCGGGAACCCCTCTAATCTCTTGCGCCGCGGCCCTGTCCATCGTTACTCCCAAGGATGAACTGGATCGAATCTTGACGGCCAAAATATTCGAGATGCCCAAGAAGCAGAACAAGTGGATTTTCAAGACCCCCCAGACAGATACATCCGCAGTGGAGACGATCTATGACCACCTGAAGAAAAAAGGGATCTCCAGGATCGCGATCATCACCGTGACGGTCGGGTTTGGAGATTTTGGCCGCAAGGAGCTGAAGCGGGTGGCACCGGCTTACGGAATTTCCATCGTGGCCGATGAACTCTATGGCCCGAAGGATTCGGACATGACCGCCCAATTGACCAAGATCAAGGGAACCGATGCCCAGGCCGTGGTCAACTGGTCCGTAGGGCCTCCGCAGGTCATCGTGACCAAGAACTGGAAGCAACTGGACATGAAAATTCCGCTCTACCAGAGCCATGGGTTCGGATCGAAGAGGAACATCGAGCTGGCCGGCGGGGCGGCCGAGGGCGTTCTCTGCCCATTGAGTCATCTAGTGGTAGCGGAAAAAATTCGAGCCGATCATCCGCAGAAACCCATCATTATGAAGTACAAAACAGAGTATGAGAAGCGCTTTAAGACCGACGTGTCCACCTTTGGCGGGTACGCCTGGGATGCGCTCTATCTGCTCGTGGATGCTTTGAAAGCGGTAGGTCCCGATAAAGCCAAAATCCGGAATTACCTGGAGACCCAGATCAAAAACTGGCCCGGAGCGAGTGGAATCTTTACCCTCTCACCCGCGGACCACACGGGGCTTAAAAAGAATGCCTTTGAAATGATCTTGGTCAAGAACGGCGATTGGGCTTTCGCTGATTAACTGCCATATCGAACGTAAGAGAAGCGAAGAGCGCAAAGGCTTTTCAATTCGCTTTCCATGAAGGCCGGAGGCGCTCTTCGTCTATTTGAGGAACCCATTCCCGCAAATGACCTTCGCCAGCCAGCTCATCCAATTTTTCTTTACCGGCCTAACCCTGGGCAGTATCTATGCCCTGGTAGCTCTGGGGTTTACGATGATCTACAATGCCACTGGAATCATCAACCTGGCCCAAGGAGAGTTTGTCATGCTCGGCGGCCTGATCATGGTCTTCTTCACGGTGGTCCTGAAAATTCCCCTGCTCATGGGATTCCTGCTGGCCGTTATTGCAGTAACCCTGGTGGGGGCCCTTTTTGAGCGCCTGGCCATTCATCCCTTGAAAAATGCGTCGCTCATCACGCTGATCATGATCACCTTAGCGGGCTCCATTCTCTTCCGGGGTATCGCCATGTTCCTCTGGGGGAAGGACCCCTACGCCCTTCCGGCGTTTGCTGACAGCAAGCCTGTGCAATTCCTGGGAGCGACGATTCAACTCCAAATATTCTGGGTCCTGGCGATTACCCTTCTGGTAGTCTTCGGCAGCGGGTTCTTTTTTAATCGCACCCTATTGGGCAAAGCCATGACCGCTTGCGCCTTCAACCCTTTAGCGGCTCAGCTAGTGGGGATCCGGGTGCGCAGGATGATCCTTTTTTCTTTCGCCTTGAGTGCGGCTTTCGGAGCCATTGCCGGAGCCATTATTACCCCCATCACCCTCATGGAATATGACCGGGGCCCCCTCTTGACTTTGAAGGGGTTTGCAGCCGTGGTCCTCGGCGGTTTGGGAAGCGGGGTAGGGTCTGTCGTCGCCGGTTTCATCATCGGAGTCTTGGAGTCCCTGGGGGCTGGCCTGATCTCCTCGGGGTACAAGGATGCCATTGCCCTGATGGTTCTCCTGCTGGTCCTTTGGGTGAAGCCCAGTGGGCTCTTTGGCAGCAAGGAAGCGAGTGAGTTGAAGAAATTTTAAAAGGGATGGAATGAAAAGGAAAGATCTTTACGCCCTCCTGGGCGTGGTCTTGGCGATCCTCCTCTTTTCGTGGCTTGCCGGTGGCAAAGAATACTACCTCAGCCTCCTTGTATTCGTGGGCATCAACAGCTTAATGACGATGGGTCTAAGCATGCTCATGGGTTATGCCGGGCAGATTTCCCTCGGCCATGCAGCCTTCTTCGGGATCGGCGCTTATTCCTCCGGGATCTTGACCACGAAATATTTCTTCCATCCGGTTGGAGCTTTTATGATCGGCATCTTCCTATCCGCCCTCATCGCTTTCCTGGTTGGCAAACCCACCCTCAGGCTGAAAGGCCATTACATGGCTGTAGCCACCCTGGGGTTTGGCGAAATTCTCTTCATCGTTTTCAACGAACTCTCCTCCCTGACCGGTGGGCCCTCCGGCCTCTCGGGGATTCCTCCCCTGATGATTTTTGGCCACCCCCTTGAAGGAGCCACTTATCTTTACCTGGTCTGGGCGTTCGTCATTCTCCTCTTAGTTTTTTCCCTCAATGTGATTAATTCCCGGGTGGGGCGGGCCCTTCGCGCTCTCCACGGAAGTGAGCTAGCTGCCAGCGCCATGGGCGTGGACGCTTCGCGTTTTAAGGTGCAGGTCTTCGTCTTGAGTGCCATCTATGCTTCCACGGCGGGTAGCCTCTACGCCCATTTCATTACCTTCATCAGCCCGAGTTCGTTTAGCTTTATGTTTTCTATTTTGCTATTGATGATGGTGGTCGTCGGAGGGGCGGAGACGATTTGGGGCGCGTTACTGGGGACCACGCTCCTCACCTTATTGCCAGAATACCTGCGGGGCCTGGAAGATTTTGAAGTGTTAGTTTATGGAGCCATCCTCATGGTCGTCCTCCTTTTCATGCCCCAGGGGATTTTAGAAGGAACGCGAAAAATGCTGGGGAAGAACGGGGAGGGACGAGTCGGAAGTCCATGAGCCAGAAGGTTCTCCTGGTTCAGAGTCTGCAGAAATCTTTCGGCGGCCTACGAGCCATCGATTCGTTAGATTTCACCGTGGCCGAACACCAGATTAAATCTGTCATCGGCCCGAATGGGGCGGGCAAGACAACGCTCTTTAACCTGATCACGGGGATCGTTCCACCTACCGCGGGAACTCTCGAGTTCAAAGGGAAGATTCTCAACGGCTTGAAGCCCCACGAGATCGCTTGCCTGGGAATCTCCCGTACTTTCCAGAATTTAGAGCTTTTTGGAAACATGACCGTTCTGGAGAACGTAATGCTGGGAAGGCACAGCCGGACCGCTGCCGGACTCTTCAGCACGGGCCTTCGCCTCCCCGGAATGCGGCGAGAGGAGAAGGAAATCGAAGAGAAGGCCTATGCAGAACTCTGTTTTATGGGGCTGGAGGATAAAGCGCTCGGGGGCGCCGCTTCCCTGCCTCTGGGCCAGCAGAAATTATTGGAGATCGCCCGGGCCCTGGCCACCGAGCCAAAACTCCTTCTTCTCGATGAGCCAGCTTCTGGGTTGAACATTCGGGAGACTGAGAAACTATCGGAGACGATCCTCAAGATCCGAGAAAGAGGGATCACCGTGATCGTCGTAGAACATGACATGGCCTTGGTCATGGAGATTTCGGATGACGTGCTGGTCCTCAATTACGGGAGAAAGATCGCCGAAGGTCCCCCCCGGGACATCCAGCGAAATCGGGAGGTCATCGCCGCCTACCTGGGAGAGGAGGTGAATCATGCTTAGGGTGGAGAGCATTAGCGCCTTCTATGGGGCCGTCCAAGCATTGCGGAATGTTTCTGTCCATGTCAGCCCGGGAGAGATTGTCACCCTTCTCGGTGCGAATGGGGCGGGTAAAACCACCCTCATGAAGGTCATTTCCGGCCTCCATCCCCTGACGAAAGGGAGACTCCTGTTCAACGGCCAGAATATCGCTGGGCTTCCGGCCGAACGTATTCTCCGCCTGGGCGTGGGACAGGTCCCCGAAGGGAGGCAGATTTTTGCCCCCCTTAGTGTTTTGGACAACTTGACCCTCGGCGCCTATCTTCGCTTCAAAGGGGAAGAGAAGAAAAAAGTGCTCAGAGATTTAGAATCCATTTTGGAAATCTTCCCAGTTTTGCAAGAGAGGCAAAAACAGCGCGCGGGAACACTCTCCGGAGGGGAGCAACAGATGCTGGCGATCGGCCGCACTCTGATGGCCAGGCCGAAGCTCCTTCTTTTGGACGAGCCGTCGATGGGCTTGGCTCCGATGGTCATCCGCGATATTTTCAAAGCCGTTCAAACCTTGCGCACCCGGGGCACAACCCTTCTTTTGGTCGAACAGAATGCGAAAGCAGCTCTCCAGGTCGCCGATCGGGGGTACGTCATCGAGACGGGTCGGATCATTATGGAAGGCGAGACCGCAGACCTGTTGCATAATAAAGAGGTCCAGCGGGCTTATTTGGGCAAGGACTACCGGGAGGTCTGGGAGTGAAGGAGGGGAGGAAATGATCTGGGACCGTCGCTATGAATGCCTGGAGCGGGAAGAGATCGAGCAGCTCCAGCTGGAGCGCCTGCAGTCCACTTTGAATCGAGTCTACCGCAATGTCTCTTTCTACAAAAAGAAGTTTGACTCGTTGCAGATCCTTCCCGATGAAATTCAATCCATCAAGGACCTCTCTCAATTTCCCCTCACCGCCAAGGAGGACCTGCGCGAGAGTTATCCTTATGGAATGTTCGCACTCCCTCTCCGGGAGGTGGTGCGTATTCATTCCTCCTCGGGGGTAACGGGGAAGCCTACCGTTACCGGCTACACCCGAAACGATCTGCACCACTGGAGCCAGCTGACGGCCAGGGTCCTGACTGCGGGGGGGGTGACCAAAGACGATGTGGTCCAGATCACTTTTAAGTACGGGCTTTATACCGGAGCTTTCGGCTTGCACCACGGAGCCGAGCTAATTGGGGCTTCCGTGATCCCCATGTCTACGGGCAATACGACTAAACAGGTTCTGATTATGCAGGATTACAAGACCACCGCCCTCGTAGGTACGCCCTCTTATGCCCTGCTCCTGGCGCGGCATATGGAAACCCAGGGAATTAACCCCAAGTCCTTTTCCCTAAAGCTCGGCCTTTTCGGCGGGGAGCCCTGTCCGGAATCCATGCGCAAGGAGATCGAGGAGCGCCTGTTCATCAACGCCACGGATAATTATGGAGTGAGCGAAGTGATGGGACCGGGGGTGTCTGCTGAATGCGAGTGTAAGAACGGGCTGCATATTTATGAAGACCATTTCATCCCTGAAATTATCGACCCCCAAACCCTGCAGGTCCTTCCTCCCGGGGCAGAAGGGGAATTGGTCCTGACCACTCTGAGCAAAGAGGCATTTCCCTTGATTCGTTACCGCACACGGGACATTACCTCTTTGGATTATTCCCCTTGCCCGTGCGGACGTACGCTGGTGCGCATGAAGAAGGTGCTCGGGCGAACCGACGATATCATCATTATTAAAGGAGTAAAAGTTTTTCCCTCTCAAGTGGAATCCATCCTCATGGAGGTGGAGGGAGTGGAGCCGCGGTATCAGATTATCGCGGACCGGGTTGAAGGGATGGATACGCTAGAGGTAAAGGTGGAGATGAATGAACGGGTTTTTTCCGATGAGATCAAAAACCTTCAGAATACCGCCTTGCAGATCGAGCGCAAGCTGCGCGAAACCGTTGGAGTGAGCGCAAAGGTCAAGCTGGTGGCCCCGGATAGCTTGCAGCCTCTGGAGGGGAAAGCCTTAAAAGTATTGGACCGGCGGAAAAAATGAAAGAAGCCAGAAAGGCCCGAGCGTTTTCGAAAATAAATGGGATCCTCGGATCCAGAATCGCTTGAATTTTTATCATCAACATATATAATAGGAAGGCTTCTGGGAGCGAAAATAGAGTGCCCCATCTACCTAGGATCAGATTTCGTCAGCAGGGATGGGATCCGGAGGATTTTAGGCAGATCAAATCTAAGGAGGAAGGAAAAATGAGAACAGGGAAATTCATTTTTTTGTTTTTGGGGTTAACCGGAATAATCTTTTCTTGTTTCGCCCCCCGGGTGTTCGGCCAGACAAAACCCTTTGAGCTTTCTTACTCAATTTTCTTCCCGGCTCCGCACAAAAATACAGTTCTGGCCAATGAATGGGTTAAAGAAATTGAAAAGAGGACCAACGGAAAGGTGAAAATTACGGTCTTTCCGGGTGGCACCCTAACCCCCGCGGACAAGTGTTACGACGGCGTAGTGAAGGGGATTTCTGATATGGGGATGTCCGTTCTCGCTTACACCCGCGGGAAATTTCCCTTAACCGAAGTGATTGACTTCCCCCTAGGATATAAAGGGGGTGCTGCCGCAACAAGATTGATTAATCAATACTACCAGCAATTCAAACCCAAAGAATTCAACGAAGTTAAAATCCTCTACCTGCATGCCCATGGACCCGGGATCTTGCATACCAAAAAGGCCGTTCATCGACTTGAGGAGATCAAGGGAATGAGGATTCGTTCTACGGGCCTGAGCGCGAAAGTGGTATCGGCCCTGGGGGGAATCCCTGTAGCCATGCCCATGGGGGAGACCTATGATGCCCTGCAGAGAGGGATGGTCGAAGGTTCCATGGCCCCGATGGAAGCATTGGAGGGATGGAAATGGGGAGAGGTGGTGAAGTGTACGACCGAAAATTTCGGCTCTGCTTACAGCACCGGCTTTTTTGTGGTTATGAATAAGGACAAGTGGAATGCGCTTTCCCCGGATATCCAAAAGATTATCGAAAAAATAAATTTGGAATGGATTGAGAAAACGGGGGCGCTTTGGGATGAGATCGATAAATCGGGAAGAGCGTTTTCTCTAAAGCTGGGCAACCAGATCATCTCTCTGCCAAAAGAGGAAGATCAAAAATGGGCCAAAGCGGTTCAGCCCATCCTCGACGAATATATGAATAACATGAGGGCCAAGGGTTTGCCCGGAGAAGAGGCTTTAAAATTCTGCCTGGATCATCTGAGGAAAAATCAATAGGGTAGGGCAGGGGATGGCCCGAAACTTCCGGCAGGATATTCTTTTGCAGGACTCACGATATTGAGGGTACCCGATGAGCGGATTCCTTAGAATTGTCTTCCAACTCAGTAAGTCGGCCAACGTGTTGGGGGGTGTCCTTCTTACTTTATTAATGCTGATCACGGTGGCCGATGTATTCTTGCGGTCATTGGGAAAACCGATCGTTGGCACCTTTGAACTCGTAGCTTTTTTAGGGGCGTTGGTTCTCGGATTTTCCATGCCTTTAACCTCCTGGGTCAGGGGGCATATCTATGTGGATTTTTTGGTCCTAAAACTCCCTCCTCCAGCTAGAAAGGTCTTCCAGCTATTCACCCGCTGCCTGGGGATGGGATTATTTTCTATGATCGGCTGGAACCTGGTCAAAATGGGAACGGATCTTCATAGGTCTGGAGAGGTTTCCCTCACGCTCCAGATGCCCTTTTATCCAATTGTTTATGGAGTCGGGATTTGTTGCTTTATCCAGTGCTTGGTTTTGTCGGGCGATGTGGTGAAGATTTTCGAGGGTAAATATGAATGAATCGATAGCAGGATTCATCGGGCTATTTTTGGTCTTAGCCTTATTTTTCACCGGGATTGAGTTAGGCTTTGCCATGGCTCTGGTTGGTTTCTTGGGATTTGGCTACGTAGTATCGGTAAAGGCTGCGTTAAACCTGCTGGCCAAGGATCTCTTCGACGTCTTCTCCTCTTATGGATTTACCGTTATCCCTCTCTTTATCTTCATGGGGCAAATCGCCTTCAATGCCGGAATTGCCAAAAGGCTGTACGACACCGCTTACAAATTCTTAGGCCATGTCCCGGGAGGACTGGCCATGGCCACCGTGGGAGGGGCAACTGCCTTCAAGGCTATCTGCGGCTCCTCCCCGGCCACGGCCGCAACCTTCGCCAGTGTGGCGGTTCCGGAGATGGATCGATATGGGTATAACAAAAAGTTATCCGCGGGGATCGTGGCCACGGTAGGGACCCTGGGAATCCTTATGCCTCCGAGTGTTACCTTGATTGTATTCGGCATTATCACAGAACAATCCATCGGCAAGTTATTTCTGGCCGGATTAATTCCAGGTTTGCTCATCGCTTTATTTTTTATATTGATCATCTACGGATGGTGTAAGATCAACCCTGCGCTTGGGCCCAAAGGTCAAAAATCGTCGTGGAAGGAAAGGATTGCCTCCCTCCCGGAGGTCGTGTGGGTGGGGATTATTTTTCTCTTGGTCATCGGGGGTTTGATGAAAGGTTTTTTCACCCCCACAGAGGCGGGCAGCGTGGGAACCTTTGCCGTTCTTCTCTTATCCCTTGCCAAAAGGGACCTGAATTTTCGGGGGTTCGTAAAATCGGTCGGGGAATCTCTGCGAACCGCCTGCATGGTTATTATGCTCATCGCCGGTTCTACCATCCTGGGCCACTTTTTGGCGGTCACCAAGATCCCCATGAATGCGGCGGATTGGATCATGCAGTTGAATTTCAATAGAGATCTGACGATGATTCTCATTGCCTTGATTTACCTTCTGGGTGGTTCTTTTATCGATGACCTGGCCTTCATGATCCTGGCGACTCCGATCTTTTACCCGGTGATCATTAAACTCGGTTTCGATCCCATATGGTTCGGCATGATGATTGCTATTACCGTGATGATTGGGGTGGTTATTCCGCCGGTGGCCATTAATGTCTTTGTGGTAAAAAATATCACCCGGGTCCCATTTGGCGTGATTTACAAGGGCGTTTATCCCTTCTTGATCGGTCTTGTGGTCTGTGCATTTTTGTTGTTCCTATTCCCCCAGATTGCTCTTTTCCTTCCTTCCTATTTCATGAAATAATATTCTTGCCAGATCTTTTTCCCGGTATTTCATTTTTGGGCCACCTAGCCATAAAAGGAAAATTCACAATCTTGTGTTTCCAGTTTTTCAGTGATATAAAAAATTTGGGTTTCCGATGGAGAAAGAGAATACGAAAATGGTGATTTATGGCCGATCTTCTATCGCTTCAATGAAGGGCTACGCCCCCGGCCTTCAGCCAGACCCCCGGGAAAAATTTATTAAATTAAACAGTAACGAAAACCCGTTTCCCCCTTCCCCGAGGGTGAGGGAAGTCCTCCAGAGGTTGGCCTACGAAGACCTGCGGCTCTACCCAGATCCGATGAGTCTGGAACTCCGGGAAAAACTGGGAAAGCTTTACGGGTTCCCGGTGAATCAGATCATCTGCGGGAATGGTTCCGACGACATCCTGAATATTATCATTCGAACCTTTGCCCAGCCGGCGGAAGCCGTAGGATTTTTCGAACCCACCTTTCCCCTCTATCGGGTTTTGGGGATCATCCATGGTGCGAAGGTCATTTCTTTGCCGCTGAGCGAACCTTACGATCACCCCCCGGCACCCCCCGAGGATGTGAAGGTCTTTTTCCTGGCAAATCCCAACTCTCCGGTTGGCTTTGGTTATTCCACTGACCTGGTTTCTCAAATGGCGCGGAGAACAAAAGGAATCTTCGTAGTGGATGAAGCCTACGCAGAATTTGCCAAAGAAAATGCCTTAGAGCTTATCCGGAATTTTGACAATGTGATCGTTGTGCGCACCGTTTCCAAGTCCTATTCCCTGGCCGGTTTGCGGCTGGGATGTGCCATTGCGAATGAAGAATTGATCGCGGAGATGTTCAAGGTGAAAGACCCGTTCAACGTAACCCGTTTGACCCAAGCGCTGGTAGCGGTGGCGCTGGAGGATCAAGAATATCTTCGAAAGAACATCTCGCAAATCGTCCAGACCCGAGAACGGTTTACCCACGCCGCCGTTGCCCTTGGATATCGCATCATCCCTTCTCAGGCTAACTTTGTTTTTCTTCAGCCACCAGAAAAGGGAAGGGGGATTAAATTTTATGAAGCCCTTTTTGACTCCAAAGTTTTAACCCGCCATTATGATCAAGAAGGTTTGCGGGATGGGGTGCGCCTGACCATTGGAACGGAAGAAGAAATGGCCAAAGTCCTCCAGGTGATGAGGGAAATCTTGCCCAAGTTACGGCCCAGATAAATCAAGGAGGGTTCATGTCGGTTTCAGAAAAAATCAAAGAGGCCATGGAGCGATCCTCATGGATTCGCAAGATGTTCGAACAAGGGTTAGAGCTCAAGAGCAAATTTGGAGCAGATAAGGTATTCGATTTCAGTCTGGGCAACCCCAATTTAGAGCCCCCGGAAAAGGTTAAGCAGGCCATCCTGGAAGTAATGGAAGACCGGCGTCCCGGAAAACATGCCTACATGCCAAATGCCGGGTTAAAGGAAACTCGGGAAGCAGTGGCAAACTTCTTATCCAAGGAACATGGAATGAAACTGACCTGGGAACACATCATCATGACCTGCGGGGCTGGCGGAGGCCTCAATATAGCCTTGAAAACTTTATTGGACGATAAAGATGAAGTTATCGTCTTGACACCTTACTTCGTCGAATATTTATTCTATATCAATAATCATAATGGTTTCGGGCAATTAATAAATACAAATGAAGATTTTTCTTTAGATTTAAAGGCCATCGAAGCGGGAATCAACGAGAAGACAAAAGCTATCATTATCAACTCTCCGAATAACCCTTCAGGGAGGGTTTATGACGAAAACAGCCTAACTTGTTTGGGAAAAATATTGCTAAAGATGGGAAAAAGGTACGATTGCACGGTCTATTTGCTCTCGGATGAACCCTACAGCAAATTGGCTTATGATGGAATACGAGTTCCCAGCGTGTTTAAGGCTTACCCCTACAGTTTACTGGTCACATCTTATTCTAAGGACCTATCTTTGCCGGGCGAACGCATCGGATTCGTGGCCGTAAATCCTGAAATGGAAAATTGGCGGCAGGTAGTCGATGGACTTACATTCTGTAATCGAATCTTGGGTTTTGTCAATGCTCCCGCTCTCATGCAGCGCATCCTTCCTGGTTTACAAGGGGTCACGGTTGATATCCGTGAGTACCAGAGAAAGAGAGATCTTTTGTGCAAGGGACTTTCCGATTCAGGATATTCCTTTATAAAGCCTGAGGGCGCTTTCTATCTCTTCCCTAAATCTCCCATCCCGGATGATGTCCTTTTCGTGCAGACGCTATTGCAGGAAAACATCTTGGCCGTTCCGGGGATGGGGTTTGGAAGCCCCGGCTTCTTCCGATTGGCCTATTGTGTGGAAGATCGAGTCATTAGAGGGTCAATGGAAGGGTTCCGAAGGGCGATTAAGAAATACACTCCCTGAGCGTCAATCTTATTTACCAAATCCCGAAGAGGGGGCAAGCATTATAAGCCATGCGATAGAAAATCTATCGAATATTTAATAACTATTAATGTCTGATAAGATATATTATGTAAACTTTTAAGCATTCCAAAACGTCCGGTAATTAAGGTTATGTCAACTTGAGCTCTCTCCGAAAAGAACCTGGCCCATTCTCTTTTCCGTTCCCTTTTTATCTTTCATTGCACAATGAAAACAAATCCTTTCCCCTTTAGGGCCATAAGGCCTAAGCTCTGCTTTCTTGTGGCAAAATTTGCAAATCCCATCTTTTTCCCTGTAAATTACTGCGAGATTGCCGATTCTTTTGCTCATGTCTCTCTCCGATAACGCTACTTATATCAAACTTTGAATTTGTGCTTCTTTTTTATTTAATTCCCTCCAGCCCTGCAAATACCGCATTCTCCTTCTATGGCCATGTATATCCATTCTTTGTCTTGTCCAATAAGCTTTAAATTTACATAATTGACTGCAATAATTCTGTTTTCTGGTTTTAGAAGGGACGAAAAGAACTCCACAGAATTTACATGATTTTGGCGTTAAATCTCTTTTATGTCTTCCTCTGCGATTTTTATGCGCCTCATACATTTTAATTTGATGCCTTTTTTGAGCACATTCTAAAGAGCAAGTTTTTCGTAATTTGATCGAGGGAATAAAAAACCGCTGACAAATCGGACAAGAAATTTCTGCCCATTCGCCGATCCTTGATTGATAATTGTTATAATAAATGGTTGAAATTCGTCCCATAATCCCAGTTATGTTAACTTCTTTGTCTTTTTGGATTCCGGCCACCGGCCAAGCAAAAAAAGTTTGTTTAGTAACAAAACTTGCCGCCATCTCATTTCTCTAAGAGTAAGGCCCGCAGATGGAGCCGGAGTAATTGTGCCCTGACTTTGGAGATTCCCTTCGGCCTCCTGGGCTCCTGCTTCGCCCAATCCCAAAGATTCAGCACGTACCGATGCCCCGGCCGATCGTCTTCCAGAAGCTTCACCCACTTTCGTAGCTGCTTGACGGACATTTGAGTCTCCCAAAGGAATCTCCCTATCTCTCATCGGTTTTTTCTCCCTAAAGCTTAAATCTTTTTTTTATCCTGTCAAGGAACATTTTTGAACATCTTTGACAATTTGTCAAAAGTCCGGATCTTCAAAGTTGAGCAGAGACAGGCCGTCGATTAAATCCTTTCGGGATGACCCTATTCCCGGAGTCATTCGGACGCGGTTCCCTTTTTTCTTCCGCCGGTATATTTTTCCCTTCGGAAAATCTGAAATCCGAATTCACCCACCGGATATTGACTTTCACGTGCATCGGGATTTCAGGAAAGGCCCTTTTAATGGTTCCGACAACGGCCTTGATGATCTCGTTGATCTCGGCCCGGTTCGTCTTTTTGGCCAGGAATACCGTCACTTCGTGGAAATGAAAAAACCCGTTCATAAAATTTCTCCCTTCTCAATTCTTTCGTCATTTTTAAACATCTTCTCAAAATCTTCCTCTTCTCCCCCGATCGGGGGAAATCCCCCCACCTTCATCTTCCTGGTCTTGCCCTCCTTGATCCCCGCCGCGCTCCATTGCAGATAGGAAAAATCGGGAAGGGCCTGCACGCGCTCCGGCTCCAGCCCGCAAATGTCTTTCAGGTAGGCCAGATCCCGTGGCTCGACGTGCCGAAAGGTCACAAGCTCGGTCACCTGGGAAGTCACCAGCCGGGGAATTTCGTGGGGCCGCCTGGTCGCGCACATCACGCCGATCTCTTGATGCCTTCCCCTCTTTATGATCTCGGAAAAGGCGGTCGGGCATGACACAGCAGAGGTAAAATAATCCAATTCATCCACCACAAAAAGAACATCGTTAAGGCGATTGACTGCCTTACAGATCCGTTCAAAATCTTCGTCAGTAGTTTTTGGATTAAAATAAGACAAAAAGAAAAATCTCCCCTTTTTCTCTGCGGATAGCTTTTCAAAAAATCTTTCCAAAGTAAAAACATTGGCATCAAATTCCCCCAAGAGGTCAAAGACGATCACCCGATCGAAAAGGGGCAATCGATTCTTGATGAATGTGGTTTTCCCCGTTCCCCGCTGGCCGGTGATGACGATCACATTATTTTGATTCATCGTGTCATCGCGGTCCGTTAAAGGGCAACAGCATCGCCAGCACTGACGCCCGAAATGCTTTCTTTCTCTTTTGCTTCCTTCTTGGTCATCCTGACCATGACCGCCAGGCTGACATTGAACCCCAGCATCAACTCATCCGAATATTTGGCGAGCAGATCGGGAATGTGTTTGCTGATCACCACATTGGTTGAACTCCCCAGACCCGCTGATTCGTCACCCGACAAAGGCTTCTCGGGAAAGATCCGAATGAAAATCTTCTCCCAGATCAGCGAAAAAAACTTGTCCTCGAAGAGGGGGACGGTCTTTTCCCGCTTGCGGTATGCCCGTTTTTCTTTTTTCTCTCCTCCGGAGTCTTCCTTCTTTGCGGGAAGCAAATCCCCAAAAACCGGATCGACCTTGGGCTTGCCCTCGGGCTTGTCTTTCGCCGGTTCCGCCGCCTTCCCTTTTTTACCAATCGTCATCGTCGTCTTTCTTGGTCAGCCGGGCCAGGGTTTCTTCGGCCTTTTTTAACCGCTCTTCGAAGTCGTCCATCTTTTTCTGATTCTCGGCCAGAGCCGCCTTTACCTTTGACGCAAAACTCTCAATATCCATTTTCAATCCTCTTCCAGCACTTTTTTCGCGTGCGCGGGAAAGTGCATTTTGCAAAAGATTTCGATGCGCGTCAGCCGCCGAAGCATCACGCCCACCATGGCGTAAAGCGGCCCGCATATGCCAAGAATGATAATGACCAAAGTTAAATGTTCGCCGTCGGGAATGGTCATTTTCTTTTTCTATCTTCGATGTTTGCGCCGGATTGCCGCCAGATGCCGCCGCCGTTTCGCGCTATGCGGCGCACCGATCCGGCCCCACTTATGGTGCTTCCGTTTCACTTGGCCCCCCTTCCCGCTCAAACGGATCATAGAGTTGCGTATGATCGCTTCCGCACCTTGGGCAACAGGGCATTTTCTCTTTGAGTGCCTCGTGCCACTTGTGCGCGCAATTTTGACAATGAAAATCTTTGACCTTTAATTTTTCGCTCATGGTTTCCTTTCAGGCCTTTTAGGCCAGAATTTTATCCAAAACTTCGATCATCCAGTCGTCAACCGGAGTAGTGGATTTTTTTGCTTCCTCTGAAAGCCAAGGCCGGATGAATCCGTAAATAACCTTAGCCACGGAAAGGATAGCGTTTAGATTGATTGTGCTATTGCTCATTTTTTCACCCCCTTTCAGATTAAAATATTTCGGAAAGCCTTTCGCACTGCTACCAGATAATCATCCGCCCGTTCTCCTTTCAAATAACGTGTCTCCCCAAGATGATAGATTTGGATTCCCGCTTCCGGCCCATACCGCAAAGTAGTATAGGCCAAAAATTTACAGCCATATTTAAGATTTTCGTCCGGGTCAAGAAGATTTGTTTTATCCGTCGCCCCGTATCCTTTGGCCGTTGCGGGTAAAATCTGCATCAGGCCATATTCGCCGGCTTTGCCCATTGCGTTGGCATTAAGAGAAGATTCGACCAGACAAATTGCCTTGACCAGCTTCCAGTCAAGATTATTAAGTGCTGCCCATCTTTTAATTTTATCGTCCAACTCTTCGCTAGGCAAAGACGGAATGGAAGCTTGGCCGGTCCTTTTTGCCAAGACCAAAAGTAAAATTCCTATAATGACAATTATAATTATGGGTATCATGTTGCAATGCGGACCGTTACCTTGTGGCTCCAGAAATAAAGAAAGACGATGAAAAGGGCCACCCCCCAAAAGAGATAATCAGGCGGCGAAGGTTTTTTCTCTCCGGCCCGACCCACAAACCATGCGCTCTCGAAAGTAAGATACAAAAGAAGTCTAGTCGCCAATCCCGCAATGAAAGCGATAACTGCCACGATGTACCAGGGATTTTGCAGAACATCAACTGTGATATGTACCCGGTCGGTAAGTACCGTATCGCTCTTTTTTTCGATCATGGCACCGACCACTTTCAGCCGTCCGTCTTGATTGATCCTGTCCACTAGGGCAGTCTTTTGAGACTCCTCAAATACCGAGACGATATTGTAGATGAACAAAAGTCGATCGCCTTTTTCCGCCGGGGTGTTGGCCAGGTCTTTAATTTCGATACCGAGACTCATAATGTTTCTCGCAGAGATAAATCAAATCGCCATTGGGCAATTGAATCTTCCTGGTTCCGAGCCCCATCGGACAATCATGGCAAGAACTTGGCAGAGCTGGATTGATTCCGGGAGTAAAAAATGTATTTAGATCAATCCGCTTACTATATCCTAAAAGGCTTTTGATCCGATCAAACCATTTCATGTGTCTACTTCCCTTCCCTTGATGAAACCGATTATATAATTATTCACTCCATAAAGAACAATCTTGATTTGCCATCCTTCTAATAGGCTAAGAGATGGATTGCCCGATGCTCCAAAGCCGAAAGTTCCCGCTTGAGTGATTCCTGCGTGGAAATAATATTTTGAATTGTCCAGATTGTCCCAAACTCCAAAATAAAACCCTCCTGCAATTACATTGACAACTGTAACGGCATAAAGATCTAAAATTAATTTTTTCCCCGCCGAAACAGTATGAATCAGTAAAGTTTGGGAAACCGCAGAACCCACAATCGATCCAAACTTTGCAATCTGTGTACCCAATGAATAATCTGCCAGATAAGCACTTACGGATGAGGGATAATCTTCTAGGGAAAACCATTCAGATCCAATTCCTATCGCCAGATCGATTGAATACCCTGGCTGAGCCGCGTTCGTTATGAAAAAACGATAAAAAGGGGTGTTGAATCTCCGGTATTGCAAAAGCTCAATCGCATCGTTCGACATATCATTCAATCGAACCTGGGCAACCGGGGAAAGACCATTGACCTTCATTACATAAATCGACGTGCCCACCATGTCAAAGGCTTCATTGGAGCGGGCAACCGTCAGGTCAATTGTGACCGTGTAATAAGTCTTGATCCGCTCGCGCTTGATTTGGTCGAAAATCTTTTCCATCTAGGCCCAAGTCATCACTTCGAGAATCGCACCCGCCGTTGCCGTTTGTACTTCAAGCGAATTTCCGGCAAGCGAAGTAATTAATATATTGTCAAAGGTAAAAGTTGCGCCACTGACCAGAGTTATGTAGGTAGTACCACTCTGACCGGCGAAACCAATCTTCATATCCGCACTACGCGCGTGTAACCAGATTTTTTTGACGTTGTTACCGAACATGAATGCGTAACCGGTTCCCGCGCTTACGCAGGTAATATTCTGAAAGGCGCACCAATTCGCCGGACGAAGAAAGGGCGGTACGGCTATATCTTCGATGGAAAAATTCAGATCATCGGGCGCGATTAAAAGAGTAGCTATCCACCCGATAGTCGCTGAATTGGTTATAAAAAAACGATGGAAGGGAGTAATTATTTTCCGATAGGGTACGCTCAGGTCAATCGAATCGTTTACTGTTTCGTTGAATTTCACGGAGAATCCGGCTATTCCCGCGCTTGTAAAAGAGGGTATAACGTTCAACACATATAAAACTTTTCCGGGTGTATTAAATTCCATATTGACCCGGGCCGCGCTCAGGTCAAGGGGAACAATGAAATAGGTCTGGATTCTTTTTTCTTTTACTTCGTCAAAATTTAATTTTCTGCCATTCATCTTCCCTCCTGTCTCAGGTCCGGTAGGCCAAGAAAAAGAGGATCACCCCCGCCCCGATCGCCAGGGGCCAAATAGAACCGCTGACTTGTGCTGCTTTGGCCCCGCTCACCACCGGGGTAGTCAACCCTAGTCCGGTCTGTTTTTTCGCCGGTGATAGGAAAGAGGAAAGAAGATTTCCTAAGCTGGCCGCGTTTGGAGTAGTCGCCGCAGAAACCACGGCACCCGCTTGCTTTTGATAAATAATCCCTTCCGTTCCTAGTAAGGGCGAGACTACCTGGCTTGTCGCCCGGAGAAGATTTGAGCCCGCGTTCATGTAATCGATATTTGACGCACTTTTTGGGTTCATTGAAACGGAAGGCGAGTCACTTACGGCCTGGAAAAATTGCGCGTTCTCAATTCTTGGCCCGGCCTGCATGACTTCCGGCTCGCTCTGATCCCAATTCGCGGGAATATCTGAGGAAAGACTGGAGACATCTGGTTCGCTAAACCATGATGGTTCCGCTCCAAATACTTCGGACTCGCCAAATTGCAATCCTTCATCGAAAGTGCTGAAATCTCCGTTCATAAGATCACCATGATAATTAGCAGAATGACCGCTGCCATGATCAAGGAATAATCATAATGGATTTCCTTCAACGGCGATTCGCTAATCGGAGAGGCTTCCATGCTTGACGCTATTCCACGGTCTAAAGAAATTCCCGAAGGCAAAAGGTTCCCTGCCGGCAGGTCACCTACATCGACGGTCGAGGGAATGATATTCATTAAACCGGGGTTTGTTGTCGGGGTTTCCGCTTCGCCGATCCATGCAATAGGAATATCGGAAACAACCGGATGTGGAATGGGCAAAGGTTTTCCGAAATCTTCCGCCGATTTGATAACCGACGTTGCCGAAAGAATACTGGCAATTTGTTTGGTTGGCTTGTAGCCATCCGATACTATGACCGCATATGGTCTGCCAACCGGCTGCCCACCCACCATGCCCATCGGAGTAACGTGTTCTTGTGAGCCTTTAACCATTTCTTCAAGCTCTGTTATCGTTATGGGGCGAGGTTCGGATGGATTATAAAGCAAAGCGGAAACACCCGAAAGGACTAAAGCCCCCGCCGTCGCTATCAGGCCATAAGGCCCGCCGCCCATTGATGCAATGGTTCCGGTTCCGGCCTGGAATCCTGCTTGAACAAATTTTTCAGTTGCCATTATTGCACTCCCTGCCGCAGGAAAATGAAATAAACGGCAACTGCCACAAGAGCGAAAAATCCCAAGCTTAGCGGCTTAGTCTCAGTATTCGTCATTGGAGGAATGGAAGTTTTTATTTCCTCAACATCTTTACGGATACCCGCCAACACTTGGGATAGATCGTTTGGGGTACTTCCTGGCTCGGGAAATTGATCCATTATTTTCCTCTCGGGCCACCACGTGGAATTCCCGTTCTCCCGGTTTGCCTCGTTAGAAAGCTCAGCTGCCTGACTGGCTGCCGGGAAAGCTCCGCTCTAGGTTGTTTGGCAAGGTAGGAAATCAAATTGATTCTCTTTCCCACCTTGCCATGATTTAAAAGCTCGCTCATTTCGCTACAACCGTTGGGACGATTAATTCATCCGGGTATAGCCGGATATAGTTCGTGCCGGAAACTTTCGTAACGTCGGCCACAAATTCCAACATCGAAAGATTCTGAGCCGGAAGCGCATCGACCAGCCTTCCTTCCGGGCAGAAATCCAGATAGGCATAACCGACGAAGGATTGACTTTCAAGATCACACCGCATGGCATTGTAACCCTGAAGTTCAGCCCAAGGAATTGAAGCAAAGTAGGTTGTGCCGCTTCTTACTGAAAGCCTTCCCGTGATGATCGTATCCACGGCTTCCCCTGCCGCTTCGCATTCGATCAAAATGCCCCGATAGGAATTTCCTACCGGCAATGCGATTTGAAATTCATTCGTCGTCTGCGTGACCTCTTTCTCGATGGTCATTTCCTTATAAGCAGAGAAAAAAAGATTCTGCTCATTGATATTGACCACTTCGTTTAGACAAACGGAGAGATCGCATTGGTTGAGTGTGTAGGCTGTTGGGGCCGTCGAAAAAATATCACTCTTGATCCCAAAGGTCGCCCGCAGTTCAAAAGTCGAGAGCCTTCCTGAATCTATCAGAGTATCAATCTCCCTGACTGACCTGGGCATGGCCTGGGGCAAGACCAGTGTTTGGTAAAACATATTGTTCCCCGTCGCTAAGGTCGGTACAATTCGCCGGGGATAATTTCCATAAAGCAGGAAATTTTTCATAATTAACGCGCGCCCATTGATTGACTTGATGGTGTCTTTACCATCGGCAATCAATTCGACGCGCTTTAAAAATTTTGACGGGCTGTGAGCAAACAGCGCCGGAGTACCCAGAGTTGTTATGTTCACGTTTGCCGTCATTCTTAAAACGATCTCTCGATAGAGATCGCGGCGGGGCATATCCTGAGACTTGGTCAGATTTTCCCCGCCAATAATGTCGCCGATTTTTCGCGGTACGTTTCTAAACATCGTTTCCTTCCTTCCTAACGTACCTGGATCAACCGATCCAGCCTTTGACCGTGGCGTTTCGGTTCGCCAGGTAGACCACCAGGGCCGCGATTAGAACCATGACCAGATACTTCGTGTACTTACCCATAGAAATCCTCCTTTTCTTAAAGGATGAGAGCGTTTAAATTCAATGTCAAATACTTTTTTGCCCCGGCCCTACTGGGTCAAGTTCACGGGAGATAACAGGACATAACGTATGATGATATGTGATCACTAGTTATTTAAAATGACGTCCAGTTATCTAAAATGACGTCCTGTGCCCTCCCGTGAACCAAATTAGTTAATGGTTTTGAGGAGGTTATTTTTCCCCTAAACAAACTTTTTTTGGGATAAAGAATAGACTGCCCGCAGGGCCACCTTTTTGGAAAAACTGGGTGATCAAAGACCCCAGTTTTCCACAGGGCTCAGATGATTTTCTTGTTTGAGAGATATTAGAGGACGTTTTTGTCCTCTCGGTTAGGGTTATCACCAGTCCCCTGGTTAGGCTTTGCAGATTCGATAGAAAGTTCAAACCTCTCCATTTCATGAAAGTCAAGGAAGTCTTCGAGCGAAAACCACCTTTGCACCATTCCAGAGGCCTCCGCTGTCTCCCAATATATCCGGCCTCCGATAATGACGCTAAAACACGGGTAAGGGTGCGTTCGCACATCTGGACCGAAAACCAGTTTTTGGAGAGTTTTACAATCTTGCTCCGTCCAGGGAAGATGTATAGCTTCCCAGCCCAGCCGCATAATTTGGCGAGTACAAGCATCACAGCATTTTCTTTTTTGGTCAGCATTCACTTCTTCTCCTCTTAAAATGATCTAGGATCGCAAATCTCTTGCGACCCTGCCTGATTCTATGGCCTCTTTCTTATTCTTCTTCCTTCGTCGACCTGACTTTGCGCGTGAGCCATTTTTCTATATCCTCGATCATGTAAAGTATCCGCCGCTTGCCCGCCTTGAAATATCGCGGGCCTTTTTTCCGAACCCGCATATTCGCCAGAGATCCGCGCGGTATCCCATAGATCAATTCAAACTGGATAGGGGTTATGGACTTTCTGACTTCCTCTTTCATCTTGGGCCATCCCGTGAAGTCCTTAAAATCGAAATGGGATTCCCATCATCGATCCTCTTGGTTCCTGAGTCCTTCGCTTCCATACCTTTTCTCCAAAGGGCAAAAAGAAAACAATTATTAGGATGGGAAGAATCGGGTTTCTTTTCTATCAGCCAGGGGATTTTTCTGGAATTAAACGAGTCTACCCATCCATTGAGGGATTCTACTTTTTGAAGGTATTTTGAAAATCTGAAATATCCCTTCATCGGGCCAATCCTCCCCTCAAGAGTGATCCGATCCCCTTAACTGGAAGAGAATTTATCCAATTGTTTAGGATTCTGAGAAGAACGGCCAAACATTCGGTACAGACAGGAACAAGTAAAAGCTTCGTTATGGTTTCTTTTTGGCAAAATTCGCAGTTCATAATTTTCCCCCCTAAGCTAATTTCCATCCTCGAATTAAGGATTTTGGAAAGCGTTCTGTGCGGCAGTCCGAACAGTCAATAAATAGCAGAATGCTTTTTAAATATTTTCGTGATATCCTAAACCAAATTCCATCCATCAAAACCCATTCATACAACATTTCAAGTTCCTCCCTTTTTGAAAAGCGGCCCATTGTTAGAACGTTTTAATGACTGCAGAGGTACACGGGGCCAGCATTTAGGTTTAGAAATTACCTTCCAAAAACATTCCTTCCCTTCCCATCCCAATTTTTTCAGAGCTGATCTAAAATTTCCGGCCTCCACTTCCGCCGAAATTCCCCTTTCCCTTTGCTCAATCAAATAAAATTTCATCTTTCTGCTTCCACTTTCTTCCCTTTTCTTTTGCCCATTTTTCTATTTTTGAAATATTTAAAAATTCCGAACAAGCTTCTCCCCAAATGGTCTTAGACAAATTTATAAGAAATGCTTTCGGATTTCTTTCATCTTCTTTTGATCTCCTTCCGTTTTCAAAATCTTTTACTGCCTGAGCAATGATGCAGACTGCTAAATATTGTTCCCTAGATATTTCCATTTTATTTTCTCCCCAAAATAAAAAAGGCCTCCCAGCGATGCCGAGAGGCCTTGCTACACTCTTTCGAGCTTTGCCTTGCTTCCCTAGCTATTCGCCGAGAGGCCTTGCGAGCTTGAGTTTTGCCTTGCCTTTAAGGCTTTAGTCTAAACCGAATCCTTTTTTGATTCCGAGAAATTCAGCGACGGCCAGCACTTGTTCTTCGTTGGCCTCTTTCCTTAAATGCTCTTCTACTCGCCGCCGAATCCTTTTTATCATCCATTCATGATCATTCAATCGACCGTTGATAGAGGTTTTGTTTTTTCCCAGGATAGCCTTTGCTACTTCCGCACAAATCAATCTCTCTCCTTTCTTCCCCTTTTCCGTTCGGAAGTTGAGACTATGTTGGACATCCCATACTCAAGGGGAAATTTAAATCCCGTCGTACTCGATATATTATGTAAACTACAGCCTATCCCTCCGTCACCTCCATCAACACTTCCAGGGCTAGCGCGGTACCCAAAGGAAGGGATTGGACGCCCATGACCATCCGGGTGTGTCCTCCCTTTTCCATTCCCAAGACTTGCACAAAGAATTCCGAGGCGCCATTAAGGACCTTGGCATGGTCTACGAATCCCTCGGCACAGCACAAGTATCCCACGATTTTCAGTATCCCGGAGATCCTCCCCAAATCCCCCAGGTTTTCCTTCGCCTGGGCGAGTGCATTCAGGGCGCACAGGCGAAACGCCGTCTGGCCCTGCTCGATACTGATCTCCTGGCCCAATTTTCCTTTGCAGGTCAGCTTCCCCTCTGCAAATGGAAGCTGCCCCGAGATGAAAAGGAGGTTGCCGCTCTTGCGGGTCGCCACATACGCTCCTACTGGTTTGGGTGCCTTCGGCAATGGCATTCCCAGCTCTTTTAACTTCTGTTCGATATCGCCCGATCCTTGAGCTTGCCCAGAACTCTTGCTACTCCCCACGACGCCGATTAACCCTAAGGATGCGAGAGTTACCACTCCCGCTTTCATAACGCTTCTTCGGCTAAATTCTCTCATTTCTTCCTCCTTTCTTTTCCCCTGATTCGAGTTCCCTCCCTGTCCCCGGAGAAAGCTTCCCGGGAAATGAGGGAGCGAAGTTGCCTCCTCGATCTGATGAAATGAAAATGATAAGAAATCTGGTCGCGCCACCCTGCTTATTTCTCGCCGTGGCTCCATCCTTATGCGGCGAGCAGAAAACTGAGGGGGCACCTCACTTCTTCTTGAAGGCCGATTGACGAGCCACGATCTGCCAGCGGCCGTCGCGCAAGACCCAGACATTCAGATAGTATAGATCGACCTGGCTTCTTTGTCCCTTGAGCTCGAGATCCAGCCGGGTAGAGCCCATGACTGTGGCGACATCGCCGTAGAAGTGAATCTTCACGCCGTAGCGCTCAGCTTTCCTGATCTTCACCTCGCCAGATCTGATCTGCTCGATATAGCTCGCCTTGGTCGCGACCTTGCCGGTGGGCTGGTGATAGACAAACTCGTCGGCTAGGATGCTGGCGAGACTGGCCAAATCACCGCGCATCATCGCATCGTAGCGAGCATCCTCGATTTGGTCGATCTCCTTCTCGGCGGCGGCAAAGACGGCCTGCGCGTACAGGGCCAGCGCGAACAGCGCCAGAATAATTCGCAACGATAGTGAAACGAATGGCTTCATCGTCTTCTCCTCCTTGCAGGGACAGAATGATAAGAACTCGCTTTGGGCTAAGCTCAATATACGAAAACAGAAGCAGGATGTCAAGAAAAAGCGGCCAAAGAGAGGAATAATAGACTTTCTCAGATTTGCCAAGGGTGTCGGATTGAAACCCAATTCACATTTTCTCGGGAACTTTTTCTCCACCCCCCCTGTCTAATATTCCAGAAGGAATAATTCACCAAATACCGGAGGTGGAATATGAAAAAGATCATGACGTTGGCCGTTGCGGTGGCTTTGCTTCTCGGGGCTGGATCGGCTCTGGGAGCAACAGTAGGAGACTGGGCGCAGGTAACGATCCAGACTGACAACGGGCAAAGCCTTCCTCTCTATCCGAAGGCAGCGTGCGGTCCCAAGAAGAAAGTCTATGCGGAGGCGGTGAAGGGTGACGAGTATAAAATCGTGGTGTGCAATCTTCTCCCCCGCCGGGTGGGGCTCGTCATCGCGGTGGACGGCCGAAACATCATCAGCGGTACGAAATCGTGGCTAAGGAACAGCGAACGGATGTACATCCTCGGCCCGTACGAGAGCGGCGAATACCGGGGCTGGCGAACCGGCAGCGACCGGGTGAACCGTTTTTACTTCACCGATGCAGCTGATTCCTATGCCGTCGCCTTCGGCGATAAGAGTGCAATGGGAGTGATCGCCGTAGCGGTCTACCCGGAAAGGGAGCGGTACGTTCCTCCGGCGCCATCGGCAGATATTTCTCGTGAACGTTCCGGCGCGGCAACCCCGCAAGCCCCCCAGGCCAAGCGGGCACCGGCAGAACGCAGCATGGAGAGCGCCGGCACGGGCTTCGGCCGTGATGAGTATTCTCCCTCGCGGCTCGTTGCCTTCGAGCCGGAGCGCCAGGCGATCGAGACCCTCCTTATCAAATATGAATGGCGTCCAACTCTCTGCCGCATGGGAATCATCCCCTGCGAAATTCCGGCGCCGCCAGCAAATCGCCTCTGGGAAGAGGAAGGCTACGCTCCACGCTCCACCGCGGCGGGGCTAAGTGCGGCGTATCCAACGCGCCCTGTAAATAAGTTGAGGATCAGGATATGAAGAGTGGCCTTGCGACCGCGCGCCCAGCGTAAGCCCTTCCCCATGGTCGAGGCTCAAGACTTCTGCCACCCCCTCGGCTCAGCGGGGCACTACCGGCGCGCGGTTCGCCATCAGCCAACCTCGTCTTTCATGTTTCTCAGTCATGAATACCCCTTCTTTAATAAGAGGTGACTTAAAAATTAAGTCACCTCCCCTACCCCGCCTTTTCGCTGGGACCCTCGGCGTTGTTCAGCTCCTGTGCCGACTTCGACGTTCCCCGTAAAAGAGGAAAACCCAAGGAGCTTTTTACTTCCGAGCTTTCTTAAGATTCCTCACTCCCCGGAATTTCTGAAGAACAATGCGGCCGTTCTTTAACCTTGATTTTCATCTGCCTTCCATGTTATGGGGTTACCCGAAATTCCCTTTGGGGCGAGCAGGACCGGGGGGATCATTTTACCCACATTCGGGAGAGACCGTTTGTCCTTATCGATTGACGGACGAAATTTTTCATCGCTGCATTTTGCGGGGATCATGGGGTCGGGCATGAGCGCGATCGCGCAATACCTTGCCTGGAGCGGGTATGAAATCACTGGCTCCGACCGGATCGCCTTTTCGGTCGAAATGGAGGATTGCAAGGAAAAACTTGAGCGGTGTGGTTGCACGATATTTCCCCAAGATGGCAGTGGCATTAAGGCCGCGACGGAGGCGCTTGTGATTTCAACCGCTATCGAAGACGATAACGCCGATGTCGCCGCAGCCCGTAAACGTGGCATCCCCATTTTGCACCGTTCCGATGTGCTCGCCGCCTTAGTCGCATCCCACCGCACCATTGCCGTATGCGGTACCAGCGGCAAGTCAACGGTAGCCGCGATGATATTTGAAATCCTCCGGGCATGCGGCGAAAGTCCCTCGCTAATTACGGGCGCAAACCTCATTCGACTGAGCCAAGAAGGATTGCTCGGCAACGCATTCAAAGGCGATTCCGGCAACCTTGTAATGGAAGCGGATGAAAGTGACGGCACACTGGTGAAATACCGCCCAGAGAAGGCCGTGTTCTTGAACATTTCCAAGGATCATAAATCTGTAATTGAGACTCTGGGGCTTTTCGAGCGGCTTTCCAGCCAAGCGCCTTATGTAATTAAAAATGCGGATGATCCCGAACTCAATTCTATTCAAGCCGCACGTACGTTCGGCCTTTTGGGCCGCGCTGATTGCAAGCCAGAAGCTGTAAAGGCGGTAACACCTTTGGTGCGGTTTACCTTAAGAGGGACGGACTTTGAATTGCCGCTGCCCGGTTCCCATAATCTCTCCAATGCACTTGGCGCTCTATGTGTGTGCGAGAGCCAAGGCTGCCACCTGGGAGCGATGGTTGAGCCCTTGCGGGAATTTAGGGGCGTTATGCGGAGGTTTTCGGTTTCGCGAACGCCAGAAGGCATAACCGTGATTGATGATTACGCCCACAACCCCGAAAAAATAAGGGCCGCGATTCTTACGGCCCGCGATTTTGGAGCGCGGATATTTGCGGTATTTCAGCCGCACGGATACGGCCCCACCCGTTTCCTGAAAGATGAATTGGTGGATACATTTGCCCGGCTCATTCGGGCTACCGACGAAGTTTACTTTCTGCCCATTTATTACGCAGGGGGCACAGTCAAAAAGGATATTTCTTCCGCAGAATTAGCCGACCTAGTCCGCAAACGGGTCGCCATGTCCTATGCGCCTCAAAACCGCAAGGAGCTTATGGCTGGCCTCAAACAGCGCGTAAAGCCGGGTGACGTGGTGATTCTTATGGGTGCACGCGATCCTACGCTCTCATTGCTGGCCCAAGAGATCAAAAATAGTTTCGAATGAAATAACGAATGAATCCTGCTTTCAAGATGGGGAGCATCTTAATTTTTGATGCGTTCTGGTTTGATATAAATGCGGATACAAGGGGCGGATTTGAATTAAAAATGGGTGGGAAATAAGTCCATTCGGAAACAACGTACCCCCTATCCCCTAATTGAATTCAGAAACAACCTCATATATTGCCTAAAAAATCAAGATACCCTAGTGAATGTGTATGATCTGGGCCCCGTCAAAACCATTAAATTTTGTGGAGGAAGCAATGCTATAGGCCCCGATATTCTCTGTGTACAGGTAATCTCCGATTTCTAAGCTTCCCGGAAGCGGTACAGATAAGGATATCTTGTCAAAACTGTCGCAGGTAGGCCCGACAACAGCGCAAACCTCTTTTTTCCCGCGCCCGAAGCAATTAAAATTGGGGATCCAGTGGTCATAAACGACTGCTGAGAAGGTATGATAAACCCCGTCATTGATATAATAAAAAATCTTTCCGTCTCTCCGGGCTTTTCCTATGATTTCGGTTATCAACGTGGCGGCAGTCGCTACGATGAACCTTCCGGGTTCGGCGATGATCTCGACATCTTCCGGAAAAAGTCGCCGGCATTCAACATTGATCAGTCTGGCAAGCTTCTCGAATTTGGGAACCTGCGCATCGTAGGGGACTGGAAATCCCCCTCCGATGTCTATGATCTTAGGATTGTACCCCTTTTTCCTGGCATCCTGGAAAATCTCAGACGTTATGGCCAGGGCGGCCGCATAATTGTCAAAGTTGGTGCATTGGCTGCCCACGTGAAAGCTTAATCCTTCGACCACCAACCCGGCATCAAAAGCCTGGTGAATCAGGTTATCTGCATCTCCGGGTTCTGCGCCAAATTTCGAGCTCATCTCAACCTGCGAGCCCGTATCCGGAACCTTTAATCTTAAAACCAGCCCGGCCGTATCACAATTTTCCTTTATTTTCTTTAACTCATCGCTGTTGTCATAGGTAACGAGCGGCTTGTATCTCTTTATCTTCCGCAAAGTCTCTTTGTCTTTTATGGTGTTGGAGAAAATAATTTTGTCCCAGATAAAAAAATCTTTGTCCTTTTCTTCAAAATGCTTTAGGTATTCATAAACCTGCATAAACTCATTATAAGAGGCCACATCGAAGCTGGAACCTTCACTGAAGAGGGTCTTGATGATCTCCGGATGGGAATTTGCTTTGACGGCGTAATAGCATTGAACCCGGGGCAGATGTTTCTTAAAGATTCGATAGTTTTCCTTTATTCTGGAATGGTCCAGGATGAATAAAGGAGTTCCGTGTTGGGCGATTAATTTAAGAAGCCTGCCTTTCATTTCTTTTCTCCTCGATTTTTAAGCCGAAAACCCTAAGAATGAGTTTTTTCAATTCCTCCACCTCGCAGTTGTTTTTTAGGTAAGACCTTATCAGCTTTTTATGCAGTTCTCCCCCTCGGTCATATAATCTTTTTTGCTTTTTGGGCCGGGTGGTCTGCTTCACATAGGCCACGATCAGAGGAAAGGCCACCGTGACATCCAGATAGGCCGTGACGGTTTCTTCTATTTTTGTGGGATCGATCTTGCCCCAACTGGCTGCTTCACTTGGCGGGGCCCCGGATAATCCCCCCGTGTCTGGCCTGGCATCGGTTATATTGATATCATAATCCTGGCCGGCTTCCGGGATCATGAGCACTTCCTGAATCTGGGGTTCGGTCTGGAGCATAAAATTTTTCGGGCTTCCGCCGCCGATCAGGATCACCCCGGTTTTCCCATGTTCATATCGCTTGGCATTTAAGATGATGGCCGTTGAATCATTGACATCGATACTTGGATTTATTTTCAGGCGAAATAAATGCCGCAGGCCGGCTGCTTCGGCCAAAAGCTCTAAGCCGGCAACATTCATTCCAATGGTGGAATCTCCCGGAGACGAGGTAAAAACGGGGATCCCTTTTCTGTAGGCCGCGGCCAGAACGCTGACTTCTCCTAAGCGATTTTTCCGCTCGTATTCATTCATGACTTTCCCGAGATGGTGATAAAATTCCCGGGTTCCCATTTCTTTCTGAAACTCAGGCCGGACCAGGATTCTTCTTAATCTTCGATCCGTTTCCATCAAAACGTCTTCGTAATCGAAGAGGATATCGTATATTCTGGTTACCCCTTTTTTGCGCAAATCCGCGTCATCCACAAGATGGCTGCCTCGATGCATCGGTAAATTGAAGGCAAAATGCAGGTCGTGGTACATATTCGCACCGGTTGCGCTGATCCAATCCACAAAACCGTGATTCATCAGCGGAATGATTGCAGAAGGCCCCAATCCGGCCGGGGTTAATGCCCCGGCGAGGCTTAATCCTACGGTCACATCCTCCTGGGAATATTTTCCCCTCAATAAATGGCAGGCCGCTCTCAACCTGCCCCCATTATAAGCGTCCATGTTGTCGATGATTTTCCCTATAGGGGTACGTCCGGAAATCGCCTCAGGAAGAATTCTTTTCCCGGAGAGATATTGTTTTTTACTTGGACAGACTGCTTTTTCGTTTTTCATCTTTTTCCCTCTCCAAATATTGGGGAGACTTTCCGTCCTCAATCTGCATAGGATGCAGTTTGGTATTCTTTGGTCATATTTTTCCCGGCGATTAGGCCTAAACTTGAGTTGGTTTATGTTTCTGGGGGACCCGGGCACCGCCGCTTGATATTTTTTGAGTTATCATAACAAAAAGGTTCTCTTCCCGCAATCTAAGCTTCTCGGTGGACGGCATTCTTATTGACCCTCCCTGCTTATTTTAGCCAGCGGCGATGTCGATGCGGGCCAATAGCCGACCATAACTCGCCGGCGGATATGCTTACCAATTAGAGTCAAAGGCTAAGCAAGGAGAATAATAAAAACCCAAGTCGCGCGATATTTCTTTCAAATCCCTTTTTTACCCTTTCCCCTTTCCCTAAGCCAGGCAGAACAAAAAAGGGTTGACTTAGAAATGAAGTCAGCTCTTCCCCTTTTTCTCCGGTTTCTCTTAAATAAAAAATGACTGGACCCAACCCCTACCCTTCCTCTAGATAGTGGATCTATCTGAAGCCTTCCCTGCTCTTAGTTAATGTCAATTCCGAAATTTGGCGGAATCAGCGGAATAAAGCCCCGCTCAAACCAAGCATGTAGGCCGGCCCGCCCCACATGACCCCCATCTTTTTCAATCTGGGCCTTCGAATTGTAAAGAATAAAGATTTGGCCCCCTGCTACTTCTCTTCCTCCTTTTCTGACTTGTTTGTAAAAAGGTGAACGCCATCCCTCTTTCCTCGAGTTCTCGGTCTGGGGTTTTTAACATCTTACCCATTTTTCCCCTGCGGGTTCTAGTCTTCAAATTCAAGAACCAAAAACAGAGATCTTTCAACGAATGAACGCTGAGCCCGCCGTCTGCTTCGAGGCCTTGTATGCCTGGGCGGCCAGGCCTACAAGGTCCCAGTATGCGGGCCGGTGCCCGTGTTCCTGCTCAAAGGAGGCAACCTTGGCCAGCACTCTCTTTTTCGTTTCTTTGTGGATGGCATCCAATTTGAGATTCCGGAGAGCCGCCTCGGCCGCCATGCCTTCGGGGATCGGCCCGACCCGGTCCAACAGGTTCAGAGCGGAGCTGAACCCCTTGACGACCCGCGCCGGTGCCAGCAGATACCAGGGGTAAATAAGCCGGTCTCCTCGATCAGCAGCTTCGAGCAACGCATCGACGACGGCGTTGTCCACATGGTCGTCCCAGAGCGCATCGGGGTCCCGCCATTCGGCGACTACCGAAAGTTGAGGGTCATACTCGAGGTCTGCCGGAGCCTCGGTCTCAAAAAACCGGACACCGAAATCAAAAAGCCACTGAACGAGCCCGGCTGACGACATAGTGGTCGTGATCTGCCAGAGGTTGATTCCGAGCGCTCCGTAGGCGAAAGAAACTACCTCCGAGCAGAACATCTTGGAGGGTTCTCGAAAATCCATCGCAAAATCATAAGGGATGTGCCGCCGTCTGACTTCGGCGAGGGCTGCCTCCGCAGCCCGGTGAGGCAGCAGAGGGTCTTTGAGCAGCTGGGGGTGATCGGCCCGCAGCCGAAGGACCAGGATGCGGAGCTTCTTGTCCTTCACGTATTCCTCCAGAGAAGAGATGACCACTCCCCGCTCGATGTGAGACTCAACAATGCTCGGTTTTCCTGTTTTTTCATCCACATGGAAAAGGGCCACGTGAGAAAAATTGCCCGGATAGTCATTGCCGCGGGCGATGAGCGCAGAGGTGGGAGCTCCTCCTCTGGAAACGAGGACATCCCCGCTATGGAGGGTGACCTCGCCATAGGTGAAGGAGGGGGTGGCCGTGGCCTCCTTTCTGCCGTGGACAACCGGCGGATAGGACCCCTTGGGCATCTGGAGCATGACCTCTTCGAGGGCCGCCCGCCCCCCATACAAGAGCCGGTAGAGGCAATCACGGACCGACCGGTCCTTCACGTCCCAGTTCTTGGACTGCAGTTTCGCCTCGTCGCGGATGGCCGCCACGAGTTTGATATACTCGGCGACCTTCTCCGGGCACGCCGCGACTGCGACCCCCAGGGCGAAGACGTTGTCCTCCAGTTCATTCAACAGCGGAGAAGAAGGATCCGTGGGCAAGATCGAGAGGGCCTCAAGGTGACGCCATCCAATCCGGAACTGCCGGTCAATCTGAGGCCGGATCACCTGGCAGCCGGCAGCGCGGGCGGAACGAAATTGCTCTTCAAGAGATTTCCACCGCTCATCCTGATTCCAGGCAAACGCTTTTGGCGCGGACGCCGGAACGGTACCGGTTTCCCGACCAGGAATGGAGAAGATGAGAAAAATGCCGACGAGTCCAACGGCAACAGAAATGGTTACTGTTTTCCAGCGCATGGGAACCGCCTATTCCTTTCGGCATTGACATCGCCCTTCTTGCATTTGCAAGTCAGGGCCTGCGGCAGGCGCAGGCCCTGCAAGCCGGCCACGATCAGCAGAGCGGCCATCGCGGCCAACGGCACCCACTCACGATCGACAGCACCGACTGGGTCCGCACGGAAAACCCGCAGGCCCCTGCCGCATCGCTGCGCTTAGCGCAGCTGGTTGACCCACGAGCCATCCTTGAACCATCTCCCGATCGACACTTCAAGCTCGCCGGTCTTCCCAACAGCATTGAGGAAGTTCTGGAGCCAGTTGATCAGCAGCAGGTCATTTGCCGGAATCGCGATGCCAAGAGGCTCATAAGAGAGAGGGTTCTTCAATGTGGCCAGCCCGGCATCAGGATAGCGATAGATTGACACCTGGCAAATCGGCATGTCGGCCACCATAGCTTGCGCCCTGTCCTCCCGCACCATCGTTATGGCTTGGTCGTAATCATCCGTCAGGACGAGTTTGGCCTGAGGGAACACTTTTTCCGCGAAGAGCTGGCTGGTAGACCCTTTGAGGGCGACCACCACCTTATCCGGATTGTTGATTTTTGAGACCTCGCCCATCGATTCGACGGTGGCCTCCTTGGTCAGGATGGACTTACCGGAGACGAAGTACGGCCCCACTAACGCGACCTTCAGGTTGCGGGCCGGGGTGATGGTCATCCCGGACAGGACCATGTCCACCTTCCCGGCCTGCAGAGCCGGAATGAGGTCGTTGAAGTGCATCGGCTTCAGTGTAAGCTTGACCTCCAGACCACCGGCGATGAGGCGGGCGAGGTCGACTTCCAGTCCAACGATCTGCCCGTCTTTCATCGTCATGTTGAGAGGAGGCATGCTGGCCGCCGTGCCCACCACCAGCTCCTTCTTCGCCGCGATCCGATCCAGCACGGGGGCGAGCCGTGCGCCGTCGGCCGCGACGCCCATCTGAGCGTATCCGGCCATCAGGCCGACGACCACCAGTAGGGCTGCGAGACTTCGGTTCATTCGCATTCTCGTCCTCCTTTTCTGACTTGTTTGTTTTCTTTCAACTTGACCTAAATGTTACATAAATATTCGCATGGTGCAAGTTTGTCATTCCCGCGAAGCTTGTCCTCGCAGAAGTAGACCTGGATCATCTTTCCTATTTTGTACCTGGTTGAAGCGGGGGGATATCCGTTGTGATGGGCTGTTGGCGGCATCCATGAAACGCTATCCATCCACCCGATTGTCTTTAATGAAAACTTCCACCCTTTCTTTTTCCTCGGTTGTGAGACGCTGGAGCAAGACCTCTTCCACGAACGGCCGCAGGCTTCCGGAGGCATTATTGAGAATATGCTGGAGCTTTCTGGACTCGCCATGCAGATCGCTGACGATGTGCACCGTCCCTTTGGGCAGCTGGAGAATGCCTTCGAGATAGGGGATTCCCACACTCGCGGCGGCAATGCTCCGAAATCGGTATGCCAGGAGCCGCTGAAGATCACCAGAACGCTGGCTCCCTTCATGGCATTTCTCCATTCTTCTCAGTCCGGTCTTAGTTTTCCTGCCGCCGCCCGGTCGGCGAGCAGCAGGGCTCGATCTTGGCGAACCCGCCCGGCTGGGATCGAGAGATCGCCGTTGCGCAAGCGCACGAGCATTCCAGCCTTCTCACTTCCGGTCACCACCCACAGGATGCGCCGGGAACGATTGAGAACTGGATACGTCAACGTCATCCGACGCCTGCCCTGGTAGACCCCGGTCAGAGCGACGTCTACGGTGGTAACGTCGAGGACCGGATCTCCGGGGATCAGGGAGGCGGTGTGGCCGTCGGGCCCGAGGCCCAGGTGGGTGAGGTCGAGTACCGGCGGCGAGCCGGCGATCTCCCGGAGAGTCAAGGCGTAGCGCGTGGCCGCGTCCTCCAGGCCAGGCGATTCCACCGGCATGCCATAGATTTGCTCGGGGGGCAGCGGGGCGCGCGCCAGCAGGCTTTCGTGCAAGTGGGTGAGGTTCCGGTCCGGATGTCCCGCAGGGGCCACACGCTCGTCCACCTGCACCACATGCACGCTCTCCCAGGCAACCTTTTCGCCTGCCAGGGCACGCAGCATTAGCCATGGGGTGTGGCCGCCGCTGACGGCTCCGATGAAGCGGCCGCGCACGGCGATGGCCGCTCGAGCCTCCATGGCGATGATCGCGGCAGCCCTTCGGGCAACCAAATCGGCATCGGCAAGCACTTCAATCTTCATGGCAGCTTCTCCAATCCTGATTTGCGGAAACCCCTCTCCCCCGGAGGAAGTGTCATAATTCGGCATGCGCGCGAAGGCGGGCCCTGTACCTAGTACGGTGCAGGGCGGGCATCCAGTTAGGTCAAATCATCGAACAAATCTTTCCAGTTAGGATTCGATTCTTCAACCAAAGCCAACTTCCAGCTTCTATAGGTTCATTATTTCCTCCTCATTTTGCAGGTCTTTCCACGTGGCCTCCGAACCCGAAGCGCATGGCGGAGAGCACCTTTCGCGCGAAGTCATCCTCGCCCCGGGAACTGAACCTCTGATAGAGGGCGGTGCTGAGCACAGGGGCCGGCGCTCCCTCTTCAATGGCAGCGACGAGGGTCCATCGCCCCTCCCCGGAATCTGCCACGCTCCCCGCAAATCTGGATAGGTCAGGGTTCTCGCTAAACTCCGTGGCGCAGAGGTCAAGAAGCCACGAAGCGATTACGCTGCCCCGTCGCCAAAGCTCGGTGATATCGGCCAGGTCAAAATCATACTGATAATGCTCAGGCTCGCGCAGAGGCGTTGTTTCGGCATCCATGGCATGCTCCCTCTTCCCCACATTGGCATGGCGCAGGATGTTGAGCCCTTCGGCATACGCGGCCATGAGGCCATATTCGATTCCATTGTGAATCATTTTGACGAAGTGACCCCCACCGGCAGGCCCGCAGTGAAGATACCCCTGCTCAGCCGTTCCACCGACTTTCTCTCGACGCGGTGTTCGGGGAATCGAGCCTCGGCCGGGGGCAAGGGCTTTGAAAATCGGATCCAGATACTGAACCGCCTCTTTCGACCCGCCAATCATGAGACAATACCCGCGCTCTAACCCCCAGACACCTCCGCTCGTTCCGCAGTCGACATAATGGATTCCCTTGGGCGAAAGCTGCTTGGCATGCCGGATATCATCGATGTAGTAAGAATTGCCGCCATCGATGACGATATCCCCCTTTTGCACGCGGCTTGCTACCTCGTTCAGCGTCTTATCGACGGCGGCCGCGGGCACCATCAGCCAGACTACCCTCGGCGGCTTGAGCTTGGCCGCAAGCTCATCGATCGAGGAAGCGGCAAAGGCCCCGGTCTCCTTCGCAAAGGCTTCCCTCGTCTTTGCCGTGGCCGAATAAACAATGACCTCATGACCGGCGCGCAGCAATCGGCGCACCATGTTTCCACCCATCCTTCCAAGACCGATCATTCCCAGTTGCATAGGGTTTCTCCTTTCTGTCTAATTCCTGGTTGCTCGTTCCCCTTCTTCATTTTTCGCTATGCGCTTTGCCCCAAAAAGGTCATTGAAGATCCGAAATCCGAATATGAAAATCTGCCAAGGGCATAGCGTACAGCGCATAGCGTTGGAAAAAACTCCCTCTCTTTCAATTTTTCGTTTTTGACGCTATGCTCTATGCGCTGTGCGCTATGCGTTCTTCGTTCCTAATTTTTCTCCAGCGCCCTTTCGACCACCTTTTCGAGTTTTGCCAAACCATTCTTCACTTCGCCAGTGAGATGGACCCGAAGGGCCCGGCGGTTCCGCTCGGCTAATACCTCAAAGCCCCCCCCGCGCCTGTGGTGTCTTTTCCCGGTAGTGGATTTACAGGCTTGAAATTGATGGCCTTTTCATTGGGCTTCCCGGCCGTGGCGTTGGCGGCGGCGGCTTCCGTCAGGAATCTCTTCATGCGCTCATCCGGTGCAAACGGCCTACCTTTCACGATGCCAATGGCGGCGATCAGTAATTATCAGCTTTTCGAGCTATATGCAAGTGAGCAACCGTAGGTAGAAGCTTCAATCGGGATTCATCTGACACTGTTTATCAAATCAAATACTCGTCAGGACACATTGACTTTGGGCGGAGATTTATCCACGTAAAGACCCCAAGGGACGGGCCTCCGCATCTTCCGGCACCCCCTATGGTACTTCAAGATTTTCCTGTTAGCCGATGCGGAAAATAAGAAAAGCCCTGGTCCAAATTTAAACCAGGGCTAAG
>CAVXFA010000071.1:0-20630 GCA_963760605.1 uncultured delta proteobacterium | reverse complement strand
GCTCCACCTTGCGTATTTACTGGTTGGTTCAGTATTGCTCCCCTCTCCCCAGAAACCAGTCTAGGATGGTTGATTTCAGAGGAAAAGTGGAATAAAAAGAAATCTTCGCGAGCCGTATTTGATCGGGACTCGTTTTTTTATACTGCGAGTATACTGGGAAGGGAATTGTGTGTCAAGGAAATTTGAACACAGGGAATTTAAACACAGGGTAGATTTTATGTTGACAATCGGAGTCCTTCAGGTATAGGATTTTTAAATCTTATTTTTACCCTCTCTTAGAATATCCAAAACTTTAGTAAACAAAAGAATGAGTAGAAAGGAGGACAAGATGGAGACAAAAAAGTTGTGGATCATCGTCTTTTCTTTACTGTTGGTTTTATTTTTATCGGTTTCTGTTCACTCCCAACCCAAGGTAATCAAAATTGGGGCCATCTATCCCCTAACAGGGAATTTGGCAACAACAGGTTTAGACTGCAAGCGGGGAGTTGAGATGGCCGTCGATATCATCAATGGCAAATATGATCTCAGCCTCCCATTAGCCAAAACGGAAGGACTGCCAAATTTAGGGGGCGCCAAGATTGAGATCATCTTTGCGGATAGCAAAGGGGATCCTAAGAACGGCATGGCAGAAGCAGAAAGACTCGTCACACAGGAGAATGTGGTCGCTGTGATTGGAGCTTATCAAAGTGCGGTCACCAAAACGGCGAGCCAGGCCACAGAAAGGCTGAAAATCCCCTATGTTTGTTCTGATTCTACTTCTCCGACCTTAACCGAAAGAGGATTTAAGTATTTCTTCAGGGCCGAATGTACAGATACGATCTTTGCCAAGAATCAGTTTGAATTCCTAGAGGATATAAAGAAAAAAACAAAGAGCAAAATTGAGACCGTTGCTCTCCTCTATGAAAATACCGAATGGGGCGCCAATGTGGGAAAAGCAGAGCAAAAGTATGCCAAAGAGTTTAAATACAAGATCGTTGCCGATATTCCCTATTCACAAAATGCTACGGACGTATCCAGTGAAGTGGGGGTTTTGATTAAAAACAAACCCGACGTGTTACTCCATGCCTCCTATATTACCGATGCGATCCTGTACACAAAGACCTTTAAGGAACTAAACTTCTCTCCTAAAGGGTTCATCACCATGGCCGGATATCTGGAGCCAGGTTATCTTACCACGGTTAAGGCCGATGGAAATTATATGGTTGTTCGGTCGACATTTGCCCTGGACCTGGCCAAAAGGAAACCCCTCGTAGCCCAGGTCAATGACCTTTATAAGAAGAAATACGGAATGGAAATGAGCGGCAACGCTGCCCGGAGCTTTACTGCACCCTTTGTCGTCGCAGAAGCGATCAACCGGGTTAAATCCATCGAGGCGGAAGCGGTAACCAAAGCCCTGATGGGAACGAACATCCCGGGAGGCCAGATTATCAACCCGTGGAAAGGGATTCAATTTGATCCCGCGACTCACCAAAACGTCTATGCAACGGGAATCCTTGTGCAGATCCAAAATGAGCAGTACCAGACGATATGGCCTTTTGATATGGCTTCCAAAGATGTCCGATGGCCTTTCCCTGGATGGAAGAAGTAAATTCGCCTTAATCAGAAGGAATAATGACTGATCAACTCCTACAACAGATTGTGAATGGGTTATTGATCGGCTTCATTTATTCTCTCATCGCCATCGGCCTGACTCTCATCTGGGGGGTGATGAATATTGTCAATTTTGCCCATGGCGATTTTTTAATGTTGGGGATGTTTACCTCGTTCTGGCTTTACACCCTATATGGGTTAGATCCTCTCTTCTCCATCCCGATCTGCGCAGCCCTCTTATTTATTTCAGGCCTTTTGATCTACCGCTTTATTGTAAGCAAGGTGATGAGGGGACCGGTGCTGGCCCAGTTAGTCGTCACTTTCGGGGTGAGTATCTTCCTTGCTAATCTGGCCGTATTTTTATGGACCCCGGATTTCCGCCTCATTGAAAAGCCGCTCCTACACGGGACCTGGGAAATAGGAAGTATTAAACTGAGTGTCCCAAAATTTGTAGCCACCCTTGGGAGCGTGGTCGTTTCCTTCTCTGTCTTCCTGTTCTTGAAAAAGACCAAAACGGGGAAGGCGATACTGGCTACCGAGATGGACCGGGAGGCGGCCTTGCTGATGGGGATTAATACAGAACATATTAACTCGGTCTCTTTTGCCCTGGGGTCGGCGCTGGTTGGGGTCGCCGGTGCCTTTTTATCGACTTACTATTATATCTATCCCCAGGTGGGAGGCACTTTCGGGTTAATCGCTTTTTGCGTTGTCGCCCTAGGAGGCTTTGGCAGCATCGAGGGAGCCTTCCTCGCAGGGATCATGGTCGGTCTAGCCCAAACCCTCGGAGGTTTTTTCATTGACCCCGCTTATAAGTTTGCCATTGTCTTCTTTATTTATCTCGTCACCGTCTGGATAAGACCTCAAGGTCTCCTAGGTTGGTAAGAGATGCAAAATTTAAGTTTTAAACAGATCTCTTCGGGGATCATTGTTTTAATCCTTCTGATCCTGTTCCCTTTCGCCTTTCCAAAGCCTTTTCCCCAGCATGTCATGATCCTCGTATTTATGTTTGGAATGACGGGGGTGGCCTGGAATATCATGGGAGGATACGCCGGGATGTTCTCCTTCGGCCAGGTCGCCTTCTTCGGGATCGGAGCTTATACCTCTTCCTTTCTGCTGATCACTTATCACATCAATCCCTGGCTGGGATTGGTCGTCGGAGGTCTGATCGCCGCCCTGGTTGGCGCCGCCATAGGGTATCCCTGTTCTAATTTAAGAGGCCATTACTTTGCGATTGCGAGCATCGCTTTCGGTGAAATTGTTCGAACCCATTTCAATAACTGGAAGCTCATCGGAGCGGCTGAAGGCATGACGCTCCCCATGCTATCAGAATCGTTTAAGAACTTCATGTTTCATTCCTCTAAGTTACCCTATTATTACATCATCCTGGCTTTCCTGATCCTCTCCCTGGGGGTCTGTTATTTCGTAGCGACTTCCAAGATGGGTTATTACTTTCGGGCCATCAAGGAAAGCCACGATGTGGCCAAAGTTTTGGGAATCCATGTGGTAGGGTACCGGCTGATGGCCATCATGATCAGTGCCTTTCTGACCGCCATGGCCGGGACGTTTTATGCCCAATATGTATTGTACCTTGATCCTGAGAGCGTGCTGATCCTTCCCATCTCAGTTCAGATTGTGTTGATCGCCATGCTGGGTGGCGCGGGTTCTGTTATGGGGCCTGTGATCGGCGCCGCCATCTTAATCCCCGTCTCCGAGATAACCAGAGTTTTATTGGGTCATAAAGGGACGGGAGTGGATATGATGATCTATGGAGCTTTAATTACGCTGATTTCAGTCTATCAACCCAAGGGGGTATGGGGTCTATTTTCTAATATCGGGAAGAGGGCAAAGTGAAGAAAACTCCTTTTCTAGAGGTCGATAGAGTAACGAAACGGTTTGGAGGACTTTTCGCGAACGATCGTATTGACTTCACTGTAGAAGAGGGGGAAATTGTCAGTATCATAGGGCCCAATGGTGCAGGAAAGTCCACACTCTTTAACTGTGTCACCGGTTTTTATCGCCCCAACAGTGGGAAAATCTCCTTTATGGGGAGGGAGATTACCAACTATCGGGCCGATAAGATATGCAAAATGGGAGTGGCCAGAACGTTTCAGATTGTCCAGATCATCAGCGAGATGAATGCGCTGGATAATGTGGTGACGGGTGCACTCCTGCGATTCAATAAGATCCAGCCGGCAGTGGAAAAGGCCGAAGAGGTTTTAAGGTTTACGGGTCTCATCGAGAAAAAGGGCCTTTTCGCCACTGAACTCACGATTGCCGACAAAAAGAGGCTGGAAGTATCGATGGCCCTGGCAACTCAACCCGGGCTATTAATGCTGGATGAATCGATGGCCGGTTTGACCAGGGTTGAATTACGCGGGATGATCGATTTAATTAAAAAAATTAGAGAAAAAGGGATCACTTTGGTTGTCGTAGAACATGTCATGGAAGCCGTCATGGAAATATCGGATCGGGTGATTGTGTTGAATTCAGGGAAAAAGATTATGGAGGGAACCCCGCAGCAGGTTGTCGTCAATCGGGAAGTCATCCAAGCCTATTTGGGGGAAAAGTATCATGTTGTCAGTCCATGAGATCTCTGTCGGGTATAAAGAACTCTTGGCCATTCATGAGGTCTCCTTCGAGGTCCGGAAAGGGGAAGTGGTGAGCTTGGTGGGCTCCAATGGTGCCGGCAAATCCACCCTTATAAAAACGGTAGCAGGCCTTCTCCATCCTAAAAGCGGCGAAATCTATTTTAATAAGGAACCCATCCACCTTACTCCCCCGTATGAGATCGTAAAGAAAAAAATATCGATGATTCCCGAGGGCCGAAGGCTCTTCGGCAGGCTATCGGTGTTGGACAATCTCTTACTTGGGGCCTATCCGCTTGACTCGAAAGAAGAGAGTGAGGAAACCCTGGAAAATGTTTTTCATCTCTTCCCCATTCTGAGGGAGAGGAAAAACCAGCGGGCAGAGACCTTAAGCGGCGGAGAACAGCAACAATTGGCGATTGCCCGAGGGTTGATGTCTCGTCCTTCCCTCCTCATGCTAGATGAACCTTCTCTGGGATTGATGCCTAAACTCGTCTCCGAGATCTTTAAAATTATTGTGGAGATCAGCCAGAACGGGGTCACTGTGTTACTGGTAGAACAGAATGTCTTTGAGGCGCTTCAGATATCCAACAGGGCTTATGTCCTGCAAACCGGCCAGATCGTTTTAGAAGGTAGGGGCGAAGACCTTTTGAAATCTGATTTAGTCAGAAAAGCTTATCTGGGTATGTAAGAGAATAAACCGGCTCTTTATAAAGACATTCAGGTAATTCGACCGGATCTTTAGGCAACAACAGCGTTTATATAGGAGGTTTTCAATGTATTTAAGAGATAAAGCCATGCAAACCTGTATCCAGTTTTATTGGCCGATCACTTCCTGATACAGGGCCGCGAAAAATTCCGCAGCGTTCTTGATCACGGCTTCATCCAGATCAAAGGTTGAATTATGATGCCCACCGCAAACCGGTGTCCCGAACAAAGCGAACAGCGCTTTTCCCCCTCTTTGCTGCACCCTTTCCATCATCAGCGTAATGTCTTCCGAGGCATTGAAGGCGCAAGCCGGCACAATCTCCTGGACAGACGGAAGGTTGCGGGCAGCCCGCTCCGCTAAAGCCATCATATCCGGCGAATTTTCAGCCACCCCCGCCACCGCCGCCGGCTTCATTTCCACCGACAGGCCGTACATCTTGGCCGCGCCCGCAATCACCTCGCGCGATTTTTCCACCATATACTCGTTGAGTTCGTTGCTCACGCCCCGGGTCTCCATGCGGAAGTACGCCTTCTCCGGAATCACATTCCATGTACTGCCCGCCTGGTGGAAACCCACGTTGATCCGGGTGGCCCCGAGGCCGTGCCGGGCGATGGCATAGAGATTGGTAATCGCCGCGCAGGAACCGAGCAAGGCGTTTTTGCCCTGGTCCGGGCGAACAGCGGCATGGGTTGGGCGGCCGCTAAAAGTCACCTCGAAACGGGTTAAGGCCATGAAACTGTGGATGTTGAAGGAGATCTGCCCCAATTTTTGCAGCGCCACCCCCACATGCCCGCCGATCAAATAGTCGAGGTCATCCACCACGCCCTTTGCGATCATGGCTGCCGCCCCCGATAGATTCTCCTCGTTGGGCTGGAAGATGAACTTGACGCGCCCCTTCAGCGTATGTCTGTTATCGGCAAAATGCCTGGCCAACAGAAGTCCTGCGGCGGTGTGCGCATCATGGCCGCACATATGGGCATAACCCGGATTCTGCGATAAAAATCCCTCTTTGGCGGGGAGGTGGGAGGCCTGCGGGGACTCCGTCACCTCGTTGGCATCTATGTCGCAGCGATACCCCACGGTCGGGCCGGGCCGGTCGCCCTGCAAAACGGCCACCACCCCTGTAAACCCACCCCGGGCCGGAGCCAAAAACTCTTCCCTGGCCCCGGCTTTGAGTGCCCGCTCATACTCTTCCTGAAGCTTTTCTGGATCGGGCAGGAGTAATTGCTTCTCCGGCGCCACGACCTCTCGCCCCATCCGGATTTCATAACCCCAGGCGGACAATTTTTCCGCCACAAAAGCCGTTGCGTAAAATTCCAGCCAGGAGGGCTGGGGGCACCGGTGCAGGGCACGGCGCCACTCAACTGCTTCCGGATAATGAGCGACAATTGAATCTTCTGGCTTACGTCTTCCGCTCGCGGTCATGATTGAACACTTCCTTTCGCCGGATCGGCGGAAACGGGATCCTGCGCAAAACGGTTGGCTTCCGCCGGAGTCATCCAGCTGACGAGGAGGGTAACGACAAAGTTGACGCAAAGGGCAAAGAAACCCGCATTGATGCCCATGAAGGGATCCTGCTTACTGAGTCCCAGATAGGCCACCACGGCAATACCCGTCACCAGGCCGGTAAAGACCCCCGCCTTGGTAACGCGGCCCCAGTACAAGCCGAACGTCACACCCGGTAAAAATTGGGTCACCCCGGCATATCCGATCAGGAGCAAGTTGACCAGGGTGGTCGAACTATAGATGGCAAAGTACAGCGCGATCGAGGTGATCACGATGACGAGCGCCCGGGCCAGCTTGGCGACTTGGTCGTCCGTCAGGCCGGGAGAAATCATTTCCCGATAAAAATTCTTGGCGAACAAGGTCGCCGCCGCCAGAATCAGAATGGCCGCCGGAACCATCGCCGTCAACGCGCCGGCCGCACCTATAATCGCCCAGAAACCATGGGGGATAGCTCTGGCGCACAATCGTCAGCAGCGCCAAATCGCCGTTCTTCAGGCCCGGCACGACCAAAATGGCGGTAAAGCCGACGAAGAAAATAAGCGGCATGGTAATGGTATAAAGGGGCATAATGACGGCATTCTTCCGCAGCGTGTTGCCGCTCTTGGCGGTAAAAGTGGCGCCAAACAAATGCGGCCACATATAAAAACCCAGGGAAGTTAACAGAACGGTCGAAATATACCAGGAATGGCCCATGACTTTCGTCGCTCCCGGCAAGGTAAGATGGGTGGGTTTGGCGTTGACCAGGGCAGTGAACATTTCGCCAATACCGCCGAAATACATATAGGGTAGCGCCAATCCCGATGAAGAAAACGGCAAATAACATCAGGAGGTCCTTGATGACGCTGATCCACGCCACGCCGCGGACACCGCTGACGAATACGAAGGCCGCAACCAGCGCAAAAGCAATGATCATCGCCGTTATCCGGCCAATGCCCCCGAACCCAGATACTTCCACGATGATCCCCAGGCCGGTAAGCTGCAATTGCAGGTAGGGGATGATGAAAACAACACCAATCAGCGAAGCAAAGGCCGCCAGGTTCTTGCTCCCGTAGCGCTGCCGGAAAAAATCCGACTGGGTTTGCATACTGAACTTTTTGCCGATCTCCCAAAGTTGCGGCAGGAAAAAGAAAGAAACCACATAGGCCAACGTCAGGTAGGCCATAATATACAGCGTGGGACCCCCGCGCGAATAGGCCCAGCCGCTGGCACCGAGGAAAGCAAACGTCGTATAGACCTCCCCGGCCATCAGAAGCCAGACCAGAACCAAACCGAAGCCCCGTCCAGCCACCGTCCACTGTTCCAGATTCATTTTGCGCCGGGCACCCGCATACATACCGACGGCCGAACTAATCAAGACGATTCCAAAGATAACGCTTAAGGCGACGGTACTGTTACTCATGCTGCGCCCCTCCTTCCTTGCGGCGGGCCTCTGCGGCAATCCGGGCGGTTTCAATCCGGTAGGCAACTGCCATAAAAAGCGGCGTAATAAGGATCCAGGCCACGATCCAAAAGATACTGAAGGGCAAACCGAAGATAAAGGGATAAACCCGATCCCACCATGAAATGGAAAAACACATGGCGACAAAAGGAATCAAACCGACCAACAAAGCTTTCAAAGATGGTTTACGAATAGGCACATAAGGAATCGCTTTCATGTATTCTGTCCTCCTTTCACCTGCCGAAGGGCCCGAATGGCGAAACCTGCACGTACTGGGGTAGATTTTGCCCCCGATCTGCCGGGGCTGTTCTGATAGGCCTCGGTCGTTAAAGCACCCATCCGGCAGCGGGACATGGCAGCGAGGGGTGTTGCGCTACGCTCGCCAAGAGGGCCATAGACCTTTCGACTTCTCTGATCGTACCCGTTGATCATTTGCAGCTTTCACCTTCCTTACACATGCCCTCGTCAGTCGCCGGCCCATTCGGGGAATTCAGGATGCCCGGCTGGTTATACAGATCCGGCGTCAAGGCCGCGTCCCCGGCAGGGGGATTGTCCTCTTGTCCTGTCCCCGCTTTCTTTTCTGCCTGGACCGCTGGCTTCTTTGCCACCAGGCATACGAGCAGGTAACGGTGGATCGCATCCCTCCCCGTAAGAAATACTTTCTGGTACGGATCATTTACCAGCAGCGTGGGAACATGCTCGATGCCCATGTTTTTCAGGAAACCGGAAACCTCGTTCACCGGCTGAAGTGTTACCGCTATCTTTTTCTCTTCCATCTCCTTGATGACCTCGTCGCATTGCCAGCAGTCCTTGCTATAAAACAGGATGAGCCGATCCTTCACAGGCAGGTTCACGGTCACGCCTGCCGGCAGGATAAGATATTGAAGGCTGAAGACCGCGAGCAGGGCTGCAAATCCGGCGATCACTTCTTTTTCTCCGGCCAAAAGCCTCAGAATAGCGAGCGTCATGAGCAGCCCGAAGACGATCACGCAGAAGATGCAGAACGTATGGATCCTGAACGCCAGGTACCCCATAAAGAACCCTTCGCACGCCAGGGCGACGATGAGGATGAAACGGATGAGGCGCTCGACCGGTGCATGAGGATACCGGTTCACCAGGGCGAGGACGGCCAAGAAGGAAAACAGAAGAAGGCCGGAGAGAAGGACAAAGATGTCACCCAATCTCGCGTACTGGGCCGTCATCCGGCACCCCTCGGAAAAGCAGATGCTCTTTCCGAAGGACTGCATAATGATCTCGGTAAGCACAAGGAGCGCAGAGGCAAGACTCACCCACAGAAATATTTTTTCGTATATCGGTTTACGTTCTGGCATATCTCTTCTGCAGTACCTCTTCCTATCTGAAGTGAACTCAGAATATATTACACCCTTTTTTCTGAGAAGTTAAAAACATTTACTCCTTCTGGGCCCCCTTCGTCATAGCCAGGGACCCCGGGGGGATGAAAATGAATTTCAACCATAATATTTTTCTTGCCCCACTTTCCCGCGAAACACCCAGTAGCTGTAGATGAGGTACCCCAGCACGAAAGGCAGAACGATCCCCGCCCCCCAGAGCACGAAGCGCATGGTTTCCGGTTGGGCGGCAGCATCCTGAATGGTGACACGGGGAGGGATCGCATAAGGGTAAAGGGAGGTGATCAGGCCCAAATATCCTGACAGATAAAGGAGGATGCTACAAACTAAGGGAAGAATTTCTCGGCGAGCTTTGAGGCTCTTCCTAAGCTTATAGGATGCAATCAGGCCCATCAGGGGAAAAGCCCACACAAAATAAATGCGGGGTGGGCTAAACCAATGGGTCCAGACCAAAGGGTAATGAAATGGCGTCCAGAGGGTCACCACAGCCATGAAGGCCAAGACCGCCAGCCCCGACCAAGCAGCCTCTCGGTAAGCCCGTTCCTGGACGGCTCCCGTGGTCTTGATAATGAGATAGGTCGATCCCAGCATCATGTAGCCCGGGACCAGGGCGAGGCCGACCATTACAGAGAATGGGTTTAGCCAGTCCAGAGGACTTCCGGCAAAGTGATTCCCCTCTACCCGGATGCCGGTAAGGATCCCCCCCAGCATCAACCCCTGAGATAAAACAGCCACGAGGCTGCCGAGAAAGAAGGCTTTGTTCCATGGTTCCTTGCGGCTGGCCTCGCCCCTGAACTCGAAGGTGACCCCACGGAAGATGAGGCCGCAGATGAAAGTAAAAAGGGGGATATATAAGCCGCTCGAAAGCACACCGTAAACCACAGGAAAGGCGGCGAAGATCGCTCCCCCGCCAAATACCAGCCAGGTCTGATTTGCATCCCAAACGGGGGCGATGCTGTCCATCATCAGGTCGCGCTCTTTCTCATCCCGGGCCCTGGGAAATAGCAAGCCTACGCCGAGGCTGATCCCATCCAGTATTACATAAAGGATCATGACGAAGCCTACTAAGCCGGCCCAGACGATGATGAGATTCATCCCTTAGTCTCCGTTTCCCCTTTGGCCTTTTCTCGGGCAGGCATGCCCGCCGGCCGTTGAATGGGGGGAATGGGGCTCTCTAGGTCGGGACCCCTGCGCAGCGTCTTTAGGACGTAGTAAAAATAACTTCCCCCGATCAACCCGAAGATGATCACGATGAGGCTCAGCGACCATAGGACGTTCCCGGCCGGAATGGGAGAAATTCCCTCAGCCGTCCGCATCAGGTTATAGACCAGCCAGGGCTGCCGGCCCATCTCCGTGGTGATCCATCCCAGCTCTGTGGCCAGAAAACCCAGGGGCTGAATGACCACTAAAGTCCGTAAGAAACGGCCGGTGCGTATACAGAGTTCCCCGGCGCCACAAAACGCCCGCCCACGCCATGACCAGGAAGAAGATAAATCCGATGGCCACCATCAACCTGAAGGTCCAGAAAAGGATGGGAGCACTTGGGCGGTCTTCCCGGGGAAATTCTTTGAGACCGGGCACCCGACCCCGCAAGGAATGGGTAACGAGCAGGCTGAGACCTTGCGGGATTGTTATCTGGTAAAGATTTCGCTCCTCCTCCATATCCGGGAAAGCGATTACAGCGAAAGGAGCCCCTCCTTGAGTATTGGTTTGCCAATGGGCTTCCATGGCCGCCAGTTTGGCTGGTTGGTGGTGGAAGACGTTGCGGCCGCTCATATCCCCCAGGTAGACCTGCAGGGGGGCAAGAAAGGCGGCCATCCATAAAGCTATGCCCAGCGAACGCCGAAAAAATTCTTCATCTTTTCCCTTGAGGAGAAAATAAGCGCTGATCCCGGTAACCGCGAACATGGACGTCTCGAAGGACGCCACCAGCATGTGGCCCAGGCGAACGGGCAGGGAAGGATTGAAGATGGCTGTCAGGAAATCGGTCACCATGAACTTTCCATCGACCAGTTTGTAGCCGGCCGGGGTTTGCATCCAGGAGTTGGCTGCCAAAATCCAGAAAGCGGAAAGGATGCCACCCGCCGCCACCAGGCATGTGGCCAAGAAATGAATGGACCGATGGACCCGCTTCCAGCCAAAAAGCATGACGCCCAGGAACCCCGCTTCCAGAAAGAAAGCGGTCATGGCCTCAAAGGCTAAGAGCGGGGAGAAGACATTGGCCACAGCCTGAGAGAAACGGGAAAAATTAGTGCCGAATTCGAATTCCAGGACAATCCCGGATACCACCCCCACGCCAAAATTGATCGCAAAAATTTTTGCCCAGAAACGGTACATGCGATAATAAATCTCCTGCTTGGTCCGTAACCACAATAACTCCACCACCACCAGATAGAGGGCGAGCCCAATGGTCAGCACCGGGAAGAGGATGTGAAACATGGTGGTAACGGCAAACTGCAACCGGGAGAGGAGAATTGGGTTCATGGCTGAATCCACCCTATGCGCCTTTAGAATCCTTAATCCTATTGGCCCTCGGCCATTTCCGGGGTATCCCTGGTTTTGGGTAAATCTTCACCCTGGAATCGTAACATCTCGGAAGGTTCATTATCTCACTCAGACATCAGGGGTTGAATAAGGTGATTCCCCTATTTTTTAAAGGGGAATACTTTATTTTATCGGACCGTACTGCGGGGAAGGGTTTTCTTTCATGTTGTGTTTGTTAAGGGCCGTTTCAGCGGGGATTCGTGGGATTTTCGGGGTGGCCGCCCGCGGAGGCGACGGGGGGTGTTTTCAAAGATTTGGCGATGCCCGTCCGGCGTTCTTGAGGCTCTCCGCTGACGACCGCTCCTTCTGCCTCGTATTCCCACCTTTATGACTGAGTGTAAACGTGGCCGGGATCGTCGGACTAAGATCCCTCTTCTCAAAACATTTCTTTAAAACCCGCTTGTCCTTGAGCTTTTCTGGGATTATTAGAGCTCTCTTTGCCGGATATTCTTCCCATGGGCGAATTTTCAATAATCGTGAAATTTTAGGCTTTTTTAAGTATCTTCCGGGATTCTCTCCTTATCTTTTTCACCGGATATGGCCTTTTTAAACTCTCTTATACCCTTTCCAATTCCCGCGCCCATTTCTGGGAGTCTTCCGGGACCGAATATTAGCAACACGATCCCCAAGATTATTAATAAATGTTGGGGTCGCAAGAGTCCTTCCAGCATTTTAATTCCCCTCCTTTTGGAATGAGGCTTTCAGACTGCTATACTTAGGATTTGGCTAGATTCCTAAGAGTACCTCGAAAAAGTGAATTATCCAGACTTCGGCAGGCCCGAATCCTTAGGCTCTACCTTCGGTTTTTCAAGTAACTCCACCTTCGGCTTTTCAGGGGGAGCATCCAATGTTTCCTTTTCAATTCCATTGACTGCATTCTTGAAGCCCCTGATGGCCTTGCCCATCCCTGACCCAATTTCGGGCAGCTTTTTGGCCCCGAAAATAAAGAAAGCGATGGCTAAGAGAATTAACAGATCTTGACCGGCGAACATCCCCCTCACCCCCCTTCATAGGCTGATTTTATTTTAAGGCTAAGCGGGAGAAAAGTCCACTCTATTATAGCCGGGATCGCAAGAGCCTTTTGTAAAGGAGGCCCTCACGAAAAGGGACGCTATATTTCACCTCTCTTCCATCAGCGGCCCGCCCCACTTTCCAAGATCTGTTTCTCCCTGCCCTTTACCAGTAAGGTCAGTGATTCGTTAATCGGGGTGGGGATCTTCAATTCTTCCCCTAATTTCACGACGGCCCCATTGATATAATCGATCTCCGTGCGCTTTCCCCGATCCAGATCCTGCAACATGGAGCACCGATTCATGGGGGCCCCGGAAACGATCTCCTTCAATTTCTTCACCGGATCATTGTAACGGAAAGAGATTCCCTTGGCCTTCCCTACCGCCATCCCCTCTTTCATGGCTAGCTCCTGGAGACGAAGGGTTGGCGGATAGGAGACTGTCTCTCCATTGCGCATGCCGGTAAGGGCTCCCACCGGATTGAGGGCCACGTTTATGAGGAGTTTCCCCCAGGTCAGGGAATCGAGCTCCCCATCGAATTTGACCTCCACTCCGGCGTGAGTGAAGATTTCTGAGAGGCGCTGCGAATCCTGTTTCTGAGAGGGATGAACAACCCCCAGGACCGTCTCAGCGTGGCCCGAATTGTTCACCGCCCCGGGCCCGATGACATAAGCTCCGCGGGAGGTAACCCCGGGGATGATTCGAGCTAGGGGGATATGGCGACCGATCCGCTCTATATTCCCCAACCCATTCTGCATGGTGAGAAGGAGGGTCTTCTCCCCGAAGAGTCCCTTCCATTGTTTCAGGGCAGAGTCCGTATCATACGCCTTTACCATTAAGAAGACGAGATCCACCGGCTCCCGGCCCTCGGGAGATGAGAAGGCTCGGACCGGGATGAGCTCTTCTTTCCCGCTGGCATCGCGGACGCGGAGGCCTTCCTTTTGGAGCTTCCCAATATGCTCCTGCCAGATATCGAGGAAGATCACATCGAAACCAGCCTTCACCAGCAGGCTGCCGAATACCGATCCCATGGCTCCCGCGCCCAGCATTGCAATGCGCATCTTGACCTCCTTCATAGCCAAAAGGCCGATCCCAAAAGTGGGGTCGGCCGGTAGCATTGAGTCTTAGGGAAATGAAAACCAACGATCGACCTGGGCAAAAAATAGAAACCCCATCCGCCGGAGCGCCGCCGCATCCCGGGTCACTCCGTCGAGTACAATGCCCACTGCACCGAGACGCTGCGCCTCATAGCGGACCCGCTTCCCCATGACCGCTGAATCGGTAACGCGGCTGGCGTCGATCTCCAGGACATGGCCAGGCTTAATATAATCTAAACAGGCCAGAACCGTCATGAAATCGGAAGGTACCGTGCGCAGCGTCAAAGCCTGACCCATCATCTGGGTTTCCCAAATGGGTTTGATAAAAACTCGGTTTTCAATATTGTGAGTATACTAGGGAGGCGATTGGGTGTCAAACGAATTTGAGCACAATCTGACCTTTAAGACAGGTGACCTAAAGGTTTACAATCCGCTCAGGATCACATTATCGATCAGCCGGGTGCGGCCGATCTTCACTGCTAGGGAAGCAAGAGCCGATTCCTTGATTCGCTCTAACTCGGTAAGGGTTGTTGGGTCGGCCACGCTAATGTAGTCGATCTGGACCCCCGGAACACTCTCGATCATTTGGCGCATCCGGTGGCGCAACGTCTCGCCGTCGCGCTCACCGGCCAACCAAAGTTCCTGGGCGGCGAAGAGGGCGCGATAGATGACGAGGGCAGAACGCCGCTCCTCAGGGTTTAGAAAGACGTTCCGACTGCTCATCGCCAGCCCGTCTTCCTCTCGAATGGTTGGGCAAACGATGAGTTCAAGGTTCATGTCCAGGTCGGCCACCATCTTCTTGATCACCAGCGCCTGCTGGGCGTCCTTTTGGCCAAAGTAGGCACGGGTGGGCTCCACGAGATTGAAGAGCTTGGTCACCACGGTAGCTACGCCGCGGAAATGGCTCGGCCGAAAGGCCCCTTCAAGGACATTGCTGAGGCCTTCTACAGTAACGAAGGTGCAACTGTTGTCCGGATACATTTCCTTCACCTCTGGGAGGAAGACGAGGTCGATACCTTCCTTTTCCAATAGAGCCAGGTCTTTCCCTTCGTCACGCGGATACGTACGGAAGTCCTCGTTGGGGAGGAACTGCGTAGGATTTACAAAGATGCTCACGATCCCATAGTCGTTTTCAGCCTTTGCCCGACGCACCAGGGACAGATGGCCCTCGTGGAGGTAACCCATGGTAGGGACGAAACCAAGAGAACCCTGAATTTCGCGCCGCAATGCCTTTAGATTGGGTATAGAACGCACGATTCTCATCTCAGCCCTTTTCGAGATCAATCGCGATTCGCTATCTTCTCTAGTCCGGACCCGCGTCCCCCTCGGGTATTCTGCCAGAAGGATTATCTTTGCTACAGTCGAAGGGGTCAAGGTGCACCGGGGTGCCCGGAATAAAGGGCGCCATTGGGATGGGGATTTTACGCAGTGGAACGGCTCGCTCCTGCAGAAAAAGGTCCGGGACGAAGTCCGCAATCCCAGCGCCTATTATCACCGGGCAAAAGGGATCTTTGATGAGCGAGGATGCCCCTCCGTCCATCGGGAAGAAGCCTACCATCTGCTTACTAGGGCGTATGATGACCCTTTCGGATATCCCCTATTGGGGAAAAATAGCAGCCCTTTTCTGCTACGTTCCTCGGGCCTCTTGGATGGCCTTGAGAAAGGCGCGGGTGTTCTCTGTGATAATATGAAATTTCTTCTCTTTGACCGCCTTCTTATCCACCAGTTCGCCTCCCGCCCCGAGTGCCGCAGCTCCAGCCCGGATGAAGGCTCCGGCGTTCTGGAGGTTTACCCCCCCAGTGGGAACGAGAAGAATTTGTGGCAGCGGTCCCCTCAGCGCCTTAATATATTCCGGTCCTCCCAGCTGAGCAGCGGGGAAGACCTTAACCAGATCCGCACCTGCATTCCAGGCAGTTAGGACCTCGGTGGGGGTCATTGTCCCCGGGATGACCACGGCGCTGTAACGGTGGGCGAGATGGATGAGATCAAGGTTGAGGGTAGGGCTTACAAGGAATTGAGCCCCAGCGAGCAAGGCGGCCCGCCCAGTTTCAGGATCCAAAACAGTCCCTGCACCCATGATGATCTTATCCTTGTACTTTTGAGTCAGTTCTTTGATGACCTCGATGGCTCCCTGGACACTCATGGTGATTTCGATGAGGCTGACGCCACCTTCCTTGATGGCCTCGGCTACATCGATGGCCTCTTGGGCTGAAGAGACCCGGACCACCGGAACCAATCCCTCGGAAATTATCCGATTAAAGACTTCTCTCTTCTCCATATGGTTTCCTCCTATCTCGAAATCCTTAGACCTGCACCTTTGAGTTGGTTTTCTACCTCCTCCCGGGTGCTCCAATTGAAGTCTCCGGGTAAGGTGTGTTTGAGTGCGGCAAAGGCATTTCCATAGCGGACCCCTTTTTCAACATCTTTCTCTTTCAGCCAGCCATAGAGAAATCCGGCGGTAAAAGAGTCTCCTGCTCCCACTCTGTCCACAATCTCCACCTCATACTTTCTATCCCGGAAGATCTTCCCATCTTGAAAGGCGATGGCCGTCCAGTTATTCCTCCAGACCGAGAGATCTTCTCTCAGCGTGATGGCGACGACTTTAAATTTAAAGGTTTGGGCCAATCTTTCGGCCGCTGTTTCGTAATCCTTCTCCTTGATGCCGAAGACGACATTCGTATCCTCCTCAGTGGTAATAAGAATATCGACGTCTGCCATCATGGGTTCCTGGATCTTTTTCGCATCTGCGGGTGTCCAGAGTTTCTTCCGGTAATTGAGATCATAAGAGACCGTGCAGCCGGCCTTCTTCGCAGCTTTCAAGGCCCCGACGGATACTTCCGCGGCGGATGAACTCAGGGCGGGAGTAATTCCACTGAGATGGAAATGCTTCGATCCGGCGAAGACCTTGGCCCAATCCACTTCACCCGGTTTGATCATGCTGATCGCGGATCCCGCCCGATCGTAGAGGACACTCGAGGCACGGGGGGATGCCCCAAATTCCACGAAATAAAGCCCGGCCCTTCCCTGATCAGACCAGACGATATGAGAACAATCGACTCCAAACCCCTGGGCGCGGCTTCGGATCAGGTATCCCAAGCCATTCTTAGGAAGCTTTGAGACCCATGCGCTCTTCATTCCAAAACGGGTCACTCCCACGGCCACATTCAATTCAGCCCCACCGGCATTTACATCGAGAATTTGAGTCTGATCTAACTTCTGAAAGTGGGGAGGTGAGAGCCGAATCATCGCCTCTCCAAAAGTCACGACATCGTACATATCGATCCTCCTTTCAATAAGAATTTATTTCATAGATTGTTATTAAGATCCCGCCCGATCGCGACGAACCGTCTCCAATACGTTCCGAAACCTGTTCCGAGAAAATCGAGGACTCTCTGAGTTTGCTTCGACTCTCTCCCGGTTCCCCAATAGTGGATCTCTCGATCCATTTCTCGGGACAATCTATTTCTGGGCGATTACGTCATAGACCTGGACTGTGCTTCCATTGTAGAGGGTCTTGATCTTGGGAGAAAGGGCCTTATGCTCTGCTGAATCTCTCCAGGCCGCAGCCGTCTCGAGGGATTGAAAACGAATCACCATCTGGTAAATAGACTCCTTTTCCTGCTCCTTGAGAAGTGTCACCGAGACAAATCCCCGTTGTTTTGACATGGCCAGGCTGTACTCCTCCTTAAAGAGGGCTTCAAATTCCTTTTCCTTTCCAGGAATGACGTTGAAAGTCACATGTCTTTCGATCATGGTCAAACCCTCCCTTCTTTAAGGGTTGGCATTCCTTCTCAAATACGCTTGTATTTTTCCAACCCCTTGATCAAGGACTTGGCTTCCCGGATGAGTTTAGTCTGCTCCTGCTCTCGTTTTTCAATATCCAGAGCCAGCTGTAACACTTTTTCAATCATGCCGGAAGGCACCACCACGACTCCGTCTCGATCGCCCACCATTAGGTCACCCGGGTAAACCGTGATGCCGCCGACTTTAACCGGCACATTGGATGCTACAGATTTGAATCGCCCCACTGTGGTCGAAGGGACGATGGACCGCGAAAAAACCGGGAAATGATAGTCTCGCTGGATCTCTTCGACATCGCGCACGCCACCATCGAGGACCGCGCCTTCGAGTCCGTTGGCCACCGCGCCAGCGGTCATGATTCCGCCCCAGATGGCCACATCCCGGAAGCCGCTAATGGAGATGACGATGACGCTGCCAGGTTCGCAGTTATCGATGAGTTCCAGCGCGTGAGTCGGCGGCTGCCGTTCTGTCGTTGGCTCTTCCAGCACAGTTATCGCCGGTCCTACAATTTTTACCGGGAAGATCGGCTTGATATCGTGCGTCATGTGTCCTGAGGTACCCTGCTCCCACAGGGCATCTGCCACCGAAGCCGTGGTTACACTTCGATAGGCTTGAATCGTTCCGGGTGGAATCTTGGTCATGTTTTCTACTCCTATGGATCGTTTAGATTCTGAAAGGTTTGCAGAAGAGAAAAAATTTCAGATTTTTATACCACCTTAACTGGAAGAAAGCAAGCAAGAAAAATGGGAAGTGCTGCAGATCCCCCACAAGGGGATCACGATGGGTTGGGAAAAGAGATTCTTACCGGCATCTCCCTCCTGTTTTTTGGGGCCGATTTTGGAGGCAACGATCGGAATCTCCAGCGAAGGGTGTTCGATTAGGACAGGGATAGGTCAGATGAGGGGAACAGTGAATGAAAATATAGAATATATCATCACTTCTTCTTCAAAATTGTTATCACATCCTCACCCCGAATGGCCGGGGCACCCAACTCCTCTCTAAAGTTTCCAGTCCAAATCAAATCCAGACCCTCGCCCTTAACTATCTCTCGCAGTAACCAGGCCTTGATTGCCTCTGCATCCTCCCCCCTATCAAAAACGTCGCTCGCTTCCCGAGGAACCTGGAATTTTTTGGGAAAATAAAAGGGGGTGGCTGGAACGAAGGGTCCAGTAGGATTCGCTAAGAATGGGCTCCCAACTGAACGGACAACCGTTAGAATGTCAGCATTAGCCGGCCCTATCTCCCCAAGAGTTATGCTGAAGGCGAATACGATACCCATAGCGAGAAAGGCTTTAAACAATGTGTTCAGGCATTTCATAGCCTTCTCCTTTCGTTGAGGTTTAAGGTTGCAGGCTCGATTCTTATTTTCGCCCCGACAATTTGCATTGACTTCTATCTTTGCATGATTATAGCAGCAATTCATATACCAAAACGATGAAACTATTTTAACCCTCTATTCTTGCAGGCCATTTATATCTGGACCCTTTTACTTGGCAAGGCCAAAAGTGGAAGAACTTTTCCCAAAAGTCCCAAATTTCTGGAAACCTTTAGGGGAAAAAGGTTTCTCCCTTTCCAAGCCTACGACGAATCAGTAAACCGGGGAAGTTCGCCGTCACCCTTCCCCTGTCTTTTCTACTCGAAGGCTAAATATCGCACAACTAATAAATTGGAGATAATCTGGAAATTATAAAATTTGTTTGGACGACCCAATTTCAGGCATTTTAGGCACTTTAGCGCACTTTAGGCATTTTTATGCCGTCCCTCAGAATAATTCTGCCCGATCCATCTGCCATACGGTCACTGGCCGTTTCAATTAAAATGTTTTGATTGAGGTCTCGAAAAAGAAAGTTCTTTAACCCATCCTGAGGAGTTTTGGGCATAAATTCATTTTATCATGGCGAATCAGTAGAAAACATTAACGTTGCGATTGCAAAAGCAGCCCTACAACACGTTGAAGTTAAGCACGTCCTGCATGAACGCCCCCATCTTCCGTCCTTTTCATGATGGAGAGTACCTCATATCCCTGTGTCGGGTGGAGCGGGGATTAGTTTTTCGAGCAACGAAATAAGCTCCGGGATCCGAATCGTAGCTACCTTCCATATCAGTTCATGCTTAATCTCACCGTATTCGTGGGCCAGCACATTTCGCTGAGCTATGATATTCTGCCAAGGGATTTCAGGATGTTCCTGTCGATATGTTTCGGATACGCGCCGAGCCGCCTCCCCAATGATCTCTCAACCGCTAATTGTAGTTTCTTGTCCTGGCTGTAGTTATAAAAGCTGAGGCCCGTGACGAAGCCATGCAGAGTTCGGGCCGAGTCCAACATGTCCCAAATATAAGCAGCATCACGTTCGTCAGGTCGCATAGATTACCTTTTGAGTGTTCAAAATGTAATGGCGGCGAAAGGGATTCCTCAGGGCGGTCTTCTCGACCAAATCCACTTCCCGCCCAAAGATGCCCTTTAGCTCCTCAATCATATTGACCCAATCAAATAAATCCCAGTCCGCATCCTCTCCGAAGCTCACTAAAATGTCGACATCACTGTCGGATCGGAAGTCTTCACGCAAAGCGGACCCAAAGAGTGCAAATTCCGCAATCTTCCACCGATGGCAAAACTCTTCGATTTTCTCTCTAGGAACCGTGATTCTCTCACTATCCACCGCGGTCTTCCTCCGAGCTAAATATAGCAGATCTGCCAAGAATTGAAAAGACTTAACCTTTCCACCACATCTCAGGGTGCACTTTACACCAACGGTAGGCCACTAGCAAATCCGCCTTCTCGTCTCCCTCAAATAAGTTCACTTTGCACCCACGTCCCGATCTACACGTCTTACCCTCTATCTAATCGGATTCGGATGGGTCGAACCAAGAGCGATTCTCTTTTCCGGCTGATAGACCAGCACGGGGTGGAAAGCATGGTCGGCAAAGACGGCCAGAGCCCGTACCAGGAACGGGTTCGTAGCCGAAGCTTGCTTAAGCC
>CAVXFA010000070.1:0-48032 GCA_963760605.1 uncultured delta proteobacterium | reverse complement strand
TAGGCAGCACCCAGACAAAACCCGAAGGCTCGTCACTTGTTGTGTTCGGCGAGAGTCGCGCGTACGCTCTTCATTGCGATTACGGTGTCTCAAGTCTCTAGAAACTCTAGGGCTTTTTTCACGAACGCCTCGTGGTACTGGAAGATGCCCCCATGTCCGGCGTCGTCATAGAGGACGAGCTCTGAATTTGGAAGGCGGCGATTCAGGTCGACCGAATTGCTGGAGGGCACCATCTTGTCGTGATCGCCATTCGCAACCAAAACAGGGTGGCGAACGCGCGATAGGTCGGCGGGAGACTGGCGCCCCCATGCATGTATGGCCTTCAATTGTGCGATGAAGGCGGCGATTGAAACCGATTTGTCGCGGTCTTTGGTGCGCTCTTTCAAGCGTGCCAAGAATTCGCGAGCAGACCTGCGGCCTTCATTACTCTCCGTAAAGAAGAGATAGTATTCCGGGTGCTTGAAAGTCAGCGCGCCCATTATCATGTCGTGGATGGTTATCGACGTCACTTTGTCGATACCCGTACCTCCTGCCGGTCCAGTTCCCGCCAAAATGATCTTTCGAACCAGTTGCGGTTCTTCAAGGGCGATCACCTGCGAGATAAAGCCGCCAAGGGAAAAGCCAAACAGGTCGACTTGGGTAAAGCCGAGGGCCCGGATGAAGGCCACAGCATCGCGCGCCATTGCTTCAACTGAGGCGGGAGTTTTACCTTCCGAACCACCGATCCCCCGGTTGTTGAAGACAATGACCCTACGTCTTTTGGCGATGCCGTCGACGACTCGTGGATCCCACCTGTCGAGTTCCGCACCCAAATGGTTAAGGAAGGTAACTAGCACCCCGTTATCAGGCCCAAGCTCGCGATAAGCAAATTTGGTCCCTGCGACGTCGACGCGTTTGGTTGGCGCATCTTTCCATGGGTTACGCACTGTCATATTCTTTGTTTCTGGCGCACTCATAACTCTCCATTCAACAAATATAAGAATGATTCACGCAGGACCTTGTCGTCGCCGTGACGATCGGGAAATTAGTTTTCACTTCACTTTGACGATGACTTTGCCTTTCGCGCGTCCCGTTTGGAGGTATTGCAAAGCCTCATTCGTCGCTTCAAACGGAAAGACTCGATCTACGATCGGTCGGATAGTGCCCGCTTCGATGAGAGATGTGAGCTTGCGCAACTGCCCGCCATTGGCTTGCATAAAAAGAAATGAGTAGGTGACACCGTGCCTCTTTGCCTTCTTCCGGATGTCGAAGCTCATAAGACGCATGACTTGTTGCAGAAACCAATTCAACCCGTTCTCCTTAGCGAACGCTACATCCGGCGGACCGGAGATGGAAATGAGCTTTCCACCGGACCTCAGCACGTTGAGAGACTTTTCGAGCGTGTCCTTGCCTAGACTGTTCAGGACGACGTCGAAGTCGCTGAGGACCTTCTCGAAATCTTCTTTCTTGTAGTCGATGACGACATCCGCGCCGAGACTTTTGACCAGATCGACATTGGCCGTGCTCGTCGTAGTCGCCACCATTGCACCGATGTGCTTTGCCAGTTGAATGGCGAATGTGCCTGCTCCACCGGAACCCGCGTGGATCAGGACTTTTTGGCGCTTCTCCAGGTTGGCTCGTTCAATCAATACTTGCCAAGCTGTCAGGCCTACCAGAGGGATGGAAGCTGCCTCTTCCATGGTGAGATTCCTGGGCTTTAGCGCCACGTCAGCTTCATTCATGGCGATGAATTCCGCGAACGTCCCGATCCGGTCCTGATGCGGCCGCGCATAAACCTCGTCGCCCGGCTTGAACCGTTGCACTTTGGATCCGACACGCACTACGGCTCCAGCTACGTCGTTGCCTAGAATCAGTGGCAAGCGATAGGGCAGAATGAGTTTGAACTCGCCGTCCCTAATCTTGCAATCCAGCTGGTTTAGACTGGCCGCGTGGACTTGGACCAGTACATCAGTGTTCCGGACTTCCGGTTCCGGCATCTCGCCGAGACGTACCGCGCTATTGGTCTTATAACGATCGACGACGAATGCCTTCATGGCCTTTCTTTCTCGCAATGGGGTGGTTGAACTGCTGCCTAAGACGGAGTTGAGCCGGAGCGGGAGCGATCGGCTCCAACGTCTGGTTGGACAAATTTTTTCTTTGTCCTTCTTCCACAATTTAATAATTTAATGGGCGTCCCTCACTCCCAATGCTAAACCACTTTGACCTGCTTTTGAGAGTTTCGCGTGGCCGCTGATTCGGCTTTTGATCCAGAGAGCACATAAACCGGTTCGGGGTTTTCCCGAAGGGGTTTCAATACCGTTTGAACATAGTCTCCCTTGTCATTCTCGTACAATCGTTTTGCCTCTTCGCCGGCAGGACAGACCGCTACACAATACCCGCACCGATAGCTAATCCGGAACATGAGCGACTGCCATAGGAAAGCTGTCTCGCTGTCATTGTACCGGGTGCGGTATTCGGCGAAATCTTTCGAGGAAATGATTGTCTGAATCCATTTTTGAAAACCGATCATGTTATCGCGATAGCAATGCGTACTGCAGGCGGAAAAGTCAAATGGTTCATCTTTGCTAATGGCTCCAGTAGGGCACACTGCGACACAAAGATGGCATTTTATACAGGGGTTCTCCGCCAAGGGGCGATTATATTCATCCGCCCAGCGTTAATTAAAATGGAATTAAGCTGAATGAAGGCGCCATATTTGGGGTGGAGGACAATCCGGTTCATTCCCATTTGGCCGAGGCCTGCCTCGGTCGCTAAAATTTTGTGGCTGATATCCCAAATCTTGCCCGGCCACCGATTCAGGTCCATGGGCCAGGACTTAGTGGGAACGACTCCCCGAATGCCCAGTTTATTGAAACGGCGAAGGATTCCCCGGCATATCCCTGCAAATTCCTCGCCCACACTATGGTATTCATCATTCGCAATGTAACGGGCGGGGCTTTGAATATTTTCCCGATTCATAACTTTGATGACGGAGATAATGCTCCGCGTAAGGGGATAAACCCTGAGAATGCCGTCTCGTTCTTTCTGCAGCGCCTCGCGATCGATATTTACAAAGCCGGCATCATCCGCACCCGCTTCAAGGCAGATCTTCCTCAGGTCTGCGGCAGAAAACTGTTTCATCTCTCTTTTCCCATCCAAATCACTCATTATTCCCTCCTAAAAGATCTTCTGCTCCACAGCACTCCAAATGCGATTATTGCTCACAAGCTCCCATGTTCCAGGCCATAATTAAGACCACCTGGCACACAGGAGGTCTTCTTCGCCATCCTCCTTACTTATTTATAAGTAAATAATCTTTGCAAAAAAATTACCCTCTGCTTGTCAAACGCCTGATCTGAGCCATGGCCAAATGGAGGCAGGAGGACCCTACCGCTCTCGTCATCTGCAAAGCCCCTTGTAAGCTGGAGAGGATTAAAATGGCTTGATCCTTTGCCTTTCCTGGAAAGAAGAAGGTGCGTTTCTCCCGTCCTTCTTCAAGAACTCCTTCCATCCAAACCAAAACATCAGAGACAAACTTCCGGGTTCCAACCTGCATCTCGGATGGCAAAGTCTTGAAGTCTGTTTCCAGAGCTCCCCCCAGGCAGACCTGCTGCCCGGCCTCAAGGAACTTCAGATACTCGCGGAAAAAAGCTTCAAGTTTTTTTTCCGGCAGCTTGGCAACCATCCGTTCATTCTGAGCCCAATCTACAAATCGTTCTCTTGCCCGCTGAATGATGGCTAAGCCTAAGTCAGCTTTGGCGGGGAAGTAATAATGGACGGCAGCGTTTTTTATCTTCAGGACCGAAGAAATATTCGCATAGCTGAAGCCATTAAACCCACGGTTGAGCAGAAGGCTCTCGGCCAGATCAAGGATTTGGGTTTTTGTATCGTGTTCCATACCTATTCACCCCTGAGGATAAGTTTACTTACTAGTAAGCAGGTTTGTCAAGCAAAAATTTTGCTAAAAATTCCCGCAAAAAATTCTTACGAACCGAGATCACTGCTGCGGATTGTTAAGAAGGATATTTTATAGCACTGGTGCCTTGGAGTCATTGGGAAGGAAGAGCAGGGGGGTAGTGGCCAAGGAATTAATGGCGGTGTTCAAGGCCGGATGGACCCGAGCGAGGCGTTGCGCAATGAATAAGTAAATGATTATTACAAGGTGTAATAGTCACAAGTTACTAATTATAGATTCGATTGAATTCAAGGAAGTAACGCTTAAGGACCTATTTCTTGGGAGGGCGGGGAGCGGGTCGGATTTCTTACGTGATGCCCAGGTAGCGCATCTTGATATCCCGGTTGCTCTCCAGATCAGCTACCGTTCCCTGATAAGGTATGCTCCCTTTCTCGATGATATAAGCCCGGTCGCTGAGAGGGAAGGAAAAGTGGGTGTTCTGCTCGCAGAGGAGGATCATGAGTCCTTCGGCTTTGAGCCTGAGAATCTGTTCTCCGAGGGTCTGCACGACCAGTGGCGCAAGCCCCTCGGAGGGCTCGTCGAGGAGTAAGAGGTCCGGGTTCCCCATCAAGGTCCGGGCGATGGTGAGCATCTGCTGCTCCCCCCCGCTCAATGTTCCGCCAAGCTGGTTGCGGCGGTCCTTCAAAATCGGGAACAGATCACAAACCTGCTCGAAGTCCCAACGAACTCCTCCCCCCCGCTTGGGTTTGCGCGCCACGTCCAAATTTTCCCATACGCTCAGGTTGGGAAAAATTCGCCGATCCTCAGGAACAAATCCGATCCCTAAGTGCGCAATCTCATTCCCCGCCCGGCGAGTGATCGACTGCCTATAAAAAGTAATTTCACCGGACCGCGGAGGGGTAAGCCCGATAATCGACCTCAGGGTCGTTGTCTTCCCGGCCCCGTTCCGCCCTAAAAGGAGTACCGTCTCCTTTTCGTCAACACTCAGGGAAACCCCAAAAAGAATGTGACTCAATCCATAAAAGGTGTGAATCTCTCTTACCTCGAGAATCATTTTCGCTCACCCAGGTAGATTCGCTGAACTTCATCGTTGGCCCGGATTTCCTCGGGCTTCCCTTCGGCGATGAGGACCCCTAAGTGCAAGACCCTAATCACTTCGGCCAGCGCAAAAACCGTCTCAATATCATGCTCAATGAAAAGCAAGGTAATCCCGCGTTCCCGGGCGATCCGATCGATCAGCGCCATGGCCGTTGCGGATTCGTCAGGGGACATGCCCTGCGTGGGCTCATCGAGCAGAAGAAGAATGGGATTGGCGGCTAAGGCAATGCCCAGCTCTAACCGCTTCTGGTCTCCGTGCGAAAGGGTCCCCGAAATAACCTCCTCCTGCCCGGCCAGGCCGATATCCTGGAGAATCATCTCGGTCTCCTGCCGCGCCATTTTCCGGGCCGTGGCAAAAATCATCCTTGACTTTCTTTGCATGGCGAGTAAGGCCACCTGAATGTTTTCGAAAACGCTCAGCATGGGAAAAATATTGACTCGCTGGAAGGAACGGCTAATCCTTTTCCGGCAAATCCGGTAGAAAAGGGTAGAAAAGGGGACGGTTCTATTTAGCGAGACCCTTTCAAGTTTATTTTCTTCTACCACTAAACTCAATCTCCCTTGGCAATAAATAGAACCGTCCCCTTTTTTTGAAATGGGAATTCCATGGGTAGCCGAGGATGGAGAACTGCAGAGTAAATTCCCAAGGGTTGCGGTGTCTATGGATGATTTCTTAAAAACGCCGGCCATTAGCGGCGTTCGCCTATTCGCCCCCTTACTTGAAGGGGTCCCCCTAGCATCCGCACCGGCGGATCGAGACGATCACCTATGTGAAGGGGAATTTGAGAGAAGAGACTAAGCGCTTACCGATCCCCTATAATATCGGAATCATCGGAGCTACGTCCCCGCCCACTCTCCATTTCCATGTGAGCTGTCTACAAGTGGACGCCTCTATGTTCCTTTGTTTTCAAAATGCTCTTCAAAGGTTCTGACTATCCTCTCTATAAGGGACGTAAATTCTTTGAGCGCCTCAATGATATCTTTGTCCCTCGCGAGTGGCCCTTCATTCAAAGTAATCCTTAATGACGGCTGGAATGTCTGACCAATGCTGACATTTCGGGCAGGAGGCAAGCTCATAAGTACCATCCCATCTCGAATGGGGCCGCAATGCATGTTATTGATCGTTAACAATGGGCCACTGGCGTTCAACATTTGAAAGTTTTTGATTCCAGCATAATGCGCGGTAGGAATTAGGGTCTTGTGCTTGTCAGTGATATCTAAATCATGAATCGTCCTTAGCAATTCATTTCCGCCTTTGTAGGGCTTAAGCGATCTTACCATTTCTACAACATCATCTCCCGCCTGGTCGAGATGCCTTTTCTTAATCATTTCTTCGAAGCCGTCGGCATCATCGCCGAAAGGGAAATAGACATTTTTCGTACTGCCCCCGGCCATTGAAACCAGGTCAGAGGCCAGCAAATCAAGCGAAGCTCTCAAATTATGGATGGCATCACCAATGATTGCGGACAAGTGACATGGCACTTCATTTTTCACTCTCAGTGTCCAAAGGTGATTGGGGGAGTTTGGGTCCTTTTCGACAACAACCCTGAATGGCCTAGCCTTAAGATAATCTACAATCCCGTTGCTCAGTTCCTGGATATGGCGCTTGGCCCGCTCGATTTTGAGTTTTGACCTGAAGAACTTATCGTCTTTTGATACTGGCATAGACCGCCCCTGCGCAGCCAACGTCTCGCATCAACCTGCTGGTGGCTCGGTGGATGCGATTGTTATGCCCCAGCGTCCGTGCGTTTCTTGTTCGCGTTCTTGGATTGATCATATTCTGCCTCTTGGTAATACCAAGCGACGTGGCCGAACCCCGTCTCCCAACGGCGGTTGTATCGCGGAAGGGCTAGGTAAATGCCGATCGACTCAATGGTGTTCAATGCCTCCTCAAGGGAGACAGCTTGAGCATCAGTAAGAATCAAAGCGTTCTCTCCTTATTGCGTTTGCTACTGCCCAACGAAAAGCTCACCGGTGCGGGGTCTTTCGGCGCGTCCGGTGGGGGGACGTTATGGGGACGGGGACGCCCTGAGGACGTTGATTCTTGCGGTGCATAACTTATTTCCTGAAAAATTGATTCATTCCCCCTAATGCACGGCTACTCTTCCACTCCAGCACCCGTAAGGCGTAAGGCGTCAAGGACTACGAATTTCTATGCGACTGGATAAACTCCATGAGGGGAGCAACCGTTACGCCCTTCTTGATCGGATAGCTTTGTTTAACGGGAGCGATAATCCATGTTTCATTGATCTCTAAATCCGCGAGGGCGCTCCAAAAGCCTTGGCCGACTTCCGGAACCGCAGACAACTTGCATTCGACGGCAATGCGCTTTCTTCCCTTCTCCAGAACCAAATCCAACTCTGCACCGGTAGAGGTCCTCTTGGGCAAGGTCTTTAGTGTCGGGCAGGGAAACGGGTTCACCGATTACCCATATTGAACCTTTTTTCCAAAGCTTAACATGTTAAGTATAACGTAGAATCGTATCCTACTTTCACCAATTACATCATATTGAACCTCTTTTCCAAAGGCTAAGATAACCCTTGAATTTCCTTTTCAAAATACTTTGTGGTGCACCCATGCAACCCAATTTGTTTTGTGTTGCATCAAATAACTTTTTTGCAACTCAAATGATTTTGTGTTGCATATCTCCCATTCAACTCTCTCTCTCGGTGATATTCATCAATTTGGGAAAGATCATTATGGCTGCCCTTCTGCCTCGCCCAGGCCGGAGATCGCGCACATGCTCGCTCTTCTTAAGCGCATTGAGGATTCTAATGGCACTGTCTTTGGGTATTCCCGACCGAACAATGAAATCGGTGCTGTGGAAGATCGGGTGGTCAAATAACGCGTCAATCGCTTGAATCGCATATTGCGACCGGATGGCCTTGGGAACTTCCCGTTTCATCGATTCGTAAAGCGCTAAAATGCTTTTTGTCTTCTCTGTGTTGACCCCGGCCTGTTCCACAACGGCAGTCAGGAAGAAATGAATCCAGCCGTTCCAATCCTCTGTCCGGGAAATTGCTTGAAGCCGATCATAATATACGTCCCGATGTTCCTCGAAGTAGGCACTTACATAAAACATAGGGCTTGATAGCATCTTCTTTTCGAACAAGAACAAAGGAACGAGCATGCGCCCTATGCGCCCATTTCCATCTAAGAAAGGATGAATCAATTCAAACTGGGCTTTTGCCACGGCAAGCTGGACAAGTTGGTCCTTTTCATCAAAATGCAGGTACTTCTCCCAGTTGTCCATGGCTGGACCTACCCTGTCCGCTGAGGGTGGAACGAATGTCGCGTTCTCGACATCACATCCGGGAGGGCCGATGAAATTCTGAATGCGGCGGAAATTGCCAGGGGCCTTGTTCCTGCCGCGTACGCTGTCAAGGAGTGCGATATGTAGACCTTTGACGAGGTTCAGGCAAAGCGGACGATCCTTCAGGCTTTCCACCGCTTTCATCATCGCTACGCGATAATTGATGATTTCCTGAATGTCCGAATGCTTGGACGCCTCAATCGGCTCGCGCGGGTCTGCCTCGAATTCCAGGACTTCCTTTACGCTTGCTTGCGTCCCCTCGATCCGGGAAGAAAGCACAGCTTCCTGGGTCGAGACACTGAAAAGTCAAGGAAAATTGCATCAACGGCCGTGAGGCGTGAGTCGTGGGCCCTATCTCTCGCCAAGGCGCCAAGAGCGCAAAGAGCTTTTAATATTTTCTTGAATTCTAAATGTATTAATGTCTCTCCCTTTGCGACCTTCGCGTCTTTGCGTGAGCCATTAACTGCCCCATAGCCTCGAATATTGCCAGAGCGAGTAGGGCTCATCAGCGATTGGTGAGTGGCGGAAGTGGCCGCGACCCGTCGTTCGGCATGACCTCGGCGGTGTTCAACAGCATCGAGACCAGCGTGTACGCTCCGCTGACGGCCATGAGATCCACCACCTGCTGCTCGCCCAGCATTTCCTTGGCCTTCTTGAAGGTGGCATCGCTGACGAAATGCGTCCGGTGCAGCTCGGTGCAAAAATCATAGACGATTGCCTCGTCGGGTTGCATGGCCGCCGGCCGCTTGCCCTGTGCCAGATCGGCCATTACTTCCTCAGATAACCCCGCCTTCTTGGCAAACCGGTGGTGCGCCCACCACTCGTACTGGGACGACCAGTGCCGTGCCGTGATCATGATTGCGAACTCGTTCAGCCGGAGCGGCAGGGAGGTCTTGAGGCGGACGTAGTCGAGAAGCTTCGTGAGCCGGTCGGCCATCTCGGGGCTGCGCAACATGACATTCCACGGGCCGGCTATGCCGCTGGTGGATTGCTTCAGGATTTCGGCAGCAGCGCGCCGCTGCTCCTCGTTCAGCGTCTCCTTGGTGAGCTGCGGAAAGCGATCGCTGCCGGCTTGCGCCCAAGCCACCGGCGCCCCCAGCATCAGGGCCGCCCCGATCACCACCATGTCCAATGTCATCGTGATCATCCGATTCATCTAAAGCACCTCCATAGTTTGTATAGAATAGGGATCAGGCACGTTTTTAAGATATTCCTTAAAAAGGCATAAGTCGAAAGTCTTCAGAATAAGATTGCCTAAATCATATGAAAGTCGCCTAAAGGAAACAAGGGAATTTCCGGGTTCCCCCTCACCCTCCCCTCTCCCCCGGGAGGCTGTGTCATAATTCGTCATACCCGCGGAGGCGGGCATCCAGGCGGGTCCGGTCATAGAAAAATATCGTGTGATTTCCAGTAACTTATTCTTTTTCAAAATCCCTGGATTCCCGCTTTCGCGGGAATGACGGCCCTTTCCCTTCATTGCGACACAGTCTCCGGGTCGAGGGAGAGGGATGGTGGGTACGAGTGATTACTGTCTTTTCAGGGAGGGATTAGGAATCAAGGCCACGATTTTGCCCATGGCCCTGGAAATGGGATAGCGGCAGAGGCTGGAAGGTTTAATCCAGCGAACATTTTTTGGGGCTGGGCCCCCAGGAACTATCTTCAAAAGGGAGCAAAGGAAAGGCTTCATGGTTACGTGCATGTGAGTGAATTGATGCTCCTGGGTGGGAAGTGGAGCGTTTATTTTAATTTCTAGCCCAAAGCTCCTTTTCATTGCTTTCTTGAGTGTTTCTCTTTCTTGAGAAGCCTTTTTCCGCTCATCCTTTATTCTTCCTGCCCCGGCTTCTTTAGAGATCCCTTTTTCATTCAGGACAACAATGGGAAACTGCCAGAGACCCGCCAAGAGCCCCTGCCCTTCTTTCCGATGTAGAAGAAAGCGGCCCCCTAGCTCGACTACAGCCACTGCCCATACTTCTTTTCTAATTTTTGCTTTCGATCTTTTTCTCCGGTCTTCCACTCCGCGCCAGGCGCAGACTCTTTTGACGGGGCATTCTGGACAGCGAGGCCGGACAGGGGTACATATCATCGCTCCCAAATCCATCATCGCCTGGTTGAAATCTGAGGCTTGGCCTGAGGGAATCAATTCTTCCACGACTCTTTCCAAGAAATCTTTACGGCTGCCCGCCGATGCTTTCCCCCCAGAGTCAAGGAGGCGGCCGAGAAAGCGCTTGACATTTCCGTCGAGGGCAGCTGCTGGCTCGTTGAAAGCCAGGCTGGCCACCGCGCCGGCCGTGTAAGGGCCGAATCCCGGGAGGGAGAGGAGGTCCTTCTTCGTCGACGGAATCTTCCCGCCGTGATCACGGCGGATGGTCTTGACTGCGGCATGGAGGTGTCGGGCGCGAGCGTAGTAACCCAATCCAGCCCAGGCTTTGAGCACACTTTGCAGCGATGCTTTAGCCAAGGCCGGCAAGTTGGGGAAGAGTTTCAGGAAACGTTCGAAATAAGGAAGGACGGTTTCCACGCGGGTCTGCTGCAGCATGAACTCCGAGACCAGGATCCGATACGGGTCCTGGTCCTTCCGCCAGGGCAGATCTCTTTTGTGGCTGGCATACCACCGGAGAAGAGAGCGTTGGAAAGCCCTCTTCTCCGGGAAAGGATTGTTGGGGAAATTCTGCAAGAAGGATTAGGAAATTTTAATGAATTTGGAGCCCGGAGTGTCGCAGATGGGGCAGGCCTCCGGGGCTTTCGCTTCCACCGTGTTTCCACACACTGGGCAGACGTAGTAATCCACTTCTTTGTTTTTCCCTAAGTTAGCCAGGGCATTCTCATAAAGGGCGGCGTGGATCTTTTCCACCTGGTTGGCGTAATCAAAGTTGATTTCAGCCGGCTTTATTCCCTCAGCCTTGGCTTTCGCCAGCATCTCCGGGTACATTTTCTTGAATTCGTGCGTCTCGCCGGCAATTGCCTCCTGGATGTTTTCTTTCGTGGACTTTATTCCTCCCAGAACTCGCAGATGAGCGTGGGCATGGACTGTCTCCGCCTCAGCAGCCGCCCTGAATAACTTGGCCACTTGCTTGAAGCCTTCTTGTTCCGCCTTCTTGGCGAAAGCCAGGTACCTGCGGTTCGCCTGGGATTCTCCGGCAAACGCCTCCTTTAAATTCTTTTCGGTCTGTGAACCTGCCAGTGCCATGGAAGAACCTCCTTTTTCTTTTCTTATTGGGGTTGATGGATGCAAATCATCAATTCAATCAATTTACCTATGATGGTATGGTGAGTAAATGGGGTGAACCCTGTATTTAGAGAGAAAAAATGCAGCATTTTTGATTTCGCCTCATTCGAGGTAAGCCCCTTGATCGGCGCTGGTGGCGTGTTTGGCGAAATGGGCCAGCCACCCGTGGGTGACTTTTGGCTGGGGAGGCTTCCAGGATGCCAGCCTTTTTTTGATCTCGGCATCGCTCAATTCCACCTGCAAGCGCCGGGCAGGGATGTCGATTTCAACGATGTCCCCATCGCGGAGTACCGCGATCGGCCCTCCCACCATGGCTTCCGGCGAGACGTGTCCGATGCAGGGGCCCCCGGAGGTTCCGGAGAATCTCCCATCGGTCACCAAAGCTACGGATTTGTCAAGGCCCATGTCCACGATCAGATAGGTAGTCATGACCATCTCCCGCATTCCCGGCCCGCCCCTGGGTCCTTCATAGCGGATGATTAAAACATCTCCTTCGTTCACCTTTCCCGAAAGCAAAGCCTCGATACAATGCTCTTCCTGCTCAAAGATCCGAGCCGGCCCCCGGTGCTTCTGCATCTCCGGCCGAACCGCAGTCTGCTTGACTACAGAAATACCCAGGTTGCCTTTCAGCACGGCAAATCCTCCTTCTTTATTCCTGGGGTTAGTGAGGGCGCGAATGACCTCCGGGTCGCGAATTTCGGCCGACCTAAGATTTTGGGCCAGGGTTTGGCCGCTGGCGGTCATGACGCTGGTGTCCAAAAGGCTTTGCATCGATTTCATGACGGCCTGGAGGCCACCCGCACGGGCAAAATCCTCCATCAGGTAGTTCGGGTCCGAAGGCTTGATCTCCATGATAGAAGGGGTCTGACGACTGATCCGGTCGAAGTCATCCAGAGTAAAGGGATATCCAAGCTCATGAGCGAACGCTGGAAAATGGATCGCCAGGTTGGTGGAGCCGCTGGTGGCACAAGCCACCTTGACCAAATTCTGAAAAGCTGCGGGCGTCATGATGTCCCTGGCGCGAAGATTCTTCTGTACGTGTTCCATCACCTTTCGGCCGGCCTCCTCGGCCAATCGCTCCAGGGCTGCATCCGTGGCACAGAGGCCAGAATTACCGGGTAGGGAAAGGCCAAAAGCCTCAGCCGCGACGCCCATACTATTGGCGGTCCCCATCAGGCAGCAAGCCCCAGGCCCGGGGCAGGCGCAGCTTTCCACTACGTTTAATTCCTCCCGGGAAATCTTGCCCTGTTTGTGCATGACGAAATATTTACCCATTGAAGAGATGTCCAGCCGGTCCCCTTTGTAATGACCCACGGGCATCCACCCCCCCGTAACCAGCACGCTAGGCAGGTTGCAGCGGGCGGTAGCGATAATCAGGCCAGGGATGATCTTGTCGCAGGTTCCGATCATCACTGCCGCGTCGTAACTGGCGTGCTCGATCATCATCTCCACAGAAGCGGCGACCAGATCGCGGCTGGGCAGAAGATACTTAAAACCCACATTCCCTGCCCCCTGTCCATCACAGGGAGCCATGACATTGAAGATTGTCGCCAGCCCCCCGGACTCCTGCACTCCTCTCTTGACTGCTTGGGCGATGCGGTCCAGATGATAGGAGCCTGGAAGAATTTCATTCCAGGTGTTGGCAATGGCTACCAACGGCTTCTCCAGGTCCCGGTCTGTATAACCCATGGATTTCAACAAGGCCCGCCGGATGTAATATTGTGGTACATCCGGACTCAATCCTTTGCTCCTTAAAATCGAGTCCATCTCTTCCTCCACAGAAAAAAGTCTTTGGTTTTATGGTCGCGGTTTCGCGCAGAGTAGGTTGAACCCCAAGAAAATTCACAAAATCAAATCGCTAACAACGAAAGCTAAGAACAGGGATTTTTCCTCAATTTCCCATTTTGCATTCTAATTTTTGGATTTTGGCTTAGAGATCTCTTACCGAGAGCGGCCCAAAATGGAAGATTATTTTTTGAGCAATTTCTTGACCTTTTCCAGAAGTACCTGGGGCCGAATGGGCTTTTCCACAAAGTCATCCACGGGCAAAAAGTCGCCATCTTCCTTGGTGGAGAACTTCATGTGCTTTCTTTCCACGATGGCCGTGAGCATCAAAATGGGAATTTGGGAGTACTTGGCGTACTCGGACTTGGGAGCTGGGTTGCGAAGCTGGTAGGACACTTGGAATCCTTCCGTGATGGTGTCCATCATCACGTCGAGGATGATCAGATCCGGGTTCACAGCCTTGACCTGTCTGAGTCCTTCCGTGCCATTAGCCGCCGTGTAGACTTTATAATGATTCGCCTCCAGGGTCATCTTCAAGGCTTCCACGATGTCGGGATCATCGTCAACGATTAAAATCTTTGCTTCTTCCATGGGTTTCCCTCCTCGGAGAATTACTCTTTTGATAACATACTCAAAAAATTAAATCAAAGGATAACGATCAACAGATCCTGGGGAGCAGCTCCCCCACCATCATGTCCATGATGCGGGTTAATCCGATACGCGTGCGCAGGATCACTTTTCCTCTGGGCTCCTCCCGCACCTCCCCGATGATGGCCGCATCCCGGCCTAAAGGGTGAGCTTTCATCCGCTGCAGAATTATTTCCGCAACCTCTTCGGCAACGACGGCCACAACCTTGCCTTCATTCGCCAGGATCAAAGGGTCGAAACCCAAAAGCTCGCAGGCTCCTTGCACTTCTTCTTTGATGGGAATCCGGTCTTCCTCTACCCAGATCCCCGCACCCGACTGCCGGGCCAGCTCGTTCAGCGTGCTGGATAGGCCTCCCCGGGTGGGGTCCCGCAGGCAGCGGATTTTTTTGGAAACTTCGAGCATCCCGGCTACCAGTTCGTTCAGGGGTGCGCAATCGCTTTCCAGAGTGGTCGAAAATTGCAACCCTTCCCGCGAACTCAGAATGGCTACACCATGGTCCCCGACGCTTCCGCTGAGAAGGACCCGATCCCCGGGCCGGGCATAGCGCCCTGAGATATTCACGCCCTCGGGAATCAGGCCGATCCCCGCCGTGTTGATGAAGATTCCGTCAGCCCCCCCGCGGTTAACCACTTTCGTGTCCCCCGTGACGATTTTCACGCCGGCTTCCCCAGCGGTCTTTTGCATGGAGGCGACGATCGTCTGGAGGGACGATAGGGAAAACCCTTCCTCGATGATGAACCCGGCACTCAGAAAGAGGGGCTTGGCCCCGCTCATGGAAAGGTCATTGACCGTTCCGCAGACCGCCAGTCTTCCAATGTCGCCGCCGGGGAAAAATACCGGAGTGACCACGTAGCTGTCCGTGGTGAAGGCCCATCTTCCACCCTCGACCTTAAGGACAGCCCCGTCATCCAGCGGGTCGAGGAAAGGGTTATGGAATGCTTTAACAAAAAGCGAAGTCACCAGCTCATGGCTGAGCTCACCGCCGCTGCCGTGAGCCAAAAGAATTCTGTCGCTATCCCGGTAAATGGTCGAAACCCGATTCATGAACCATATTTATAGGCCGCAGCGCAGGATCCCTCGAAGGAAACCATGCACGGCCCCACAGGGTTCTGGGGTGTGCAGACCTTGGCGAACAGAGCACATCCTTCCGGACGAACCAGGCCGCGGAGAACATCGCCGCAGCGACATCCCTTGGTTTCTTTGACCAAAGGGACTTGAATGTCAAAAACCCGGACAGCATCGAGCTCGGCCAACTCCTTTTGCAAAGCCAACCCCGTTCCGGGGATCCGCCCCAAGCCGCGCCATTCTACGTCGGAGGGCTCGAAAGCCTGGGCCATGATCTCCATTGCCTTGGGATTCCCCTCGGGTCTCACCCCTCGTTTGTATTGAATCTCTACCCGGGGCGAGCGGCTTTTAAGCTGCCGGACCAACATTAACACGGACTGCAAAATGTCCAACGGCTCAAACCCGGAGATCACGCAGGCCAGGCCGTATTGTTCGGCCAAGAATTCGTACGGGCGACTGCCGATAATCGCGCTCACATGGCCTGGGAGAAGAAACCCATCCAATTTTATTTCTCCCAGGTCGATTAAGGCTTTCAAGGCTCGGGGCACGGTTTTGTGCACGGAAAAGATGAAGAAATTCTTCAACCTTCGATTCCTGGCTTCTATGGCCGTCGCCGCTACCGTTGGGGCCGTGGTCTCAAACCCAACCCCGAGGAAGATTACCTTGAGCTGAGGATTTTCTTCCGCCATCTTCAGCCCATCCAGGGGAGAGTAGACTACGCGCACGTCCCGGCCGGTGGCTCTCTCTAGCGCCAGGCTGGATTCAGAACCGGGAACGCGAACCATATCCCCGAAAGTGGCTACCATCGCCCCCGGGATCCGGGCCATAGCTATGGCCATGTCCAAGTCGCCATTGGAGGTTACACACACCGGGCAGCCGGGGCCGGAGATCAGCTCCATCGTCTCGGGCAGAGCCTTGCGCAGCCCATACCGGGCGATGGAGACGGTATGCGTTCCACAAACCTCCATCAGTTTCAGGGGTTGGTCGGCCAAGCGATGGATTTCTTCGATGATCGGCCGGGCCTTTTCACCGTCTCTGTATTCGTCGATGAACTTCATTCGTACTCCGAAATTCCGGGTTCAAGGGTTCGAGGGTTCTAGTCTTTTAATTTTATTCACTTGACCCCTAGAACCCTTTTTTACTCGGCTTCCAACGCGCCCAGCTCTTCAAAGAGCTTCAACGTCTCCCGGGCCTCCTGTTCATCGATGATGTGGATGGCGAACCCGGCGTGGACCAGTACATAATCGTCCTTCTGGACTTCCGGGGTCAACTGCACGCTGACCTTGCGGGAGACCCCACCGACCTCAACATCGGCGACAACGCCTTCGATCGATTTAACCTTGGCAGGGATCGCAACGCACATAAAGTTTATTCCCCTTGCCCTTTACCCCAGAGACCGGTGAGAGCACAGAGCTACGTCCTCTGGGCCTCTGTGGTGAAAATTTATTAAGAGATGAAATTGGCGATGACGGCCTGGCCGAGGGAAAGGCCGCCATCGTTGCACGGCACCCGCCGATGCGTCAAAACTTCAAATCCCGCTTTCTCTAATGCTGCCTTCATCCGCTCAGAGAGGAGGCGATTCTGGAAGACGCCCCCGGTCAAGACGACTTTTTTGGGCCCCCCCTGGCCGCTAATCCTTTGGCAAATCGCTGAAGCGATCTTCACCAGGGTGTTATGAAATTTGCCTGAAATCACGGAAGGAACCGTTCCTTTTTCCATGTCCCTTAGAATTCCCTCGATGACGGGCTTCAGGCGAATGATCTCTTTTCCTTCTTCCTCCTCGAGGAAAAATTCATAGTCCCCGTCCTCTCCTGGGTCGACAATCATCTCCAGCTCCACGGCGGCCTGTCCTTCGTAAGAGACCGAAAGGCAAATCCCCAGCAAAGCGGATACACCATCGAAGAGGCGGCCGCAGGAGGAAGTGAGTGGAGAATTGATTTTCTGATCGATCTGCTGCAGAATGACCCGAATCTTCTCTTCTTTGGCCTGGGACAAGAATGGCAGATGCCTCATCACGCCTTCTCTGCCCAGTAGAGTATAAATGTAACTCAAGGCCATTCTCCAAGGTTTCTGAATGGCGGCTGCTCCCCCGGGCATGGGTACATATTCAAAGTGGGCCCTCCTTTCGAAGGAGCCGCAACCCCCCAGCAGGAATTCGCCTCCCCAAAGGTTCCCGTCTGTCCCGTATCCGAGGCCATCGAACGCCAGGCCGATCACCGGACCCTTTTCTCCGTTTTCAGCCAGGCAGCTGACCAGGTGGGCGAAATGGTGCTGCACACCAATCTTCTGTCCCGGCAGACTGAGGGCATACTTTGTCGAAAGATACTCGGGATGGAGGTCGTAGGCCACAGTTTCGGGTTGGATGCGGAAAAGCTTCCGGTACAGCTCGATCGTGCGCTGAAAATGGTTCAGGGTCTCCAGGTTCTCCAGGTCTCCGATGTGCTGGCTCACGAAGGCATACTCATCCCGGGTCAGGCAAAAGGTGTTTTTTAACTCTGCCCCGCAGGCCAGAATTGGCCTTAGGGGAAAGGGCAGGCGGATGGGGAAGGGGGCGTATCCCCGAGCCCGGCGGAGGACAGCCGGCTGGCCTTGTACGACAGCCGTCACACTGTCATCATACTGCACGTAAATGTCCCGGTCGTGCATGAGGAAGGCATCGGCGATGCCGTGCAGCCGGGAACAGGCCTCCTCATTATCTTTGGCGATCGGCTCCTCGCTCAAGTTCCCGCTGGTCATAACCAGCGCCATTCCCGATTCTTGCATCAAAAGGTGATGGAGCGGGGTGTAGGGGAGCATGACCCCCAGGTATTTTTGGCGCGGGGCAACGGCTTTGGCGATCGCAGAGCTTTTCTTCCAGCGCAGAAGAACAATGGGGCTCTCCGGCGAAAGAAGAAGCTGTTCCTCTTTCTCCGAAACCTGGCAATGCTCTTTGGCCGCCGGCAGATCTCGCAGCATGATGGCAAAAGGTTTGTCGGGCCGACCTTTCCGCTGGCGCAGCCTTTCAATGGCCGACGGCTCTTTCGCATCGCAAGCCAGAAGAAACCCTCCCAGACCCTTGATGGCCAGGATTTTCCCTTCTCGGAGAAAGGTGATGGCCGAGGAGATCGGGTCCTTCACCTCGAGAACTTTCCCTGCCCCATCGCCAAGTTCTATCTTCGGCCCACAGTTCGGGCAGGCGTTAGGCTGAGCGTGGAACCGCCGGTCCGTCGGGTCGTCATATTCCCGCTGGCACTGCGGACACATGCGGAACTTGGCCATGGTCGTCTTGGGTCGATCGTAGGGGATATCCTCAAGGATCGTGAAGCGCGGGCCGCAATTCGTGCAGTTGGTAAAAGGATAGCGGTACCTGCGATCCTGCGGGTCGAAAACCTCGAATTGGCAAGCGGCACAGGTAGCGATGTCCGGTGCAATCAGTTGGTATTTTCCAACTTCCTCTACACTCTTTCTGATCTCAAAGGAAGGGTAGCCGGCCGCTTCCAAATCTTCAAACCTGAGGGACTCAATCCGCGCCCGGGGAGGGGCTTGTTTGGGTAGCTCTCGGGTGAACTTCTCTACGGCCTTCTTTTCTCCCTCCACCTCGATGTGCAACCCCTCGGATGAATTATATACCCATCCTTTCAAACCATTTCGCAAGGCCAGCCCGTAGATAAACGGGCGGAAACCCACGCCCTGGACCACGCCCTGCAGGAAGAAATGTCTTCTCCGGTTCTTGTTTTGCCGGAAGGCCGCCGGGCTCTTAATTCCTTTGGTTGCCTTTTCCAAATGAATGTCCATAATCATTATTTGGCCACAGAGGTCACAGAGAGAAATTTTTTTAAATTTCGAATTTCGCAACAAATCCAGAATGGTAATTTCAAAATACTGAACTTTTTAGATTTTGGTTCATTTGAACTTTGGACATTCGTATTTGTTTAGTCCCCCGTTTCGCGGGATTCGTATTTCGAATTTACTCTCTGTGACCTCTGAATTCTCTGTGGCGAAAAAATCCTCAGAAACCTGATTAATTTCCTTCAAGATCAAGTCGGTAACTTTGGGAATGGACGCCTGAACCTCGGGGGACAGCGCTGTTCCCCAGCAGACCTTCTTCGGCTGGACCCCGATGATGATAATTTTCCGGCTTGCCGATGGCATGGTAAATCATGGCCTATACAAATTTTACTCTCAGCAGATGCGTGGAACAGGAGATACATGGATCGTATGCCCTGACCAACATCTCTAACTTCAACCGAATCTCATCCTGAGGTCGGTCCAGGATCTGCGGAAGGAGGGCTTCCATGTCCTTCTGGATGTTGGCATGGTTCTGATTGGTCGGGATGACGCAGTTGGCCTCCCGGCAGATCCCGTTCTTGTCGTACGTATAATCATGGAAAAGGATGCCCCGGGGCACGTCTACCGCTCCCACGCCCTTGCCGGCTTTCAGCAAAATTCGCCGGTCCTCTTCCTTCAACCCTTTATCCAAAACTTCGTCAATGAGGCGGATGGACTCGTCCACGGCGTGCACCGCTTCCACCACCTGGGCCACGGTGTTCATGAAGGGTTTATGGCAGGGGGCCTTCAATCCCAGCTCTGCGGCCGCTTTCTTGGCCCCAGGAGAAAGTTGGTCATGGTTGTTATTGAACCGGGCCAGAGCTCCGACCATGTAGGAATCTCGCACGTTTTTGGTATATTTGGCCGTAGAGTGCGGGACCAGATATTCATTGGTCCAGCTCCGGTAATTCTCCACTGGCGTCGTCCCGGCATCCGTTGAGGCGATCACTCCATCATACAAGGCATATTCTTCCTTCGTTTTCAAGGAGATATACTCCGTCTCCCGTTTGAAGTCAGGAATCTTCAGGGTCTTGAAAAGCGCCAGGGTGGCCTCAAGGTCTGGCCCGGCACCTACCAATCGCTTGCGGATGTCTTTGATCTCCTTGATTTCGGGCAGCTTGGTGAAACCATTCACGGTGGGTGTAATGGGGTGAACGGTCCGGCCGCCGAAGACATCGCACAGATCATTGGCCAGTTTCTTCATGCGCAGGGCCCGCAGGACGACTTCCGGGTGGGTTTTCACAAGGGGGAAAACGCTGGGGGCTCCCACAAAATCCGGCGCAGCCAAGAAGTAGGAATGGAGCACATGGCTCTGCAGGTTTTCTCCCTGGATCAGGATGCGGCGCAATAGGCGGGTTTGCTCGGAGACCTTAACGCCTAGGGCCGCCTCGGTCGCCTGCAGAGAAGCCAGTGTATGGCCGATGGAGCAAATGCCGCAGATGCGCGAGGTGATATGGGCCACCTCCAGGTAACTGCGCCCCCGGACGAAGGCCTCAAAGAAGCGCGGGGCCTCTACCACTTCCCACTTGCATTCTTCGATCTTTCCGTCTTTTACGCTAACGACGATGTTCCCATGCCCTTCGACGCGGGTTACATGATCCACGTTGACGTTGATGTTCTTCATTTGGCTACCTCCGAGTATCCCAAGAAAATGCGGAATTGGCCGATGGCTTGCTCCAGGGTGAGACCATACTTTTCCAGGACCCCTTTCTCCGCATTGGTATTCGGGTCGGGGACGAGTCCCCGGCATCCCACGCAGTTATCCCGGTACGTAGGACACCAGGCACCACATCCGGCGCGAGTCACCGGTCCCAGGCAGGCCAACCCCAGCTCAAAAACGCAAACATTGCCGGCCCGCTTGCATTCCACGCACACCGGGTACGTGGGAATGTCCGGCTTCTTGCCCAACAGCAGGGCCTTGACCACTTTTAAAAATTCTGCCTTGTGCATGGGGCAACCGTGGATGTAATAATCGACCGGGACGACGGCATCGATGGGCCGGGCGGCGAAGGTCTCATACCACTCGGCCTTGTCTCCGTAAACATATTTTCTGACCTCATCACTGGGCTGAAAGTTTTTCAGGCAATTTACCCCTCCGATCGTGGCGCAGGCCCCCAGGGCCACGAGGACGGCAGCCTGTTCGCGGATCTTCTTCAGGCGGGGGATGTCCTTTTCCCGGGTGATACTTCCTTCCACAAAAGCGATGGCATAGTCATCGTTCTTCTCCGTCATCGCTTCCCGGAATTGCACAATATCCACGGCGCCAATTACGTCGAGCATCTCCGCTTCCAGGTTGACGACCTGCAGCTGGCAGCCTTCGCAACAGGCAAAATCGAAAAAGGCGATTTTCGGTTTCATCAAATGGCCTCCTTTAAATCCTTAATCTTCGCGTACCTGAAAACCGGGCCATCCTGGCAGACGTATAGATGGTTGATCTGACAATGACCGCACTTGCCCACCCCGCACTTCATCCGCCGTTCCAGGGAGACAAGGATCTGGTCATCGGGAATGCCTTTGACTTGCGCCTCCAGGATGGCAAAGCGGTACATGATCGGCGGGCCCACAATCACCGCCACGGTCTTTCCCGGATCGATGGTGATCTTGGGGAAGAGGGTGGTGATGACGCCCACGTTCCCTTTCCATTGGCCATCCGAGCGGTCTACGGTCTCCCAGTATTCCATCTCTTTGCTTACCCGCCACTGAGAAAGCTCAGCCAGAAAGAGTTGCTCCGCGGGCGTTTTGGCGCCGAAGAGGACGAGCACCCGGCCGAAATCCGAGCGATGCCCCAAGACGTAGTTAATCAGGGAGCGCAAGGGGATCAGGCCAATACCCCCGGCTACGAAGAGAATGTCTTTCCCCTCCATCTCCTCCACGGGGAACCCTTTGCCAAAGGGCCCCCGGATCCCCAGGATCGCTCCCGGGTCCAGGGTATGCAGGGCTCTGGTCACATTCCCTACGCCCCGAACGGCCAGCTCGAAAGAACCTTTCTTCGTCGGCGAAGAGGAGACCGAAATGGGCGCTTCCCCGATGCCAAACAAAGAAACTTCGACGAACTGGCCGGGTTGATGCCCCAGCTCCTGGCCATGGCGAAGTTTGATCTCGAAGAGCTTCTCCATTTTGGTCAATGGCTCCGTCCTGATGATCTCCGCCAGTCTGGGCAGGTAAATCGAGGTTTGCTCGCCCGAGCCAGTCTGAACCTGCGCCGCAGTCATCATCACTTGCCCTCCTTTAAGCGGTTAAAAATCTCCACGGGGTTAGCGATGTCCGGCAGACAGGCCGAAGCGCATCGGCCACACCCGACGCATCCGTGCTCCCCGTATTTCTCGTAGATATACTTGCCCTTGCGAAAGATTCGGTGGCGGATCCGTTCCACCCGGTCCTCCCGAAAATTCTCTCCGGTAGCCACTTTGGCGAACCCCTCCAGTAAACAGCCGTCCCACAGGCGGAATCGCTCTCCTTCGGATAAGTTCAGGGCCATATCATCCTGCACGTCAAAGCAGTAGCAGGTGGGGCAGACTAAATTGCAAGAGCCGCAGCTGAAGCATTTCTCGGCCAGCTCCGCAAACAGCTTGCTCTCCGCATGATCCGTAAGCAGCTGGGGCAGTTGTTCGTAGGGCGTGGTCACGGTATTCAAGGAGAACAGGTAGGGTATTTTGTCTTGGATCTCTGCCCGCCTTCCTACCTCCTCTTTCGTGGCAGCTCTGGAGACCGCATGTTTTTCCAGGATTCCCTGACCCTTGTTCGTGCCTACCGCCACTACGTAGCTCTCTCCCAGGTCGGTGAGGAACAGGTCAAAGCCCTCCCGCACAGTCGCCGAGTTCATGGATTTGCAAAAGGCATAGGGCGAAGGCCGCTTTATGTCCGCGCCGATGATCACCGTGTCTTGTCGCTTCCTCCGGTAATGCTCATCTTGATTGGCATCGGCAAAGATGCGATCGAGCTGAGCAATGCCCTTAAGGTCATAGGGGTGCACCCCGACGATCGCCAAGGGCCGGCTCTCCAGCGCCGGCTCACAACTCACCGCCTTCCCGGTCTTGAATCTCAGCAGGGTCTCCCGCGACGGGAGAAGGTACTTTTTGGGGGAAAGGAGGGTCACGTCATAGTCCAGGCGGAGCTGGGAGGGTGATTCCAGGGGGGCAAATTCGTACTTTCCTTCTACTTTCTCCCGCACCCCCACTACCTCCATGGCTTGGATCAGGTTTTCGATGAAAGGGGAGAAGTTTTTCTTCTCGATCGTTCGAAAGGTCATCTTTTCCTCCTATGGCAATAGGCTTTCATAAATAATCTTTTACCGCAGAGCCTGCTGAGAGCACGGAGCCGCGTACTCCGCGGGCTCTGCGGGGAATGCATTTCTTACAGGAAGATCATCCCGCGATCAATCTTTTTGACGATTCGCCGCCCTCCCTGGCCACGGAAGGCTAAGCGCACTTCCTCTAGGCTGGCATCGGCCAAAAGAAGAATGGTGCGCGCGCCGCCGATCTCCTCTAAACGGTGGGCGTCGGAAGACACAATCCTAGGAATATGCGGGGAAACGTTGGCCATCCCCCCCGCTTCCCGAAACTGGCTCTTGCGGCTCATCTCCAGGGCTTCCAGCTCCATGTCCTCCGGGATTAATCCCAACTGGCTGATCAGGCTGAAGGAGCCTTTGTCAAAGTGGGAGGGAATGGTAAGTCCCCCATGCGCTTCCACCCGACGCTTTACATCCTCCAGAGAGAGGGCAATGGAGTTCAGCAGCAACCGCTCCTCAAACCCGAGGATGTTCCCTTCCTCGTCCACCACGGGCTGATCCCCGAAAATCTCCGGATCATTCCGCACATCCGGAAGGTGTTGCCGGACCTCCTCGTCCCAGGCGGCTGTCGAGGGCCAATCCGGAAAGAGGGCCAGGAGGTGAATTTCCTCCCGGGTTTGCACCTCCATCCCCGGAATGACCTTCAAACCCCGCTTCTCTCCCAGGCGCATCACGACCTGGACATTCTTCGCCGTGTTGTGGTCCGTGATGGCGATGATGTCCAAACCTTCGGTCACGGCTCTCTCAACAATCTCCCGGGGGGATAGGTCCAGACTGGCACAAGGGGAGAGGCACGAATGAATGTGCAGGTCCGCGCTATACTCTCTTAACATCTCATTGGAGCTCTAGGGCACCTTCCTCTTAGCATTCTGAAACCAAAGAGCTGGCGCCCGACTCCTGAACTCTCCCATTACCTGCGGATAGTTATATCCAGGACCGTACCCTGGCCGACCACCGAAGCGATATAAAATTCGTCGGAATTCTTCTTGATGTTCGGCAGGCCCATCCCGGCGCCGAAGCCCATCTCCCGGATTTCCTCAGAGGCCGTGGAGTACCCTTCTTTCATGGCCAATTCTATATCTGCAATCCCCTCTCCTTCGTCTTCCACTCGAATATGCAGCAATTCGGGGGTGACGGAAAGAGTCAAGGTCCCTTTTCTGGCGTACCAAACTACATTCATCTCTGCCTCGTAAACGGCAATGGTTGCTCGCCGGATGACTCTGGGAGAGACACCTAAATCCTGCAAAATCTTCTTTACTTTGCTGGATACCTCGCCGGCATTGGAAAAATCCCTGCCCGTGATGGTGAAGGACTCTTCGCCGACCGACTCATCCTTCATCCGCTGCGCAGCTCCCCTCCTCAGCTTCCGAGCAACCCGGGAGCCCGCGTTGGTAGAGGCGGCCACAGGCTTCATACATGGGCAGATCGGTGAGCAGCATGGGAATATTTTTCGAAATAGCCAAGGCGATGGCTTCCCGGTCCGGTTCCTTTCCCCGGACAAAGACCAGGGCTATAATGTTGGCCATTTCTGCTGTCCGGACTACCTGAAGATTCGTGAGGCCGGTCATGAGCAGAGATTCCTCTTTGGTGAAAGCCAAGACATCGCTCATCAGGTCGCATCCACAGGCCATTTTAATATTCATCTGCAAGTCCTGGGGAGCAACGATCACCTGGGCGTCGAGGATTTCTTTGACTTCTTGCAGAGTCATCCCCTTCACTCCTCCGCTGGCGGGATTCTGCGTTCTAGGCAAAGGCCGAAGGCTTGGGGCCCAGAGAACGCTTGCCTACGAGTAGAAAATTAGCACAGAATTTCTCCCCCTGTCAAACGAGGTATTCCGGGCTCATTCTAAAATAAATTTTAACAAATTGACCGGCCTTCGCGAATGACTCACATCAGGGCCAGGACCGATTGTCTGGCCAGATCTAGATATCGGGAAGGGGTAAGGCCCATCTGCAGGGTGCCCAAAACGGCAATCATAAGGGCAATGACCATGGCCGGAGAAAGGTCTAATCTGGCAAATTCCTTCTCGGGGTTGCGCATATACATCATCACGGTCACGCGCAGGTAGAAGTATACGGACAGGGCGCTGTTCAGGACGCCGATGATGGCCAAGCCGATGTATCCCGCTTTAACGGCTGCGCTGAAGATATAGAATTTTCCGACGAAGCCGGCAGTCGGAGGAATTCCGGCCAGCGAAAACATGAAGATGGCCATGGCCGCGGCCAGAAGCGGATACTTGGAGGCCATCCCGCTGTAGTCGCCGATGTTGATATTTTCCTCACCCTTCCGGCCATACAGGATGACCACCCCAAAAGCCCCCAGGTTCATGAAGGCATACGCCAAGAGGTAATAAAGGACGCTGGCCGTGCCCAATTCGCTGGCGGCCACCATGGCGACCAAAATATACCCGGCGTGGGCGATGCTGGAATAAGCCAGCATGCGTTTGATATTCTTCTGGGCGATGGCCACCACGTTTCCCAGGGTCATGGTCAGGACGGCTAAAACCCAGAGGATCCAGACCCAGTCCGTTTGCAGGGAGGAGAGCGCATAAAGAAATACGCGCAGAAAGGCGGCAAACCCCGCAGCTTTCGCGCCGACCGACATGAAAGCGGTGACCGAGGTCGGAGCCCCTTCGTACACATCGGGGGTCCACATATGAAAGGGCACCGAGGCCACCTTAAACCCGAACCCAACGATTAGCAAGCCCATGCCGATGAGCAGCAGGGGGTCGGTGAATAAATGAATCTTGCGGACGAATTCATAGATGCCCTTCAGGTTCGTCGTTCCCGTGGCCCCATATATCAAGGCAATGCCGTAGAGCAGGAATCCTGTGGAGAAAGCGCCCAGGAGAAAATATTTCAGGGAGGACTCATTGGATTTGGGCTGGGTGCGGAAGAATCCGGCCAGGACGTAAATGGCCAGGGAGAAAGTCTCCAGTCCCAAAAAGATGATGATCAGATCCGCAGCCGAAGCCATGAACATCATGCCCACGGCGGCAAAGAGCACGAGGATATAGTACTCCCCGTATTCGAAATCTTCTTCCTGCAGAAAGCGGATGGACATCAATACGGTAAGCGCGGCAGTAATCAGGAAGATCATCTTGAAGAAGAGGGAGTAATTATCCACCACAACCATGCGATTGAACGCATATTCCGATTTTCCCCAAAGGCTGAAGCAAAAGAGCAGGGCCAGGACGATTCCGGCTAGGCCCAGGTACGGGATTGCTCCCTTGGCTCCCTTCTTAGCCAGAACGTTAAGGATCAGAAGTCCCATGGCGGTAAGGCTCAAAATCAGCTCCGGCCCGATGGCGGCCCAGTTGACCGCGGGGATGACAATATTCATGAAGATTCCTCCAAATCAATCAACCTCAGGAGTCAAAATTCAGAAGTCAGAATACAATAGAGAGAGGCTTGCCTCGCTCCTTCTGTCTCCTGAATTCCGGCTCCTGTCTCCTGAATTTTTTTTGGCTCGGCCTGCGCCAGACGGATCTCTCTTTCCTGAAGCTGCAGGCCGGCTTGATATTTGTTCTGGACCTGGATGAGATAATTTTTCACTGTTGGCTCCATGCGGCTCAGGAAGGTCTGGGGGTAGATTCCGATCCAGAAGATAAACAAGGTCACGCAACAGAGAACCAGAATTTCCCGCGCCGAAAGGTCCTTGAGTACCTTGTTCTCCGGCTTGGTCAACTCACCGAACATCACTCGCTGGTACATCCAGAGCATGTAAGCCGCAGCCAGGATGACTCCCGTGGCGGCCACCACAGCAAAGGTCGCCGTGGCCTTGAAGGTTCCCACCAGGATCAAAAATTCCCCGACAAATCCATTGAGTCCTGGGAGCCCGATCGAGGAAAGGGTGACGACCATGAAGAAGGCGGCAAAGATCGGCATTTGCTTCCAGAGTCCTCCGAAGTCTTCGATCATCCGAGTGTGCCGCCGCTCATAGATCATGCCCACAAGAAGGAACAGGGCACCCGTGGAGAAGCCGTGGTTAAGCATCTGCAGAACCCCGCCCTCAATCCCCTGCAGATTCAAAGCAAAAAGCCCTAGCATCACAAACCCCAAGTGGGACACGGAAGAGAAAGCGATCAGACGCTTGAGGTCCTTCTGCACCAAACAGACCAGAGCCCCATAAATAATGCCAATGATGGCCAGGATGGAGACCAGGGGAATCAGCTGGTGCGACGCGTTGGGGAAAAGCGGGATGCTGAAACGCAGGAATCCATAGGTACCCATCTTGAGTAACACTGCGGCCAGCAGGACAGATCCCACAGTCGGGGCCTCGGTATGGGCATCGGGCAGCCAGGTATGGAAGGGGAACATAGGGACCTTGATCGCAAAGGCTAGGCCAAACGCCAAAAAGAGCCAGAACTGCGCGTTCATCGGGACTTGCAGCTTGTAAAGTTCCAGGAGATCGAAAGTATACTTCCCGGTGGCCGCCCCGTTCTGGAAGTAAAGGACCAATATGGCCACCAGCATCAGCACGCTTCCCACCATGGTGTAGATGAAGAACTTGACGGCGGCGTAGATGCGGCGCTTGGGGTTTCCCCAGACCCCGATCAGGAGGTACATGGGGATGAGCATCACTTCCCAGAAAACATAGAAGAGGAAAAGATCCAGGGCGACGAAGACCCCGATCATCCCGGTTTCCAGGAAGAGGAGACAGATCATGAACCCCCTGACCTTATCCTGGATGTCCTGCCAACAAGCGATCACCGAGACGAAGGTTAAGAAGGTAGTCAGTAAAACCAGAAAGAGACTGACTCCGTCAATCCCCAGGAAATAACTCACCCCGTATTCCGGAATCCACGGGGCCTTCTCCACAAACTGCATGGCCGCAGTGTCCAACCGGAATTGGAAGAACAAGGGGAGAGAGAAGATGAACTCGAGGAGGGTAACAACCAGGGTGATCCAGCGAAGGGTTTCTTTTTTGCCCTGATTCACGAAGAGAAGGATGGCAGCCCCGAGCAGGGGAAAGAAAGTGATCAAAGTCAATAGGGGGAATTCCGTTTGGCCCATCACCCAAGCTCCTTTTGAATCAGCGGTCAGCAATTAGCGGTTAGCTTTCAGCTACGACAAAAATAAAAAAAGTCCTTGCTGCTTGCTGAAAGCTGAAGGCTGAATGCTATTTGATATTGAAGATAAAATACCCGATGATTAAAACCACGCCCAGGAGAATCGAAAGGGCATAGCTCTGAACGTTTCCGGTTTGCAAACGCTTGAAGACCTCGCTTCCGCCCCGAACCACTGCCGCAACGCCGTTGACCGTGCCATCCACCAGGATGTCGTCAAAAATCCTCCACAGGAAGACCGAAGAACGGACGAGCGGGCCGACGAACACAAAATCGTAGATTTCATCCACCCAATATTTATGGGCGATCATTTGATAGGGGGCCTGGTAACGCTCGGCCAGCTGGTCGGGCAAGCCGGGATTCTTGATGTACATTCTGTACGCCGCGAGGATTCCCAATACGGCGATAACAATGGAAACAACCATCATGCCGATCTCAAATCCTGCGGAATGATGACCGGCCTCCGCCACCTTGGGGGGTATGGCGAAGACCGGAGAGAGGAACTCGTCGAAATGATTCCATCCCTCGATGATGGGGAACCCGATAAATCCGCCGAGGGTCGAGAGGATGGCCAAGACGACCAAGGGCCCAGTCATGATGCCCGGGGACTCATGGAGATGATGGGCCACCTCATGATCCACCCGGGATTTCCCAAGGAAGGTCATAAACACCGCCCGAAACATGTAGGTGGCCGTCATGAAGGCGGCGACAGCCCCCACCAACCAGAAGATGAAGCCACCCTGGGTCAGAGCCTTCCAGAGGATTTCATCCTTGGAGAAAAATCCGGCGAAGGGGAATATTCCTGAGATCGCCAGCGTGCCGAAAAGAAAGGTCCAGTAGGTGCGGGGCATATGAGGCTTGAGCGCGCCCATCTTGCGCATGTCCAGCTCCCCGGCCAGAGCGTGCATGACGCTTCCCGCCCCCAAGAAGAGCAGCGCTTTGAAGAAAGCGTGGGTCATCAGATGGAAAATTCCGGCTGAGAAAGCCGCCACGCCGCAGGCCAAGAACATATACCCCAGTTGGCTGATGGTGGAGTAGGCCAGCACCCGTTTAATGTCATTCTGGGCCAAGCCGATGGAGGCGGCGTAGATGGCCGTGGCGGCCCCAATGACAGCCACCACAAAGATCGAGGTGGGAGCCATGAGGTAGAGCACGTTACAGCGGGCGACCATATAAACGCCGGCAGTAACCATGGTGGCAGCATGGATCAAGGCGCTGACCGGCGTGGGGCCCTCCATGGCATCGGGCAGCCAGGTGTAAAGGGGAATCTGGGCGGATTTGCCCGTCGCCCCCATGAAAAGCAGAAGAGTGATCAGGGTAACAATCCCGCTGCCTACGGCAAATTTCCCCGAGGCCGCAGAAAAGACAGCTTTGAAATCGAGGGTCCCGAAGGTGACAAAGATCAAAAAGATGGCGAGCAGAAACCCGTAATCTCCGATCCGGTTGACGATGAAAGCTTTCTTGCCGGCGTCCGAGGCGGATTTTTTCTCGTACCAGAACCCGATCAGGAAGTAAGAACAGAGGCCCACCCCCTCCCAGCCCACGAACATCAGGAGGAAGTTGTTCGCCGAAACCAAGATGAGCATGAAAAAGACGAAAAGATTGAGGTAGGTAAAATACCGGGGGAAATCTCGATCCTCATGCATGTAACCGTGGGAATAGATGTGGATGATGAAAGAGACGCCGGAGACGACCATCATCATGACCACAGAGAGCGGGTCGACCAGAAAGCCAACATTCGCCTGAAACTCCCCGGAAAGGATCCAGCTGTAAAGGATTTTTTCTACTGAGCGGTTGGCCGGCGCCAGCTTGAGCAGATCGGTGAAGACCAGGAGGGACACCAAGAAGGAAAGCCCAATAGCCGTGCAGGCGATGAAGCCCACCGCGCCTTTGGACATGCGCCTTCCCCAAAAGAGGTTCAACGCAAACCCGATGGCCGGAAACAACGGAATCAACCCCACATAGTCCAGCATCCTCAAATCTCCTTGGAATCAGAATCCAGACAGTTTCGGGTTGCAGGTTTCAGGTTTTGAACTTGAAACTCGGAACTCGTAACCCGAAACCTTTTCTGAGTTCTGTCTGTTCACCATTTCATCAAATTCAGCTCGTCCGCATTCACCGTCTCTTTGGTGCGATACACGGCCATGATAATGGCTAACCCGACGGCGGCCTCAGCCGCGGCCACAGACATGACGAAGAAGACAAAGATCTGGCCGTCCATGGAGTTTAGGTAGCGCGAGAAGGTGACGAAGGCCAGGTTGGCCGCGTTGAGCATGAGTTCGATGGACATAAAAATGACAATGATGTTGCGCCGCAGCATGAATCCCAGGACTCCCACGGTGAAAAGGGCCGCGCTTAAAATCAGGTAACTGGAAAAAGGGATCATGTTTGCTCCTTGTTCAGATCTGGCGTTTGGCCAGGACGATGGCGCCAATGATGGCCACCAGGAGGAGGACCGAGGTAATCTCAAAGGGCAATAGGTAGTCGGTAAACAGCAGCCGGGCGACCACCTGGGTGTTGCCCACAGCTGCGACCTGTTCCGGCGGGAACTTCCCTCTACTGCCTTCCAAAAGGATAGAGCGGAAGATCATGCCGATTTGGGCCAGCAAAATAATTCCCAGAAAGGCCCCCAAGACCTTCTGCAGCCGGTGCTGGGTAATGAGCTTTTTCTCTTTCTCCAAGTTTAAAAGCATGATGACGAAGAGGAAGAGGACCATAATGGCGCCGGCATAGACCAGGACTTGAATGACGGCGATGAACGGAGCGTTCAACAGGAGGTAGATCCCGGCCAGACAGAAAAAGGTAATGATCAAGTAGATGGCGCTGGCCACGGGATTACGCTGCACGATGACCAGAACGGCCGTGGTCACGGTCACCACGGCCAGGACGATGAAGAGAGCGGTTTCAATCATAGGCACCGAACTCCTTATTTCTGGTAGGCATGGAAAAGTTTATCCCGGTTGTAAATCAGGTCCTGCCGCGTATAATTGGCGGTCTCGTAGTTCTCCCGCAAAAGAATCGCCCCGTACGGGCAGGCTTCCTGGCAAAACCCACAGAAGATGCAGCGCAGCAGGTCGATCTCGTACACCAGCGGAAAGCGCTTATGCGTCGGGCCTTCGGCAGGCTCCACCCGGATGCACTTTGCCGGGCAAACTGCGGCGCAAAGTTCACAGGCGACGCAGAGGATTTTGCCCTCCTCATCCCGCGTCAGTTCATGCAGGCCGCGGAAACGGGGGTACATGACCATCTTCTCCTCCGGGTATTGCAGGGTCACCGGATGGGTAAAGAAGGTACGAAGGGTTAAGGCCAATCCTTTAAGCAAGGGTATAATCATATCTTTCCTCGCGAGCTGTTCTTTCCTTCCTTCTAAGAAAAAATGATCACTCCCACAGCGGTGAGCATAATGTTCAAAAGGGCCAACGGAAAGAGTACTTTCCAGCCGAATTTCATCAACTGGTCATAGCGGAAACGGGGATACGTCGCCCGGACCCAGATGAAAAAGAAAATGAAGATAAAGACCTTGATCAAGAACCAGATCACCGGCGGTAAGAAGGGCCCATGCCAGCCGCCGAAGAAAAGCGTCACGCCTAAAGAGCTAACCACCAGGATATGGGCATATTCGGCCAGATAATACAGGGCGAACTTCATCGAACTGTATTCTGTCTGGTACCCGGCCACCAGCTCGTTCTCGCATTCCGTCAGGTCGAAAGGGGTGCGGCTGCACTCCGCCACGGCGGAGATCAGGTAGATGATAAACCCCAGGGGCTGGTAAACGATAAACCAAACTTTGGATTGAGCCTCGACGATCTGTACGGTAGACAAAGACCCCGTAATCATCAACACCCCGATCACCGAAAGGCCCAGGGAGAGTTCATAGCTGATCATCTGGGCGGAAGAGCGGATGGCCCCCAGCAGGGAGTACTTATTGTTGGAAGCCCACCCCCCCATGGCCAAACCATAAACGCCTAAAGAAGAAATGGCAAAGAGGTAGAGTAGGCCCACGTTTACATCGGCCACCACGAGGTCCACCTTCTGGCCCAGGATGGTGAAGCTATCCCCAAAGGGGATGACGGCATAACTCATCAAAGCCGTGACGACCATGACCGTAGGGGCAAAGATATAAATGAGCCGGTTGGCATGGGGGACAATGATATCCTCTTTAAAGAAAAGCTTAATGCCATCGGCGATGGGCTGGAGTAAGCCGAAGGGGCCGACGCGGTTCGGGCCGTAACGGACCTGCATATGGCCCAGCACTTTTCTTTCCATCAGAGTCATGTAGGCCACGATGAGCATCATGGCCGTGAAAACCACCAGCACTTTCACAACGGCGATGAGAATGTAAGCGAGCATACTTTTCCTCTCGGATGAGGTTGAACCCTAAATGATTTCCACTTTCACGCGGGTGATTCTTAAATCCCGTCCGGTCAGCTGATTCCCTCCGTGGAGGCCGAAATGATAGGGAACGAACAGAACGCCCGGCGCCGCTTTTTCGGAGATCGCCGCCTTGACGGTAATTTTTCCATGTTTGGACTCCAGGGTGACTTCCTGGTAATTTGTCAATCCGAGCTTGTGAGCATCTGCCGGGTGGACTTCCACATAGCTTTGGCCCCGCAACCGAGAGAGTCCTGGGCTCCTGGTCGACAACGATCCCGAATGAAACAATGTTGGCCCGGTAATTAGGAAATAAGGAAACTCTGTCCCGGCCCGTTCTCCCTCGAAGAACGCCGGGATCAATTTGGCCTTTCCCTGGGGGAAGTTTTTCTCATAAAGGGTTGGCGTTCCGGGATGGTCCGTCGAGGGGCAGGGCCATTGCAGCCCCGAAGATTTATCCAGGCGGGTATATTCCATTCCTCCGTAAAGGGGTACGAGGGTGCGGACCTCATCCATTACGGACCTCGCTGAAATCCGACCCAAAGAAGTTCCCATGGCCTTGGCCAGCTCCTGGAAGATCCACAGGTCGGGCCGGGCCTCTCCGATGGGCTGCAAAGCTGGCCGCACCCGCTGGACCCTCCGCTCGACATTCGTAAAGGTTCCTTCCTTCTCCGCAAAAGAGACTGCCGGCAGGACCACGTGGGCCAAGGAGGCGGTCTCGGTCAGAAAACAATCCTGGACCACCAAGAAATCCGGAGCGGCCAGGGCTTTTTTCGTTCGATCCGCACCCGGGTACGTGACCGTCGGATTCTCACCGACGATGTACAGGCCCTTGATCTTCCCTTCTTCAGCGGCCTGTAGAATGTCCAGGGCCACCATGCCCGGGTTTTCCGGGATGGTCATTTCCCAAGCCCTTCCGAACCGCCCCCGTTCGGCCGCGTCTCGCAAATCCGCATATCCCGGCAGCAAGGCCGGCGCCACGCCCATGTCCAGCGCCCCCTGAGCATTGTTCTTTTCCCCTAAGATGTAGATCCCAGCGTTCTCCTTGCCAATCTGTCCAGTCAGGAGCGCTAGGTTCGCAGCGGCCAATGACAGGGCCGCGTCCTGCTTCCCGGAAGCCTGGCCCGTAGAGATCAGGATGACTCCCTTGGGAGCCTTCGCAAACAAACGCGCGGCCTCCACCAAAGACTTTGCGGGCACGCCGGTCATCGCCTCGACTTTCTCCAGGGTAAATTCCTCCAAAGAGCGCTTTAGGCTTTCGATCCCCTCGGTGCGGGATTTGATAAACTCTTCTTTGACCAGACCCTCACCCAGGATGGCTTGGATCATGCCGTTAACCAGAGCCACCTCGCTTCCGGCCTTCACCAGGAGGTTGAAGGCGGAGAATTTATTTAAATAAATGTTGCGGCTGTTCACCGCGATCAGCTTGGCTTTCCGGCGCTTGACCGCCAGCACCACTTCCGACTTGATCACCGGATGGGTTTCGGAAAGGTCAGAACGCAGCGCGATGATAACGTCGGCTTTACGGATCTCGCGGATGGAGTTTGTTGAGCCCGCATACCCCAGAGAATCCCGCAACGCCAGGAGGCCAGCATAGCTGTACCCCCCGGCATGGTCTATGTGATTCGTCCCCAGCACCCCGCGCATGAATTTCTGGAACAGGTAGAGTTCTTCGTTGGTCAGCCGCGGTGAGCACAGCCCCGCCAGCGCTGTTCCGCCCTTTTCTGCTTTTATCTCCTGGAAACGCCGGGCCACCAAGCCAATAGCCTCTTCCCAGGAAACTTTAACAAATGAACTGTCTTTCTTGATCAGGGGAGAAGTCAGGCGCTCTCGGCTGTGAATGTATTCCCACCCATAGCGGCCTTTTACGCAGAGGTTGCCCTGGTTGATGCCCAGGTCTTCATCGGCCCGAATGCGCAGAATCCGGTTGTTCTTCGTCCCTACCGTTAGGGTGCAGCCCACCCCGCAGTACGCACAGGTCGTGTTGGTTTCTTTCAGGTCCCAGACCCGGGCCTTGTGCAGGAAAATACGGTCATTCAGGGCCCCGACCGGGCAGACGGATACGCATTGACCGCAAAATTCGCAGTTCATCGGCCGGTCGAAATCCGTACCGATCTTCGTCTTCCAGCCCCGACCGAGGAAGGAAAGCTCATTGGCCCCCACCACCTCATCGTCGATGCGGACGCACATGCCGCAGAGGATACAGCGGTTCAAGTTTCTCTCGATGAAGGGGGAGACATGGTCCGTAGGCAGATTTGCCTTGGGTCCCTTGAAAGGATTCTCCGCTACGCCGTATTCGTAAACCAGGTTCTGCAGTTGGCACTGTCCCCCGGCATCGCACACCGGGCATTCCAGGGGATGAGAGATAAGAATCAATTGCAGCTGGGTCTTGCGGGCTTGGATCACCTCGGGGGTGTTGGTCAGGATTTCCATCCCGCTGCGAACCGGATTGAAGCAGGCGGGAATCAGGCCCCTGCGGCCTTTCTGTTGCACGACACAAATGCGGCAGGCCCCAAAGGGCATGAGGCGCTTGTTGTAACATAGGGTGGGGATCTTGACTCCAGCTTTTTCGGCGGCCTCCAAAATCATCGTGCCTGGCGGAACGGTCACCTGAACTCCATCGATTGTCAAAGTTACCATTCTTTCTTCTTTAGCCATCAATGACCTACTCTTTAATTTTAATTATTCGCCACAGAGGACACAGAGATCATTAGATCAAGACCGAAATGCCAAATAAATGTTTTATAATCTCTCTGTGTTCTCTGTGCTCTCTGTGGCTAAAATTATTCAATCGCCCAGAACCGGCAGGCCCGAATGCAGGACTTACACTTCGTGCAAAGGTCTTGGTTGATCTTGGCCGGCTGCTTCTTCTCCCAAGCAATGGCGTTACTCGGGCAGGCCTTGAAGCAGAGCCCGCACATCTTGCATTCTTCTTCGATCACTCGAAAGTGAATCAAGGGCGTACAGACCAGGGATGAACAATGCTTATCCTTGATGTGTTCATCGTATTCATGCCGGAAATGGCGGAGGGTCGAAAGCACCGGATTGGGGGCAGATTGCCCCAATCCGCAATGAGAGAGCTTCTTGATATGGTCGCCCAAATCTTCCAGGAACTCCACATCCCCCTCCTCGCCCTTCCCCTCCACAATATTTTCGAGCTTGCGGAGCATGACCGTCAGGCCGATGCGGCAGGGAACACACTTGCCGCAGGATTCCTCCACGCAAAAGTTGGTGAAGAAGCGGGCCGAGTCCACCATGCAGGTGGAATCGTCGCAGATGACGATCCCGCCTGAGCCCATGATCGCTCCCGTAGCCTCCAGGGATTCATAGTCCACGGGGGTGTTGAGAAGGCTCTCCGGGACGAACCCACCCGAGGGCCCTCCGAGCTGGGCGGCTTTAAACTTCTTGGTACCCTTAATCCCCTCACCGATGTCGTAGACGATCGAGCGCAGGGTAATGCCCATCGGAACCTCGACCAGGCCGATGTTGTTCACAGCCCCAGCCAAGGAGAAAACCTTGGTTCCTTTGCTCTTCTCCGTGCCCAGGCTGTTGAACCACTTGGCTCCTTTGAGAATGATCTGGGGGACGTTGGCAAAGGTCTCCACGTTGTTCAAGACCGTCGGCTGGCCCCAGAGGCCGGCTTCGGCCGACCGCGGGGGTTTGGCCCGCGGCATTCCTCTCTTTCCTTCGAGAGAGAACATCAGGGCTGTAGATTCACCGCAGACGAAAGCCCCCGCCCCCGGGTAGACCCAGGCGTCGAAGTCAAACCCGGCCCCGAAGATGTCTTTTCCCAGGAGCCCATAGTTTCTGGCCTGCTCGATGGCCATGTTTAATCTCTTGATGGCCAAGGGATATTCCGCACGGACGTATAGATACCCTTCATGCGAATCGATGGCCTTGGCGCAAATGGCCATGCCTTCTAAGACCGCATGGGGGTCGGCTTCCAGGACGGACCGGTCCATGAAGGCCCCTGGGTCGCCTTCATCCCCGTTGCAAATCACGTATTTGGGAAAGCGGTTGTATTTTCGGGCTTCTTCCCACTTTTCCCCGGTGGGGAACCCTGCGCCCCCTCGGCCCCGAAGACCCGATTCTTTGACCTCGGCGATGGTCTGTTCAGGGGTCATCTGGGTGAGGACTCTGTGCAGGGCCACGTACCCATCTTTGGCGATGTATTCGGTAATGTTTTCCGGGTCGATCAGGCCCCGGTTGCGCAGCACCCGTAAGACCTGCAGGCCGAAGAAGGGGATGTCCTTCAACAGGGGAATCGCTTCTTTCTTGACAGGCTCTTTGTAGAAGAGTTTGGGTACGGGTCGGCCTTTGAGAATATGCTCTTCCACAAGAAGGGGCATGTCTTCGGGCTTCAGCTTACCGTAGAAGATGCCCTCTGGGTAGACCACCATGATCGGGCCTTCGGCACAAAACCCGTTGCACCCGGTGATCACGACCTTCACTTCTTCATCAAGTCCCCGGTTCTTGAGCTCCTGTTCCAAACGCTCACGCACTTTAAAAGACCCACAGGAAACGCAGGCTGTTCCTGCGCACATGAGCATATGGGAGCGAAAAACTTTCACTGCCATTTAATGGCCTCCCAATAAAAGTGCCTTAAATGCCTAAAGTTGCTCTTTTTGGAAAATTCAGATTTTTAATTTTAGGCACTTCGAACTTTAGGCACTCCTAATAACTCGTCTCACTTCCCACGGCCAGGGCGTATTTTTCCACCGGCTTTCCACCTAGCACATGTTCGGCGAAGATCTCCCGCATTTTCTCGGGGTTCAGATCCACATATTTTACGGGGGCAGCCCCGAGTAGCTCCACCGTGATCATGGGTTCGCGGCTACAGAGTCCGGCGCATCCCGAGGTGGTCACGATCACGTCTTTGATGTCCCGTTGGCCGATCTCGTCCATTACCGTGGTCATGATCTGCCGGGCTCCCGAAGCAATCCCGCAGGTGCCCATGTGAATGTTCACCTTGGCCCGGTAGCCCCCTTCCCGCAGGGTAACGCTGGCTTCCACAGATTCTTTTATTTTTTTCAAGTCCTCGATGGATAATTTGGCCATCTTCTCAACCCTCCTCAGGAAGCAGAGCGTTCATGAGTATTCTTTTAAAATCTCCACGGCTTTAGCGGGCTCAGGGATGCCATAGACATCCTCATCCACGCACATCACCGGCGCTAGGCCACACGTTCCCGGACAGTTGATGACTTCCAGCGTGTAGCGCATGTCCGGGGTCGTTGCGTTCACATCTATATTAAATTCTTTGCGTAACAAGTCCAGAATCGCTTGCCCTCCACGCACGTAGCAAGCCGTTCCCAGGCAGACGCGTACGATGTGTCGGCCTCGGGGGGTCATGGTAAAAAGGGAATAAAAGGTGACCACTCCGTAAACCTGGCTGGGATGTAACTTCAAGCCGGCGGCGATGTAATGCTGGATCTCCAAAGGAAGATAACCCGTAATTTCCTGGGTTTCCTTCAAAACAGGGATCAGAGTGCCTTCTTTATGCTTGTATTTCTCGATAATCTCGTCAATCTTTTTCCACTGCTCTGGAGGAATTTCGCTCTTGGCTGTTCCTGCCTGGTCTTTTTCCTCGGTCATAGTTCCTTCCCCGGTCAAGATACTTTCTCCTTCAAACCCCTAACTCCTCCAAAGCGGAAAAAATGCTGGCCCGCAGAGCGGAGGCAATCCGGGGCGCGTTCAGGGGCACATTCCCCAATTCGGCCTTGATCTCCCGTGTATCCAGGGAAAAGTGTGCCCCATCTTTGCGGTGTTCATAAAAAAGGTCCACTTCTGGATGGCCGACGATCAGGGTGACCAACGTGTCCCCCATATTACCCAGAGGCTTGCGGTCGATGTGGCTGCGTTGAAATGTGGCTCTCACCGTCGTGCCTCCCCCCGGACATGATTGCAAACCCATTTGACCGTTGCTCACCCGACAGGCTTCCGCTAAAAGCGGCAAGCCCAGCCCCACCCGCCGGGTGGTCTTGGTGGTGAAAAAGGGGTCCAAGGCCCGTTTGAGCATTTCTTCATCCATCCCGCAGCCATCATCCACGATTTCGATCGTCATCCGATCGGCCTGCATATCCTCTTCGATGCGGATTTCCACGCGGCGGGCCCCGGCCGCCAGGGAGTTTTCCGCAATGTCCAGTATATGTAAGGAAAGATCCTGCACAAAGCCAACCTGCTCATCGATCCCCGGAAATCCCCATCTGGTAAAGTCGTCCCACTACTTCGAAGGCCGGAAGGTTTGTCAGGAGTAGGGGGATTTTCTCCTCCTCGGCCTTCGCCAGGGTGGCCTTCTCTGGCTCTCTCCCTCCGATGATGATGATGCCGGCAATCTCTTTCAAACTCGCCACGGCCACGATGTTCTGGTGGGTCTGTAGGGTAACCCACAGGTCGCCGGCCTTAGCGTTGGCCATCACGTCGCTCAAAAGGTCGCTGACGTATCCGCCCGAGCATTCTGCCGAAAGCCTGGAAAAAGCGGAAAGAGGCTTCATTCCCAATTTATCAACGACCTCCTGCAGCTTCATGGCCCCAACCTTTCAAGTCAGCGGTCTACTTCGGCCAAAACGATGTCGATGGAACCGATGATGGCCACCACATCCGCAATCAGCCTTCCTTGAACCATGGTGGACAAGGCGCTCAAATTTATGAAGGAGGGCGGCCGCACCCGGAAGCGCCAGGGTTTGTTACTTCCATCGCTGATCAAGTAAAACCCGAGCTCACCCTTGGGGGACTCAATGCTGGCATATACTTCCCCCTGCGGAACCGGAAACCCCTCGCTGGCGATGTGAAAATGATGAATCAGCACCTCGATGCTTTCCTGAACTTTCGGCTTGGGTGGGAAGACCACTCTGGGGTCATCCGCAATCACCGCTCCGCCCGGCATTTTGTCCAAAACCTGACGGACGATCTCATTGCTCTGACGCATCTCCATCAGCCTCACCAGGTATCGATCGTACACATCCCCATTCTTTCCGGTGGGAACAATAAATTCGTATGAATCATACCCACAATAGGGCATAACCTTGCGCAGGTCCCAGTTCATGTTCGAAGCGCGCAAAATGGGGCCACTCAATCCCCAGTTGATGGCTTCCTCGGCCGAGATGGCCCCCACGCCCTGAGTGCGCCGCATCCAAATCTTGTTCTTGGTCAGGAGGGTTTCGTATTCGTCCACCCGGGCGGGAAAAGTTCGGGTGAACTCACGGCACTTGGCTTCGAAACCATCGGCCAAATCCTGAGCCAGCCCCCCGACCCGAAAATAAGAGGGCGTCAGCCGGGATCCACAGACCATCTCGAACATGAAGAGAATCTCGTCCCTCTCCCGAAAGGCGTAGAAGAAGGGGGTCATGGCCCCGATGTCATGAGCATGGGTCCCCAGCCAAAGAAGATGGCTGGCGATCCGCTGCAGCTCGCTGAGCAAGACCCGAATGGCCTGGGCCCGCGGGGGGACTTCCATTCCCAGCAGCTTCTCTACCGCCAGAACATAGGCCAGGTTGTTCGACATCCCGGCCACGTAATCCAGACGGTCAGTCAAAGGAATGCACTGATGATAGGTCTTGCTTTCGGCCAGCTTTTCCAAACCTCGATGGAGGAAGCCGATGTCTGGGGTAGCCTTGACCACAACCTCGCCATCCAGCTCCAGAATGACTCGCAGCACCCCGTGCGTGCTGGGATGCTGGGGTCCCATGTTGATGATCATCGTCTCATTTTTCGCCATCTCCGTTATTCCCCATCGCCAGGAGTTTAGGTTCAACCCCTAAGCGGATAGTCTTTGCGCAATGGATGCCCTTCCCAATCCGGGGTGAGGAGGATTCGCCTAAGGTCAGGGTGTCCAAGAAAGGTGATCCCGAACATATCAAACGCCTCGCGTTCTAGCCAGTTCGCCGCCTTCCAGACGGAAACCACCGAAGCGATCCGGGGGGGGCCATCGGGGAGGAAAACCTTCAGGCGCAGCCGGCGCCTCTTTTTCATCGCGCATAAATGATAGACGATCTGGAAACGCGGTTCATGGGGGTAATGATCCACCCCGCATAGGTCGGTCAAATAGTCAAAGGACAGCTCCGGGTCGTCATGCAATAACCGGCATATGGGCAGGATATCCTCAGGCCGGAGATGCAGCGTGACTTCCTCCCGGAAGGTGGAGGCATCGAGGATCGATTCCGGAAATTTTTCTTTTACTTTGCTCACAAGGCCGTCCAGATCCATAATTTTACTACCTTTCCGTCAGCTTCTCCCGGCTAATCTTCTCGTGAAGTTTGAGGATCCCATAAATCAGAGCTTCGGGCCGCGGAGGACATCCGGGGATATAAACGTCCACCGGGAGGTACTGGTCAATCCCCTGAACGGTGGCGTAGGTATCGAAAATTCCCCCGGTCGAGGCGCAAGCCCCCATGGCAATCACCCATTTGGGCTCGGGCATCTGCTCATAGATACGCACCACCGCCGGAAGCATCTTTTTGGTCACCGTGCCGGCGACGATCAACAGGTCGGCTTGCCTGGGCGAAGGCCGGAAGACCTCCATACCAAAGCGAGCCATGTCATACCGGGCGGAGACAGCTACAAGCATCTCCAGAGCGCAGCAGGCCAACCCGAACCCCGCCGGCCAAAGAGAAGAACGCCGGGCCCAGTTAACCATCTTTTCTAAGGAGGTGGTCAGGACATTATTGCCCAAGTGAGTTTCTATTCCCATTCCAAGGCTCCTTTTTTCCAGACGTAAATGAAGCCCACTAGGAGGATGGCAATGAACACGCCCATCTCCACAAGCCCGAAGACCTTTAGGTCCTTGAAAACCACGGCCCAGGGATAGAGAAAGACGGCCTCAAGGTCGAAGATGATGAAGAGCATGGCAATGATGTAGAACTTCACTGAAAATGGCTTACGGGCTTGGCCGATGGGGTCCATGCCGCATTCATAGGGGAGCATTTTCTGGGGGGTCACCTTTCGTTTGCCGATGATCGCGGAGAGAAAAATCGTCGTCAGGGCAAATCCCACGGCCACCACGAGGAATATAAAAATAGGAATATAATCAGTCCACATAGAGGCTCCAACCTCCTTGGGTTTTCATCACGTACTCGGGACACAAAAACGCGTCCCTAGACTCGGGGAGATACTCAGATCCCCCTTGTCCACATAGAAAAATCAACAGGTTGGTCCGGGAGAAAAGGCAACCACAAAAAATGAATGAATCTGCATTCAGATTATTGAATTAACAAAACTGAAATATATTGTCAAGTTTTTTTTGCCAGATGCGCGACTCCCCATAATATCTATTATGGATTAGCATACATTGACTCCCTTCTCCAATCAATGTTATATATCATAATTATTTTTATCGATTGAATCATAAGAATATCTCATGAATCCGATGAAGCTCTCAGCGGAAGATAAAAAATTGATTCGCCAGATTCAGGGAGACCTACCCGTCTCTCCGACTCCCTTCGCACCGCTAGCGCAACAGGTCGGCTTAGAGGAAAAGGAGTTTCTGAAGCGAGTTCATATTTTTATGCGGCGGGGAATGATCCGCCGCTTCGGGGCGATTTTGCGCCATCAAAAGGCCGGCTACCTGGGAAACGCCATGGTGGTCTGGAAGGTTCGGGAGGATCAAATCCAGCGGGTTAGCCAAATCATGGCCTCCTTTTCGGCGGTCAGCCATTGCTACCTGCGGCCCCCCCTTCCAAAGTGGCCCTTTAACCTATACACCATGGTTCACGGGCGAAGAGAAAAAGATTGCCGCCTCACAGCTCAGAAGATAGCCAAGGAAACCGGCCTGAAAGATTATCGTCTCCTTTTTTCGAAACGAGAGCATAAGAAGTCGAGCATGCGCTATTTTGAAAAGGATTAACCTTTTACCGCAGAGAACGCTGCGATTGCCTTCTCCGCGTGCTCTGCGGTGAAAAATTTTTCGGGTTTTAAAGAGGGGGATTCTATGAAAACTGCAAAATCCAGAAGGCTTTTCGCTGAGGCCAGGAAAGTGATCCCCGGTGGAGTTAACAGCCCGGTGCGGGCGTTTCGGGCTGTGGGACTTGAGCCGCTCTTCGTTTCTAAGGCCAGGGGATCGAAGGTTTATGACGCAGATGGCCAGGAATACATCGATTATGTCTCTTCCTGGGGGCCGATGATTTTAGGGCATGCCCACCCGCAGGTGCGGCAAGCCATGTCCCAGGCCCTCGCCAACGGCTGGAGCTACGGTGCAGCTACAGAGCTGGAAGTTCGCCTGGCCCAAAAGATCTCTAAGGCCATTCCTTCCATGGAACTGGTGCGCATGGTCAGCTCCGGGACAGAAGCGGCCATGAGCGCTCTCCGCGTGGCCCGCGGCTTTACTGGCCGAGACAAGGTCATCAAGTTCGAAGGATGCTACCATGGTCATGCAGACAGCTTTCTGGTTAAGGCCGGCTCCGGAGCCATGACCTTTGGAGTTCCGGACAGCGCCGGAGTTCCTCAGTCTTTAGCCGCGCACACTCTGGTTGCTCCCTACAATGACCTGGAAGCCGTGCACAACTTGTTCAACCAAAATCCCTCTCAAATCGCCTGCGTCATCGTCGAGCCGGTGGCGGGAAATATGGGAATTGTCCCGCCCCGAGAGGGATTCCTGAAGGGTCTGGAAGAGATTTGCCGCAACAAGGGTACCCTGCTGATCTTCGATGAGGTGATCACGGGCTTTCGCTTGACCTATGGTGGGGCTCAAAAAATTTTTGCCGTCACCCCCGACCTCACCTGCTTGGGCAAAGTCATCGGGGGGGGTATGCCCGTGGGAGCCTACGGAGGCCGAAGGGACATCATGGAAAAGATTGCTCCCCTGGGGCCGATTTATCAAGCCGGTACCCTCTCCGGAAACCCCCTGGCCATGACCTGCGGCCTAGCGACCTTGGATGTTCTTCGCGAGAAAGATGTGTATAAAAGGCTGGACCTGCTGACGAAAGACCTCTGCCAGAGGCTGGAAGACCTCGTCCGAGAGAAGGGGATCCTAGCCCGAATCAACCGGGCCGGATCCATGTTTACCCTTTTCTTCACCGGGGATGAGGTTTATGATTATGACTCGGCTAAAAAATCCGATGCCGGTAGATATGCCAAATATTTTCAAGGGATGTTACAGGCCGGGGTCTGGCTTCCACCGTCCCAGTTCGAAGCCTGTTTCACATCCTTGGCCCATACGGCAAAGGATGTCGAAAGCACAATAAAGGCTGCGGCATCCGCCGTCTATGCGCTAACTTCAAGATACTTAAGGGAAAATTAAAAAAAGAGGGGTGAGTGTGGGGAAATAATCTGAACTGGGAAATCACTTTTCAGAGGCTTCAAAAATAACTTGACAATTTTTTACCGGATATGCTACCTCTTGAATGAATATTCATTCATTAATATGAAAGGGGGGCTTTGAAACCATTTAGATTATTTCTGGGTAATCGCTATCGATGAAGGAATAAGGTGATAAAGGCAATAGGCCCGGAGTTCGATGAAGGAGGATAGGAAGAAGCTCTACACACGGGTCATGCGCTACAGCGCCGTTGGCCTGGAGATGGGCTTCTCCGTAGCCATCGGAGTGGCCATTGGGTATTTCTTGGATCGATATTTTCATACCGGGCCATGGTTACTTTTGATCTTCCTGATTCTGGGTGTAGTCGCAGGCTTCCGGGGCCTTTTCTCCCTAATGAAGGACCTTGACAAAAACGAGCGAAGAAAATAACTTCCCGATATCAGCGCGGCAACGGGAAACTCGGAAGCTCATCTCCATCGAGAAACGAAGCGCCCAGATTCTGGTTCTCTTCCTCCTGGCAAGCCTTTCGTTTCATAGCGGGTCCATTATACTGGGCTTAATATTGGGCGGAGCTGTCTCCATCCTTAATTTTCGTTGGCTTTGGCGGATCGTGGAAAAAGTGCTCTTCGAACGAAAAAAGTTTTATGGCCTTCAGGCTCTGATGAAATTTATCGTTTTAGGGTTCGTGGTTTCCTTCATCCTGCTTTATGTTCAAGTGCATCCCATCGCTTTCATAGTGGGCATTTCCACCTTGGTTCTAGGTATTCTCTTTGAGTTCGTCTGGGCACCGCTTAGGCCTGAGAGAAAGGGAAAAGGATAATGGCCGGACATGCTCCCTTCACATGGCTTTCCTATGTGCCCTTCATCGGCAGTCTCCCCCACCAGGTTTCGATGGCTCTTTTTGTGCTTTTAGTCCTCTCTTCCCTTTCCTACGCGGCTTTTCGCAAAATGGCCTTGACCTCGACGACAGAGGCGATTGTTCCGCCAGATCGGCTTACTCTCCGGAACATCTTCGAACTCTTCACGGAGATGACTCTGAAATTTTTAGACGACATTATCGGGCCCCGAGGCAGAGAATTCCTGCCCTTAATCGGAACTTTGGGATTTTTCATCCTCTTCTCCAACCTTCTCGGCCTGGTCCCCGGCTTCCTCCCCCCGACGGACAATTTGAATACCACTGTGGCCTGCGCTTTGGTGGTATTCTTCGCCACCCATTACTTTGGAATCAAGGCCCATGGTGTGAAATATATCAAACATTTCCTTGGGCCCGTCCCGTTGCTTTCTCCTTTGTTTTTCATCATCGAAGTCATCAGTCATTTAGCCCGCGTGCTCTCGCTTTCTATGCGTCTTTTTGGGAACATCATGGCTGACCATATGCTCCTCTCCCTAACCTTGGTGGCTCCACTGGTGTTGCCCCTTTTCCTTTCCCCCCTTTCGATGTTCTTGGGGGTTTTCGTTTCTATCATCCAGACTTTTATCTTTATGTTACTTTCCATGATCTACATCTCCCTAGCCATCGAGGAAGGGGAACATTAATTGGAATTATGGAACTGAGGAATTAAGGGATTGAGAAGGATGAAAGGCATTTTATAAAAAAATGGGAGGGATTGGATAATGAAGAAAAAAATGATGTGGATCCTTTTCTTGATCTTCGCTTTGAGCTGTTTTTTCGCTTCGTTAGCCTTTGCGGCTGAAGAACCCCTGGGCCAAGAGGTTAAGAAATTTATCGGCCTGGCCTGTGGTCTGGCCATTGCGATCGCTGCTCTCGGGGGGGGTCTAGGACAGGGAATTGCCATTTCCAAAGGCTTAGAAGGTATCGCCCGCAACCCAGAAGCCCAGCCCAAGATTTTCATTCCTATGATTGTCGGGCTGGCCTTGATCGAATCGTTAGTGATTTACGCCCTGGTCATATCTATCTTGCTTTATGCTAAGCTTTAACTTCAGATTTACTCACTCGCATGAAGCGCATGGCCGGGGGTTTGTGGCCAGAGGACTCCGGATCTGCCTGCAAATGCCTCCTGGGCTCTGAGGGGGGCTATTTCTCCATGATTGTACGCAAAACCGCCAGGCGATCGTGGTGATAGGTAGGAAACCCCTTGATCTTTCGGGGATCCAGCCCCGCGACCCGGGCGGCTGGGTCTCGTTCTCAATTTACATCCCCTCTCCCTTTTGCTATCATTCAAGAAACGAATACCGCTGAGAGCGCCCAGAACGCGGTTTTGGCATGCTCTGCCGTAAAAGAATAGCACGAAGCGCATCCGGAGGTCATCCATGCGTTCGATCTTTATTGGATCCACTGGGGGGGAGCCCGGCCAAACTCTAGCTACCTGGGCCTTGGCCATCCGGCTCAAAGAAAAAGGGGGCAGCGTGGGATTTTTCAAACCCTATGGCCTGCTTCCGGACCTGGGCCCATCCACTGCAGGGGTTTTCTGCGACTCCGATGTCCTCCTCATCAAAGAGGTCTTAGGCCTTTCAGAACCGGCTGAGGCCCTCTGCCCAGTGATGCTCACGGAAGATTTAATTTCGGAAGTGTCGGGGAGCCATGCGGAGCGAGTGATCGAAAAGATCAAAGGGGCATTCCAGGAGACGGCTTCGGGGAAAGATGTCATCCTGATCATGGGGGCCAAAGAGATCTTCTTCGGGGGTGGACTATCCGGACTTTCCGACAGCGTCCTGGTCAAATTATTCGATGCCTCTGTACTGCTAGTAGACCGGTACCAGCGGGACAACATGACCCTTTATTCCCTGCTGTCTTTGAACTCCTTTCTGGACGGCCGCGTGAAATCCGCAATCATCAATCATGTCTCTCCTGAAAAAATGGACCACATTAAGACCAAAGTCATTCCTTTCCTTACGGAGAAGGGGCTGAAATCCGTTGCGGCCGTTCCTGAGGACCCGATCCTGGCAGCCTTAACCGTCTTCACCATCGCCGAGCTGGTCGAGGGTCAGATTCTCCGTTGTCCAGAACGCGGAGGGAATTTAGTCGAAACCTTTACCATTGGGTCCAAATACCTGAGTGGCTCTCTGGCAATTTTCAAGCAGGTTTATAACAAAATCATCCTGGTCGGTCTGAGCCAGCCCGGGCAGATGGAGAAGACCATTGCGGGAATCATCCTTACGGGTGGGAAATCCCCCGGCGAGGTCGTGCTGAGGATAGCCCAAGAACGGGTCATCCCTTTGATTCTGACCAAAGCAGATACCTTTCAGACCATGGAACGGTTGGAAAAAGCCAAAGCCTCTTTGGGTTTGAAAGACGAGTTTAAAGTCCGCAAATTTCTGGAACTCATCGAGCAGGAAACGGGTACATGCGAGTGGGTGGAAGCCCTGCTTTAAAAAAAACGTGAGGCGTGAGAACGCGAGAGCGCAAAGCGTTTAACGTCCATTCGCCCTCACGACTTGCGCTCTCACGGTTGTTAGGCACTTAAAATGCCTTGGATCCAGCGCATCAACCGCATGTCGCAAACTGAGAAAGAGGGCCTTTACCGGCTGCTGATCCCTCCTTCGCTCTTCCGGCGTTTTCAGATCAACCCGCTGACTTTTGCAGACTATGAGGGAACCCGCCTGGTACGCTTCTACTGTCCGGAAAGGGAAGAGACGGTGATGATTGAAGTAAAGCGCAAACTTAAGGATCAAGACCCCGTCTACTCTATTCAGCTCTCTGACACCGTAGACTACACCCAGCTTAACTGGGACTTCCTGGTGGTCAATGACCCAGAGGAAGAAAGGTTCAACATCGACATCGATGATCAAGGGCGAGACACCCTCTGGGGGCGGGCCACCCGCAGCCTTGCCGAAGAAGGGCGGGCTTTGCGCGCCGGGTTGGCCCCGGGGCAGATCCGCAAAGGCTTGGGGCTGACCCGCGAAGTCATTTCCTGTCTGGAACATTTTGCCAAAATCTTGGACATCAAGTCTATCAACCTGGAAGCTCTTTTTTACCACAACGCGATGGTTTATGAGCGATGCGGATTTACCTACTTTGAGGGTTTCAAGCGCATGCAGCGTATCCATCAGGCCTTCCAACCCGGCGGAAAGCTCTTTCAGAAACTCGACTCTTTGAATCCTTTCCGCCAGCCCAGACTCCTTAAGACTATACCCGCGGCCGCTCCTGGGCCATCCATGACGGGGTGATCAGTGAGATCGATGATGACGTTCTGGACGAAGGATGGTCCTCACCTAAGATGTACTTGATGGTGGGCAAGCCTCGCTCCGTCTGCACCT
>CAVXFA010000069.1:0-69429 GCA_963760605.1 uncultured delta proteobacterium | reverse complement strand
AGCCTCGGTGAACGAAATCTTGCGGAGCCGTCGCCCACCCTTCAGTGCTTTCGTGGCCGTTGAGCCAAAGACGGGAAAGATATTGGCTTTGGCCGGTTTTGCCCGACAGAACCCAGAGTATGCAGAACTTTGGCAGCGGGCCACATACCCCGCGGCATCCGTCTTCAAGCTCATTACCGCCGCTGGGGCTTTGGAGAAAGGGCTCCTGAATTATGACTCCTCCGTTTCCTTTAGGGGCAACCTGTACCGTCTCGGCCCCCAAAAGATCGCCCGCACCCTGAAAAGAGAACGGCAGACCAAATTTGATGAGGCTTTGGGAAAATCAAACAACGTGGTCTTTGGCCGGGTTGCTTCCCAGCTCCTGGGGCCTCAGACGTTGCGGGAATTCTCCGAGGCTTTCGGTTTCAACCACCCTATTCAATTCGATTTTCCCGTAGATATGAGCCGGGCGTTCATTCCCGAAAGTTCCTACGAGTTGGCCCGCTGCGGCGCGGGTTTCGGGCAAGTCAGGCTGAATCCCCTGCATGCGGCCATGATCGCGGCCTCCATCGCCAATGCGGGGGTGATGATGAGGCCCTATCTGATCGAAGAAATTGTTGATAATAATGGAGAGAAAGTCTACCAAGCCAAACCAGAAGTCCTGGCCCAACCCATCAGCGCCAAAACTGCCCTGGATTTAAGCCGCATGATGCTGCGTACGGTAGAGGATGGTACCGCATCCAAAATTTTCCGTCGTTATGGGAGGAACCTTCTGCAGAAGATGTCCATCTGTGGGAAGACTGGTTCCCTGAGCGGGGATGATCCCCCGGGCCGCTACGACTGGTTTGTGGGCTTTGCCCCTGGGGATGACCCCCAGATCGCCTTTTCCGTCTTGGTCATAAACCACGACCGTTGGAGAACCAAAGGAGCCTTCGTTGCTCAAGAAGCTTTGAAAGCATTTTTCCGGAAGCAAATCAATTGAGGGCTCATTCTTTTTCTTCCGTATAATGTTTGCCACACACTTTGCAAATGCCCTTCTCGTTAACGACGCCGATGCAGGTGCCGTCCCTGCAGAGGATGCGTTTGGAGATATCAATACTTTCCTCTTCGAGAGAAGAAAGCTCGGGAGCATAGTTCTCCAGTTTGACGCCGCACCGGTGGCAGAAGAGACTTTCTTCCAGAACTTCAGAGCCGCAAGAAGGGCAAATTCGCCCACTGAGTGGTTGTCCGCAATGGGAGCATTTCATGACGGAAAACTCCTCTTTCAATTGAATCGTTGGGATATGAGAATTTCTACCACATTTTTCCCAATTGTTCAACGCGCCGGGGCTCAACCATTGGCGCAGAGCGCGCACAGGCAGCCTGGTAATTCTGTTGATCATCTCCCATGATCATCGATATTCATACCCATCTTTTCCCGGATGAAGTCCGGAAGAAACGCCCATCTTTCTGCCGCCGGGATGAAGGATTCCGCCTCATTTACCAAAATGATAGGGCGCGCATGGCCAGCTTGGAAGAGCTTCTTAGGAATATGGATCGGGATGGAGTGGAGCGAAGCGTCATCTGCGGGTTCCCTTGGGAAGACCCAGGGCTCTGCCGGGAGGGAAACGATTACCTTCTCTCCTGCTCGCGCCAGCATCCGGACCGATTAATCGCCTTCGCCTGTCTTCCCCTCTGCTTCCCCCGCTTGGCGGAAAGAGAGTTGGAACGGTGCCTCTCCCGGGGAATGCGGGGAATCGGAGAGTTGGCCTTCTACCGCCAAGAGATTTCCCCTAAAGATGTCCAGCGTCTCTGCTCCATCCTGCAGCCTCTTTCTGAGCGCGGAATTCCTCTCCTCCTCCATACCAATGAGCCCATCGGGCATGACTACCCCGGAAAGAGCCTGAAAGACCTCCGACCGATCTACCAGCTTCTGTTGGCCCTACCCCATGTGACCTTCATCCTCGCCCATTGGGGGGGCGGCTTCTTCTTCTATGAGCTCATGCCAGAGGTCGCTCGGGCCGCGCAGAGGGTCTTTTATGATACGGCGGCTTCCCCTTTTCTCTATCGTCCCCAAATCTACGCCCTGGCCGTCAAAATCATCGGCCCCGGGCGCATCCTCTTCGGCAGCGATTATCCGCTGATTTCTCCGGCCCGGTACTTCGCGGAACTCAAACGGTGCCGTCTTCCAGGCCATGTTCAGGCCAAAATTAAAGGGCTAAACGCCAGGCGCCTCCTCCTCGGGAAAGTAAAGCCTGGTGCAGGCCGGGGAGATCCTGTATAATGAATCAAGATCCTTCTTTACACCAAAAAGAAAAAAAGCCGATGATGAAAAAAATGCTCATCAATGTAGCGCACCCCGAGGAAAGCCGTATGGCTATCGTGGAAGATGGGGTGCTGGCGGAATTGATCATCGAGACCTCCTTGCAAGAACTCTCCCGGGGAAATATTTACAAAGGGAAAATTGTTAACCTTGAGCCCAGCCTGCACGCCACTTTCGTAGATTATGGCGAAGCTCGTCACGGCTTCTTGCCTTTTTCCGAGATCCATCCCGACTATTATATCCCAAATCCCGAAGAGACCCAGAGGGAGTCTCGCCCGCGAATGCAGGAAGTCATCCGGCGAAACCAGGAAGTACTCGTTCAGCTGGAAAAGGAGGAAACGGCAACCAAGGGGGCAGCGCTAACGACTTATATTTCTCTTCCCGGAAGGTACTTGGTTCTCATGCCCGGAAGCGATGGCGGTGGCATCTCCCGCAAGATTGAGGGGGAGAAGGAGCGACAGAACATCAAACAAATCGTCCAACAGCTAGAGGTCCCCAAAGGGATGGGTCTAATCGTTCGCACCGCGGGCTTGGAGAAAAATAAAAGCGACCTCACCAAGGACCTCCAATACCTCCTCCGCCTTTGGGAATCCATCCAAGCGAAGTCGAAAAAAATGTCCGCGCCTTCGCTCATCTACCAAGAGCGCGACCTGGTCATTCGTTCCCTTCGCGACTATTTCACCCCGGAAATCGACGAGGTTCTCATCGATAGCAAAGAGGTCTTCAACCAGGCCAGGTATTTTTTCAGAGCCGTCATGCCCCGCTACCAGAATAGGATAAGGCTATATAGTGAAAGGCGTCCCCTCTTTTCCAAATACGAACTGGAGAGGCAAATAGAAACGATCTACGAACGAAAAGTCCCCCTGAAATCTGGCGGCTCCATTGTCATCGATGCCACGGAAGCCTTGGTGGCAGTGGATGTCAATTCCGGACGGGCCACTCAGGGGCGGGGCATGGAGGAAACGGCCTTTAAGACCAACCTGGAAGCCGCTGAGGAGATCGCCCGTCAACTTCGCCTGCGTGACTTGGGTGGGTTGGGGGTCATCGATTTCATCGATATGTGGGACCGGAAGCACAAACAAGAGGTGGAGCGTTGTTTGCGCAATTCCTTGAAACCCGATAAGGCCCGCATCGAGATGGGCCGCATCAGCCGTTTCGGCCTCCTGGAGCTCTCCCGCCAGCGTCTGCGCCCAGCGGTCAGCGGCAGGAGTTTTCTCCCCTGCGCGAACTGCAGTGGTAGCGGCTTGGTCAAATCGACGGAAGCGGCTGCTCTAACCGTCCTGCGCAGGGTCCAGGCTGGTTTGGCGAAAGGGGGGTGCACCCAGGTAAGGGTGGTACTTCCCGATGAAGTCGCCACTTACCTCCTCAACCAAAAAAGGGCTGAGGTCTTCCGTCTGGAAAAACAATATAACCTGAAAATTCAGATCATTGGACAACCTGGGTTGCCCAGTCATCAATACAACCTCGAGTTCTCCCGCAGAGAATCTCTTCCGCTCTCGGAAAAGGCTCCGGATAAACCGCTAGAACCCCTGCCTCCTCTGGAGGGGTGGGAAGCAAAAGACTCTTCGGAGGAAGCCGACCGCCTGGCCATCGAGGAACTGAAGAAAGAAACGAAAGAGAGCCTTTTGAAAAAATTTTTCTGGCCTCCTTCTTTTTGGCGAGGAATCCGCAAAGCACCTCCCCCCCTTTCCGCTACTGCTCCTCCTTCCGGGGACCAGGCCAAGCCCTTGGAAAAGGCCCCAGAAGAAGCCCCCGAATAGGGGATCTTTTAAATTAGAATCTTTTCTCCGGGTTGTAAGAGGATGGCTTTAGGGTTTATCCTCCGTTCTTCCAGCAGATGGAGAAACCTTCGCGCAGGCTCCTCTACTGGCTCCAAGCTCAGACGGAAAGCTCCCCAGTGGATGGGCACCATTCTTTTCGCCCGGAGCATTTCCATCGCTTCCAGGGCATCCTCCGGGCTCATGTGTACAGAACGAAAAGAAGCCGGCCGGTAATGGCCAATAGGCAAAAAGGCGAGGTCGATGGAATAATTCGTGCCGATTTGCCGAAATTCTTGGGTAAGCCCGGAATCTCCGCCGAAGTAGATCGTTTTTGTTCCTTGGACCAGATAACTTTGAGGAATGGACTGAGTCTCGCACAAGGAGCGCCCTGGAAAATGCTTCACCGGAAGGGCCGAGATGCCCAGGGAGCCTATACACGTTCGCTCTCCCCAGGATAGGGGGCGCACATCGCTGAACCCTAAATTATTCAGGTATCCCTGGAGTTTCTCTGGGAGCACTACGGGGAGATTGCGGGGAAAAAGGTTAAGAGTTTTCAGGTCCATGTGGTCGAGGTGGCCGTGGGAGATGAGGATGAAATTCAAGGGAGGAAGGTCCGGGAGAGGAACGCCCGGGGGCTTGTGCCTTTTTAGAATAAAAAGGCGTTTTAGGTAGAACGGATCCGTCAGAAAATTTTGCTCATCGAGGTGGACCAGGACTGTGGAATGGCCGATGAAAACAGCCGCATTTTCTCTCTGCGCAAAACATAAGGGGGTTCCTGAACGGTAGCAGGCCCCCCGTTTTATGCTCAATTCAGTTCGGAACCCCATTTGTGCCTTATTCTATGTGCTTCTCGCGCTCCCACTGCCAGTAAATAGATCGAAATCCAGGTCGATCGGGGAAAAAAATCGCTATAGTCCCCCGGTGACCTCAAGGCATTGCCCAGATACATAGTCCGAAAGGGAGGAGGCCAGAAAGAGAATCGGACCCGCCGCTTCTTCGGGTGTCCCTGGCCTGCCCATGGGAACGATCATGGTCATTACATTCCGCATGGCTGCGGGAATCCCGAGGGCCACGGTCTTACCGGAACGTTCAATCGCTCCCCCAGCCTCCTTCTCTTTCGTGAGACGGGTATCAATCCACCCATAAGCCACGGCGTTGACCTGAACGTTTAAAGGGCCCCATTCTTTGGCCAGAGTTCGGGCAAGGCCCACAGTCCCTGCTTTGGCCGTCGCATAATTCGCCTGGCCGGCATTTCCTCTGGTTCCGGAAGTGGAGGACACGTTGATGATCTTCCGATTCACCACCTTCCCCGCCGTTTTCTCCTGCTTGGCGGCATCCCGGAAGTAGGGGGCGGCAGCTCGAATAAGACGGAAGGGGCCCGTCAGGTGCACGGCCAGCATGGCCTCCCATTGGTCATCGGTCATCTTGTGGATGACCGCATCCCACGTATACCCCGCATTGTTGACCAAGATATGGAGTCCACCCCAAGTCTGGACAGCCTTGCCCACAATTGTTTCCGCGTAGCGGGGGGCCGTAATGTCCCCAGAAACCCCGATGCACTCCCCGCCCAAAGCCTTGATTTCATCCACGACCTCTTGGGTTGGCTGCGGGTCTATATCGCTCACGATAACCTTAGCCCCTTCCTGGGCGAAAAGCAGAGCCACAGCTCGCCCGATCCCGCGGCCGGAACCTGTTACAATCGCGACTCTATCTTTGAGCATCTCCTCCATCGTCGTTCTCCTTTCCGCGCCAAGACCCAAAAACAATTCACCGCAGAGAACGCCGAGAGCGCAGAGATAAGCTGAAATGGAAAGCCCAAAAATGGCGGATCAAAAACCAAATGGATTATCATTTCCAATTTTGGTTATTTGAATTTTCATTCTCCTTTAATTCTCAGCGTTCTCAGCGGTCTCTGCGGTTAATATTTCGTTATCGGCCAATGATGGCCACGCTGCAAACGTTATTTGAGGGAATTCCACCCAAGTTATGGGTCAAGCCAAGCTTAGGGCTCTTGACCCTCCTTTCCTCCGGCCATCTTTCCAAAAGCTGGCTGTACATTTCATAAAGCATTCTTAATCCGGATGCGCCGATCGGATGACCAAAGCACTTGAGACCTCCGTCCGTCTGGCAGGGAACTTGTCCTTTCAGATCGTAGAAACCATTTCGGATGTCTTCGATAGCCCGGCCCCGGGGGGAAATTTGCAAATCCTCGTAAACCGTGAGCTCGGTGATCGAGAAACAGTCATGGACTTCCATCATACTGATTTCTCTTCGCGGATTCTTGATGCCCGCTTCTTGGAAAGCCATCTGACCTGCCCGATAGGTCGTCTCCAGGTGGGCACCATCCCAATTCGTGTAGATCGCTTCCTCTCCGGAGGATACAGCAATGGCCAGACCTTTGACCAGAACAGGGTCCTTTTTCCCCAACGATCGGGCAATCTCCGGAGTGGTCACGATGGCCGCCGCGGACCCATCACTCACCCCACAGCAATCGAAAAGTCCGAGAGGATAGGCGATCATGGGAGCCTTGATGATCTCTTCTTCAGTTACCGCTCGGTGAAGATGAGCTTTGGGATTCATGGCCCCGTTGGCATGACTTTTCGCCGAGATGTGGGCTAACGCTTTTTTCCCCAGAGCCGGGTCGATTTCATACTTGGCAAAATAGCTCGTGGCTAACTGGGCAAATAGCCCGGGAGCTGTAGCATTGGGAGCGATTAGACGGTTAAGCTGTCCAAAGGCCGCCCCCCCCGGCAAACCCCCATATCCCGTATCCTTCAATTTCTCCGCGCCCAGGGCCAGACAAATATCATAAGCTCCGGATGCCACGGCATAGCAGGCCCCCCTGAAGGCCTCCGTACCGGTGGCACAATAATTTTCTACCCGGGTGACCGGCCGGAAGGGTAACTTCAGGGTGCTGGCCAATGGGAGTCCACCCTTGCCTACATTAATTTCATCGATGTGAGAGCCGAGCCAGGCTGCCTGGATTTCTTTCTTTTCAATCCCAGCATCTTGCAAAGCTTCCTGGAAGGCCTCAACCATCAGATCTTCGGCCATCGCCTCCCACCTCTCCCCAAAACGACAACAGCCCATCCCAAGAATAGCCACCTTGTCTCGAATACCCGTTGCCATTCACATCTCCTCCTTTCGGGGTACGGCCTTCCAGAAGTACCCGTGAATATCCCTTTTGGGATCGTAATATTTCAGACGAAAACTCAGGGAAACTGGCATTCCCACCTTTAGGTCATTGAGTGTGCAATCCGTAAAATTCATCATGCACCTCCCTCCCCCGTCAAATTGCACGCTCCCATACATTTCGGGGGGATCGGAGGAAGCCGCCAGCATATCCCCTGTGTAACTAAGGATTCGTCCTTTTTTATCAGAAAAGGGATAATCATCCATCTCGTCGATGGCCCCGCATGCGGGGTTGACACAGATCCTCTGCGGGGGATACTGAGGAGTACCGCACTTCTTGCATTTGGACCCGACAAGGCCAAAAATGGCCTTTCTCTTTCTCCAGACGAGACTCCAACGGGTCCAGAAATCTTCTTCAGCCCGAAGGCCTAGATCCACCGGAACCATCCCCCGGAATACCGCATATTTCTGGTAGCTGGTCAGTTCCGTACGATTGGAAAGATGCCCCTGGACACCCAGGTTCCCCTTTATCTCTTTGATCTTTTCGGTCACCTCAAAAAAGAGAGCGTCACACCCACTGCCAAAACTCACCACTAAGAGTTTATCTCCAGGCTTGGCTTCCTCGAGGGCTTTCGCCAGCATGATCAGGGAATGCGCGGTACCTGTTTCACCGATTACCCCCTGCAAGGGATCCTGAATCCTGACGGGGTCCATATTTAACTTCTTGGTCAGGGTCTTGCGCTCCCCATCATATTGACATTGGAAGATGAGTTTTTGAAAATCGCTCAATTTCAGGTCACATTTCTGCAGGAGGTTCCGGATCACCTTGGGAATAAATTCATCAAACCCCAGATCCCGAATCCATCGGTCCTCCCATTGGCGGTCAAACGGGGTTTTCGACCCCCGGTAATGATCGACAAAATCGCAGGTCAGAGAAGAGGAACACTTAAATTCCGCGATGACATCCTTCTCCCCGATTAAGAAAGCAGCTGCTCCATCCCCGAAAATCATCTCCTGGGGACTTCCCATCATCCCCAAGCGGCAATCCCCCGCGCAGACCAAGGCCCGCCGAACATTTTTTGACCCTACCGCTTCCAAAGCTGAAATCAATGCCGAAGTTCCTGCCTTCAGGGCCCCGGAAAAATCAGCCGAACGAATATCTTCTCGCAGGTTCAAAGCCGTGGCGATAATCCCAGCATTTTGCCTTTCCAGGTACGGCATGGTCGTAGAGGCATAGAAAAGGGCATCTACGGCTGATCGATCGATACTCCCCAAGCAGTCCAGGCCGGCTGCCGTGGCCATGGTCAGGCTATCCTCATCAGAATTCGCCACCGCCTTTTCACCTTGGCTGAGCATGATGGTGGCTGGGTTTAGCCAACCCATGGATTGGAAAATGGACATCCGTTTAAGTCGGTATCGGGGCACGTAAGCTCCGAAAGAGACAATTCCGGCCATATTTCCCTCCCTGAACCATTCGCAGTTTGCTGAAAAAATCCTTAGAGGCCCCCGGAGCGCGGAGCGAAGCGCCCGAAAAATCTGTGATTTTTCAACGGAGCGTAGCCCCGCTAAAAGCGGGATCAGAAGAAATATCTTGAGCAGTGAAAGGCACTCTTTTTCAGCGACCTGTTAAAGAAATTCGATCTGGCTAAAACCGGGAAATTTCTCTTCCAAAATTTTGCGGATCGCTCCCTGGCTCTCTTCATCTGCGATTTCCTCAATTTCTGAAAGCGCCCGGCCGTGCTCGTCAATCCGCTTCTTCCAGGAAAGAACGTATCCAGGCACTTTAATAAAGGCATAACCCCGCATTCCACAGCAGGAGGCTTCAATGTTCGCTAGGCCCAATGAATAGAGCACCTCCTTTCCCCGATAAGCCAACTTCCCCTCTTCGATGAAGGAATAAACTCCTCCGAAAAATTCGACCCGCTTGTTCATCTCTGGATGGATATATTCACTCATAGCCAAGAATCTTCAGACGGGGGGAGAAATATCCGCGATGAAATATTCTCAAGCTTTCACCCGGGTCATCCCTTGTTGTCCTACTCATTCTGTCCTCCGGTAGATGATCACCTCGTAATGATTGACATCTACTTCATACCGGGCCTTACCCAGCCGAATATCATAAAATTTTCCGCACTCCCAGCTCTCTCCTTCCTCCTTAAAGGCTTCGACCTTCAGGAGATAATCTAAGATTCCTCGGACTTCTCGGAAAGCCAGGTCGAAGTCCGTAACGATGTTGAAAAACAGATTCTGGTGGTGAAAAGGATACGTTTCCATGGCTCCCTTCTTCCTGCCGCGAGGAATTCGCGGCCATCCTAACAAAAATTAAATCCCTCTTCAAGGCTTTTTTCTATTCCCCGAATGGACAAATCCTTTCTGCTCCACGTCCCATTCTGTTGGCGAGTTGAAAGAATAAAAGGGGCCATCCAATCATTCCGGAAGAAACCGGTCGGCCTCCCCTCTCTTTTGGGTGGAGGGGAGAGAGGCAGGTCCAATCCTCTTTGGGAAAATCTCTTCCGTCAGATTCTTATCCGCGGTAAATCGCTGGGTTGAGGATATTGGGCGGGATCTCTCCTCGCAGTACCGCCAGGATGTTATTGACCGCCACCAGGGACATCTTCCCCCGGGTGGCCAAGGTAGCGCTGCCGATATGAGGGACGAGCAAAACGTTTTCCATTTTGAGGAGTTCGGGACTGACCCGCGGTTCATTCTCGAAAACATCGAGACCCGCCCCCGCAATGATTCCCGATTGCAGGGCTTCCACCAGAGCCTTTTCATCCACCACCGGGCCCCGGGAGGCATTAACCAGGAAGGCGGTTTTCTTCATCGCGCGGAACTCTTCCCGACCAATCAAATGCGTGGTTTCGGAGTTTAAAGGAACATGCAGGGTGACGAAATCTGATTTCGCTAAGAGTTCTTTCAAGGAAAGAAACTTACCCCGAAGAAGGTCTACCAGGCCTGGCTCTATCTTGCGGATATCATTATAAACGATTTCCATGTTGAACCCTAATGACCGCTTGGCGACGGCGCATCCGATTCTTCCCAGGCCGATGATCCCCAGGGTTTTCCCGTGGACATCACTGGCCAGGAGAAGATCCGGGTGCCATCCCACCCATTTGCCTGCCCGCACAAAACGCTCTGCTTCGCCGATCCGGCGAGCGACCCCCAGCATCAGAGAAAAAGTTAAATCAGCCGTGGTATCCGTGAGGACCTCCGGGGTATTCGTGGCCGCGATTTTCAAACGGGTCGCGGCGGCCAAATCCATATTATTGAACCCGACGGCATTATTCGCTACAATTTTTAAATCCCGCCCGGATTCCAGAAGTTTGCCCGAGATGGAATCACTCCCCATAGACAATAAGCCGACCTTTCCGGGGAGATTCGCCATGATCTCATCCGGAGTCATGCCGCGGTCTTCCAGATTGATCGTTACTTCCGCATGTTCCTTCAAAAGCGTCAGAGGGCTTTCCTGGATTTTGCGGGTTACCAGCACTTTTGGTTTCATTCTTTCATTCCCCGTTCTCTTTTTACTTGCTCAAGTCATCCTCAACTTCCGGCAATGCCTTCCGGGTAAGGTCCAATACACCGCGTAGAAATAGATCCCTTTCCTTTTTCCCAGCAGCGATCTCCAAATCTCCGGCTGCTTTTTCCCGCTACTAAGCCTCTCTCTTCAAGTCGATTCCGTAACTTTTGATCTTCCGGTGGAGATTGCTCCGCTCGATCCCGATCACCTCAGCCGTCTTGGAGATGTTCTCTCCGTTCTCCGTGAGCTTCTTCATGATGAATCGCCTTTCGAAATCTCTCCGGGCATCCTTCAGCAAGTTGTATTCAAAAAAGGAGAACTCCAGTTGGGCTTTAGGCTGTTCCCGCACTGGGTCAGGAACGTCTTTGGCTTCGATCAGGACCCCGCGGGTCATGATCACCATACGTTCGATCACGTTCCTCAATTCCCGGACATTGCCCGGCCAGGGGTAGGAGATCAGCAGGTCCATGGCCTCCGGTGAGATTTTTTTCAGTTCTTTGTGATTCTCCAGGCAAAATTCCGTAACGAAATGCTCCGCCAGGAGCGGGATGTCGGTTCTCCGTTCCCGCAGCGGCGGAACCACCAGGGGGATAACGTTCAATCGGTAGTAAAGGTCTTCGCGGAACCCGCCCTTTTGCATCTCTTCCTTGAGGTCCCGGTTGGTGGCGGCGACGACCCGCACATCTACGTAGATCATCTCCGTGCCTCCCACCCGCTCAAATTTCTGCTCCTGGAGGATGCGGAGGATTTTGGCCTGGGTTTTCAGGCTCATGTCAGCGATCTCATCCAAGAAGATCGTTCCATCGTTGGCTAGGTCAAACTTTCCCCTACGCTTGGTCAGAGCCCCGGTGAAAGAACCCTTCTCGTGGCCGAAAAGTTCACTCTCGATCAGCTCTTCGGGGATGGCCGCACAGTTGACCTCCACGAAAGGCTTGTCCACCCTCAGGCTCAGTTGATGAATTTCCCGCGCAACCAACTCTTTCCCTGTTCCGTTCTCCCCGGCGATCAGGACCCAACCGTTCGTCGGAGCCACGATCTTGATCTGTTCTTTGAGCTGCAGGATTTCCGTTGAGTTCCCCACGATCTCGTACTTCCTCTGGATTTCCTGGCGTAATGCCCGGTTCTCCTGCTCCAGTTTGGAAAAGACCAAGGCATGGTTAACCGTCAGCAGGACTTTCTCCAGAGAGAGGGGCTTCTCGATGAAATCATAGGCCCCTAACTTCGTGGCCTTCACAGCTAACTCGATATTCGCATGACCGGAAATCATGATTACAGGAAGGTTAGGAATTTGAGCCTTAATCCGCTCCAGAGTCTCCATCCCGTCCATCCCCGGCATCCAGATATCTAGCAGCACCGCGTCCGGTGGATCACTCTCGATCTGCTTCAAGGCCTGGACCCCATCTTTGGCCTCCAGGACCTCGTATCCTTCATCCTTGAGGACGCCATTCAAGGATTGCCGGATGCGTTCTTCATCATCTACCACTAAGATCTGCTTGGACATAAAATTCCCGACTTGCGATTCTTCTGGTCTCTACTTGATGGGAACCTCGATCATGAAACGGGTTCCTCGCGGAACGTTATCCTTTACCCGGATATAACCCTCATGATCGGAGATGATCGTATTCACGATGGCCAAACCCAGCCCAGTGCCCGAGGCTTTGGTAGAGAAATAAGGCTCAAAGAGCAGAGGCTTATCTTGCGGCGATACGCCGCATCCGTTGTCCGCCACCTCGACCCGAGCCAAGTTCATGATGGGGTCGAGCCGGGTTTCTACAGTAATCTGCCCATCGCGGTGTTCCCCGGAAACTTCCGACACGGCGGCCACGGCATTCTCCAACAGGTTCACGATTACCCTTTTGATCTGTTCCTTATCCAGGTTGAAGATGGGAATTCGGTCATCGGGATGGAATGCGAAGCGAATGGGCTTGTGTCCTTCTTCGTAGAGGACCATGGCCTCGCGAATGATCTCGTTGAGGTTGTTCAGCCCTGGTTTAGCGGCTGGCATGCGAGCGAAGCTATAAAATTCGTTGACCAGGTTCTTTAAATCCTCCACTTGGGTGATGATGGTCTGGGTGCATTCATCGAAGACGGCCCCATCTTGGGCAAACTGACTCAGGTAACGCTTCCGCAGCCGCTGGGCCGAAAGTTGGATGGGGGTCAAAGGATTCTTGATCTCGTGAGCAATCCGGCGAGCAACTTCCCGCCAGGCGGCTGCCCGCTGAGCTTTCTGCAATTGGGTCAGGTCGTCCAAAACCACGACCATCCCTAGGTAACGATTCTCTTCATCGCGCAGGATGGCGACTTTCACCTGCAGGATGAGGGTTTCGTTCCGGACGTTCAATTTCACCTGCTGGCTGATCGAATGGTTTTCCGCCTGGTTGACGGCCTTGACCAATTGTTCCGCCAAAATCAGGTGCTCGGGTTGGAGGAGCTCGGAGTAGACTTTCCCCAGCAGACCCGCGGCTTGGATGCCCAGGATCTTCTCGGCCGATTTGTTGATGGTCCGGATCCTCCCGTCGGCATCGATGGAAATGACCCCTGCCCCTACATCTCGGAGAACAATCTCCATGTACCGTCGTCTTTGCTCTAACTCTAAGTTGCTCTTGCTCAAATCGGCGTGGGCCCTTTCCACTTGGCTCTTACTGGCTTTCAGATCCTGGGTCATTTTGTTGAAGGAATCAACCAATGTCCCGAGCTCATCCTCGACCGTCTTGGTGATTTGGAAATCCAAATTTCCCTTGGTGATCTTCTGTGTCCCTTCGGCGAGCTTCTGGATTGGCTCTGTAATTCCCTTGGCGAGGAAAAGGCCAAACCAGGTGGCCGAGAAAATGATCAGCAAAGTGACCAGAGAGAGGGTAATCAGATAGCTAAATTTGATGGGATTCTTGAGCATCCTGAGCTGTTTGTACTCCTCAAAGGCTGTGGAGATCTCCGTGATCCGGGAGACCAAGCTTTGGGGCACGAAATAATTGACCACCAATACCCCGCTCACTTCCCGGGAATTCGGCGAAGAAAAAATGGGTACCAGCCCCCGGACGAGATCCCCCTGCCCCAGCGATTGGATCTTCGTGACCTCCTTGCCCCCGAAGGTCTCCTGGAGAATCTTTGATTCCAGGGGGGGGAAGTTCGCCGTCGGCAGGTTCGGCCCGTATACTAAAATGGGCCTCTCCAATTGAGGGAAGAGGATCTCCGCGGCCCCGAGGTTGTATTCTGTCCGTTCGGCTTTCAAAAAATCGGAGAGGAGAACGGGATCGGGCTTTCCCATCAAACCTCGCTGGGTCAACCGCTGGCTGATCTGCCGGGCATAATAAAGGGCATTGTTGGAGGCATTCTGGTAGTAAATTTGAGCAACCACCAGAGACTCTTGCAGCGACCCTTCCACCTGGATGCTGAACCATCTTTCGATACTGCTCGTGATAAAGCGGGTGGCGATAAAAAATAACAGGATGGTGGGCACAAGGGAAAGGGTAATGAAGGCAAGCACCAATTTAGTCCTGAGCTTTGACCCGAGGACCTTCCTCTTTCTCTCAAAAACCAGCTTAACGACATTGCGCAGAATGAGGAAAACCAGGAGAAGGAGAAGAATAATGTTCAGGCTGATCAGGGAAACGACTAGAATATTGTTGGCGATGGGGATCTGATCGCCCCACTTGGAGACATGGGTCTGAAAGTAAAAGAGGAGCCCGATTAGAACCAAGAGAAAGAAAATGATGATCATTTCCCTGCGCCGTCGTCTCTGGTCCTCGTTCTTCCCCTGCTCCTCCACCTTTTTAGTAATCACACGAATTCCCTCCCCCTTCCTTAGCTCTCCCTGGGCCAAGCATTTCTTGAAGGGTTTAAATATCTTACCTAAGAAAGTTGAAAAAGGCAATGATGATTTGGATTCGGATAGCGAGGGGTACAGTCAGAACATTTGAGAAGGGAATCGCATTCCAAGGGGGTTGACTTCCTTCTGAGGTACGGACATTCCGCCCTTTAGCTCAAAAAATTATGGCTGGGAGGGGTAATCTGCAGTCTTCGGAACTCTTCCTCGTCTGAAAATTCAAGAAGCTCCCACCAATCTTTATGGGCCAGGAGTTTGCGAATCAATTTGTGGTTAAGGGTGTGGCCGGACTTATACCCGATGAAATGACCGATCACCTGGGCACCCAGCAACCATAAGTCTCCGATGGAATCCAAGATTTTATGGCGGACAAATTCATCCGCGAAACGGAGTCCCCCTTCATTGATTACTCGGGTCTCGTCGATCACCACGGCATTTTCCAGCGAACCCCCCCGGGCGAAACCTCTGGCTTTCAACGTTTCGTATTCCTTTAAGAACCCAAAAGTCCGCGCCCGACAAATCTCCCGTTCGAAGTTTCCGTTAGAAATCTGGATGAGGTAATACTGATTGGAAATGAGCGGGTGCTTGAAATCAATAGTATAGGAGATTTTAAAATCGTTGCTGGGCAGGAGCGTCGCCTGTCGATCTCCCTCGGTCACGGTTACAGGCCGTTTGATGATCACAAACTTCTTGACCATCTCCTGCAGCTGAATACCGGCTTTTTTCAGAAGGTCATTAAAAGGCTCTGAGCTCCCATCCATGATCGGCACTTCCGGGCCGTCCAATTCCACTTCGGCATTATCGATTCCCAGGCCTGCAAACGCTGCCATAAGATGCTCCACCGTTGAAACCTTGACCCCCTCTTGGCCTAACGTAGTCGCTAGAGTTGCATCCACCACGTTATCGATATGCGCCTTAATCTTCACTTTTTTGGGCAAATCCTGGCGAGTGAACACGATCCCCCAATCAGGGGCGGCAGGCCGGATTTTCAAATTGCATGGTATTCCGGTATGCAGGCCAATTCCAGAGCAACTAACTGGATTCAAAACCGTAGACTGAGATAGCATTATTTCCGCTCCTTATCCGGCTTTCATATCTTGAAAAGGTATTTATAGCAATTTTAATGCCACGAAATAAAAAACACAGGTTTTTGTAAGGAATCATCGACCCGTCTAACCCTTTATTAACATTTAATAGATGGATTCTTTCAACCTTAGCAACCTCCATTATCCGCCGGGTCTGAATTTTTTTTATCTCGAGGAGAAGAAAATTGTGGCAAAGCTGACACAATCCCTTTCAGGTCTATTGTTTTTTTGCAACCTTTTATTTCCTGAAAAGGGCCAAGAGAAGGGTGAGCAAAATACTAACAAGTAGGCAAGTAACCCAGGGGAAATAAACTGTAAAGCTCCCCCGGCGAAAAATAACATCGCCCGGCAATCTTCCCAACCAGGGAATCTTCGTCATGAATAGGAAAAGAACCCCGACGGCCGTGAGGATCAGACCAAAGAGGATTAATATTTTCGCCAAATAGTCGAAGCCAAACATTTATCACAGGCCCCTTAAGATCATGGAAAGGCTAAAAATTAATTATTATGCACACCCTCCTGGAAAAATCAATGTTTTCCATCTCATTGCGGAGCTTTGCGATACCCGGCCCTGACCGCTTCCTCCTCAGAATTAAATTCTACCCGATGAACGGAATCCACCTTATCGTAATCCTTCATCCCCGGAAGGGAATAGGATTTGAGATCCCGATTCCCGATCACCTTGATCTTCCCCCGGCCTACTCTAGAAATGGGTTGGCCGGAATGGTCCCGCTCGATTTTACCCATTCCCCTTTCCTTGCTGGAAGAAACAATCGTTTCAGACATCATCCCTTTTGGATTTTCCTCCCCAGGGTTTTGCCGCCCGTGAGGCAAACCCCCTATTTTTCCTTTAGCTTGAGAGTTAAAAATCGCCCCCTTTTCCCCGGTAGCTTTTACCTCAGCCTCTTGAGACTGAGTCGATTCGACCTTCGGGAATTTTTTCGAATTTTCCGTTTGCCTCAGGAGATGTTGCAAATAAAGGGTAAGGCCGACCGCGGCAATTACAATAGCCACCTGTATGAAAATTCTTCGATGGGAACGCTTGCTCTCCTGCGACGGAGGAAAGCTCTTCGGAATCTTCTCCGGTTCTGGGATCTCTTGGGGGGGGGCAGCAGAAGTTGAGAAAAGGGGCAATTGTTGGAAGGATTCTTTGCGGCTGGTCATTTCGGATTGAATATGGAATCGCTTTAAAACCTCTTCGGGATCCAAGCCAAGATGCCGGGCATACCCTTTTAGGAATCCCAGAATATATTCCCGCTTGGAGAAGAAAGGGAAGTTGTCTTGCTCCAGAGCTTCTAGGTATGGACGGCTGATGCGAGTGCTCCTGGATAGTTCTTCTAGGGAAACACTGCGGGCTTCCCGCTCCCGTCTTAAATACTGTCCCAGCGTTTCTGTAAAGGTTTCCTCCATTCTCCATCCACCCCAATCGATCGATCCTGCCCAGAAATCAAGCCCATCTTGACCTCAGGGTCCCCATCCTTTCTAAATCCCCCTCCGCTCCCGTAGGGGCACCCTGCTCTGCTTGCTCTCCTGACAAAGACCGCCCCCCCGTTACGTAAAACTGCAGTTGTGAACCGTATAGGGTAATCAGAAAATTTTTGGCGAACTCAGATAAAAGGCCAAGAGTGATTCCTTTCATTCCTTCCCCATCCCTTCATCATGTCTTCTTGAAAATTCGGAAACGGGTTTCTTTCTAGGAAAGGAAAGAATCGCCCTTTCTACGAAAAGAGGGGGGATTTTCGGATCTTCTCTTTAGGCGTAGTAGCGGAAGATAGCTTCGGCCACGCAGGCTGGTTTCTCCTTGCCCTCCACCTCGAAATTCAAATTGAAGATCGCTTGCACACCCCCTTTGATATCTTCAATTGCTGCCAGGATGGCTCGTACTCTTACCTTGGAAGGAATGGGAACCGGAGCCGTAAACCGCAGCTTGTTCAGTCCATAGTTCACCCCCATTTTTTTCTCCTTGACATCCATAATATTTGCTAATAGGTAGGGGGCCAAGCTTAGCGTGTAATACCCGTGGGCGATCGGTCCGCCGAAAGGAGATTCTCGCTTCGCCCGCGCCGGGTCTACGTGAATCCATTGGTGATCAAGCGTGGCATCGGCGAATAGGTTGATCGCTTCCTGGGTTACCGCATGCCAATCGCTTACCCCGACTTCCTGTCCGACTATCTTCTTTAATTCTTCCAGATTTTGAATGATCCGCTTGGGCATGGTTCCCTCCTGATAAAATTCACTGGTCTAAGAAAATCAACAATGATTTTCCTTTAGCATAAAAGGGTTATCCGGTCAACCGCCAACTTTTTCAAAAGAAAGATTCCAAAAAAGAGTTCAGGTCCAAAGGGGGCAATCAAAAAGGAAAACGCCTTTCCTGATTTACCCGGCTGCCATTTTTTCGGGTTTTCCGGAGAGCAGAGGATGGAGAATGGCTCTGGGATAGGACTATTCCTGCGCCAGAGAAACGGAGTTGCGATTCGATCCATCGAATTCCGACGGTTTCTTCCCTTCTTCAATCCGTTTCCCTCCGATGAACCGAGCCGAAAAATAACGGGACTCCAGATGATCAATTTGCACCTGCCTTTTTCGCAGGGAGGTGTGGATGAACTGACCGTTGCCGATGTAGATTCCCACATGGGTGGGACGAGGGGCTTTGCTTCGCTTGAAGAAGACCAGGTCCCCTGGGGTTCCCTTTGCCCCCCCTTTGAAACCCCTTCAGCCCGGGATGGCTGTTTTGGAATGCCTAAGTTTTCCCCGGCGCGTATCTTGTCGTTGGTGAGTTCATTAGCCTCCCGCAGCCGCTCCACTGAAAGATTATACTTCTTGGCGATGCTGTATAAGGATTCTCCGGGTTTAACCGTGTGGGTAAATTCAGCTTTCGCTGCTGGAGTGGGGAGTAGAAAGAAGAAAAAACTAGAGAAATAAAAACCCCTCAGGAGAACGCCCGATCATTTCATCTCTTGTCCTCCTCCATGAGATTTTTACTTTATTTTTGGAAAGGCCTGGCTATTGTATTGAAGAAAAAGGAACCTTACAACTTTTTTAAAACCCCTCTTCTGAATCATTGAATCGGTTTCCCCCTATCAAACCATCTCAGATGTGCAAATCGGCAATGATGGGACGTGGAATAATTCCAATTTTCAAAAAGACCCATTTATTGCCCGCGGGATATTCGGCGTGTTTTCCTTCGGTCCAGGATCTCCGCCAGAATGGGCAACATCAGAGAACCGCCGGGAAGAATAAAGATGAGTAAAATGGGTACATATAAAGAGATGCGCTTCAAGTGATTTTTGATCTGCTCTTTTTCCTCTTTCGTCCATTTCAAATCCGTATTTCTCTGTTTGAATAGGAGATGCAAAAAGCCCTGAAACTGTTGAGCTTCCCTGAATATTAATTCCTTATTTTTTAAAATAAATCTCTTCAGAAAAAATCGGATCATGAATCGCCCTAGGGTAAAGCCGAATGGCCATAAAGTAGGAAAGGGAGAAGCCGACGGGCCATCGGGTGAGCTACCGGGGTTCCATGGCTGCTGGCCGCAAATAGCCTACCATTCATTTGAAGAGCAGATCAAGAGAATTTTTCTCCACCGGGAATACTGGATCCGCAACTCAAGGCTTTCTCTGGAGTTGCTTTTGGGAATCGAATCGCTATCCAGCAACTCCCTGCGGGAGATTTTCCCGAATCAAGAAATTCCTTTCTCTCGCAAAAATTCTAACCCGCGCAGCAGCTCCTCCCGCGAGGCCCGGTGGTGGGTTTCGACAACACAAAGGGTATCGGGCTTGAGAAACTTTTTAACGAGAGTATAATCCTCCTCCCCGCTTCCCGGAGCCTGATGATCCTCATAACCTTTGCACCCATGAAGGTGGAAGCCAACCAACAGGCCGCCGAAATTTTCTAAAAGCTCCTCTTGATTCGTTAGTCCCAGATTTTGCTGCGCCGTGGCATGACCGATGTCGTGCCAGTAACGCACCCTACTTCCGCTGAATTCCTTGAAGAGGATCTGAAACTCGTCAAAGTTTGGAAAATCCTGAATATTGTATCGGTTCTCCAGCCCCAGAAAAACAGCCCGCTTTTCCGCTTCCTTAGCCAGTTTTTCCAGGGACCCCAAAGCGGAATCCAGATGAGCCTGGCTTCTGGCGGCCCGCAGCTTTTTCTGCTCGGCGATGAATGCTTTCCCCTCAGCGGATTGAATCCTTTTTTCATTGTAAAGCTTTTTTAGGGTCATCATCGGGCTATCGAAGAGAGTCTTTCCCAGGTGTAGGACCACAGCTCGAGCTTTTAGCTCTTGAGCCCACTCGATCGTGCGCCGGGTGTATTTCACCGCTAATTCCCTTTCTGCTTTCTCCGGGGAGGAAAGCGAAAAAATATCGCCGCTGGCTTCCTCTTTGGAAAGGCCTTCGGGCAAGGGAAAGAAATTATGCAGGCTGATCACAGAAACCTGCCGCTCTTTCAGCAAAGGCAGAATTTCTTGCAGCATGGCGGGCGTGATCCGATATTCTAACTCGATGATCTCTGCGCCCAGGTCTAAAATGGCCTCGATCACCCCGCGGCCACTATCGGTAATTTCCGACTTCCATGAAGTAGATATTCCCAGCATCTTTTTCCTTTCAAAAAGAACCCCCACTAACCTTTTCCAAGAGGAACGGATTATCCTCTTCCAGGCTAGCAAAAATAGCCGTGTTCCCCAGCCTCAGATTCTTTAATCCTGTCGCCTTGACTTGATTTCGAATCATAAACCTTACCCGATCTAGGGCAATTTTTCTGGCCTTTTCTGTCGGGCTCTTGAGGTGAAGAAGTAGCGTGCCCCCCTTACTAAGGCAGAGATGGTTTCTTCCGTGCTTCATACCTTTTTCGCCCTTCCTCGAAGAGTCTTTCTCCTTCTTCTGTCGTGATCAGAAGCGGAGGAACTGGGGTGGGTTCGCCACTGTGATCGAGAGCCACATAAATAAAATTGGCGGTCAGCGCCTTTTGCTTTTCTTCCTTAGCAAGATTTTCGGTTTCCACCTCGATGAAAATTTCCATGGAGGAATGGCCGACGAAGGTGAGACAAGCATGCACAAGAACCAAGTCCCCCACCCGCACTGGTTTAAGGAAATTGATGTCATCCACCTTGGCAGTTACGACATTGGTATGAGCATGGCGTGCCGCGACAACTCCGGCAGCATTATCCATCATCTTCATAATTTCTCCACCGTGTACGTACCCGGCAGGGTTGGCCTGGTGCGGTAACATCAGTTGCGCTATGGTAACCGAAGAATGCCCAATAGTTCTCTCTTTCGGATTTATATTTTCATTAAAAATTTTCAGTAGGTTAAGACATATTTCTTCGTGTTTTGCCTCAACTTTACTTATGCGCTCGAAACAATCGGCGATCTCCGGCAAGCCCTCTTCTCTTGCCGTCTGGGCAAATTCCGGATACATCGTAGTGCCCTCATATTTTTCAGTCCGGGCTACAAGCTCCAGGTTTGTTCTTGTGTCTTTGATTTTTCCGAGCGACTCAAAATGCGTCTTGGCATGTTCCCCTTCATTTTGAGCGATCTCTAAAAATATATCCGCAATAGGGTGGTGCCCCGCCTTCTTGGCCGCTTCGGCATAGTACATATAAGCGTTGCAGGCCTGGGATTCTCCGGCAAATGCGACTTCGAGGTTTTTTTCGGTCCGGCTTCCTTCTAACTCCACGGTTTGCTCCTTTTTCAGAATTCTTTACTGGGAGGAGTGAGTTTTTGATGGGTAATTATATAAGATATAGTGCCCCTCTTTCCAACTATTTTTTCTGAATTAGACCCACCTGAGCCATGAATCGAAAGAATCCGTCTTGATCCGTCAGATGAATGAAGCGACTTTTCGCGGGTGCCTGAAGAACAGTAACAATATCTCATTTTTTCGCAAAATGGATTAGGGTGCTTGACGTGAGGCAAAGACTTCTTGTTTTCAGACGGAGAATATGATAGCAAAAATAGGTAGAAAATGACTGACCCTGTGTCTTCTCGACGGGAATTATTATGGCAATCTTCTGAAATCCTAGGAAAAAAGACCGAGCAGGAGGTGCGAAGATGAACCATTCATGGTTGTTTCGCAAAACCCACCAGGTAAGTGGAAGAAAGCGGTTAATCGATTCATCCAACTCTGGGCTTCAGTTCCTGAAATACGGTCGCATCGTTCTCCGGGAAGGGGAAAACCCGATTTCTATGGAGACGGGAAGGGATGAGGTTGGACTCATTTGCCTAGGGGGTGAGGGCGAAATTGAGGTCGGCGGTCAGCACTTCAGTATGAAAAAATACGATGCCCTTTACCTGCCCATTCAAGGCAGTTGTCGGATCCATTCCAGGGGGTTCTTCGACTTAGCCGAGTGCGCTGCTCCAGCCTCCAAGAAATACGGCGTTCAATTTGTGCCTTTTGCCCGGGGTGTTGAAGGACTCGAGGCTGGTTAACAAAGCCGGAGTTGAACCCTATGCCCGCACCATTCACACCCTAATCGGGGAGGCGAACGTAAAGGCCGCACGGCTTTTGGCTGGAGTCACCATGAGCAAAGAAGGAAATTGGACCAGCTGGCCGCCGCACGATCATTCGCAGGTCAAGGAGGAAATTTACCTCTACGTGGACATGCCTGCGCCCAGCTTCGCCGTTCATTTGAACTACTGGCACTTTCAGAATGCCGAGATTGTAGCCATGGTTCGTGAGGGGGATGCAGTGGCTATCCAGAAGGGATACCATTATAATGTGGCAGCGCCCGGGACGGTGACCACTTTTCTCTGGATGATGGCGGCCATCCGGGAAGAGCAGGACCGCGTCTTCACCCAGGTCACAGTCCAGCCAGAATTCGAGAGTCGATTTAAATTATTCTAAAAGGAGGAACCATGAAACTGGAAAAATTCAGCCTGAAAGGAAGAAGTGGGATCGTCACCGGAGGCGGGACGGGATTGGGCAGAGGCATGGCCACCGCTGTCATCCAGGCCGGGGCGAAAATCTTAATCGTGGGAAGGAGAAAAGATATTCTGGAAAAGACGGCTAAAGAATTGAGCCAGTTTGGCGGGCCGGTCATCCCATTCCCGGCAGACCTGTCCAAGATGGAGGACATCTCCAAGATCGTAGATAAAGCAATCAAGGAGTTCGGCAAGATTGACTTCCTGTTCAACAACGCCGGGAACATTCGCCGGGCTCCCTGTGAGGAGCATAGCGAGGCAGATTGGGACGAGGTCATTCAGACGAACCTCAAAGGGCCATTTTTCCTGGCCCAGGCCGTGGCCAAGACGATGATCGCAGGCAAGCGGCCCGGCTCGATCGTGAACACCTCATCTCTTATCGCCTTTATCGGTGGAAGGAATGTGCCGGCCTATGCCGCCAGCAAGGGCGGGATCAACCAGGTTACCAAATCCATGGCCAATGACTGGGCCAAGTATGGCATCCGGGTGAACGCCATCGGACCCGGCTGGTTCACTACGGATTTGACAGAAGCCGTGCAGAAAAATAAAGAGCGCTACGCGGGAATTATCGGCCGCATTCCCATGGGTCGATGGGGAAATCCGGAAGAGATGGGAGGGGCAGCTGTTTTCTTGGCCTCGGACGCTTCCTCGTACATCACCGGCCAAACAATTATGGTCGATGGGGGTTGGATGAGTAATTAGGGCCTTATCTCCTTCAAGTGAACCGATATGCGTTTCAAATCCTTATTCCGGGACTTGCGGGCGTTGAGCCCCGATGGCCGCTTCCTCTTCAGCACGCGCACTGTGCGGTTGTTTGCGTATGGGTTCCTCTCGGTTGTGCTGATGCTCTACCTGGCGCAAGTGGGCCTGAGCGAAACCCGAGATCGGCCTGCTGCTCACCCTTACCTTGATTGGCGATACCTTCATTTCCCTGTGGATTACCACGACAGCTGACCGTATGGGCAGGAGGCGGATGCTCATCGTCGGGGCAGTCCTGATGGTGTTCGCCGGGGTATTATTCGCGTTAACGCGTAATTTCATTCTCCTGCTGATTGCCGCAACGATCGGTGTAATCAGTCCCAGCGGCTATGAGGTCGGGCCTTTCCTGTCCATCGAACAGGCGGCGTTATCGCAAATTGTTCCAGACGAGAGGCGCACGCAAGTTTTTGCCTGGTATAACCTAATCGGTTCTTTTGCGACTGCCTTGGGTTCTTTATGTGGCGGGGGGATGGCCCAAGCCGTGCAGGGTTGGGGCGTGACCCCCCTTGGAAGCTATCGGGTGATTGTGATCGGCTATGCCGCCATGGGGCTCATGCTCGGGCTGTTTTTCACTCGACTTTCGCCCGCAGTAGAAGTTCCTCAAAAACCGGATCGCCCCGCTTCCTTCCCGACGGCGAAAAGTCGTTTCGGCCTCCATCGGTCAAGGGCCGTTGTGTTCAAGCTTTCGATGCTCTTCTCCCTGGATGCATTCGCGGGCGGCTTCGTTCTGCAAAGCATCGTCGCCTACTGGTTTCACGTACGTTTCCAGGTGCAGCCAGCGTTGCTGGGCGGCATTTTCTTCGGGGCCAACATTCTCGCCGGCCTCTCAGCCCTGGCGGCCGCCTGGGTCGCATCCCGGATCGGTTTGATTAAAACGATGGTATTTACCCACATTCCTTCGAACATCCTCCTGATAGGGGTCCCCCTCATGCCCAACCTGACGCTGGCCATCACTGTCCTGCTGCTGCGGTTCAGTATTTCCCAGATGGATGTGCCTACTCGCCAATCCTACACGATGGCTGTGGTGGACCCTGATGAACGTTCGGCCGCGGCTGGCATAACGGGCATTGCGCGCACGACTGGGGCCTCCCTGTCGCCCGTTCTCACGGGGCCATTGCTTGCTCACGCAGCTTTGCTGAGCGTACCCTTCTTCTTGTCTGGCGGCCTGAAGATCCTGTACGACCTCCTCTTGTACCGCAGTTTTCGCGCGCTCAGACCGCCAGAGGAGAAAGCACTTCCCTGACCCCCGAGGGGGCGTTTGTTGTGCGCTTCCCGCGCAAGGATAAATTTTCTCTCCCAAAATTTAAATCGGGAGCAAGAATCCAATCAATCCGAAACGGCAATGGCGAAGTCCGGGCAAAGGAGGGAGCAGAGGCCGCACTTTTTGCACTTCTCCATATCTCTGCTCTCCGGGGGGAAATATCCTCGGGCGTTCATCTTCTCTGAGGTTTTCAGGACTTTTGCCGGGCAAAACTCTACGCAGATTCCACATCCTTTGCAGTATCTATCTTCTACGTGTATTTTGGTCATGGCGTTCTTCCGTCTCCAAATTTCTAATCGCCCTTGAGGTCGCCGAGAAATTGCATTCGAAAAGAATCATCTCCAAATTCCGATAGAAAATTTCGGATTTATATTTTCCTTTTGGCTTCTCTCTCTGTGCCCTCTGTGGCGAAAATATTACTCGAAAACGGTCGATGATCTTCTGGTAGCTCTCCAGCCACTCCGGTTGGTCTTTATCCACAAATTCCCCCACCCAAAATTGATCCTTATCAAGTGGGCCTCTTTCTTTTTCTGGCGGCAAACGCACGGCTTGAGAGCGGAATTTTTTCATCATCTTTGCGGGTTCCTGCTTCCAGTGGGTGGGACATTGCGTCATGATCTCGATGAACGCCGTCCCTTTCTTGCGGATACCCTTTTCAATAGCCTGAATACACTGCTGGGGATGCGCCGTGGTCCAGCGGGCCACGTAGCTCGCCCCAGCGGTTATGGCCATTTCGCAAAGGTCAAAGGCATTCTCCACGTTTCCGTAAGGGGAAGTGGTCGAGGGGATTCCCCGAGGAGTCGTCGGGGCCGATTGACCTCCGGTCATCCCGTAAAGACCGTTGTTCATGCAAATTAAAGTCATGTCCAGGTTACGACGGCAGACATGAATAAAGTGGTTCCCGCCGATTGCCGCCACATCTCCATCCCCGGTGAAGACGATGGCTTTCAACTCCGGCCTGGCCAGAAGTGCACCCGTAGCCACAGCCGGCGCTCTGCCGTGCAGCGACCAGATGGAATCAAACCTCAGATAATGCGAAGTGAGACGGGCCGAACATCCTACCCCGGACGCGAAGAAAAAGCGCTCGGGAGATAGGTCATCTTTCTGCACGACCTGGTCTACCGCATTCAAGGTATAGTTCAGTACCTGGCCAATCCCACAGCCCGGGCAAAAGATGGTTGGGAACCGGTCTCCGTACATGCCGGTCTCTTTCAAGTAGGACAACATCGGATGTTTCATTTTTGTTTTCTTTACCGCCGAGATCACCGAGAACGCTGAGATGAAACCTAAATTTTAGAACCTAGACCCAAAACTCAAATGATCCAAACACGGAATGAAAATTTTGAAATTAGAATTTTCTATTTCCTGATTCCAGCATTTCGGAGCATTAGATCTGCAGGTTTAGAAAGTGATTTCCCTCTGCGCGCTCAGCGTTCTCTGCGGTGAATCGTTATTTTTTTCCCAGGACCTCTTCAATTTTCTCGATGATCTGATCGGGAGCGGGCAACTGCCCCAGGCAAGGAATGGGGATAAATTTCTGCACCCGGTCCCGGAGAGCTTCTTTCAAGGGATGGAGCATGAATCCCAGGTTCATCTCCGGGAAAAAAACATTTTCCAACTGCCCGACCATGGACCGGATCTTATTCTCAGCAAAGGGCCAGAGGGTCTTCAGGCGAAGGAACCCCAGATCTTTCCTGCCTTTGGCCCTAAGTTCCTCGACGGCCTCAAAAGCCGAACGGGCTGTAGTCCCGTAGGCCACCACCAGATTTTTGCACCGCGCCAAGAATAACCCTTCCACCTGGGCGATCTCATCCACGTGTTCCTCAATTTTCCGGAAAATTCGCTGCACGCAGGCCAAGTGCATCTCCGGGCTATACTGGGTGATATTTCCATCCGGGTGGTGCACTAAGCCGACCACATTGACCCGGTAGCCATCGCCCCAGGCCGGCATGGGGGGCACATCCCCTTCATACCCTGCATAAGGGAGATATTTCTCATAAGGAATTCCCAAATCCTGGGGTTTTACCCGGTTAATGACCTCCACTTCCTTCTTCGACCGGACCGTTAACTTTTCTCGCATATGGGCGACGGTTTCGTCTGCCAAAAGGATAACCGGGACGCGCCATTTCTCGGCGTAGTTGAAAGCCTCGATGGTAAAATCAAACATCTCTTGCACAGAGGAAGGTGCCAGGGCGATCAGGCTTCCGCCGCCGTGGTGACCCCATTTGGCCTGCATGACGTCTTCCTGAGAGGAGGTAATATATCCTTGACCCGGTCCGGGCCGCTGGACGTTGACGATGACCAAAGGGGTTTCGGACATGATGGCGTAAGAAACGGCCTCCATCATCAACGAGAAGCCCGGCCCGGAAGTAGCTGTCATAGGCTTGGCCCCAGCCCAGGATGCCCCGATAAGGGAGCAGGCTGAGGCGATTTCGTCCTCCATCTGGATGAAGCGCCCCCCCACCTGAGGCAGGCGCTCGGCCGCTTTCTCCATCACCTCTGAGGCGGGGGTAATCGGATAGCCGGCATAATAACGGCAGCCGGCGAAAATCGCTCCTTCTATGCAGGCATCACTTCCGAATAGATAATAATCCCCGGGGGGGAGCGCTCCCCGCACGACCTTCTTTGCTTCCTCTTCAGTGAGCAAGGGCTCAAAGGCCGCATGGTCATTCACGGACATATTCGATCCCTTTCCGAAAAGCTTCAATGTTTTGGGCGAGAGTCTTCGGGGGAATGGCCTCAGCCATTGCCTGCTCCAGGGCATTCTGGGAGACAACCCCGGTCAGATGACAGAGGGACCCAAGGGCTACCATGTTCTGGAATTTCTTATTCCCGACCTTCAGGGCGATCTCGGTTGCGGGGACCTTAACGACCCGAATGTCTGAGCGCGGAACTTCCTTTGCGACCGTCAGCGGGTCGATGATCAGAAGGCCTCCGGGCTTGAGGTCTTTTAGGTAAACATCCTGGGCGGTTTGCGATAAGGCCACCAAGACATCCGCCGAGCGCACTTTCGGGTAGTGGATTTCCCCATCGGAAAGAACGATCTCCGCCTTGCAGGCTCCTCCCCGCGACTCTGGCCCGTAGGATTGGGTTTGCACAGCATTCTTCTTATCATAGAGGACAGCAGCGATCCCAACGATTTTGCCGACGGTCACCACCCCCTGCCCTCCGAAGCCGGCGATACGGATCTCATAACGTTTCATGCTCAGCTTTATATCTCTTTTCTAATGCCCGAATTCAGAAGGACGTACCGATTCTCTGAATAAGCCAGAATAAAGGGTAAGATGGGCCGAAGAATCTTTCCTCCGCCCCATCCATTAAATTTACATCGCCTCAAGGCCTAAAAGCCTGGCCGGATTCTTCCTGGCCATCCAATGGATCTGTTCATCGGTGATCCCTCTTTTTTTCAACTCCAGGATGAACTCCTTCATCCCATCAGCCGGAGTGGGGTTCAAATACTGGCCGAGATCGGTGGAAATGATGCAGTTCTCCGCTCCTACCGCTTTGATCGCGTTGGCGAAGTCTTCCAGGGAAACGTGTTTCCAACCCCTCATCCATCCCAGCGCCGCCTGGGGCCCCATTAAATAAGAAAGATAGGCGTGTTCGATGATCGCCCCCGTCTCCACGCAACGCTTCAAATCATCCACGGTCATCTCCCCCGGAGATTGCATGGCATGAGTGATCAGGATCTTTCTGACCCCTTCTTCGGTAGCTGCCTTCGCCGCAGCTAACGCTTCCTTTGGGGAAACATGCCCGGTGGCAAAAATGATACCGGCCTGGGCCACCAATTTCAGCACCTTCCGCAGTTCTGGGATGGCCTGGCCTGCGGCATCGATAACCCGGATTCCTCCAGCATCGGGTTTTTTCGCGAAGAAGGACTTATGATGCGCCGAGTCGGTGGTGGGCAACCAGACGATCTTTCCACAGCCCCCGGTAAACTTGATCATGCTCTTCACAGCCACCGGATTAATGCCGCCGACCGAATCATTCATCGTGATCCCGCCGAAGACCTCAATGCCAGGCACAACCTGCCTGACCAGATAGGCACGGTCATTGGTGATAAACTCGTGATTCTTGGTCACCACCCCCCGCATTCCCATCTCTTTGGCTTTTTGAGCCAGCTCAAGATCATGTACGGAGCGAGAGACTACATCTGGAGCCGCATGGACGTGCATGTCGAATGTCCCCGTTAATGGATTTTCGGCGACCAGGGTCGGCATCTGCCCCATGGCTTTCTGGGCAACAGCGACGGCTCCCATCACCCCGGCTGCCTTTAAGAACCCCCGGCGGCTCAATCCCCTTTCTCTCTCTTCAATCTTTTCCTCCATGATCAATCCCTCCTTCCTAAGAAAGCGATGATGGATGATTAATGAGTCCCGAGTGGATTTACCTCTTTTCAGTCGTTGATTTCCAAAGGCGCAAGATCAGCCCCTCAACGCCTTTGCCCGTTCATCTGCTTCCAGCATCGCCTGATAGAGCTTTTTTTCGTCCACCCGGAATGGCATGTTATGGACAGAACTTCCCGGAGCGCAGGTACGCTTCAACCCTGCCCAGAAAAGGGGGTCTTCGACGTTATCCATCCCCAGCCCCTTTAAGGTTAGAGGCAAACCTAGTTGGGAAAAAAAAGGCAAAATTGCCTGTAATTCTTTTTCATTTTTTTCCAGGCACAATTGCACCACTACGCCGAAAGACACCATCTCGCCATGGAGGTTTTGATGGACCTGGGGAAGAACCGTCAATCCATATAGCAAGGCATGGGCCACCGCAATCCGAAACTTTGAACCACCCAGACCCCCGATGATGGCCGTCAAGAGAATATTATTTTCTACGATTTTTTCCACCTCCAGGGAATTTCTCTTGGACTGCACATCTTGGCTGGCCTTCAACCCCATCCGGAAGATGGCTTCCTTGACCTGGGTGGAAAGGGTCATGGCTGCCTGGGTCGCCGAGTCGTTCTCTTTTGCCTGGTCATAGCCCGGCTTTCCTTCATACCATTTCGCCAGGGCATCCCCTATGCCGGCGGCGAACAGGCGAATGGGCTCCCGCGAGAGGATTGCGGTGTCAACCAGGACCAGTTCCGCACTTTTCCCATTGACCGTCGCCTGGCGTATCCCCTTTTCATAAATGACTGACACGGAGGAGGCGGCCGAACAAGTTGCTGCGCTGGTGGGTACGGTGATCAAGGGTAACTGCAACCGTTCGGCGACAATTCGGGAGGTGTCGATGGCCTTGCCTCCCCCTGTGCCCACGATGAAATCGGAATTTTTTTCCCGGGAAATTTCCGCCAACCGGGAAACTTCGCTCAAGCTGCACTCGTCTCCAAAACGAACATAGGCTGGAGAGAGACCGGCTATACGAAGTCGCTCTTCCACGATTGGCCGAACGATGGAAAAGACCAAATCATCGCCCAAGACCATGGGACGTCGCCCAAAGGGTTGAAAGTAATTTTCCACCTCTGCCAGGATTCCTTCTCGCTGGATATACCGCTTAGGGCCCAGAAAAATATCGATCATTTTAGAGGTCACCTTTCCGGGCGCCATGAACGACCAGCGGGAGAAGATTGCCCTGGCCATCAAAGGACAAGGGCCTAGGACCGTCTAGAATTTCTAGATCCGACCTCTTTTTCAATTCCCCTCCGTACCCTTCGGAAACTTCCACTTCATCCACCAGCAAAGTATTCTTGATGCGCACGATCTTGCTCTTTTCCGGAGGGATCAAACCGATTGAATCCAGGGCTACCTTTATGGCCTCCTGATCGGTTTCAAAATGCATGGGAACAGCGGCTTTTTCTAAGCTGATGCCGGTTACGCAGTTCATATACGTGGCCGGATAGTTGATCTTGTCCACCAATCTCTTAGTGGTCAGATCAGCCAAACCGATCCCGGTGGCATTGCCGTTGGAATTGGCCGTCAGGTCTCGCACAAAGAGTCTTTTCACATACGTCGGATGCGGGAATACGCCTAACAGATCCCGATTCCTCCCCGTAACATTCGGGTCAATCCCTGTGCCGCTGATGTCTTTCCCCATTTCCTCGACAATTAAAAGGTCGATCTCGTTAAAGGGGAGCCTGGGCATCATCTGCTTGGCCAGCGCCAAAAGTTCCTTTTCCTTCTCTTCCAGTTCCTCAGGGTTCAAAGCCACGATTTTGGCTGTTTCGTCATAGCCATTCTCCACAATCCCTAGGCCGCACAGGACGGGCGCTTTTTCCAAGACCACCCGCCCGGCATCCACGATGATTTTGGGAAAGGTGAACTGGATGGCCGCTTTGTGGTAATACCCCGCTCCTTTCTGTTTCCCCATCCCAATAGCCATCATCTTCATTAGCCCGCTTTCGATGGGAGCTTTGAATTTCGTATGCGGTTTGATACGGTTGACAACGATGATCCAATCGGCCTGGGAAGCATTCTTATCGATGAAGACCGGAACTCCGTCCTCCGTTTTCCAGATCTCCACGACCTCCATGGATGAAAGGACCGGGGCACCCGTGAAAGATTCGGTCACGTTATAGTGGGCTAATAGGGTAGCCTGACCTTCCGCGGTGGCCCCTCCGTGGCTGCCCATGGCCGGAAAGATAAAGGGCTGAGCGCCGAGGGACTTGAGGTATTCTACGGTGGCTCGCAGAATGAGGGCGAGGTTCGCCACTCCGCGGCTTCCGGCTGTGAGGGCCACGCGCTGGCCTGATTGAATGCGTTTTTCCAAGGAGAGCTTTTTCAACTCAGCCTTAATCGTCCCTGGAATGTCTTTGACCGCTGTCCGGTCAAAGGATTGTCGAACGCGATAAAAGTTCGGGAAATTCATGATTCTAACCTCCTTACAATTTGCTGAACAGAATTCAGAAGAAAAACCGTAAGGCGTAAGTCGTGGGCGCGTCAGGGGGAAGGGCTGAGCGGCCCTGCCCATACCCTCTTGCCCCTTGCGCTCTCGTGGCTTGCGGTCATTCCTGATTCTGTCTTCTGCCTTCTGCCCCTTGTCCTTTATCTATATACTTCAATGGCCATGTCCGGGCAGATCCGACCACACATCGTGCAGCCCGTGCATTCTTCCGAACCATCGAAGACGACAAAATGGGTACCCATCTCGTTGAAGTCCTCAGAGAGCATGATCAATTTCTTCGGGCAACTGGAAAGGCAAAGCTGGCACCCCTTACATCGTTCCTTGTCGATGACAATCTTCCCGATCATTCTCTTCCCGTTGGGCCCAGTTGTGCTGCGGCAACCGCGGACCCTCTTCTCAGCGCTTCTTCGTTGACCGCGAGGAGCTCTTTGCGGTGTTCCGGAATCATCCGGCGCAAAGCGACGATAACTGACTCCAGGGAGACCATTCTTTTCCCCCCCACATAAGCTCCCAGAGCTGCCATGTTGGTCACCTGAAGGGTGCCAGCTTCTTCGGCAATCTTGTTCGCCGGGACCCTGACGACCGTTAGGTCCCTGCGCTGGGAATGGCGATCTACAAGGGAAGAATTGATCACCAAGAAACCGCCGGCTTGAATGGTGGGTTCGAATTTCTGCAGGGAAGCCTTATTCATGACTACCAAGGACGAAGGATAGTGAGTAACTGGGGAGCCGATCCGTATCGATGAAAGCATCACGGTGCAGTTGGCCGTTCCGCCGCGCATCTCCGGGCCGTATGAGGGCATCCAGGTGACCTTTAGCCCTTCATGCATTCCGGCATAACAAAGGAGCTGCCCCATGAGCAGAATACCTTGCCCTCCAAAACCTGACATGATTACGGATTCGTGCATAACGAACCCCGTTCCCAAAAACATTTGCCCCAGAGCTCACAGAGAACCCAGAGGCAAAATACAATATTTAGCCATATTCAGCAGAAATCTTTTGCCTCGTATTTTTTGCCTGTTTTCCCCTTATCCTCTGTGACCTCGGTGATCTCTGCGGCAAAATTACTTTAATTCCCTCCGGGCGTGGCAAAATCGCCCAGCGGGTAATAGGGGATCATTTTTTCTTCGATCCATTTCAACGCCTGAAGCGGCGTAACCTTCCACTGGGTGGGGCACATGGAGAGACATTCGACTAGGGCGAAGCCTTCATCATGCATTTGTACTTCGAAGGCCCGCCGGATGGCTTTCGCCGCCTGGTTAATATGCTTCACGTCGTGGATGGAAACGCGCCCGATGTAAGCCTCCGGTGAAACACCCGCCAGCATTTCCGCCATCCGCAGCGGATACCCGCCGGTGCGGGGTTCCCGGCCCCCGGGAAAGCTGGTCGTCTTCTGGCCCAGAAGAGTGGTGGGAGCCTGCTGCCCTCCCGTAGCCCCGAAGACCGCGTTGTTTATGTATATTACCGTAATTCGCTCGCACCGGGCTGCAGCATGGACGACCTCCCCTGTGCCGATAGCCGCCAAGTCTCCATCTCCCTGGTAAGTGAACACAATGCATTCAGGAGCTGTCCGTTTCAGGCCGGTCGCCACTGCCGGGCCGCGGCCATGCAGGCCCATGGTCATGTCGCAAGCGAACTGCTTCCAATTCCTCACCGAGCAACCTGCGGAAGTGACGCCGATAGTTCTGCCCACGATGGCCAAATCACCCATGGCCTCGCCCACCAAACGTTGCACAATCCCATGGCCACACCCCGGGCAATAGGGATAGGGGTAGTCGGTGAGAGAATCAGGTCTCTGAAAAACTTTCCTCATAGAAAACAAACCCCCCATAGGAGCCCCCCTTTTCCCTTCTCTTATCCCCAAAGGGAGAGAAATGGGGCGAGGGAGAAATGAGCCCTATGGATCTAATAATTCATCCAGAGGGCAATGGGGATTCCATCAACCTTTTGATCTCGTCATAAACTTCGTCGGGGTAGATAATTTTTCCGCCGCCTTGGCCCAGGTGATGGATGGGGAAATCTGGCCCGACCACGCGCTCCAAGTCTTCCCGCATCTGACCGGCGTTCATCTCCACGTCGAGGATCGCCTTGGCCCTATGACGAATTTTCTTAAATCCCTCTCGGGGAAAGGGCCAGAGGGTGATCGGTCGGATCATCCCCACTGGGTATCCTTCGGCCCTGGCGGCCTGGACCGCGTCCAGAGCGACGCGAGCCGCGCTCCCGAAAGCTACCACCACGAGGTGGGCTCCTTCAAGGAAGATTTCCTCCCAACGTTGCTCTTTTTCTTCGATCTGACGGTATTTCTCAGCCAATTCCTGATTCAGCTGGATGAGGCCGGGATCATCAAAAGGAGCGGCATAGATCACCTTCCGCGGTCTATCCCCCTTGCCCCGTAGCGCCCAGGGCTTCTCGGGAAGGGGAAGAGGTTTCACTAAGTCAAAATCCACAGGCTCCATCATCTGGCCCAGCATTCCATCCATCAGGAGGATCACCGGGTTGCGATAGATGTCGGCCAGATGGAAAGCCAGCATGGCCAAATCGCCCATCTCCTGGGTGGAAGCTGGCCCAAGAACAATCGCTCGGTAATCTCCGTGGCCTCCGCCTTTGGTAACCTGTCGGTAGTCCGATTGGGCCGGCGCGATCCGACCTAACCCCGGGCCAGCTCGGGTGACATCCACCACCACGCAAGGAAGCTGACCCGCGGCCAACGCTGTTAGTCCTTCAGACATCAGGCTGATCCCCGGACCAGAAGAAGAAGTCATGGCGCGCGTTCCCGTGCAGGCCGCCCCCCAGATCATATTAATGCCGGCGACCTCACTCTCGCACTGCAGAAAGATGCCCCCTACCCGAGGCAGCCGCTTGGCCATGTACTCGAAGAGCTCATTCTGGGGAGTGATAGGATATCCTGCGTAAAATCGGCACCCGGCGCGGATGGCCCCTTCGGCAATGGCCTCATTCCCGCGCATCAGTTCCAAGGCCACTAAAAACCTCCTGCCTAAATCGTGAGGCGTAACCCACACCCCACACCCTACCCCCTTTTTCCTTCATCTACCATTTTCCCGGAGACAGAATTTTTTTTATCTCTCCCATCGGAGACCCCCCCTCGATGGCTTCGATCAGCCGTTTCTCTTTCTTTGAGGTTTCGATGGCCCGTCGGACAATTTCTCTGAGGAACTTTTGGGGGACGATAACCACCCCTGAATCATCGGCCACGACCAAGTCACCGGGATGCACCGAGACTCCGCCGCAAACCACGAGGCCATTCACTTCTAAAGCTTCGAAGCGGAATTTACCCGTGATGGGAGTAATCCCCCGGGACCAGACCGGGTAATCTAGGGCTCTCATTTCACCCAGGTCGCGCACGCCACAATCCACGATATTCCCGGCCAATCCATATTTTTTGGCGAAAAGGGTTGAAAGGCCGCCCATGGCCGAGATCTTTCCACTTCCCCCACCGTCGATGACCACTACATCTCCCGGCTCAGTCAGAGCGTAGGCATCCCGATCTGCCAACTTGGCTCTGGCCTTCTCATGGAAGGACTGGGCTGGGATCAGCCGTTCGGGGACATATTTCAAAGTGACGGCCGGCCCGGCAATTTTCTTTCCAGGAATGACCGGCCGGAGCACCGAACCCGGGATGGCTCCGCTCATTCCCCTGGAATCGAGAATGTCCGAGATCGTGGGCGTGAGGCCATCATAGGCCAGAAGTTCTTGCAATAGGGATTTTGGAGGCCTGGGGATCTGCCAGGTTATAATTCGTTCAGTGGGAATTAGGCCCAGCAACCGCCGCCGGTATTTTTCCGGGATCTTTTTCATGAATTACAATCCGTTCGGGATAACTGGAAAATTTGTCAATCCTTTAGAAAAATCCAGTTTATTTTTAACTTGGTTGTTGATCTTTTGTCAAAGAGAAAAAGCACCTCCACCCCTTTCGGAATTTCCAAGTGGCAGAATCCTCTCGGGGCAGATCTTCTTTAGAGGGTATGGATTCAGAGGAATCTTAAAAGATTCAACGAGGCCCCTTCGATGGGGTCTAGCATCGGGGGTAGATTTTCAATCCTTGGTCAGGAGCCCTGGGGCTTATCTGCGGAGGTGAGGTCGACTTCGGGAGTCTTACAGGAGATTTTCAAAGCGAAAGTTTATTCAAAAGGGTTTCCAACCTATTCTTGTCCTCTGAGGAGATATCCACAAATCTCACTCCGGATCGGTAGCTTCCGTCTTCTCCTACATGATCGGCCCAAACAACCTGCGAAAGCATTTTAATGGAATCCAGATCAGAACCGAAAGAGAAAAAGAGCGTTATTTTCAGATACTGACCGATATCCATCTGTTCGGGGAGATTCACCATCAACCCGCTTTTGCTGGCATTGGACGTGTAACCGGAGAAGTAGAGGTCGGAGTTGACTCGATCATATTCTATGGGTAAATGTAATAAAAATCTGGGATGCCTTCTTTTTTCAAATTTAGCAATCCCGATATGAGGCTTTATTCTTCTCTTCTCGATTTTCATTCCTTTTTTCTCATCCTGCTCTTTGCTACTCAGGTCAATAGCCATGACTAAGGATTGCCTCCTAAACCCTTGTTTTACTCCTTTTTTCATTGCCTGTATTGTTAATACGAAATAGCAAACTGCATGCCAAACTTCATCTTTTGATATTATTGGTAAATTTGCCCCAAGCTGAAAAGAGATGGACATGGAGAGACATCTTGTGAACAAAATTCGGTTCATCACGGCTGCTGAAATCCCAGGCGCCTTTCCTTTCCTCCATTTAATTCTTTCATCCTAAATGAGAATCTGGTGCAGGAGTCTTAGCGGTTCAAAACCCATATGGACAGATTCAAACCAGAGGCAAAAGCGACCCATAGGAAGTAAGGGATAAGCAAAAGCCCTGCTACCCTGGAAATTTGGAGGAAGCTTTGGATGGTCAATAGAATGACAACCGAAAGAATTGAAATTTCTATTAACCCGGCAAGCGGGGATCGCAGCCCGAAGAACATAAACGACCAAAGGGCGTTGAGAATCAACTGGACCCCGAAGAGGATTAAAGCACTCCGGGTTTGTTTTTGATGCCAACCTTTTCGCCATACGAGAAATGCAGCGAACCCCATCAGAATGTATAAAATAATCCAAACCGGAGCAAACATCCAATCGGGCGGGGTGAAAAACGGTTTTTTAAGGGGGACATACCAGGAGAGAATTGCGGGTTTGGTAAAAATTGGACCCGTCATACCTGCCAGCTGACAAAGGATGAGGCTGCTAACGAGCTTAGCGATTTCGACCCTTCTGCTCCTTTCCATCCAATCCTTCTTCCTGATATGCTAAAGCCCATCATTCATCGCGCATTCCGTCCCCAGGCAATATAAAAAATGAAAACTTTCTTAATTCTCCATTTTGCCTTTGGCAATTTTCCAATGGCAGCCTGCCCTATCCACCCTGATTTTTATCCAAGATTTCTCGTATTTTTTGGGACAGCTCTTTAATACCGAAAGGTTTTTGAATAAACCCATCGCAACCCCGGGCCATGATTTGAGACGCTTCCCCGTTAAAGCTATACCCGCTCGAAAGAATGACTTTTACCCGAGGGTTGATCTCTTTTAAAAGGTCATACGTCTTCCCCCCATTCATTCCTGGCATGATCATATCCAAAATAACCAGGGCGATCGCGTCCTGATTTTGGCAATATACTTTTATGGCCTCTTCTCCTCCCCCGGCTAAAAAAACTTTATAACCCATCAGGGTCAACGCCTTCTCCACAACATCGGTGATCGTATTTTCGTCATCTACTAAAAGGACCGTCTCGCTCCCTCTCAAGATCTCTCCGGACAGCGACTTCTTCTCCTCTTTCAATTCCTTATCCGAAGTAGGCAGGTAGATCTTGAAGGTGGTCCCATGTCCTATTTGACTGTACACGTTGATAAATCCGCCATGGTTCTTAACGACACCATACGCAGAAGCCAAACCTAACCCGGTTCCCCGGCCCATTTCCTTCGTGGTAAAAAAAGGTTCAAATATTCTTTGCTGGGTCTTTTCATCCATGCCCACTCCCGTGTCCGTCACAGAAATCCTCACGTAATCTCCCGGCTTGAGCCAAAATGGCTTTATGTAATCCTGGCCCAAGGTAACATTTTTTGTTTCCAGATAAAGGTCCCCACCCTCGGGCATCGCCTGCCAGGCATTGACATAAAGGTTTAGCAGGAGTTGCTCAATCTGTCCGCTGTCGAGCTCTACAAGCCGGATGTCCTGCTGGTACTTCCGGTAGATTTTGATCTCCTTTCTAGTGCGCTCGAACATTTCCGAACTGCGCCGAACGATTTCGTTGAGGTCGGCGGGCTTGACTTCGTACTTTCCTCTCCGGGCAAAACCGAGAAGCTGTCTGGTCATACTCGCTCCGTTCCGAACATGTTCTTCAATCCTCTTGAGATTTTCGTAGTGGGGGTGGGTGGGATCTACATTAAAAAGCATCAAGGAAATATAGCCCTGGATACCCATCAACAGGTTGTTGAAATCGTGGGCAATCCCTCCAGCTAACGTGCCGATGGCCTCCATTTTTTGCGCCTGTTGCAATTGGACCTCCAATTTCTTGAGCGGGGTGATGTCGCGCACGTAATTGAGGGTCGCCGGCCTGCCTTTCCATGTCGTAAAAACAGCGTTGAGTTGTAACCACAATTCCTCGCCGGATCGATTCAAGCATCGGAAAGAATAGAGATCCGGAAGTTTTTCTCCTTGCAGTCTTCTCTGATGTCTTTCCATTACCATTTCGCGATCTTCGGGATGGATCAGGTCGGCAAAGGGAATCTGGGCCAGTTCTTCTGCGGAATAGCCAAGGAGGGCCAGGGTACTGGGGTTGGGAAACTTGATGACTCCATCCTGGGCGATAAAGATGCCTTCTTCGGCATGATCCACCAGGGTGCGATATTTTTCTTCAGATTCCTTGAGTGCCTCTTCCGCTCGCTTGCGGTCCGTAATGTCCTCGGACGTGATGATGGCTCCCTTCAGAAAAGGGGATATGGTGATGGACAAAATCCTGTCCTTGTATCTTTGCGCCGGGAACTTTCTCGCCTTCCCCGATTTTATGCATTCCATCAATTCGGAACGCATGTCGATGGTATGGCTGCCGCCAAAATCCCGGTACATCAAATCCCCGATCCGGGGGAGTCGCCCGCCGGCCTTCCTTCTGGCCATATTAAATCGTACAATTCTGCCCTCCAGGTCTACCACCATCGTTTCCACTGGATTATATTCGAACAGGGCAAAATTAAAGTCCTCGCCCTCCCGCAAAGCTTCTTCGGCCTGCTGGCGCTCGGCGACATTGCGAAAGACCAAAACAACGCCGGTGACTTTTCCTTGCTCATCCCGGATTGGAGCCGCACGCTCATCGAGGGGGATTTCTTTCCCGTCTTTGGCCAGGAGGATGCTGTGATTGGTCCTACGAACGGGAACATTCTCTCGCATGGCCCTTTGCACGGGGTTCTCCATCTGCCTCCTTGTCTCTCTGTCTACAACCTGGAATACTTCTGTCAAGTCTCGGCTCAAAGCATCTTCCGGCTCCCAACCCGTGAGGGCTGCGGCAACGGGATTCATAAACTGAATGCACCCCTGGGCATCCGTGACGATGGCTGCCTCTTCCATACTTGCCAGCGTACTGGAAAGCCATTGCCGACTATTTCTTAATTTCTCTTCCATTTGATGCTTATAAAGAGCGGTCTCGATGGCCATTTGTAATTCTCTCTCCCCAAAAGGGTTGAGAACATAACCCAGCGAGTCGGGAATCTTCGTCCCCTCCGGCTTGCTTTCGGCGGCATCGGGGATAAGAAAAATTACCGGAATATGAAAGCGGTCCCGAATCTCTTTCGCTGTCTCCGCCCCATCCGTTTTTTCTCCCCGAACAACATCCATCAGCACCAAATCCGGGCGGATTTCGGGTAGTTTCTTAACCGCTTCCTCCCCGGAAGAAACAACTTCAGGCAATGGATACCCCAAATTTATCAGGCGGTTTTTTATCTCCTCGCCCCCCTTGCTCTCATCTCCCACAACCAGGACCTGCGCCTTGGCCACGGCTTTACCCCCTTCCCTGCCTTACGCCTGCATGATGGAAATGTTCTGCCCCGCTGGCCCGCAACCTCCTCCCCAGAGAGACGATTCCAGGTGTGGCGACGAGAATCCCTTCCTGGGGGATTGGGCTGGATGAACCCCTTGCCTTAAGAAGGTTTGCTAACCTGATCATGAAGAATATTTTTCTACCCATGAAGGCGAATCTTGAATGTTGCTCCTTGCCTGAAATCGACCTCAACAGTGGTCCTCAAATGGCTGCTCAAAGTCTTTAGCCTGGCAAGCTGCACATGCTCGCATGGCCCAAGTTTAAATCCTGGGAGAAGTCGACACAAGTGCTGATAAGTTTATCGGCAATCTAAAAGAAATTCTTAATTTTTCTGACTCTAAGCGAGGGAAGGTACAAAAGTTTCATATCCCCTTGCGAAAACAGCCATTTCTCCCCGATAGGATGCGGCGAGGAATAGCTGAGATCCCAAAAAATTGTACCAAATGTATCCGCAGGGATCAATAAAAATGGGAGCTTGACCGTCGGGTACTTTTCCCTTTTGGCCAAATGACTGGCCACAATTTTCTTATTGACGTTGGGTCCACTCTCTTTTTTGGGAACCGACAGACAATCCCGCCAATGTCCGAGAAACAATGAAAATCTTAAAGCAGGAAATCAAGGTCAGGATCAAAAGGATTGGCCGGTAAGATGGGAAAGAGTTGAATAAATCTGAAGGCCGCGATTCTGGATCACTCTCTTTGTCCTTGGGGCCCCTCGGGCCAGGGAATGCCAGTCGCGGGCATAATTGCCTAATGGCAGAGCCGCATCACCTGGCGAATGTCTTCTACCTTTTCCAGGTTCCAGAGAATTTTTGCCAGGAGGTTGATCCTCCGTTTCGGCAGCACAAAGGCAGCCAAGGTTCGAAATTTGCACTCCAGCTCTTCATCTGTGGGGGGATTTCGCGGGTCGCCCTTGGGACGGTCTACAATGGCTGAATATCTCTTGCCCCGCCTCGTCACTACCGTCGCCTTGGCTTCCGTATCTTTGAGCCCGGGTTGGGCGATGGCCTTTACTCTTCTTCTCAGGGCGACCATCTTCGGGTCAAGAACGAGTTTATCGGTAAATCGATCTTCCCCAGCCACCCCCTCCGTTAGAGCCAGGGCTGCGCAATAATAGACGCTGAACTTCCCAGCCAAGCCGGTCTTTGGTTCTTTTTGACCGGCTGAATCGAGGCAGAATCGAGCGACTTCACATTGAATCTGCTCGACGTCGTCAGGCTTGAGGTTGTGCATATTCCTTAGCTGGATAAGGGCATCGATGGTCGGATGAGTAAGCAGGCAGGCGGCGTAGGGTTTGAAGGTGTTGTTGAGCACTTCGTACTTTGATCCCAGGTCATGGACCATCGGTGCCATCTTCGAATCTTCTCCCAAGACTTCTACGTACCCCTTTTTCCCTTCGAGAATATTGGGAACGCAGGTGAATCCGCGCTGCGCCAGGAGGGCTGAAAGGACGCCGTCATAAGCAGACTTTCCCGGATGGAAAGGTTTCGTCATGGTGCCGAATACCAGCCGCAGCCCCGATGCCTGCGTTCCGGCCAGGCCCATCGCCTGAGACATCTCTGCCAGGGAGAGTCCGAGGAGCTTTCCAGCAGCCGCGGCCGCGCCGAACCGACCAAAGGTGGAGGTTGCATGCCAGCCCCGGTTATAAGGTTTGTTGCCCATTCCCAGTCCAATCCGGGTCTCCACCTCATACCCGAGGATAAAAGCCTCCAGAGCGGCTCTGCCAGAGAGCCGTTTCCATTCGGCCAGGGCCAGAACCGCAGGAATCACCGGGGCGCTGGGGTGCATGATTGTCTTTACGTGAGTGTCATCATAGTCCAGGGCATGGGCCATGGCCCCATTGATGAAAGCGGCGTTCATGACGCTGCTTTTCAGCCCTTTCCCCCAGATCGTGGCCTGAGGTTTGCCGCCAAAATCCCTGGCCATATTAACCAGGATGCGGCTCAAAGGTTGGTTGGATCCACCCAAGGCCACGCCCAAGAGATCCAGGAAGCAGCGCTTACCCTGATGGACCACCTCTCGGGGAAATGAGCGAAAGGAGGTTTCCAGCACAAAGCTCGCTAAAGTCTCGGTAACCTTCATGTATTTTCCCTCCCAAGTTTTTAATCCAATGCTTTCTTGACCAGACGTTCCCACTCTCGATCTACGGTTTCCTGAATCGTATGAACTTCATCGTCCGTCAAATGACTGAACCGGTTCTGGAGGCGGAGATATTCATCGACCGGCAGATTCTTTGGGTCCACATTGATATTATAGCGCTCCCCGTTCTCCACCTCATAGAGCGGAAAAACCTTGGTGTGCACAGCTAGGCGGGCAATCTTTACAGCCAGAGAAGACGGGGCCTTCCAGCCCGTGGGGCAAGGGGAATAAATATGGATAAATCGGGTTCCCCGAACGGACTTGGCTTTGACAATTTTGTGCATCATATCTTCAGGAAAGGCCACGGAACAGGTGGCCGCGTAAGGAATGCGGTGGGCAGCCATGATCTCTACCATATTCTTTTTGGGTTGACTCTTGGGATGATTGGTGGGGGTCGTGGTTGTCCACGTGCCCCAGGGCGTGGCCGAACTCCTCTGAATACCGGTGTTCATATAGGCCTCGTTATCGTAGCAGAAATAGAGGATGTCATCGTTACGCTCGGCAGCGCCTGAAAGGGCCTGAATCCCGATGTCAAAGGTCCCTCCATCTCCCACCCAGGCGGCAACGGTCGTCTCTGTGTCCCCGCGCATTTCTAGCGCGGCTTTGACGCCCGAGGCAGTCGAGGCTCCCGTCTCAAAAGCGGTGTGAATCAGCGGCACCTGGACAGCGGCATAGGGAAAGGGTCCCGCGAGGATCGACCAGCAACAGGCCGGCACGACCAGAATGGTCTTTTCTCCCAGTGCCTTAAGGGCATAACGCATGGACATCGTGGCCCCGCAGCCTGCGCAGGCTAGGTGGCCGGCGTACATTAATTCTCTTCGCTCGTACATAACAAACTCCATTCGTTGGCAAATAACCAAATGAAAAGCCTCTTAAAAGAAGTGGGTTCCATTAGCTTCGCATGCCGACCCAGACGCTCTGCTCATCCGGCTCAGACCGCTTATAGGTTTGGTACACCACATCATTCAGCACCTGGGGCGTTACGTCCCTTCCGCCCAATCCGGCAATGAAACTGAAGATGGGTGGACGAACCTTCTCGTTGCAGAAAGCTGCCCGGAGCTCATGGGCGAAAATTCCCCCCACCCCGAAGGAGACGTTCCGGTCCACCACCGCTACCTTCTCCGCTCCCTGGAGCACCTCCGCGAGTTCTTCCTTCGGGAAGGGGCGAAAGAGGCGCACTTTCACCATTCCTACTTTCCGCCCTTTTTCCCGTAAGGCATCAACGACCACGCGGGCTGTGCTGGCGATGGCCCCGGAGGCCACCAGAATCAAATCCGCTCCTTCACATCGGTAGGCATCGATCAGCCCGTATTTTCGACCAAAAACCTGACCGAACTCCTCATCCACCCGTTTGCCAACCTCCTTGCCCTTAAGCATGGCTTGCTGGATCTTATAACGGAATTCCATAAAATATTCTGGTGGGGTCAGACATCCGAAGGAGTGCGGGTCCTGGGGATCCAGGCGAAACGGGGGTTGAAACCGGGGGAGAAAATTATCGACTTGGCTCTGTTCAGGGATCTCTACAGGTTCCGCGGTGTGGGAGAGGAAATAGGCATCCAGGTTGAGCATGACCGGTAAGAGGATCTCCTCGGCAATCTTGAAGGCCTGAATCGTGGTGTCCAGAACCTCCTGATTATTCTCACAGTACAACTGTAACCAGCCCGTATCCCTCTGGGCCAGGCTATCCGTTTGCTCACCCCAGATGTTCCAGGGAGAACCCAAAGCTCGGTTTACCGTAGCCATAACGATGGGCAGACGGGCTCCGCTGGCCCAGTGGAGCATTTCGTGCATCAGGGCCAGCCCCTGCCCAGACGTTGCTGTGAAGGTTCGGACTCCGGCGGCCGCTGCCCCGATGCAGCAAGCCATGGCGGAATGCTCAGATTCCACCGGAATGAATTTAGCTTTCAACCTCCCGTCCGCGCAGAGTACGGAGAGCTCTTCAACGATCGTGGTTTGAGGCGTGATCGGGTAGGCCGGGATCACTTCGGCCCGGGCCAGCATAACCCCCCAGGAAACCGCATGGTTGCCCACCATGATTTTCTTCATTTCCCTTCCTCCTCCATGACCAGGGCATCCCGAGGGCATTCTTCCACGCAGATCCCGCATCCCTTGCAGTGGTCATAGTCTATTACGTTCGGCTCATCCTCCCCCTGTTTTAGGACCGCCACATCCGGGCAGAAGATGTAGCAGTTGTCGCAGAGGTTGCAGACTCCGCAGTTGAAGCAACGGTTTGCCTCTTCCCGGGCCGTCTCCTCAGAAAAGCCCAGGTTGACTTCTTCGAAAGACCCGACGCGCTTGGAGATCTGGGCTTGGGGCATCTTTTTGCGTTTCTTATAATCGAAATAATCTAAGTTCAGGTCTTTAAGGGCCACAGTTTTCGAACTCAACGGAACGCGCTCTTTCTCTTCCTGTTGGTACCGTTTCATCGAAAGGCTACCGCGTTCGCCGATGCGGATGAGATCGAAGAGCCCCTCCCATTTGTTCCTTTTCAGGAAGCAGTCGATGAAGATGGCGGCCCGTTTCCCGGAACCGATCGCATGGACCACCGTCCGAGGCTGCTGGATGATGTCGCCTCCGGCAAATACCCCTTTTTGCTTCGTCGCTCCCCGCTCGTCTGTCAGGATGACATTTTCTTTCAATCCGATGTTCTTCGGTAGGGCCGAAAGGTCCGCACCTTCGCCAATAGCGGAAATGACCTGATCGACCTCTAAGAAGAAGTTCGACCCTTTGATCTCTACCGGCCGGCGGCGGCCATCGGCATCGGAGGGTCCCAGCCGATTCTTCACGCATTCCAGACGACTGACCTTTCCGTTCTCGGCCGTCACTCGAACGGGGGAGACGAGGCAGGAAATCTCGATGCCTTCTTCTTCGGCCTCCAAAACTTCTCCGGGAAAGGCAGGCATCTCATCCCGTGTCCGCCGGTATAGGATGAATGGTTTGGCCCCCAGACGCAAGGCGGAACGCGCGGCATCGAAGGCCGTATTCCCGCCGCCAATCACGGCGACTCTCTTTTCCAACGTCACTTCTTTGCCCAGGCTGACATTTCTCAAAAATTCCACCCCACTCATCGCGCCGGCGAAATCTTCTCCCGGAATCCCCAGGCTTTTACTCCGATGATTGCCCAGGGCCAGGAATACAGCCTGGTATTCTTTCAGATCGTTTCGCAAAAAATCTTCTCCCAGGCGGGTGTTGATCTCTGTCTTCACCCCCACCTCCAGGATCTGATCAATCTCTTCCTCCAGGACTTTCTTGGGAAGGCGATACTCTGGGATTCCCACCCGGAGCATTCCCCCCAGAACGGGCAAGGCTTCGAACACCGTAACCCCATAACCCATCCGGGCCAAGTGGTAGGCGCAGGTCAGACCCGCGGGCCCAGAGCCGATGATGGCTACTTTCTCTTTCCGTTTATCCCGTTTGGCGGAGGATGGCTTTCTTCCTTGTCTAGAGGCAGTATCGGCCATGAAGCGCTCCAAGGCATTGATGGAAATGGCCTCATCGAAATCCTTCCGATTGCAGGAGGATTCGCAGGGATGGAAACAAACTCGTCCGCAAACCCCCGGGAAAGGGTTTTCCTCTTTAAAAAGCTCCCAGGCTTCCAAAACCTTGCCTTTGCCGATCAAGACCATGGCTCCCTCGATATCCTGGCCTGCTGGACAACCTGCGTTGCATGGAGGAATCTTATTATCAAAACGAGGTCTAAGATACCTCCAGCTCCCGGTCTTGTTCCAGGTCATCGAGGCCATGGAGATGGCGTGGTAAGGCATATCTTCTTCGCGCTTGAATAGGATCTGCTCGGACATAATGACTCCTAAAACCGTCAGGGGTAAGGCGCGAGGCGTAAGGTTTTTGCTCCTCCTTACGACTTACGACTCACGTCTCACGGGTTTACTTTCTTTTACGCGTTGGCCCGTTCATAGGCCTCTTTTGTGGCCGCCGTATTCCCAGCCTTATTCGACGGAACGAATTCTTTCACCGCTTCAACCACGGAGTCCAAGGAAATCATTCCAGTGATTTTGGAAAAAGCCCCTAAAATAGCCGTGTTCACGATGGGGGCGGTGGGAGAACCCAGCTTGTATTCGATGGCGATGCGATTGGCATCCACCGTGGCCACCCGGAACTTGGAGAAGTGACCGAAAGCTTTGGGTGAACGATCTGTGTTGATGATAATCCAGCCATTCTCTTTCAGCCCTGAATCCACCTGGGTGCTCTCCATTAGGGTGGGGTCGAGAATAATGATGTGATCCGGCTCGTAGATAAAGTTGCGAATGCGAATGGGCTGGTCATCCACCCGGGTAAACGCCATCACCGGAGCCCCCCTCCGTTCCACCCCAAAAGCCGGAAAAGCCTGGACGAATTTTCCTTCCTTGAAAAAGGCCGAGGCCAAGACCTCCGAGGCGATCACCGCCCCCTGCCCTCCCCGGCCGTGAATCCGGATCTCGATCATTTGCAAGCTCCTTATGAAAAGCTGTCAGCTTTCAGCCATCAGCCAAAGACATTTCTTAGCGAAAAGCTGACCGCTAATGGCTGATTGTTATTTGCTGAACGCTGACCGCCGATTGCTGACCGCTATTCTTCTTCCGAATAGACCACCACGATTCCCTGGGCTGGCTTCCCCCGCAGGGCCCGAAATGCATGAGGCATGCCCGCGTCGAAATACAAGCTATCCCCGGCTTCCAGGACAATCTCTTCCTGATTGTAATGGAAGGATAATCGACCTCGGAAAAGGAAAAGGAATTCCTCGCCCCGGTGATTTAAGAAGAAGAGTTCTTCTTTCTTCTTGGGTTCAAACTCCACCAAGAAAGGCTCCATGTGCTTGGCGCTTTTTGTGTAGGCCAAAGCCTCGTAAGTATACCCGCTCTCCCCATGCTGGGCTTGCATACGGCGGAAGACCTTGCGGCGCTCATCCTTGCGCACCACCACCGCCCGCTCCTCCGATTCTTCCTCGCGAAAAAAATAGCCAATGTTCACATCCAGAGCCCTGGCGATCCGCAGAAGAGTGGCCACGGGGGGAGAAACCGCGTTGTTCTCAACCTGAGACAAGAGGGCAATCGAAAGGCCAGTCCTACCGGCAACCTGCCGCAGGGTGTACCGCTTACCCAGTCGAAGGTTCTTGACCTTCTCCCCGAGCTTTAACCTTCTGAATTCCAAGTTTATGTTCATTTCAGGCCTTCGCCAGAAGCTCTGCGGGGGGAATGGCCTTGATGGAATTTTCTCCCAGGTTCCCGTAAATTTTCCGGCGGCATCCCGGACAGCCTGAAGCCACAATCCTTTCGCTTCTTTATGGCCAGAGGATCTTTCCCATTCTCCGGGAGAGAAGTCCACGATGTGAAATTTTTCTTAAGAAATTCGGGGAGGAGGCTTCCAGCGGGAAAACCGTCGCGGAAGTTGAGAACGAAAGAAGAGGCGGCAGGTTCTGCCTGCATTCACGACCCTCGGAAATCATTAACCAACCAGCGTGTAAGAAAATCAGGTTACGAAGGGAATGTTCATTCATTCGCCAGCTCTTCCAAAACCCATTTTACCCTATTATAGGTCTTCCCGCTTGTCAAGAAAATTTTGGCCAGATTAAAATTTTTTTAATTTTACCAAAAGGAGTTTTGGGCGGGTAAATGGATGCAAGAGGGGAGAGGATTTAGATATTTCATGTTCTTCCCGAAAGAATTGGAGTGGCCATCGTTTGCTCCTCTTTCAAATTTTAAGAACTGCGTGGCCAATTATATATGAAAAAAGGAAGGAGGGAAATCTTCAGATGGGATTTTGGACGGATAAATTTTAGGGGAAAGGCGGCAAAGACTTCCTCCGCCCCAGAGAGAGCTATTTATCTGCGGCAAGTGAATCTTGAATGGCCTGCACCTCTTTTCTGAGCGCCTCGATTTCCCCGCTCAGCCGGTAGAGGTTCGTTCGATCATAGACCATCCAGGTCGTCCGCAGACTCTTTATCTCTTCCTCCTTGGCAGCAATTTGCTGGGTTAGCTCCGCGATGCGCCTCTCTTTCTCCTCGCGGGCCTGAAGCTTTCTTTCCTGTTCCGCCTTCTCAATGGCAGCCCTTTCCTCGGCTTCCCGCTTCTCTTGCTCAGCTTCCTTGCTTTGCCTGGCCTGCTCTTTTGGGGCAGACTCCTCAGTCGCTCTTTTCCCTTCTTCGACCGAGGGCTCGCCAGCAGTCTGGGGCCGGGGTTCCTCCCGCAACCGCTGAACTCGATTTCGGTATTCTTTGGGGATGCAATCGTAGCAGTCGGTGAAATTCACCGTCCCATTCTTGTCGATGTATTTATACGTCGCACCTTCAGCGTAGATGGGCCAGAGGAAAAGAAGGGTTACAACAAAAAGGGCAGCGCGGAAGGGAAAAAGCTCATTCTTCACTTTTTTCATACATTTTATTATATCATCCTTTTTCCTTTACTTCTACAACTTTTTATTGTAGTTTAAAAATCTAATTCGATTTGCGTCCCCATCGTCTAGCCAGGCCAAGGACACCGGCCTTTCACGCCGGTAACACCGGTTCAAATCCGGTTGGGGACGCCACAGGAATCGAGGGGTTAGGCCTATGACCCCTCTTTTCTTTTCTGCCTCCTGAGGGTTGTCCCCGCGTTGGCAAAATCTATTGCCTGCGGTTGATTTATACCTGCACCCGTGTACCCAATAAATTGCCAGAATTTGGGGGAGATACTGTAGGAGAAGGGCTCTGGATCCCCCCTAGGTCCCGGGAGTCCCCCTGTAATTCCCCGCCGAAATACAGGGTTCCTTAAGGCAAAATAAAGGTTTCACCCCATTTATTTCATAGGCCATTTTCAGTAGCCTAAATATGGGCGTGTTTTTTTCCGTGGACGGAGAACGATCAGGAAGGTTCAATAAGAATTTTTTCAGAGGGAGGCGGAGATGTTACCAATGGTTTCGGCGAATAAGAGTAAGGATTTTATGATCTGCCATCGGTGTGGGGGCAGGATGATCACTGAAAAGTTTTATGACATAAGCAGCATATTCTATGGATGGCACTGCGTCATCTGCGGGGAAATTCTCGACCCGGTAATCCTTCTCCACCGCCTCAGCCAGAATGCGGAACTCCAGATTCCTGAAGGAGAAGAAAATATCATGTACCTGTTAAAGCAATACCTTCAGAATAAATCTGGAAAGTTTGAGGATGCCAAAGTTTGATGGGCAGGGGACTCCGCTCTCTGCGTTCTTTGCGGCGAATCCGGTGTTGAAGGAATTTGCTAAATTTTCTTAAAGGTTTCCTGGGAGGAGACGGGACATGAGTCCTCGCAATGACGATGAGCGGGAGAAGCTAAGCTGGCGGGACATTGACAAGCTGCGCGATCGCAGCCGTCATGTCAGCGGGGAGAGAAAAAGCTTTCAAGAGCGCACCTTGCGGTCGGAGTGGGCCAAAAAGCAACACCTGCGGGAAGCGGAAAAGTTCTTCCAGGGGAAGAAGGGTACGGCGGCTTACAAGGAAGCCCACACCGCTCTGCATGAGAAATACGGGAGCCCGGATTTCCAGGAGGCGGCGAAAAATTTCCTCCAACAGTTCGGCCTGCCCGATGAATGGGGCTCTCTCCTTTTATTCCTCGATTATCATGAGCCCAGGTGGGTGAAAGAGGCTTTGGGCGCGATGAAACCGATGTACGAAAAGCGTAGCTTAATAGAGCAGAGGGGGTTCAAGGGGAAAGTGAGGGTATTAGTCATGACCACTAGGGACAAAGGTGTGCGGCAGGAATGTGAAAAAATTCTGGCGGAGCTGTGATGGGGAAACCGGAATGGAACCGGCTGCGCACTGGGGGAATGATTCGCCGGGAGATGATCAGAAGGAATGGATGACCGGTGTGGGGAAAAAGGAAGAGCCAGGATCGACGAAAAACGGAAGCCTGAGCTTAAAGGAAAGCGGGCATGAAAATCATCTTCCACGAGCGTTTCCATGAAGTTTACACTTCCGACCCTGCGGCAGCTGCCGGAAGGATGGAAGTCATTGTCGAGGCTCTGGGGAATGATTACGAGTTTATCACACCTCCCCCAGCATTAGAAAAGGATTTGGCCCTGGTGCACACGCCCGATCAGATCGAAAGCATCAAACGCTCAAAACCCATATACGAGATCGGGGTACTCTCTGCCGGCGGAGCCATCATGGCCGCGGAATTGGCCTGGGAAGGCGAGGCAGCCTTTGGACTCATTCGTCCTCCGGGGCATCACGCCAGCCCGGATTCCTGCTGGGGTTTCTGCTATTTCAACAACATCGCCATCGCCGTCAAGAATCTGATGAAAAAGGGCCGGGTAAAGAAGGTCCTGATTCTGGATTTTGACCTCCATTTTGGAGATGGAACGGAAAATTCTTTCCAGGGTATTCCGCAGGTGGTTTACTTCCACCCCGAAGGCTCGGATGGACAGGAATTCGTTGCGGAGGTGCAAAGACGTTTCGAGCGAGCCAAGGACTTCGATATCCTGGCCGTGTCCGCGGGGTTTGACCGGCATGTGGAAGATTGGGGCGGTCTTTTAACCACAGAGAATTACAGAACGACCGGATCTCTAGTCAAAACCTATTCGCAGAAGGTCTGCCAGGGCCGGCGTTTCGCTGTGCTGGAGGGGGGATATAACCATTCTGTATTGGGCCAAAATGTGCGGGCCTTTGTTGCCGGAATGAAGGATTAGAGATCGAAAATCTTGGCGCAAAGCGTAAGGCGTGAGGCGCAAGGGGCGGGGGGAATTTTTAATCATCCCATACCCAAGGCCCTAAACTCAACCCTCGACACTTATTCTCATCCTTAGGTATTTGCGAATCTGGGCCAGGGCCATCTTGGTCATGCGATTCTCGATGAACCGCATGGCAAACGGCCAACGTTGTTCTGTGCATTCCGTGCCCTGCGGGTGGGCTAAAGCAATATAGATCAGGTGATCCTGTCCCTTCTCCTTTCCCGTTTTCCCGGTCAAACCCAATCCCAGGTCCGCCGCCGCTAAGTTGCGCACCCCCTCGGCTAAGCCTTTGGCTTCTTCCGCGCTGGTCAGCCCCCGGTCATTCATAAAGGGCCCGGGTACGTTCAAAATCCTTTGCGCCATCTCCGAGTTGACGAGGGTCAAGCCCAGGCGAAAGAAGTCTGTGTTTCCTTCCATGCCTTTCAGCGTCTGGATGACTGAGCTGCCGAAGTCGGTCTCGGCGACCGCCAGACTGAGGCCAGCCCTCCGTAAAAGGGAGCTCAGGACGCTTTCGTAGCTCTCCTCATCCGCTCCGAAGATAAAGTCTTTTAAACGTGCACGAATTTCCGCTTCCAAGGGGGCATTCAGGGTCTCCGCCTGGGCTTTTTCCGCAGCTTTGGCGGTGAGGCGGACGTGGATCTCGCCAATCTGGCTGTGGGCTAGAAGGCCGATGGTTGGGTTTGTACCTTCCTCGATTAGGTCTTTGAGTTTCTCATCCACGACGCTCTCTCCGATTCCAAAGAGCTTGAGGACCCGGGAAACGATTACCTCGTGAACCCCCAATTTTTCCCGCAGATAAGGCAGGACGCCGTGCCCCATAAAGTAGCGCATCTCATGAGGCACGCCGGGAACGGCAATGATCGCTTTGCCGTCCTGCTCAGCAATGAAGCCCGGAGCTGTGCCCACCGGGTTCTCGATGGGGATGGCCCCTTCGGGAATGTAGGCCTGTTTCCGGTTGTTGGGGCTCATCGCCCGGCCAAGTCGCCTGAAGAAATCGTTGATTTGATCATGAAGATGCTGCTGGAAGACCAAGGGTCTGCCCAAAACCTCAGCCACGGCCTCGCGGGTCACGTCATCGAGGGTGGGGCCAATGCCGCCCGTGGTGATGATAAAATCCGAACGGTTTAAGGCTGTTTGCAGGGTGGTTTTCAGCCGTTCCAGGTTGTCTCCCACGGTGGCCTTGAAATGCAGGTCCAGGCCTACCGTGGTCAGTTGCTGAGCGATGTAGGCGGAGTTGGTATCCACAATCTGCCCCAACAGTAGCTCAGTTCCGATGGCGATGATCTCTGCCTTCATATCGCCTTCCCATTTTAAGTTAGGACACAGATTTTTACAGATTAACGCAGATAAAGTTTTTCTTTGCCCAAAAATCTTGGCCCTTTGCCTTTATGTGCGTCCCAAAAGTTTTTAGTTTCTTGGTCCCTTTCATCGAACCCGGTCCTCTTCCCTGTTCTCAGGGATCCATGGGAAACCGTTAAAATATTGAAAGGATGATGTTTTCACTTAGTTTCATTTTATGGCTATCCAGAACGATTGGCAACCTCAATTTTGCCATTTTTTCCTTTTGAGCTCCCGGTGTTTCTCTTTTGTTCTTGAAAATTTGTCCGCGAACGGGGATAATAAAAACAAAAAATAAAATTCAAAATTCTAACCCTAGGGGCATAATGAATCTTTTCCTCGATAAAAATCATCAAAATATAAGGTGGATTTGAGGAGAAAGGGGATGGCTGTTGCTTATTTAGATCACGTTGCCGGAACGCCACTTCACCCCAAGGCCTTGGAAGCGATGGTCCCCTATTTTGAAGAGTTCTACGGGAATCCTTCCAGCATTCATCACAGCGGGGAAAGGGCTAGGGATGCGATTGAAGAAGCCCGGACGAAGGTGGCTGGGCTCATCGGCAGCCAGGAGGAGGAGATTTATTTTACATCTTGTGGCACGGAGTCAAACAATCTGGCCCTGAAAGGTATTGCCTGGGCTCATCCTAGCCGGGGCAAGGAAATCATCATATCCGCCATTGAACACTTTTCTATCATGCACACGGCCAATGCGCTGGAGCGGGCCGGATTTTTCATTACCCGTCTCCCGGTGGATCATGAAGGATGGGTGGACCCTGGGGCGGTAGAAAAAGCCATCACCCCTCAGACGATCCTGGTATCCGTCATGCATGCCAACCCGGAGGTAGGAACCATCGAGCCGATCGCCGAGATAGGAAAAATTACCCGCGCCAAGAACGTTTTATTCCACACGGATGCCGTGGCCTCTGTCGGAGCCATACCCGTGGATGTAAACCAGTTGAACGTGGATCTTTTGAGTCTTTCGGCGAGCCAGTTTTATGGGCCCAAGGGGGGTGCGGCTTTATTCGTCCGAAGAGGAGTGCGCATCCTGCCCCTTCTCGACGGGGGGATTCAGGAGCGCGGTCTTAGGGCGGGAACAGAAAACGTTCCAGCGATTGTGGGGATGGGAGTGGCTGCGGATTTGGCTCGAGAAGAGTTTCCCCAGCGCATGGCTCACCTGAAAAGGTTACAGAAGAAATTAGCGGAAGAATTAGCCAAGCGCATCCCCTACCTGCGCTTTCTCGGTCATCCCACAGAGCGGCTCCCCGGCAATGTCAGCGTGGCCGTGGAGTTTATCGAGGGAGAAGCCATGCTCCTATTCATGGATATGGAGGGAATTCAGATCTCCAGCGGATCGGCGTGTATCTCTCGTTCCCTGAAGGTCTCCCATGTAATGCTGGCCATGGGGGTGGATGCGGCTACAGCTCAAGGGTCGCTGCTTTTCAGCTTCGGGATGCAAAATAGGGATGAAGATATAGATCGTATTTTGGATGTTCTGCCTCCGGTGGTGGAGAGGCTACGAAAAATGTCACCCGTCTATCGCAGGGCGATGGCCGGAAAAGCTGAAGCCCTAGGCTAAGAATAATAGATTCTTGAGCCATAAACAAGGAGTGAAAAAATGTACAATGAAACGGTCATGGAACATTTCAAGAACCCCAGAAACGTGGGCACCCTTGAGGACGCAGATGGGGTGGGAGAGGTCGGGAACCCGGTTTGCGGGGATATGATGACTTTTTACATCAAGGTCAAGGATAACAGGATCGAAGATATAAGATTTCAGACATTCGGGTGCGGGGCGGCCATCGCCGTTTCCAGTATGGTCAGCGAAATGGCCAAAGGAAAGACTTTGGAGGAAGCTTCCAAGATCACCAACAAAATGGTGGCGGAAGCCCTGGAGGGTCTCCCCAAGCAGAAGCTGCATTGCTCCAACCTGGGGGCGGATGCCCTGCGGAAGGCCATCCAGGATTACCGGATAAGAAAGCAGGATTGGTTCCCCAGCCGGACGCAAAGAAGTGTTACTGCCCGGTCTGCGACCTGGAGAACCCGATGGAGGCGGGATTTTGCACCGGATGCGGTAAGGAGTTACCCGCCGAGGAGGCGCAGGAGCATTGAATTCTCCAGAAGTTGAAGGCGGCTCTTTTTTAGGAGAGATTCCCATGAATAAGCAGGAAGTTCTAATGATTCTCGATCGGATCTTAGACCCTGACCTCAGGGATCGCAGCATCGTAGAAATGGGATTTGTCCGGGAAGAGGACATTGAGGTGAGCGATGAGGAGATTCACGTTTATTACACGGTAGGGGGGCCTCTTTGCCCTTACAGCGCCGCCGTGGGCATTATCATCCATCACACCCTAAGGGAGAAATTTAAGAAGAAAATCAAGGTGCGCATGAAAGAAGAGCACTACCAGCAGAACATCGTGAATCAGATTTTGGACGATGAAGCCCAGTTCAATGAATGGTTTGAGAAGATCAAATCCCAAAATCTCTTGGCCACCTGCCTGCGAGCATGACCTCACCCTTCCCCCAAACAAACCTTACACCGAGTCGCAGAAGCGAAAAGCCATTTTCTCAATCCTCTGGCCCCTTTCTCTTGACAGACGGGGATTAGAATGGTAGCGGGGCGACCGTTTAAGAATTTAAGAAAGGGCGAAAAGATGAAGGTCTTTTTAGCTGAAGTTATTCACCCGGCCGCGGTAGCTTTGCTGGAGAAATCAGCGGAAATAATCCGGCCCAGGGATTATTCCCGGGAAGCTTACCTGGAAGCACTGAAGGATGCGGATGGGATGATTGCTCGCAAGATTCCGGTCAGGGCCGACGAGATGGATCATGCCCCCCACCTGAAAGTCATCGCCCGCCACGGCGTGGGGGTAGATTCGGTGGACCTGCAGGAAGCCACGAAGCGGGGCATCCTGGTGACGAATACGCCAGGCGAGAACCGGGAGTCAGTGGCCGAGCTGACGGTAGCCTTTATGTTATCCTTGGCCCGGAGAGTGTCCCAAGCCCAGGCGGCGATGCACGCCTTGCCCAAGGGAAATGTAGGACAGTTTACGGCTCTCTTAGACCGCTACCAGCTGACGGGAACTGACCTGGAAGGGAAATCGCTGGGAATCATCGGTACGGGCCGCATCGGCTCCACGGTGGCCAGAAAGTGTATTGCTGCCTTTGACATGAAGGTAACGGGTTACGATCCTTATGTCTCTGGCGAGGTCATGAAATCCTTCGGAGTGGCGAAAGTGGAGCGTCTGGATGATCTGCTGCCACCTGTCGACTTCCTCACCGCCCATTGTCCTTTGACTTCTGAGACCAGGGGAATGGTGGGGAGAAGGGAACTCGCTTTGATGAAAAAGGGGGCCTATGTGATCAACACGGCCCGTGGAGGAATCGTAGACGAGAAAGCTCTTTATGAGGCTCTCTCTTCTAGGCATATCGCCGGAGCGGCCCTGGATGTTTGGAAGATTGAGCCCCCGGACCCTGCCGATCCTCTCCTGAATCATCCGCATCTCCTGGCCACCCCTCATTACGCCGGAACGACGGAGGAAAGTCTCTATCGGGTGGGCATCGCGGCGGTGGAGGAGGTTGTAGCAGCCTTGCAGGGGAAGCGGCCGAGATACCCGGTCAATCCGGAAGTATGGAACAGAAAATGATTCCCATCGTCTCTATCGTCGGGAAATCGAACAGCGGAAAGACAACGCTCATTGAAAAGCTTGTCCCGGAACTCGTGCGCCGGGGCTATGGGGTAGCCACAGTTAAACACGATGTTCATGGCTTCGACGTGGATCAAGAGGGCAAAGACAGCTGGCGGCACAAACAGGCCGGGGCGCACACGGTGGTCATCTCTTCCTCGACCAAACTGGCCTTGATCCGGGACGTGGACCATGACGCCAGCCTGGCCGAGCTGCGGGATAAATACATCCGGGACGTAGACCTCGTTCTCTCGGAGGGATTCAAGAAAAATAACCAGCCCAAAATCGAGGTCTCCCGTAAGGAGATTCATCGGGATCTCCTCTGCACGAAAGAAGACAACCTGGTAGCCATTGCCGCCAACCAGGCCTTTGATATAGGGGTGCCCTGCTTTGATTTGAACGATATCCGAGGACTCGCGGATCTGATTGAAAAGAAATTCCTCCGGGGGGAGAAAACTCCGCGGGTCCGGCTGCGGGTGAACGGGAGAGAAATTCCCCTTTCTTCCTTCGTGCAACAATCTATCCGCGGCACGGTGCGGGGAATGATTTCCTCCCTGAAGGGATGCGAATCCTCCCAGGGCGTGGAAATCGAGATCCTTCCCGATTGAATCTCTTAAGGAAACCCTGTATGGTTAGGACCTGGCAGGGCAGTGGGAAACTCGAGAGACCTTGCTAGAAATGCAGCAAGATTTGTTCCGGGAGCATCTGGCGGTCTGGGTGTCTCCTCTATGCGACCGGCTGTTTCGGGCAGCGCAGTCCTTTTATTTCAAGGGAGTGGCTAAGATACCCATAGGCTTCGTGAACTGGGATTATCAGGAAATGGTCTCTCATTTTTTCGACTAAAATGCAATTTTTCAGCGATTTCACGTTTTACCCTTGATAAAATACTTCAACCGGAATATACTGGAATAAAAATATCCAAGGAGGTGACGGAATTGTTTGGAATAGGATCCCAAGAGCTGATCATCATCCTGGCCATTGTTTTCCTGATTTTTGGGGCCAAACGGCTGCCGGAAATTGGATCGGGGCTGGGCAAGGCCATCAAGAACTTTAAGGGAGGCGTTAAATCGCTCGAGGAAGGAACCCCGGAGAAGCCCAAAGAGGAAACGAAAGACCAGGGGGGCCCGAAAGCCAGTTGATCTTCTCCTGTTATTTCGTCTTTTCGAAATGTTCCATCCTATAAGCTTTTAAGCCACTCTTCTCTTTCGCCCTTTTCGATTCATCCCTGCGAAGGGCCATTCCAAAAAGCGACCCTCTACGTCTCCCGTTTGGTTGCAGTCTTAATTTTTTGCTTGGTTAGGGCGATTAATTTCGCTAAAATCACAGAGACAAGCGCTCAATGTTCTTCGCTCAAGATGGCTTTGGGTTTCATGCATGGCGCGTAGAATTCGTCGGGGAGTGGAATTTTTCGGAAGAACCAAGAAGCTTTTTCAGGATCGGGAGGGAGCCATCCACCAGGAGTCCGGGACGTTGCCCGTGGATAGCTTCCCGCGGTACGATCTGGAAACCTCAAAATCCGAGGAGCCCAAGGGAAAGCTGTTGGGGGAAAGTCTGAGCATCGCTTGGCGAATCTTGCAGGAGGAACAAGTCCTGCCCCTGGCAGAATTGGCCCACCGCATCGTGGAAGAGTTGATGGTCAACCCCAATTATACCTACCGCGAGCTCCTGGAAGCCCTAAAGGTCGATGAGCGCTTTTCCGTGACCAGCGGGCAGATCATCAGCCTGCCCTCTGTGGAGAACCCGTCCGAGGTTTTCTTCCAGAAGATGTCCAGGAAGAAAAGGGAAAGAAAAGGCCATTGATTAAAGGAAAAGCGTAGTTTCACCCTCCAATCGCCCGGATCTGGGTTCAGGGCCCAGACCCGACCTTTTGCACAGTCTACCGGGTGATCGACAGTTGCCATGTCTGGCGCCAAGATGGACCCTCTACGCAGTCTTTGCTGGCGGGGCTGAAAAAGGAGAAAAAAGGAGCATAAGGTGTTCTGGTGGGCCCGATTCATATTCTTTTCGGCAGTGGCCACATTCTTTCTGGCGTTTGGGATCGGGGAGATGGCCCGGGCCTATAAAGTCAACCATCCGAGCGAATTCCTAGCCTCTTTCTTTTCTTCGAGCTTTATTATACTTATTAGCGGAACCTTGCTCGTGGCCTTTGCATTAAAGATGGTCCTGCGGCTCAAGGAGATGAAAAAAGAGCCCAATAATTCTGCATCCCCAAAAGAATAAAAAGGCCATAAATAAAGTGTCGTTAGTCCGTCCTTTTTCTGGCTTCGGACGCAGCCAACTTCATCACTGGGCATTCTATTTACGTGGACGGAGGATCGCTAACCACCTGAGGATAACCGGCCCAGTTCAATCACCCTCTGTGCCCTCTGTGGCAAAACATATTTATAATTACCTTTGACTTTTTTGTATAACGAATTAAAATCAAGCTCAGCGTTTCAAATAAATTGAACAATTTCCAGACCTCAGTCAGAAGGAACCGGGGGTTAGGAGACTTTTTGGGCCGAAAGCGGATCGCTGATTGCTAGCATGGAGGAGACGGATGAATTTTCCCAAAGGACTGAAATACACGAAGGATCATGAGTGGGCCAGGGTGGAAGGCCAATTTGCCGTTGTCGGCATCACGGACTACGCTCAAAATAAGCTGGGGAGCATTGTCTTCATTGACCTGCCCTTATCGGGAAAATCCTTCAAGAAAGGGGAGACCCTGGTCACCGTGGATTCAGTCAAAACCGTGGCCGAGGTCTATGCACCTGTGAGTGGGCCAGTAGAGGCGGTGAATGACTCGCTGCGGGATAACCCGGAAGTGATCAACCGGGAGTGTTACGGGCTGGGCTGGATGGTAAAGTTGAAGATCGTTGATCCGCCGGAACTGAGCAATCTTCTCACCTCCGAGGCCTACGAGGCCTTTGTAGCGGAAGAGGAGGCGAAAGGGTAAAAGATGCGCTACATTCCCAACGCCGAAGGCGATTGGGAGTTGATGCTCCAGACCCAGGCGATCAAGAGCCTGGAAGAGTTAACGACCATCCTCCCCGAATCCTTGCGGATGAAAAAAGCCTTGGAACTTCCCCAGCCGCTTTCGGAGATGGAACTGGTTCAGCACCTTCGTTCCCTCAGCGAGGAAGGAACCCAGGGAAAAAGGCGGATCTCTTTCTTAGGGGCGGGGGCATACGATCATTTCATTCCTGCGGTGGTGGACCATGTCCTGCGGCGGTCGGAGTTCTACACCGCTTACACACCTTACCAGCCCGAAATCAGCCAGGGTACCCTCCAGGCCATCTTCGAGTTTCAGACCCTCATCTGCCAGCTCACCGGGATGGACGTGGCCAACGCCTCGGTTTATGATGGGGCTTCGGCGGTGGCCGAGGCAGTATGGATGGCCCAGCGCATCAAAGGGAGGAGAAAGTGTCTTTTGAGTCGGGCTGTCCATCCTGAATTCCGGACGGTTACCCGCACCTACACCCATCCTCTGAATTTGGAGCTGGAAGAAATTTCCTATACCCCAGAAGGCACCACGAATCTGGAGGCCTTGCAGGAGGGGGTAGATGAAGAGACCAGCGCCGTCGTGATCCAGCAGCCCAACTTCTTCGGCTGCCTGGAGGACTTGGAGGAAGGGGCGAAAATAGTCCATGACAAAGGAGCCCTTTTGATCGTGGCCGTGGCCGAACCCCTATCCTTGGCCCTCCTTCAGCCCCCCGGCCTTTTAGGGGCGGACATCGTTGTAGGAGAAGGTCAAGGGTTCGGGAATGCCTTGAGCTTCGGCGGTCCTTACGTGGGATTCTTCGCCAGTAAGGAAGGCTTTCTTCGATCGATGCCCGGGAGGCTCGTGGGCCAAACCGTTGATCGGGAGGGTCGCCGGGGGTTTGTGTTGGCCGTGGCTACAAGGGAGCAGCACATCCGCAGAGAAAAAGCTACCTCTAATATTTGCACCAACCAGGCTTTATGTGCCTTGGCGGTTCTGGTCTACCTGACCTTAATGGGCAAGCAAGGCCTGAGGGAGCTGGCGGAGATAAACTTGAGCAAGGGTCAGTATGCGAAAAAAAGGCTGGGAGGATCGGGCCGCTTACGATTTTCAGCTCCCACCTTCAACGAGTTTGTTTTTACTCTGGACGGAGAACCGTCATCTATTCTGCCACCCCTGTTGCAGGCGGGGTTCGTCGGGGGGCTTCCCCTGAAGCGATTCTATCCGGAAATGGAAAGAGAAATTCTGGTCTGCGTTACGGAGAAACATTCTAAAGAAGATATCGATCGTTTCGCTGAAATACTCGGAGAAATTCAGGGGGGAAATAGGCAAAAGGGGAAAAGAGGAAAGGGGTTCCCTCCCGATAGAGGGTTGAGGAGTTCAAGATGAGAGAAGACTGGCCGGGCGAGTGCGGACTGATTCTGAATGAACCATTGATATTCGAGCGGGGAGCAAAAGGCAGAAAAGGGTATTCCCTGCCCAGGCTAGATGTCGATAGGGTAAGCCCCGAAAACATTTGGCCCCGCAAGTTGATCCGCCAAGACTTGGAAGGATTCCCGGAAATGAGTGAGGTGGAAATCGTCCGTCACTTCACCCGTCTTTCTCAGTGGAACTATGGGGTGGATTCCGGCTTTTACCCCCTGGGCTCCTGTACCATGAAGTATAACCCCAAGGTTAACGAGGAGTTGGCCCGCCTCTCGGGTTTTGCCGGCGCTCATCCCTATCAGCCGGAGGAGATTTCTCAAGGAGCCCTGCAACTGATGTACGATCTTGAAAGGTTCCTTTGCGAAATTAGCGGCATGGACCGGGCGACCCTCCAGCCTTCCGCCGGAGCTCAGGGAGAGCTCACCGGTATGCTCATGATTCGCGCTTACCTGACCGATCGCGGAAATCCTCGCCAAAAAGTCCTGATCCCGGACACCGCCCATGGAACGAACCCGGCCAGCTCAAGCCTTTGCGGGTATCAGGTTATTCAGGTAAGATCCAATGAACGGGGCGTGCTTTTCCCGCAGGCCATCGAAGAAAAAATGGACGAAGAAGTGGCCGCCATCATGGTCACCAACCCGAACACCCTTGGCCTTTTTGAAGAGAACATCTGTCAGGTGGCTGAGATTGTGCACCAAAAGGGCGGGCAGGTCTATTGCGACGGGGCGAACCTGAATGCCCTCATGGGACTGGCCAGGGTAGGAGATATGGGGGTAGATGTTCTGCACTTCAACCTTCACAAAACTTTTTCTACTCCTCATGGAGGAGGAGGTCCGGGCGCTGGGCCGGTAGGCGTGAAGGGGCACCTGGCCGATTATCTTCCCGTACCGACGATCAGCCGAAAAGGAGAGCACGTCCAGTTTGATTATGATCGGCCCAAGACCATCGGCAAGGTTCGATCTTTTTTTGGAAACTTTGGCGTGCTAGTCCGGGCTTATGCCTACATCCTTTCGCTGGGTGCGGACGGGTTGCGCAGGGCTAGCCTGGTCGCCTTGCTGAATGCCAATTACATCCGCGCCAAGCTGAAGGATCATTATCACCTACCTTACGACTTCCCCTGCATGCACGAGTGCGTTTTTAGCGACCGTTTGCAGAGTAAATACGGGGTTACGGCCTTAGACATCGCCAAACGCTTGATGGACTATGGGTTCCATCCCCCAACCATCTATTTCCCCCTGGTGGTCCACGGGGCCTTGATGATCGAGCCCACCGAGAGCGAATCCAAAGAAACCCTCGACCAGTTCATCGAAGCCATGGTGCGAATCGCCCGGGAAGCGGAAACCGAACCCGAGTTGCTCCGCGAGGCCCCACATAAAACTAAGATCTCGCGGCTCGATGAAGTGCTCGCCAACCGGAAGCCGTTGCTGCGCTGGAGGCCGGAAAAGGCCTGGCCCTGACTACTGTCGACCTCCTCTGGGACGGAGTCCGCGCGGGCCTGAGGATAAAAAAGGAATACCGGCCGAAATACAGCAAGAGTGAGTACTTGAAAGTTTTACCCCAACTCAGCCAGGGCGCCTGAAACGGGCACGCCGAATGCTTCCAGAGGAATCCTTCTGGTCCTCTCTTTATATGGGTGCTTTCCCCAAAAAAGATCCGAGAGGCGATAGATTTCAGGAAGGGATGGATGATGTATCTACCCCCCGTTCCATTTGGCATAAGCAAGATAAATCAGAAACATGCGCAGCTGGCTAAATTATTTAAAGACAGGGCTTTCCTATAAACCGCCGCATGACCGCCTCTCTGGGCAGAAGCGCTATCCGAGTGTCCGGACGAACCTGAGGAACCTCTATCCTTTTGTAATCCGCCATTGGCCAAAAGGAGTTCTGGGCGCTGGGCTCATTATCCTCACCTCTCTTCTCGGGCTTCCTCAGCCACTGATTACTCGCTATCTCGTTGATGACGTCATCCTGAGCCGCCAATTGAACCTTTTGCTCGTCGTCATCCTTCTTTTCATCGGGATCGCCCTGGCGCATAAGCTGACCGACTTACTTCAAACATTCTACTTTACGCGCTTTGAACAGGAGGTCATTCTGGAAATCCAGCAAGATCTCCTCAATCGGAGTCTGCGCTTCCCCCAGGCATTTTTTGACGCCCATCAGACGGGGTACCTCATGTCGCGGCTATCCTCCGACGTTCACGGATTACAATGGTTCTTTTCCCGGACCATGGTCTCCATGGGTGAAAATCTCCTCCGTTTTGTTGGGGGCGTGGCGTTGTTGTTTTACCTGCAGTGGAAGCTGGCGATTGCTGTTTTGGTCATCCTTCCGGGGGTCATTTTGTCCCTACGCTACTTTTCCGGTAAGATGCATACTTTGAGCCATCACAGCATGGAACAACAGGCTCATGTCTCCAGTCGATTTCAGGAGGCTTTATCTTCGGTTTCTTTGATGAAGGCCTTTTCCTCCGAAGTCCATACAGTAAGGCGTCTGATGTCCGAACTAAAAACCGCCCTAAAAATTTCTCTGGAGCAATCCACTGTCGCTTCGGTCGCCAACCTGGCCATCAGTTCCATGCCCGGTGTTGCCCGCGCAATCGTGCTAGCCTTAGGCGCATACTGGGTGATTAGAGGCCAATGGACCCTGGGCTCATTATTCGCCTTTCAGGCCTACCTGGGGTATGTGTTCGGGCCGGCGCAATTTTTAGCGACGGCGAACCTGGACCTGCAAAACGCCCGCGCTTCATTGGAGCGTGTTTCGGCTCTCTTTGATATTGTTCCGGAAGAGAATATGGGTACGGGTAAACCCGTGGAGTGGTTGAAGGGAGAAATTGAATTTAAGAACGTTTCCTTCTCTTACGATGCCCGAGAACCAGTGCTCAAGGATGTTTCCTTCCACATCCGACCCGGGGAACGGGTGGCGATTGTGGGGCCAAGCGGAGTGGGCAAAACGACCTTGCTATGCCTCATCCTGCGTTTCTACAAGCCCACGGATGGCGAAATCTACTTTGATGGCCACCCGGCTTCCGAATATGAAGTAGGTTCCCTCCGGCGGCGCATCGGGTATGTTTCCCAGAGTCCCATGCTTTTAAGCGGAACCATAATAGAGAACCTACGTTATGGAAACCCTGAAGCCAGCGGGGAAGAGGTCACCCGCGCCGCCCGGGCAGCTGAAATCCATGAATTCATTCAAAGCCTTCCCGCAGGGTATGAGACGGTCTTGGGGGAAAAAGGAATCAACCTCTCAGAAGGGCAAAAACAGAGAATATCCATTGCACGCGCTCTCGTGATAAATCCAGACATCCTCGTGTTTGATGAACCCGCCTCTGCGCTGGACAGTATGACGGAAAAATCAATCTTCGATGCGCTTCCGGCCCTCATTCGGAATAAAACCCTCTTTGTAGTAGCCCACCGGCTTTCGACCATCAAGATTTCGGACCGCATCCTTTTACTGAATGAGAATCGCCTCGTGGCCATGGGAACGCATCAGTCACTCTGGGAATCCAATGAATACTACCGATCGTTGGTTGCCTACCAGCAGGCCCAGCCAGAAAGGGAGCCAACCGCCCGACTGGGGTGACGGAGGTCTTTCGCTTGGCCAACCGGCCAGAAGTTGATTTGCTCCTCTGCTGTGCGCGAACGTATCTGGATTCCAAGAGAGCGGATCAGGTCAGGGCTTTGCTCCATTCTAAAATCGATTGGCCATACCTGCTCCGGATAGCGGGTACGCATGGGGTGCTCCCCCTTCTCCACGTTCATCTCAAAGAAACTTTTCCAGATTTGGTCCCTCCAACGATACTGGATCAGCTTCATAACCAATTTCTAGCCAACGCCGGGCACAATATTTTTCTGACTGAGGAACTCCTCAAGCTTCTCAATTTGTTTGAAACGAATGGAATACCGGCCATCCCTTTTAAGGGACCCCTTCTGGCCCTCTCCGTCTATGGGGACTTGGCGTTACGTACGTTTAACGACCTGGATATCGTTGTTCACAGGGGAGACATCCAGAAAGCCAAAGCTCTTCTCCTCTCCCAGGGATACCGGTTTGATTTATCTCTCACCCCGGAACAGGAAATCGCTTTCCTCCAATCCGATCTGGAAGGTTGGTTCATCCGCAATGACGGCCGGGTCATGGTAGAGATCCAATGGGGGGAACCAAAGGATTTTCCTTTCCCTTTAAATTTTGAACGCTTCTGGGGAAGGCTTAGGAAAGCCCCCCTCGAAGGGCGGATGGTCTGGACCTTTGCCCCAGAAGATCTCATCGGCATCCTCGCCATGCATGGGGCGTTCCATTGCTGGGAGCGATTGATTTGGATCCGCGATCTAGCGGAATTGATTCGGGTTGATCAAGGGATCGACTGGAGGGGACTAATCAATCAAGCTGAACGGCAGGGGTGGAGAAGGATTTTATTCTTAGGCCTCTCCCTGGCTCATGATCTTATGGATACAGGTCTGCCAAGGGAAATTTGGGAAAAGGTTCAAGCTGATTCTGCGGCCCAACTATCGGCCAAGCAATTGCAGCGAAGTCTTTTCGAGGAATCGAAGACTCTCCTAGGACCCTTGGAGCGCTCCCTCTTCTATTTGAAAATAACTGAACGCTTCTGGGATCGGATGGGTTATCGTCTCCGCATGGCTTTGCATCCAACCGTCGTGGATTGGAAGGCCTTCCCGCTTCCGCGATCTTTATTTTTCCTTTATTACTTCATCCATCCGCTTCGGGTTACTAGGAAATATGGCTGGCTTTACCTGAAGCAGCTTTTCTTAGATGAATTTTCTTCCTAACTGCTGAAAAGAATTTAGGACCTAAAAGGAAGAGGCGGGAAGAAGACCGGGAAGGATTTGGCGAAACCGGAGGAGAACGGAATGAATGGTTCTTTTAAACGGGTAGGAGTACTTCTTCAAGCCGGGTCTGGAATCGGCGGAGAGAAATGCGGTGGGCTTGGCAGATCTGGGCGAGACGAGAAAGCTTCTCCATAGAGATGTCATCCCGGGAGACAATGACCTCTGCGATTGCGTGATTCTGAAGAATCTTCTCTAAAGAATCGAGAGATCCCAGGACAGGATAGCCATCGACCTGCATATCCTGATTCTGTGCATCATCATCAATGAAACCCACTGGGCTGAGGTTCAACCGGGGATTATGGATGAATTCTTTTATCGTTTGCAAACTACTGGCGCTAATCCCATAAATTAAAACCTTTTTTCCTTGGTGATCGGTGAACTCCTGGAGACGTTCCAATATCCGATAGGAACTACGAACCGCTAAGACCATGAGGAAAAGAAGGTTAAAATCGATCACGAAGACAGTCCAACTGATCACTCCAAAGCTGGGGATTATCCAGAGAAATAAAGCCGCCGTGATACAAGCCAGCACGACTGCCTTGGCCACTCTCATCAGATCCGTTACACCGGCGTATTGCCAAGACCCTCGATAGAGCCCGGAAACGTAAAAGAAGAGCAATTTTATCGATACGACCAGAGGGACGGTGGAGAGATAGTATTTCTTGACTGCATAATCGATCTGCCCTTCAAATCGGAGGAAGAACGCCAGGTAATAGGAAAAAGCGATGAACGCCAAATCTAAAGAAGTTTTAATGATCCTTTGGCTTATAAAGGGGGTATCAAAAAGGGGAAGGAGCGCTCCATTTCTGAGGACTTGCATCTCACTGTATTTCAATTTCTTAATCCCAATAAAGGCCGAAATCCCAATCGCAATAATCAGCAGGGCCTGATTGATATTTCTGAAATAAACCGAAGAGAACGCCAGGGCTCCCAGGATGAAAGAGACGGCATACAGAAAAATAACCGCCTTACTTTGAGTAAACCCCAATTGTAGAAGACGATGATGAATATGATCCCGATCCGCTCGGAATATATTCCACCGATCCAAAAAGAGAAATTTGATATGATCCTCATTTCCGTTGGCGGTGAAAATATGGAGAGATCTTAGGAGTCGCCGGAGCATGGATAAAACCGTGTCCATTATGGGAAGGCCAAGAAGAAGGATAGGAATCAGAATGATAATGGTGGTCGTATCTTTGGAACGACTCTGCAGGGAAAGAATTGAAAGAATAAACCCGAGAGCATAGGATCCCGAGTTCCCGAGGAAAATGGAGGCGGGATGAAAATTGTATTTCAGAAATCCCAAAGTCGTACCCGCCAGGATGATGGAAACGAGGGCGGACCCGATGTTCTCATTCAGCAGGGCGATACCAAATATGGAAATGGAAACGATGAAGGCCGTCCCGGCCGCGAGCCCGTCTAATCCATCTAATAGGTTAAGGGCATTGGTGATAGCTACGATCCAGATAACGGTTACCGGGATTGACCAAATCCCGAGTTTGAGGGTCCCGAAGGGAAAGGTGATTACCTCGATCCTGTAGGGGGTACAAGAAATGATAAGACCTGCCATGATCTGAAAGAAGAGTTTATGGCTGGGGGGAATACTTCGGAAGTCATCTACAGCCCCCATGGCGAAAACGATAGCGGAAACAGCGAACAGCCACCCATAGTTTATTTCTTTGAGGAAATTGGCGGGGAAAAAGAAAAAATCAAACTGGCAGGATATGAGGAAGACTAGATTAAAGGCGATAAATATCGAAAGTCCGCCCAGTCGGGGAATGGGTCGATGGTGTACCTTTCGCTCATTGGGAAAGTCAAAAGCACCCAATTGAACGGCGATCCACCTCACCAGAGGGGTGAGGAATAAGGTGGAAGCAAAACCGATTATGAAAAGGGTCAAGAATTTAAGCACGGAAAATTTTCCAGAATCTCTTTTTCTTCTCTCAGGTCTTTATGAAAAACTGGGGGAGTTTGGATAAGTTCTTTAAGAAAATAATTGAAAAACTTCCCTTTAAATGGTTCACTTTCCAGGCTTTATAATCCTCATAGCTTTTCCAAAATATATTCTTGACACTTCGATTACTGATTCCCCCCACCCTCATTTTTATGAGAACTTCCGGAATGTAAAAAATTGAAATTTTATATCTTTCCAGAAACCGGAGCATTAGTTCATAGTCTCCGGCAATGCGGAATTCTTTGTTATAAAAACCATATTTTTCGTAGATTTCTCTTTTGACAAAAAGAGTCGGGTGAGGGGGCATCCATCCCAACCTAAATTTTCCCTCCTCATATGGAGAGGACTTCCAATACCGAATTACTTTATTTGGATCCTTCTGATCTACATACTGTAGATCTCCATAGCAACCATCCCCCCTTTGGTTTTCAAAACCCTCGACGACTCTCTTTAGAACCTTATCGTGGGCGTAAAGATCCCCGCCATGCAAAATTCCGATGATATCTCCGGAAGAGCGCCGGATCCCTTTATTCAAAGCATCGTAGATACCCTGGTCTGGCTCCGATATCATTTTAGCAATCTGATCTTTGTAATCTGCGATAACCTCCAGGGTTCCATCCGTTGAATTCCCATCTATGACGATATGTTCAATGTTTTGGTATTCCTGATCCAATACACTCTTTATGGTTTCGCGGATGTTTTCTTTGCCGTTGAAAACTGCCGTAATAATCGAAACTTTCATCTCTCTATTTTAGAAGCTTCCACAAATAATGACTGATGATCTTCAGAAATTCCTCCCTGAATCTCCGCCAGCTCAGAATTTTCAAAAAATTTTGACTCCCAGGGAGACACTTCCCAGCAGCTTTCAAAACCCGCCCTTACAAGCAATTCTTTTATAAAACTAAAATCAAACATCAAGCGATGCTGGTCTCGACACAGTAAGAAGTTGTTGAATCTTCCTCCAATGGAATGCCGTTGGTCAGGCCAGTCGCTGAAAAAGGTGATGTCGCCCCTCACGTAGGCCTCGATGGATTTCCCCAAATGAGGAGTAATGAATCGAACCGTACCTCCAGGTTTCAGAACCCGGTAGGATTCTTTTAATACTCTGCTCACTTGCTTTTCAGTAAGATGTTCGAGGACATGGCTGGCCAGAATGCCATCGATGCTTCCATCCGGAAAAGGGAACCCAATGGTTATATCCAGCCAGAGGTCCTTGCGTCGGAACAGGTTTCCATCGATGTTGATGAATCCTGGCTTGGCAATGTAATGGTCCCCGCACCCCAGGTGTAAGATCACTCGGCCATGTTCGGGATTTTGGGAAAGGCTCTTCGCCACAAATAATTTATGGCGGTTAGCCGTCCCATGGTTGAATAATAAATGTCTTTCAACCACCGCGGCTTCAAATCAATTCTCTTGGATATATCATCGAGGTCAATAAATACTTGTCATTTGATGAGCAGGGGCATTTCCCCTCACCCCGCCCTCTCCCCCTTCCAGGGGGAGAGGGTTAGGGTGAAGCAGTTACAAAATCGAGGTTGCCAGAGTAAACACATTCTTGCTCCGAGTAATAACTTAAAAATCAGAGTCTTGAGGATTTGAGGCTGGAGCAATTTCTTATGATTCTAGCGGTTTGAATTTTTCGCTCGTATGCTTTGGCCCAGGAAAGAAAATCGTAAAAAGACAGGAGGACACAGAAGATGAAACCCGCTTTACCATCCAAAAATCCCCTCTTCCAGATATAGGCATAGAAAAAACGGAAAGACAAAACGGAAAGGGAAGCTCGCAGATAGATCCGCTTCAGGAGGCGCTTGCATCGGACACGCCGATCCATGATCGCTCTCCTTCCCTTCCGAGTCTCCGGAGCGAAATCTTTCCTCCAACTCGGCTTCCCAGCTTGAATAACGATTGTGTTTCTCCACCCAGGTGGCGATATCGGGATAGGCGAAATGCAGCATCTCCTGCCGAAGATAGCCCGCTTTACCTTCAAGAATCACGTGTTCGTGAACTTCATTATCGCCCGCCCCCTTCGCAACCATTTTTTCATATCGGCCCAAATGGTGCTTGAAGAGCCTTAGATTATAGCTGGGATAATACCCGCAATGACGAAGCCATCGTCCCGAGGAAGAAAAAACGGCGATTGATATAGTAACCATCATAGCCATTGGGCCGTTGTTTACAGCCTGGGAAATTTCCTCGGCCAATTCAGGCGGGATCAGCTCATCGGCATCGACAATCAGAACCCATTCATTTCGGAAGGGCAAATTTTGCAAAGCCCAGTTTTTTTTCTTGGGATAGGTTCCATTGAAATGGAATTGAACAACTTTCGCTCCCTGGTCCTGGGCCATCTCAATGGTTCCGTCTGTGCTCTGGGAGTCCACCAGGTATATCTCGTCAGCCCACTTTAAATGCTCCAAACAGCACCGGATATTCCCCGCCTCATTTTTAGCAGGAATAATGACACTTACGGGAACTCTTTGCTTTTCAGAGGGATTGAGGAAACTCAAGTTTTTGCCGAAGCTTGAAAGGCTATTCAGGAATTTATTGCAGTAGGTCGCGGTAAAGGGCGATATATTGCTTTGCAACCTCTTCCCAGGAAAAATGGCGGCGAATAAACTGGCTGAGCATTTGCGGCCATTCACTTCGCCTCTCGGCGGCCAAGAAAGAACGTCGTTGATGGCTTTTGCCAGAAGTTCGAATCCTCCGTCTCCACCCAGTGTCCAAAACCTTCTGGTTCCAGGCAGGACCACGGCGTCCCGCGACTGGCCACAACCGGGGTACCGCAATAAAGGGCCTCGGCCACAACCAGGCCAAAATTTTCCGAGCGGGATGGGAGAACGACTGTTTCCGCCGTGTCCAGAACCGCCCATTTATCCGACCCATAAATCGGGCCCAAAGTTTTACCCTTTCCGTCAGCCCTAATCTATGAATGAACTCCTGCAGGTGTCT
>CAVXFA010000068.1:0-38880 GCA_963760605.1 uncultured delta proteobacterium | reverse complement strand
GAACACCATCGCCATGCTCATTGTGGCCTTTTGCGCGCCCATTCTTGGAGCATTGGCGGATCACCGGGGGATGAAGAAAAGATTCTTGGCAGGCTTTGCGGCCCTGGGCATTGCCTCTACGACATCGCTCGTCTCCATCGGCAGAGGGGATTGGTTTCAAGCCTCTTTCCTTTACATCCTGGGAATGGTGGGATTCTCGGGGGGGAATAACTTTTACGATTCCCTTTTGCCCCATGTAGCCGGAGAGGAGGAGATCGACCGCATCTCCTCTTACGGTTACGCCATGGGCTACCTGGGAGGGGGGTTGCTGTTGATCCTGAACTTGGCCATGATCATGAAGCCCGGCCTCTTTGGCATTCCAAATGCGGAGTGGGGGGCCCGCTATTCTTTTGTGACGGTGGCTATCTGGTGGGCTGTTTTTTCCATTCCCATCCTAAAAAATGTGGCCGAACCCCCAGTTGTGCCTATCGCCGGAGAGAGCCCTCATCCGATCCGGGCCAGCCTCCAGCGCCTTTCTCTGACTTTCCACAACCTCCGGAAATATCGGGAGGCTTTCAAATTCCTGGTGGCCTTTTGGCTTTATAACGACGGCATCGGAACGATTATCAGCATGGCTGTGATCTTCGGGGCGGAGATCAACATCGCCCAGGAACACCTCATCGGGGCGATCCTGGCCGTGCAGTTCATCGGCATCCCCTTCTCCCTTCTCTTCGGACACCTGGCCGGGAAGATCGGCTCGAAGAATGCAATCTTTCTGGGGCTGGGAGTTTATACAGGCATGGCCATCGGAGGTTATTTTATCCAGACCGCTCTCCATTTCTGGATCCTGGCCATCTTGGTTGGTTTCGTCCAGGGCGGGACCCAGGCCTTGAGTCGGTCTCTATTCGGCACTCTGATCCCCAAAAGCCGGAGCGCCGAGTTCTACTCCTTCTACGACGTGAGCTCCAAGTTCGCCGGAATCATCGGGCCTCTGGTCTTTGGAGTCGTCGGGCAGATGACCGGATCCAGTCGCCTGAGCATCGTGGCTCTGGTCGTCTTCTTCATCGGCGGCAGTCTGATCCTGCTTACGGTAAACGAGAAAGAAGGAAGGAAGAAAGCTTTTTAGAGCCTTACTCCTTTTTGCTCTCCGATGCCTGCAGCTCGGTGAAAAACCGGTTCAAGAAATCGCAGTCTTTGGGTGAAAGGTTAAAACGAATCGAGGCCTGCTCAATCAGGGTTGCCAGAGGAGTTTTCGCTCCCTCTTCACGCATTTTGGATACCCATTGCACTGCCTTTCGAAGCGCGCCCCCTTCGGGCATGATGGTTGGCATATTGTTTCTCCTTTCATGGGTAAAGTTCAAGGATTCAAGTGTTGTGGTGGCCCTTTATTCTATAAATTTCTTTTTTCACTAGAACCCCTGCCCCCTTGAACGCTTGTTTCTCTTACCGGTTACTTTTCTTTTGACAGCGCGCGGCCGAAAGAATATAAAAAAAAGATGATTTCAGAGAAAGATGACCGGCCTTTTTTAATCTTCCGGAAAACCCGGGGAAACCGATACACCCTTGCTGCTCTCCTTGGCTGCCTTGAAGGGGAAGGCTTAGCCAAAGACTTCCGCCTCTTCATCGCGGGTTCCCTCGAGGAGCTATCTAAAAAGGCCGCCTCCGGGAAGGCGATTGTAGGCTTTTCTTTTATGACCCCACATCTTTGGGAAGTCAAGGAAGAAGTGGAGCAGTTAAAGAGGGCCGCGGGTAAAGAAACGGTCTTTCTTGCAGGAGGCTCTCATGCAACGGGCGACCCGGAGGGAACGCTGCGCCTGGGGTTCGATTTTGTTTTTGTCGGAGAGTCTGAACGAACCTTCCCGGCGTTCCTTCATCAATTCCTCTACGGGAGACTCCCCGATGCCCCTATTCTCATCGGCGACAAAGATTCTGGCCTCTTTACCTCTTCCCCTCCCCATTCTCTGGGCCATCGTTTTTTTTCGCCTGTAGAGATTACGCGCGGCTGTCTTTACAACTGTTCTTTCTGCCAGACCCCCCGCATTTTTGGCCACTCTCTATGCCATCGCAACCCGGAGACTCTTGTCCGGTATCTGAAGGAAGCCATCCCTTATGGGTACCGCCAGAGTGCATTCATTTCCCCCAATGCCTTCTCCTACGGCGCGACGGGCTGGCAAGGACCAAATTTAACCGCCATTGAAGAACTTTTGATTACCTGTCGCCAGGCGGGGATCGGGGGAATTCATTTCGGATGCTATCCATCAGAAGTCCGCCCGGATTGGGTTCATCCGGAAATTTTGCAATTGGTGAAAAGGTGTTGCCGGAACAACACCATCGTCCTTGGGGCCCAATCCGGCAGCGATTTTCTCCTTTCCAGGCTCAAGCGAGGGCATACAGCGGAACAGGCCCTAACAGCCGCCCGCTCAATACGGCAGGCCGGTTTCATGCCCCACGTGGACTTTGTCTTCGGTTTCCCCGGGGAAACGATCGAGGATCGCCAGCTCTCCCTCCGCCTGATGGAAAAGATGATCGGAGAACATGGCGCCAAGATCCACGCCCACACCTATCTCCCGCTGCCCGGAACGCCACTTTTCCACGAGCATCCTTCCCGCTTAGACCCCGAGACGAAAAATGAATTGATGAATTGGGAGCGGAAAAAGAAACTGGATGGCTGGTGGAAAGAACAAGAAACCATGGCCTGGAAGATCATAGAATGGAGAGATAAAGGTTTCATTCAGACAAAGGGAGGCTCGGAAAAACATTGAGTCCCGCTGCGCAAAGGAAATGGCCGGGTAAAAATAAAAAATCGAGAGCCGGGGGGAAAAAAACTCTCTCTCTGGACGGCGTGGACCGTTTGATTCTTAACGAGATCCAGAAAAATTTCCCCCTTACCCATCGTCCCTTCCTGGCCTTGGCTCGGAAATTAAAACTCCGAGAAAGGGAGATTATAGAGCGCGTGCGGAAGCTGAAAGATGCTGGGATCATCCGCCGCATCGGGGCCAGCTTCAGCTCCCGGGCTGTGGGGTTCAGATCCACCCTCTGCGCGGCAAAAGTGCCGCAAAGCAAGATCGCCGAATTCGTGGCGGTGGTCAACACCTATCCGGGGGTGACCCATAATTACGAGAGGGAAGGGGATTACAATATCTGGTTCACTCTCATTGCCCCCTCAAAGAAAAAGATCAGCCAGATTCTGGCCGAAATCTCCCGCAGGACCGGCGTCAAGGAAATCCTCAACCTCCCTGCTTTGCAGACCTTCAAAATTGCCGTGGATTTTAATTTTGATTGAAACATAGGGGTCAGGCATCGGCTCACAACTAGGAGCTACGAGCTTATTGCCCACAGTGGAATAATTTTGGAAAAAAGAGAAATCTATTTCCACTCTCTTGCGGAAGGTTCGGAAGAAAAGTAATAAAAGGCTAATATAATTCCTCCGTTCTGGAGTTTTAGGAAATCGGCCTATTTCTTGCTCGATTAATATTGATTCTATTCGGGGCCGAAGCTACCACGCCAAACGGTGCGAATGGAATCTGCATCTGTGAAGTAATGCTATTGAGAGGAGGTCGCCATGGACTCCGATCGGCTGTTGCGTATGAAACCAAAGGTTATTTACAGAAGGTACCTTTTTCGCATCGGAAATTTCCGGGATTGGATAAATGTCGGGATAGACAGCTTCAACCCATTTCTCTTGCGCCATATAAAGAAGAACTGGGTCGTACTGGCAATTTTGCTAAACCTTGTAGCCTATAATGTGGCCGCAGATGGAACTGGCCGGGAGCATTTTGTTGCCAATTTGGTACTTTTAATTGACAGAAATATTGATGTGTATGAAAGGGCCTACAAAGATATTGAAAAGCTGGCGGCTTCCATAGGGACTGCCGCCGGAGTAAAAGATGCCGACGAAAGGTTTATGTTTGCTTTTTTGATCACTAAATGGAGCCGAGAATTTGGTTTTGACCCTTTGGAGGTCGCAGCGGTGGCACTGACAGAATCCCAGTTTAATCGCAAGGCAGTAAGTCCAAAGGATGCCAGGGGCCTCATGCAGATTCATGCCCCCACCTGGCAGATGAAGGATTACTTCAACACCGAAGAGAATATAAAGAAGGCGATGCGGATCCTTTATATGTACCGTAACTCCCAACCCAATTCTTATTTGAGGCTTTACTACGGCGATACAGGGAAAAAGGGTGTCCAGTATGTCAAGAAAGTTAGAGGAAATTACAAAAAGCTCGCCAAAATCTATAAGCCGTCAGAAGTATCGAATTAGGAGGGAAATCCGATGCAGGGCAGAGATGGCTATTTATTTTGTCCTAATTTACCACTTAGAAGCCTTTACCTCAAGTGGGGGCGGCTTCAATACCCGTTTTTCTATGCAATCTATTCAGTTAATGCGATCCTATTTACCTTAGTCCTCAGCATCCCAGTCAATTTCTTTCTAGAATGGAGCCTTAAGCCTTTGGCTGTATTCTTCCAAAGGCTTTTCAACCAAGAGAAAAATCAATGAAGGCTCCTTTGAATTGTCATTGACGGGGAAACAAAGGGGTCACCCGGGGCTGAATTAAAAACGTCGTCCCAGGATCAATTTCACGATGAGATGATCGGTGCTTTCAGTCAAACCGAACCCCACTCCAAAATTAAATTCCCATTCGGGGGCGAGATCCAAATCCACGACCGGGAAGATCAGATGCTGTTGTTGATTGTACCGATCGAAACCGCTGAGCGGGCCGAGAGAGGCATAATACTCCAAGCCGCCGGCGATGCGCGGGGTGATATCATAGCTGACCTTCAAGCTGGGATTGAACTCGAACCCCTGATTTGCGTTTTCTCCCTGGAAGGAAAGACCCAGACTCGGGTTGAAGGCCAGATACCAGCGCCCGATTTTCTTGTCGATGATCGGGCGGATTTCCAGCGTCCAGGTATCGGTGGAAAAGCTGCGCTGCTGATATCCAAACTCCAAGGAAAGGCTCAACCCGACCGGCCATTCCCAGCTTTCCGGAACCCGCACCCTGGGCCGAATATGATTGCCGACCCATTCCCAGTCAAATCCGGGTTGAATGCTGATAAAGGTGTAAAAGCCCACCTCGAACCAAGGCGTGATTCCCTGGGTGATCTCGATTGTCTCATGCAGGGCGTGCTCGGTCGGTAAAACCCCGTCAATCGTGGTCGTCGTCCCTTGCAGCGCCATATTGGTGTGCGTCTCCACCATGGTTTTGCCGGCCGGGACCGTCTCGGATTCATAAACCTGGACTTCAAAATTCTGAGCATGGCTGCTGCCATAGCCGAGCAGGATTCCCCCAAACAAAAAAGCGAAGAGGATCAGGCCTCGTCTGAGCAATCCCCAAGTCCTGTTCAGAGTTCTTTAGGTCGGAAGTGCCAGGCCTACACTCTACACTTATATTTGTTGCTAAAGAAGCGGATGCCCCCTAAATAAAAATCTTGTCAATAGTGTAGACCTAACGGAACCGCCGTATTAAAAGAATTGATGCCATTTAAAAAGGTCTGGCCGATACGAGGGAACATCGGGATATTCAACGAACTCTACAAAATTACCCTCTGGGTCTAGCGAGTATATCGCAAATACCCCCGGCCGCACCTCAACCTTTTCGCCGCCGCTGAGGAGCTTCACTCCGTGCTCTTTTAACCGTTTAATGACTCCGTCCAGGTCTGCGATGACGAAGGTAAGGGAAGCAAAGCCTTGCCTCTCACACACATAATTGGGAACTTCATTGAGTCTTGGGGGCTTTCCCGCTTGCACCAGCTTGATTCTTTCACCATAGGGTGTCTGCAATCGGACGATCCGGTAACCATGCGGCGTGGCGCCAGTACGGGTGCTCATTTCCGGGCCAGCCTTAACATCTGCAACCAACTTAAGACCCAAGACCTCCGTATAGTACTTGAGCATACGATCGATGTCGACTGTGGATATACTCAATTCCATCGGCACAGTCATCTTTAACGACCAAGAGGGTTGAGCACCAGCCGCAGATAAACCGCCTCCGATCACAACAAGAACGAACCCCACCAGTACCGATAAAATGACTCGAGATCGCTTGAGCATGATTTACCTCCCCTTTCTCCCAACCATTTGGAAATGACCAAGAAGAGCGGCGAGATCACTCACCACCCCGGCTCGCAGTTTGTCGCCCGTGTGGAAAAGCAAGAAATCCATCTATGCGCCGTGTTTCGTGCCTATGGGTATCACCTCCCTTATCTGTAAAGCCCTGCCTTTTTTATTTGGCCGCCTTTTCTTCATGAGGAGACTTAATAATTATTGCCCGCATGGGTCGCTCCGAGAGCACGTTGAGGGTGGCATGGTCCGTATCCGAGGGTACGTACACAAAGGCTCCGGCGCTGATCGGCTTCTCCCCGGCCTTTGTCTTGGTGATCCCCTCGCCCTCCAGGACGTAGATCACTTCCTCTTGCTCCGGGTGGCGGTGCAGGGTATGAGCTGTGCCAGGGGCATATTCTGTAATATTGATTTTCAGGAACCTGGCGCCCACGTTTCGCTTGCCAAAAATGTTCATCGTCCTTCCCCATTCCACCTTCTCCCACTCTCGCTCGTCTTCCCGGACAACTGAGCTACCGGGGGAGGTAGGGTCCTCATCCCTGGACCCCGATTCATCGGGCGGGGCCTTCATAATGATCGCCCGCATCGGCCTGTCGGTTCGGGAGTTGAAGGTGGCATGATCTGTATTAGAGGGGATAAAGACGAAAGCGCCTGCACGGATCGCCTTCTCTCCCGCCTTCGTCTTTGAATATCCTTCGCCATCCAGGATATAGATCACCTCTTCTTGACTCGGATGGCGGTGCAGGGTATGGGCTGTCCCAGGGGCATATTCGGTGATGTTGATCTTCAGGTATTTAGCTCCAACGTTCTGTTTGCCGAAAACACTCAGCGTCCTTCCCCACTCGACGGTCTGGAATTGCCTTTCACTTTCCCGAACAACGATCCTGCCTTGCTCAGCCGCGACCGCGAGAGGAGCAAAGCAAAAAATAAGGGAAACAACTCCTGTGAAAATCTTTTTGGCATTCACGGCAATCTTCCTCTTCATTCTTTGAGTGACTTGGAGGAATAGCCATATTTTTTAAACAATTCTTTTTCCTTGTCAAGGGGGAAAATAGCCCCACAATTTTATGTGGACGAAAAACTTCGAATTCTTCCTTTAAGAATCTATCCCGATTCAGGAGTCCCAAAATGTAACTTAACCCTATAGCTGCAGGAAAATAGATGCAAAATGGATTCGTCCAAAAGCCCTGGGCGATCGAAAAATGGTTGGAATGCGAAAGCATAAACTGCACCTACGGTGAGATTTTTTCCCACCCGAAATCTCCCCCTCACCCTTCCCCTCTCCTCTGAATCCGGGGGAGAAAGCGGAGTGAGGGGGTATTTTCCAGGTATTTTTTATCCAAAGTTCAGCTTAATTTTCCCAATTTTCTGTCTTGACAACGGAGTCCACCTCAGGTGTACGATGTTTTGAAAAGGGGCCAGGATTCCTGCGGAACTCATTAAAAGGCAAGGAGATGATTCCATGGCTAGCACGGTGGTTCGGGAAAATGAAAGAGAGTTTGTCCGGGTGGCCTGGGGAAGGACGAAGAACCTATTTGGCCCGGAAAATGTTGGAACTAAGTACCTGAAGATCAATATTACGGAATATTCCCCAGGGGGAGAACACACTCTGCACCGCCATCCGGATCAAGAAGAGGTGATCTATATCTTAGAGGGGGAGGGTATCAGCCGGACGAAGGCCGGGGACCAGCCGATCCGGGCCGGCTCTTTTGTGTTCGTCCCCGCCGATACCGACCATGCCACGATCAACCTCAGCAAAGACAAGCCGATGAAAGCAATCATCATCAAGTCCCCGCCCCAGGAGAAGGGGGGGAAGTAAAAGGAATCTTATCTTTTTCCCCATGCAAGCAGCAGGGCTTCTATGACTGCCCTTCTTGCAGGGCTTCGGGAGTCAGAGAAAGCTAATGGCAAGAGAGGTAATGACAAAGAGAGTTAGGTAGCGTCAATTATTTTGTGTCAGTAAGAGGAATGGATGAAATTTGACTATTTGGTCTTTATACGTTAAACTCTCCGCGATTGTAGTCAAAATAAATTGGGGGGGTAGATTTTATGAAAAGTTTTGCAGTGATGAGTTATTTTATGTTGGTTGGGCTGTTGCTTTTCGGAGGAGGGACGGCATTGGGCCAGAGCGGTAAAACCTACACTTTAAAAGCAACCCCGCAGACGGTTCACACCGGCTTTTTTGACTCTACCATTACCCCTGTGTTGACCATTGATTCGGGTGATACGGTGATTTTGAGCACGAGTATGCTTATGGATGGGCAACTCCGCTGTGGGATGACTCTGGAACAATTAATAGCCACGAGGCAGACTTATACAGACCGGAAGATGGGCGGCCATACTCTTACCGGACCTATCTTTGTCAAGGGAGCCGAGCCCGGGGATGTGCTGGAGGTGCGGATCAAGAAACTGATCCCCATTAACTGCGGGGTGAATTATCATTATCCGGGCAGGATGAATATTGGAGGATTACCGGAAGATTTTCCAGTGGGGCAATTCAAAACTCTTCAATTGGACGTCCAAAAGATGGAAACCACTTTTGCTCCTGGGATTCTTATCCCCCTTAGACCCTTCATGGGGGTGATGGGAGTTGCTCCTAAACCGGGAGAGAAAATGCCGGCAGCGGTGCCGGATTATTTCGGCGGGAATATGGATATTAAAGAACTGGTGGCGGGAACGACGCTTTACCTGCCGGTCAGCGCCAAGGGCGGGTTATTTTCCACCGGGGATGCTCACGCGGTCCAGGGGGATGGAGAGGTCAACGTTACAGCCATTGAGACCGCTATGGACGAAGCCGTCTTCCAGTTTGTGGTGCGTAAGGACATGAAGCTGGAGCGGCCCATGGTGGAAACGGCCACCCACTGGATCGCGACGGGGTTCCACAAAGACCTCAACGAGGCGGTTAAGATTGCCCTGCGTGGCGCGATCCAATTTATTTCTAAGACCAAGGGGTTGACGCCTGATGACGCTTATTCCCTGTGCAGCCTGGCCGTGGATCTCAGAGTTTCTCAGATTGTCGATGGCAACAAAGGAATTCACGCCATGATCCCCAAGGCCATTTTCAAGCAATAAGATCAGCTATTCTCAAAGAAGGGGAGGGGAAGGCTGATTTCCCGCTCCCCCAATGAACTATGCTCCGGCCATTCCTAAATCAATTTCTGGGCAATTCACTCCACCAATTCAAAGGGTTTTTCTTGACTCTGATAAGTCGAATGCAGGTCAAGGTTGCTTCTGCGTCAATAATAGGAGAAAGATAAATTTTATCCAAAAGGAGAGGATATGAGATCCATGAAATTGTCCGCAGTACTTATGGGTGCTATCCTTTTATTCTGGGGTTGCGGGCCAAGAATACTGCTCCCGCCACGCGTCGATCTGCGGCCCTACGGCACCCTTGGCATGATCGAATTATCGTCGAACGCTAAAGGCAACCTTGCCCAGTATACTTCGCAAAAGATCCTGCATTCGCTCCAGGAGGCCCAGCCCGGCACCTTGGTCGTGGAGCTAGGCACGCTGCAGAATGCGCTCGGCTCGGTGGGTCGCAGTGAGCTTGATGTTGAGGCAATCAAGGCAATTGGCTCCAAATACGGCGTCGGCGGCATCCTAACCGGAAACCTCGAGGTGGAAAAAGTCAAGCCGAGCATCGATATCGCCTCAACATTGAAGAATATGAGCGTTTCAGCATATGTCGAAGCGATGCTTTCGGCCAAACTCGTAGAAACGAAAAGCGGGGCCACGGTCTGGTCGAATTCCGCCCAGGCAAGGGAAAACGTGGCGTCGGTCAGTTTGCTGGGGGGCGATACCTATTTCAATGCAAAGGATCCCGATAAGGCTTACGGCCAATTAGTCCGCCACCTTGTTGGTTATATCTGCAATGATTTCTGGTCACATTATAAATGAACAAAGGAAGTATTGCACGGGCGCTTTCCAAACTCGTTGATTGCTCCCGTGCCGATGGAATGCATCTAATTGCGGAGGGGTATGGGAAAGGGAAGGCGGGCTGTTCTTCCTGAAATTGCTTTGCGTTATAGAGGGTGCCGCGTAGGGACTTAAAGAATGGTTAAGATGATCGAAGGTCAAACCTTTCATTGCAAGCACCGGTAAGGATAAAACCATAACGGCCGGTACCCTGATTTTCGACGAGAATTTGGTTCATTAACAGAGTCTGAAAATTGTTCTGTCTCATGCCGGTGGGCACTCCCCGCGTCAAGGGCCTTGATCCCGGCTTGACCCTTCTCCCCGGATCTTTTATATCCGCACCTGCCCTTTGTCCAGGACCACTTTGCCGTCGAACTCGATGACCGCATCTTTGAAGATGGCATCGATGTGGTTGGGGGCCAGGACCTTCCCGCCAATGGCGTAGCTGCTTCCAATACCGCAGTGGGCATTTCCCAGGCGCCCCAGATCCTCCAGGTTGGTGGCGCAAAGCCGGCTGCAGGGGTTGAGCCCGATCCCGAACTCGGCATAATTATAAGCCTTGCGATCCCCCAGAGCCTGCATGATCTGGCGGAACTTGGCTGCCAGAGCGCCTCCCTGGATTTCCTTCACCTCTCCTTCACGGATGATCAGGGTGATCGGTTCAGCCGCAGTGACTCCCACGGACATGACCCGAACATCGATGACCGCCCGGCCTTCCACAGTTCCTTCGATGGGTGAGATATTGATCTCACTATCGGGAAAAGCCGCGAACTGGCCCGGTTCGCGGAAAAGCCCGGTCTCATATTGAACCGGTCTTCCGGTAACCTCTCCCCGGATGTCCGTACCAAGAGGAGAGGTAATGCGCACCGTTTTGCTTTTGGCCAGAATCGCGCCCAGTTTCCGCCCCAGTCGGTCGCATTCCTCGTAATCCGCGTAGATTGCGCCGGTACACAGGGCATCCTCCGTCACTTCACACATGGTGGCCCCTCTGGCCCCGTTCTTGATGGCCTGGATGCGCGCATCGGTGTGGGTCTGAGAATAGGTGGTCGGCAGGAAAAAGACATCGGCCTTGGAACAGGCTGCCACCACGGGTGCCGGCGGCTGGGCGCCGTGCACCCCCGGAGGAGGGATCATAACGATGATGGGAATCCCACCAACCCCCACGGTGGCCGCGGCCAGGGCCTCGGCAATGCGCAGCTTGTTCGTATCTGTGGAGATCACCACATTCTCCCCTTTCTTGACGCCGGCGCATTGCTGTACAGCCTTCATGGCTCCGCGCATCATCTCAATGGGACTGCTGAAGGAGGGGATATAGTGCAGATAAGAGATGGGCCATTCATTGCTGGACATTTTGTCCTCCTTTTCAAGAATTGATTTCCCGCGGCAAATAATCGTAAATTCGTCATGCCCGCGAAGGCGGGCATCCGTGCGCCTGGAAGCAGGTGCGATCTGGGGGGTGAAAGTCCCCCTCCGGGAGATGCCCGCTCCCGGTAGCCAAAGGTAACTGCGTCGCCGTAAGACGGGGTGGAGAGCAACCAGAGGCGAACATGCAGTCCGTAGGAGGACGAACACGATTCGGCCGCACGTTGCGACGAGCCTGCGGATAAAGGGCGAAGTCCAGACCTGATCACCGATGGGGCGAACCCAGCAGAGCGAAGATCAGGAAGCCTGTCACGCTGGGTGGGCAGCACAGAAGCGAAGACAGGGCGCGTCAGGTGTTTGGTGACGGAATGCATGGAAGGTCGCACGATGTGAACCAGGGAGACCTGCTGGCCAATAGAGACGGTGTTCATGCCCGAGGAGGCCGAAGAGCCGGGCGAGCAGGAGGCAGAGCGCCCATAGTAGCGAGGAAGGGCCGTAACGGGCCTGGAGCGAAGGGAGCGCAGGAAGGTGGAGGAGTAATTCCGCATAGGGCAGAACCGAAACCAGTGCGAGTGCCGAGAGGCTAAGCAAACTGGAGATTCTTCATCGAGTGCACGGATGGAGACATTGTCCACTGCGAAACTGCACCTGTTGACGACCCTTTTAAGTTTAGGGAAGAAGCCGTTATAGCTTGCATCCCAGAGACTGAACTCTATCGGTTCTTTGAGCATGCTTCGTCAATCCTCTTTGAGGTAAAACCACCAACTGGAGAGCCGGATGCGGGAGATCCGCCAGTCCGGTTCGGAGGGAGGGGCGCTGCAAACCAATGCGGCGTTCCTACCCCTATAGTTAGACCAAATCTCAAACCAAATTATCAAACAAATCTTGCCATTGAGGATTCGATTGCTCGATCAAAGCCAATTTCCACTTTCGATTCCACTTCTTAATTCTTTTCTCCCGATGAATGGCACTATCCATGCTTTCATGGGGCTCATACCAGACAAGCATATGGACTCCGTATTTTTTCGTAAATCCCTCCACCAGATCATTCCTATGCTCCCATACACGTTTCAAAAGATCAGAAGTTATCCCTACATAAAGAGTTCCATTACGACGGCTGGCAAGTATGTAAACGCAGGGTAACTTCTGCATATAAAGATTGCACTAGATTCCCGCTTTCGCGGGAATGACGGCTCCTTTCTTCCATTACTATACAGCCCTCGGGAAAGGGACCTTGTCCGACTGATTAGGAGAGGATTCAGAATTTTTCAAATAGACCTTCCCGTCTGGAAGCCCTCCTGTACGGCTTCCAGGAGGGTTCGCGGTTGAACACAGTCGCCGATCTTGATTACCGAGAGTCCGGCTGAGACGAGTTCATCGGACAGTTCGTCATTTGGGTCGGCCCCTACTGCGCATACGACTGTGCCCACCTGAACCCGAATTTCCTCTTTTTCCCGTTGCAAGAAAGCGGTATTCCCCTCTACCTTATTGAGGTTCGAACCAGTAAAGACCTCAACCCTGTTTTTCTTGAATTTTAAGGTGAAATAGGCTTTGGTGTCGGCATCTCCGCCGGTGGCGACCTCGGGAAGGATTTCAGCCAGGATGACCTTCTTCCCTGCCTCGCTCAAAAGGTCAGCGGCTTCACAACCCACCAGCCCGGCCCCGAGGACCAGGATCGGTTCCTGGAGGTCACGCTTGCCCTTGAGGAGTTCCCAAACGGGAATTACCCGTTCTTCTTCCAAACCTTTCATTTTTATTCTTCGCGGATGAGCTCCCGCTGCCAGAATCACCAAGTCGGGGTCGATATTCTTTCAAAAAGGCAGCAGTTGCCCTTTTGCCCTTGAAGATTTTTACATCGTTCCTCTGGAGCCGGCTCCGAAGGAAGATGCGGAAATTCTCGATTTCCTTTCTCCCAGGAGGAAGGGATGCCAGAATCAACTGACCGCCCACCTGCTGGGCTTGTTTCCACCAAAAGAACCTTGTGACCTCTCTCCCAGGCGGCATGGGCCGCTTCCATCCCCGCCGGTCCCGCCCCGATAACGACCACCCGCTTGGGCGCGGCGGCTTTCGTACAAGAAATTTCTTCTTCCCTCCCCAGGGTGGGGTTGACCGAGCACCGGATGTCGAGTTGCTGAAAGATGCGCTTGTAACAACCTTCGTTGCAGGCGATGCAGGGACGGATCTCTTCTTCCTTCCCCTCAAAGGCTTTCCGGGGAAGATGGGGATCGGCCAGGAGCGCCCGGCCCATGGCGACCAGGTCAGCCTGCCCCTTGGCGATAATATCTTCGGCCAAGGCCGGATGATTGATCCTCCCCACGGTCATCACCGGAATCCGCAAGGCCTTCTTCATCTCCGCGGCCAAAGGAACCAGGCAACCGGGGCTGGTCATCATGGGCAGGGTCCGCAGAAACTTGTGAGCTTGCGAGAGATCTTCCAACTTTTTCCCTCCCACCGTTCCAGCGGAAACCAGGATGCCTGCAATTCCGGACTGCTCGGCCAGACGGGCAATCTGGATCATCTCCTGGATCCCGAGGCCCCCTTCGATGTATTCATCCCCGCTGATCTTGATGGTCACTGGAAAATCATGGCCCAGCCTTTCTTTTGTCCCCCGCACGATTTCCAGAAGGAAGCGAGTTCGACCGGCCAGGTCACCCCCGTATTCGTCTGTGCGCCGGTTGGAAAGGGGAGAAAAAAATGAAGGGATCAGATAACCGTGGGCGCAGTGAAAATCAACTCCGTCAAAGCCGGCCTCCTTGGCCCTGGCTGCGGCCAGGATGTGGGCTTCGATGAGGTTTTTAATTTCCTCCTGAGAAAGGGCGCGGGCTACTTCAGCACCCGGATAAGGGGCGAGGGCCGACGGACCAATGGTCGGCAGTCCGCTCAGGTTGGAGGAGGCCCTCCAGCCAGCATGGTGGATCTGGATGAAGATCTTCGGCGCATCCGGGATGGCGTGGATAGCCCGGGTTAAATCCCGCAGCCCCTTTACATGGGAGGCGGTACAAAGTCCAAGCTGGTTTTTATACCCCCGGCCTTCGGGGGTGAAGAAGGTTCCTTCCACCAGGATGAGTCCCACCCCGCCCCGGGCTCGCTCCAGGTAGTAGCGGAGCAAACGTTCCGTAACAAACCCTTCTTCACTGGCATAGTTCATGGTCATCTGGGACATGACCAGACGGTTTTTTAGGGTGAGCCCACCCAGGGAAAGGGGACTGAATAGCTGAGGATAGGGCATTGCGTTACTCCTCTACATTCCGCTAAATTACTTAGAAAATACCCTAAATCCCCCCAACCCCCCTTTACCAAAGGGGGGCGGGGGGGATTTTCATAGCTCGCGGGTGACGTATCCGTCATGGAAAATTCATTGAAAAATGCAAATTGCAAAATGAAAAATGTAAATTCTTAGGGGGAGAAATGCCTGTCATTTAAGATTTTGCACCTCGAATCGAGGTTTGCCGATTTTTCAAAAGGCTTAGCTGTTACTACAATTTGTTTTCTGAAAACAGCAAACCGTGCCGATAGCCATAGCCTTGGGGCAGTTGCTTCCGGCGTAAAAAGGATTCCTGCATCAGGTCGGCATCGGATAAGATCTCTTTCCTTTTCATCAAGGCCAGAAGAAGACCAGCCTGGGAAACTTCCCCAATCAAAATGAAGCCGGTCAGCCTTCCATCCTGAAGAAGGATCTTGCGGTGGAAATCCGGGCCTTCTTCCAAAAGAACCTGGCCGTTGGTCTCTCCGGAATTGCCCGCGGCCATGACCGGAATTCCGCACAGGCGAAAGGCGTTCAAGGACAGGTTGTGGACGTAGGAGAGTTTTCCTCCGGCCATGTTCGTTCCCGCCACCGACCCCCTGACGGGAAGCCGCCGGCCAAGTGGCATTGTTTATCTTTTCGCCGGTGATAGAATCCAAAGTTACGGCTACATCACCGGCAGCATAAATGCCGGGGATCTTCGTCTCCATGAAGGGATTAACGGGAATGCCCATCTCCAGGGCAATTCCGGAGCCGGTCAGGAAAGCGGTATTGGGCTTTACGCCCACGGATTGAATCACCATCTGGCCGGGAAATATCCGGCCGTCTTTCATTCTTACTGCGCATACCTGTCCGGCTTTTCCCAGAATCTCTTCAACCTCGACGCCGGTTTCCACCCGTATTCCCTTTCGACCCAGCAGGTCGGAAAGAAAAAGAGACGCTGGGACATCCAACATCCGTGGAGCAACCCTATTTTCCTTTTCCAGGATTCCAACCTCGATTCCGCGCTCCTTTAGATGGCTGGCGATCTTCAAACCGATGAAGCCGCCTCCGATGATAAGGGCTTGGCGCAGGGCGGGAATTGCCCCCAGAATCGCATTCGCATCGCTGACCTGTCGGATGGAGTGGACCCCTTTCAGTCCGGCCCCGGGAATGGGCAGGGAGATGGGAGAAGACCCGGTGGCGATGAGGAGCCGATCATAGAGAACCCCTTCCCCTTTTTCCAAGATCAGCTTCTGCGAGGAGGTTTGAAGGGCAATAGCTTTCCGGCAGAGCCGCAAATCGACTCGGTTCATTTTCGCCCAGGAGGAATCCCGGAATCCAATTGCCTCTCGGGGAACCTCTCCCCCGATCCAATAGGGGAGCATCACGGGAGAACGGGCGATTTCCCCTTCATCCGTGACCAAAAGAATAGGGGATGCAAGATCTTTGCGGCGAATCGCCTCGGCGGCAAAAATCCCGGCGGGTCCCCCTCCAATGATGACGTATCTCAAAGCTTTCTTCCTAGCCCACACGAGCCCGAACCAAATAGGGACATTCAGAGGTCTCAAATCCCCCCCAATCCCCCCTTTTCTAAAGGGGGGCTGGGGGGATTTACTAAGTTCTTTACCATTTTACGCACTATTTCATTTCTAAGGGACCAAAACCCTGGTCAGCCGGGAGAGAGCAGTTTCATCCCTGACCGGCAGGTAGAAGTTTCCCATCTCTTTCGACAATCCGGAGTAAAAAAAATCCTCCACTTTTTTGCTGCCCTGGATGGGCAAAGAAGGATCGGATACAGTAGGAAGTCCCAGGGCCAAGGGCGCCAGGATGGGCAAGATATTTGGAGATTCTACCAGGCGGCCACAGGCAGGTCAGATATCGGGCGATGCCACTCTTCCTGCAGGCTCTGGCAGACCCGGATTAAGCCTTGGGTCCCTCGCAGGGAAATAGAAAGGACACCCGGAAATCTCCCGGAGAGCCCGTTGCCATCCTTTGCATTTCTGCCGACTGCAAATATTCCGCCTCGAGGAGTGAGACCACCACCGGTTGGGGAGAATTGGGAAAGTTCGGCGGCATGATCCACCCATCCTTTTTTTGATCCGCCTCGGAAAGGGGAGGATGAAGGAAGCAAAGGATATCATGGGTAAGTTCTTCGACGATCAGCAGGCAAGCCGCAGAATTCAAACAGCGCCAAAGGAGCGCTTCAGGATCTGCCCCTCCGTGGTCTTTCCAGCCAAGAAGGCCGAAAAGTTCAACCAGGAGAGGGCTACATCGACTCCCCGAATGACCCTTTGGGAAAGCTCTTTCAGGAAAGAGAGACGAAAAAATAATTGTGGGCTGATCAGCCAAGGGATCCAGAAGCCTGGTCGTCTCCTGCTCGAGAAAGGGAATGAGCTCTTCCTCAGGAATTCCATATTTGCGAGCTAAATTTTCGGTCAAGGCCTTGGAGAAGATCCCTGTGGACTTATTCCTTTTCCTGAATTCGCCCACAACCTGGGTGAAGGATCTCAGGACCAGGACAAATTCCTCGGCCGCCAGCCGGCAAAGATTTCCTGCGACCAGCAGGTCAGATTCCGCTCCACAAAGGCCTTGGGTCTTTTCAAAGGGGCTGATTCGACAGGGACCCCGAAGGCAATCGGAACAGCAGAGCCCTAAAAGCCCATACCCGCAGGGAGGATACTCCCGACTTCCTTGATCAACCGGGTTCATGGGTCTCCCCGGACTGAAGGACGTAGCGCCTCTTTTTTTCCCTGGAGAATCTGGAAACCTCCTGGAAGACCAAGGCTTGACTCTGGCAGGCTTTAACGCAGGGGGGGATGGGTTCTTCCGGGCAAAGATTGCACTTGCTCATCCGTTTCCCTTCCCGATCGAAGGTGGGGATGCTAAAGGGACAAGCCAATAGGCAGGAGCCGCATCCCACGCAGGTTTCCGGGCGATGCTCGACCCCCTTTCCGTCTACTTTATGGCGGATGCTCCCGGAAATACAAGCTTCGGCGCAGGGGGCCTTAGAACATTGTTGACATTTCCACATCCAGGGAGTGCCGCGGGAAAAGACGGGCGAAATCCTCTGCAGCGGTTTTCCCGGTGGAAGGCAGCGGGCGTCTCCGGTACCCAAAGATTTTAACTGGCAAGCTAGAACACAGGAGAGGCACATCAGGCAGCGTTCGGGGCGGAAAAAAATTTTCCGAGTCATGCCAGCCCCAGATCGCGCAGCTTCGATCGACTTGGCTGCCCCGTTCTCTTGTCCCACCCCCGGGCTTCATAGTAATCATCCAGCACCCGATCATAGTCCACCCGGTTCAGCTTCGCTCCCTTAGAGGGACCGTCAGGAGTCTCCTCCTGGAAGAACCGCTGCGGCGGATAGTCCGACTCCCGCCCGAACCCTTCCCTTAGGTTAAAGAGCTTTTCCACATTGTATACCCGCTCCCCGCAACGGAGCAGAGCTTCGGGCGTGAAGGGGAGTCCAGTCACCGCTACCAGGATTTCATTCATCAGCTCGACCCCCCTCTTAATGAGCATCGGAAAATTACGGGACCGGTACCAGGCGAACTTGCAGACTCCGGCCAGATCGGCCAGAGTTACCCAGTCTTCGCTCCAGGCAACCATCTTTCCTTTACCCTCCAGAGCCTCCAGGCGGGAGACGGCGGGGGTCCCGAAGAAAGCTTCTGCCTCCTCGGGTTTGATGAACTCGTCGATGTAGGGAAACCCGCGTAGGTGGCAGGAGCCGCGAGTGGCCACGGAGTAGGTGAGCGCCCGCGTCACGGAACCCCGGGGATCCGAAGCATCCACTTCCAGGCCCTTGACGTGAATGGCGTAATACCCGGCATTCAGCCGTTCCCCCATGATTTTCGTCCCCTCCGCGAGAAGGTCTCCGAACCCCCGCCGGTAGGGAATCTGTTCGATAAAATGGAGGAGCGCCTCGCCGTTGCCAAAGACGAGGTCCACCCCGTCTACCTGATCTTTTTTCAAAATACCCCGTTCGTAAAGCTCCATGGCCATGGCGATGGAAGAGCCGGCGGTCTGGGCATCGATTCCGTATTCGTCGCAGAGATACTGCGCGCGGAGAATGACCGCAGGATCGGTAATATACGTCTTGGCTCCCAGGGCATTGATCGTGTCGTACTCCGGCCCTTTGGTATAAGTCGGCGCGAAGGGCCCTTCGGAGATGACCGAGTACCTCCGGCAGCGCACCAGACAGCCCATGCAGCCCATCACCTTGTGCAGGAACTTCTCCCGGAAGGCTTCGCCGCTGATTTTTTCCCAGCCCTCGATCGTTCCCCTTTGAAAGTTTTTCGCCCCCCAGATTCCCAGCTTCTGGCGATGGGCAACCAGGTTGGGTGTCCCCAGCCGGCGCAAGGTTTCTGTCCAGGCCTCCCCCTCAAGGGTTTCGCGGTAGGCATCCAGGGCGGCCTTGAAGCGCTTGGGGTCGGCGATGCCGACATCGCGGGAGCCGCGCACGGCCACGGCCTTGAGACGCTTCGCGCCCATCACCGCACCGATGCCGCACCTCCCGCCAGCGCTCTCGGCGTCGGTAAGCACGCAGGCATAGCGTACGCGGTTTTCCCCCCGGGCCCGATGGCGCAAATGTGGATGGTGTCATCGTCGATTTCTTCCTTAAGACGCTCGCCGACCGCATGAATTCCCAGGCCCCAGAGGTGTTTGGCCTTGCGCAGTTCGGCTTGGCCATCTTCGACCCAAAGGTATACGGGTTCCGGGCTGATTCCTTTTACCACGATCGCATTAAACCCGGCATATTTCAGTTCCGGAGCAAAGTACCCTCCGGAATTCGCGTCCCCGAGAGCTCCCGTTAGCGGAGATTTAGCGGCCACAGTTAGGCGACTGGCTGAAGGAGTGGGTGTTCCGTTCAATGGACCGGCCGCAAGGATGACGATGTTGGCAGGAGAATAGGGATCGATTCCCGGTTGCAATTCGTTCCACAAGATCCTTGAGCTAAACCCCCTGCCGCCTATGTAGTTTAGGGCGAAATCTCGTTCCAGGGGTTTCTTTTGGAGGGAACCGTCGTTTAGGTCCACGTAGAGAATTTGCCCGGCATACCCTCCAGCAAACGGACTCATCTTGAATCCTTTCTTTCAGGGAGAATCTAATACAAACGTAAAAACAATTCTTACATCCCGCTGGGTTTCCCCTCACCCCATCCCTCTCCCCCAGTGGGGGAGAGGGGAGGGTGAGGGGACAATTGTCAAAGAATTATTAGTCAGTCCATAATTATATAGACGCCGAAGACCAAATCCCTCCTTCCCTCCCTTTACAAAAGGGAGGAATTTCCCCTCTTTGGAAAAGAGGGGTCAGGGGAGATTTTGGAAGAATATGTCTGGTCAATTATGGACTCCTTAGTAAATGCGTTCGTTTTAATTATCTTCCCCAACGCTCTGCAAAAACTTCGCAAATCCTTTCATGCGGTGCCGTGCCATTTGACCCGCATCCGTTAGTTTGAGAACCTTGGCCGGGCAGTAGAGGACGCACTGCGGGTCTCCCTGGCAGAGGTCGCATTTGGCAGCGATCCCTTCCACCGGATCCAAGGTCACGGCCCCGACGGGGCAAGCATTTACGCACATGGCGCACCCGATACAGACATCCTCCTGAACCCTTACCATTCCCTCGGGCTCCGGGCGATAGAGGGCACCGGTGGGACATATGTTCATGCACGGCGGGTCTTCGCAGTTCAGGCAGGTGACCGGGATGTCCTCCCCCTTGCCGAGGAGAATGACTTGAATCCGGGCGCGCCTGGGATTCCCGACCGCATGGTGTTGCAGAGCGCAGATCAGTTCACACATCCGGCAACGGCTGCAAATGTTCTCGGGGTCCTCCCGGTTTTCAAAGTAGCCAACCCTCTTTCTGCTCACCTCATCCTCCGGAGATAAAATACAACAAACTTACCTTGTCCCCCTCCCCGAGCCGGATTTCCTGCTGGTTCAAGGCGCTTCCCGTGTAGATCTGATTGTTGATCATGACCATCAGGCCGCTTAAGATTTCATCCTCCTTTTGGGCAAAGAGAAGAGGTTTGATTTTTCCTCCATGCTCCTCGGCCAATCGGTCAAACAGGTCCTTCACGGTAGACCGGCCCTCCTCTAGAATTAAAGTCTGGCGTTCAAGGGAAAGGCGGGATTGAAAGGCAGGGCTAAATTCGACTTCAATTTTCATATCCAATCAATCAAGACTCCAAGGGCGCGGGCTCTATCGGTTTTCTGAGAACTTCCTCAGGTCATGGTCTATTTTTTAAAGTATAGCACACGAGTAGGGAAAATGGAAAAACTCACTTCCAGTTTTGGCTACCCTATTGCCTATCGCCTTTTGTTTCTTCCCTTTGACCTTTCGCTCGCTGTTGTGGCATACTCTTTTTATGGCTGAGAAGAAACCGCGGGCATTCCTGATCGATGGCAGCTCTTACATTTACCGGGCTTTTTTTGCCATCCCGCACCTCTCTAACTCGAAGGGCTTTCCCACAAACGCCACCTATGGCTTTACCAACATGCTCCTGAAAGTCTTGCGGGACCAAGCGCCGGAGTATTTAGTCATTGCCTTCGATGCCCCAGGCCCTACCTTCCGCCATGAAGTCTTCGGCGAATACAAGGCCAATCGCCCGTCCATGCCCGAGAATCTTCGGCCGCAGATCCCCTACATCAAGGAAGTTGTGTCCGCCTTGCGCATCCCCACACTGGAAATAGAAGGTTACGAGGCGGATGACTTGATCGCATCTCTGGCCAAAAAGCTGGAGAAGGAGGGGATGGATACGGTCATCGTCTCCGGAGACAAGGACCTGATGCAGCTCGTTGCCCCTCACGTGGTCATGTACGATCCCATGAAAGATAAAACCTATAAGATCCCCGAGGTCAAAGAGCGTTTCGGCGTAACCCCCGACAAAGTCGTTGAGGTCATGGGTCTTAGCGGAGATACTTCTGATAATATCCCTGGCGTTCCCGGCATAGGAGAGAAAACAGCCGCCAAGCTCATCGGGCAATTCGGCTCCATCGAGGAGCTTCTGAAGAATCTGGAGAAGGTCAAGAATGCCACAGTACGAGCCAGCCTGGGCCATTATGCCGACCAGGCTCGCCTCAGCCGGGAGCTGGCCACCTTGGATACTCGGGCTCCCCTGGCCTGGGACCTGGAGAAATTGAAACTGGGAATTCCGGACCGGGAGAAGCTGCATAGAATCTTCAAAGAGATGGAGTTCTCCAAGCTCCTCAAGGAATTCGCTGCTAAACCGGCCCCGTCAGCCAAAGACTATCATCTGGTCACCGAAGAAAAAGACCTCCAAGAACTCAGCGAAAACTTAAAGAAGACAGGCACCTTTGCTGTGGATTTGGAGTCAACTTCCCTGGAACCCATGAGGGCCGAGATCGTTGGCTTATCCTTTTCCTTCAAACCTCATCAGGCCTTTTACATCCCCGTCGGACATACCTATCGGGGAGCGCCCAGTCAGTTGGATCAAAAAGAGGTTTTAAAAACCCTCCGGCCTTTATTAGAAAACCCGGCGTTGAAAAAATACGGGCAAAATATCAAGTACGATTATATCTTGCTGGCCAAATCGGGAATCCATCTCAAGGGGATCGCGGGCGACACGATGATCGCTTCTTATCTCCTGAACCCTTCGAAGCACAGCCATAGCCTGGAAGAATTGGCCCGCGAACACCTAGACCACCAGGTGACCACTTATGCCGATGTTGCCGGAAGCGGCGCCAAGGCCATTTCTTTTAACCAGGTAGAAGTGGAAAAGGCCTGCCATTACTCCTGCGAGGATGCAGACCTGACTCTGCTCTTGGCCAACCTGCTCTTGCCCAAAATAGAAGCCGATGGGTTTGGTGAACTCTTCCACCAGGTAGAGCTTCCGCTCGTAGAAGTTCTGGCCGTTATGGAGATGAACGGGGTTAAGCTTAACCTCCCCCTTCTTCGCATCATGTCGAAGGAATTTGAGGGCCAGCTTCAGAGGATGTCCCAAGAAATCTATGACTTGGCCGGAGAAGAGTTCAACATCAATTCCCCGCAGCAATTGGGAAAGATTCTATTCGAGAAGCTCAAGCTCCCCGGAGGAAAGCGCACCAAGACCGGATACTCCACGGACGTGGAGGTCCTCGACGAACTTTCCAAGGATTTCCCGCTTCCGGCCAAGGTTCTGGAATATCGGAGCCTTTCTAAGCTCAAGTCTACCTACGTGGACGCCTTACCCCAGCTCATCAATCCGGCAACGGGGCGTATCCACACTTCGTTCAACCAGACGGTAACGGCCACGGGCAGGCTCTCCAGCAGCGATCCCAACCTCCAGAACATTCCCATCCGCTCTCCGGAGGGGCGGAGGATCCGGCAGGCCTTTGTGCCCGAGGAAGGATCTTTGATCTTATCGGCCGATTACTCGCAGGTCGAGCTGCGAATCCTGGCCCACCTCTCGTGTGACACTTCTCTGATCGAAACCTTCCAGAGGGATGAGGACATTCACGCCGCCACGGCGGCGGAAATATTCCGTGTTTCCCCAGAGCAGGTGAATCTGGAGATGCGCCGTCTGGCCAAGGTCATTAACTTCGGGATTATCTACGGGATGAGCGCCTTCGGCCTCTCCAAAGAGTTGGGTATTTCCCCCAGCGTGGCCCAGGCTTACATCGCCAACTATTTCCAGAAATACCATGGGGTGCGGGATTATATCGATAAATCCCTGGAGTTGGCCCGGGAGCGAAAATACGTGACGACGCTGATGAACCGGCGCCGATACCTCCCGGACATCGCCAGCAGCAATCGCAGCGTGCGCCAGTTCGCCGAGCGCATCGCCATCAATGCGCCCATCCAGGGGTCGGCTGCCGATCTGATTAAAGTCGCGATGATCAACATCCATCGCCGATTGCTTAAGGAGAAGCGGAATACCAAACTCATCCTTCAAATTCACGACGAGCTGGTCTTTGAAGTGCCCGAAAAAGAGTTGGACCCAGTCAAGGCCCTGGTCAAAAAGGAGATGGAAGGGGTTATGGAACTTTATATTCCCTTGAAAGTAGACATCGGCGAGGGAAAAAACTGGGCCGAAGCCCATTAAGATAGCCATCAGCTGTCAGCAACAAAATTTTTTTAGGATAAATGCTGAACGCTGAGAGCTGAATGCTGAAGGCTCATTGCTGATTGCTGAGAGCTTTTCCTATGAACATTGACTTGGCTTTTTCGCCCTATGAACTCAAAAAGAAAGACCTCCAGGGGAAGGCGGTGGTGGTCATCGATGCGTTGAGGGCGACTTCCACGATGATCGTGGCCTTCGAGAACGGATGTTCGGCCTTCATCCCGGTCTCAACGGAAAAAGAGGCCAGGGAGCGCGTTGCTTCGCAAAAAGATCCCGATCTTCTTCTGGGCGGCGAGCGTGAGGCTATGCCGATTGCAGGATTTGACCTGGGAAATTCTCCTCGTGACTACCGCCCGCAGAAGGTTCGGGGGAAAGTCGTCGTCATGACCACCACCAACGGCACACGGGCCCTTCTCGCCGCCAGGAAGGCTGCGGAGGTTTTCATCGGGGCCTTCCTGAACCTCTCGGCCTTATCCCGGCGCCTGGAGGAGGTGGGCCGGGAGGTCATCATCGCCTGCTCAGGGGACGAGGATCTTTTCTCCTTAGAGGATGCGGTCTGCGGCGGAGCCATCATGGATCGCCTGGAAAAAGCCGGCGTTCCCTTATCGAAAAGTGATTCCGCCATGGCAGCCAAGGTCCTGTATGAGTATTGCGAAAGTGATATTTATGGGATGCTTGCTGCATCCAAATGGGGCCAGTATTTAGAGAACATTGGGATGGGAAAAGACGTCCGCATCTGCGCGCAGATTGATTCCTCCAAGCTCGTTCCGGTCTACCGGGAGGGGAAGATTTTTCTTGTTCGCTGATCATCCCCAGCCACTGAGAATTGGTTCCCTCGAGCTGGCCAACCCCCTGATCCTAGCCCCCCTCTCCGGGATTTCCGACCTTCCCTTTCGGCTTTTGGCTAAAGAACAGGGATGTGCGTTGGTCTGCACGGAGATGATCAGCGCCGAAGGGCTCCTGCGCAATCGGAAAGCAGCCGAGAAGCTTTTGCAGAGCTGTCCGCAAGAACGCCCGCTGGCCGTACAGATCTTCGGCTCCCGACCGACATCCATGAGTGAAGCTGCGAAAATTGTCGAGGATTATGGAGCCAATATCCTGGACATCAATATGGGATGCCCGGTGAGGAAAGTGGTTCACGGGGGGTCTGGCGCAGCCTTGCTCAACGATCTCGGACGGGCGAAGGAAATCATCCAATGGGTTCGCAAAGCCATCTCCATTCCCTTGACCATTAAGATCCGTTCGGGATGGAATGAAAAGAGTGTGAATTTCTTGGAAGTGGCCAAGATGGCGGAAGAATGCGGGGTAAATGCCGTGATCCTCCATGGGCGCACGCGCACCCAAGGATATGGTGTCCAGGCCGATTGGGGGATTATGACTCGAGCTAGAGAAAATCTGCACATCCCAGTCATCGGCAATGGGGACCTGACCTCTCCGCAGGCCGTCATAGATTTTTTCAATCAAACCGGCTGCGCCGGAGCCATGGTTGGACGGGGGGCTTTGGGAAATCCATGGATCTTCCGGCAGGCCCTGAAAATGCTCCAGGGGGACTCCCCCCAGGAACCTTCCCTGGAAGAGAAAAAAGCCATTATCCTTCGCCATATGGCAATGGTAGTGGAAAGGCGTGGGGAAGTTCATGGATTAAGGGAGTTTCGTAAACACCTCATCTGGTACACGCGGGGGCTGCGGGGCAACGCCGGCTTTCGCTCCCGGATTGCCCTTTGGAATACAGTCGCCGAGGTGACCGATCAGATCCAGGAATATTTTCAGAATTAAAAAAATCTCCTCTTTTCTCTTGACTTTCGTTCCCCTTATCCTTTAAATTCTTTTTCCAGCATTATGATTGGCTGGAAATAAAATCTCCCCGTTGCGCGCCCGGGGGGCAGGGGAGGGTGAGGAAACATTTACCCGGTCGGCTCCTGGTTGATCAGAAATCTGAAAGTAAAGGAAGGTGCACATGAGTACAGAGTTCAAAATCGTGCGGTCGCAACCCCTGACGGAATTCTGTCAGAAGGTCTTCGAGAAAATGGGGATAGCCTCCCAGGATGCCTCGACCACTTCGGAGGTTCTGGTGCTGGCAGACCTGCGGGGCATCGACTCCCACGGAGTGGCCCGTCTGCGGCGCTATTATACGGGCCTGAAAAATGGGATGATGGTGCCAAAGCCGCAGATGAAAGTGGTGCACGAAACGCCCATAACAGCTCTTCTTAATGGAGGTGGGGCCTTGGGGCAGGTGGCCGGGAAGCGGGGCATGGAGATGGCCGTCGGGAAGGCGCTGAAAAATGGAGTTGGGTTTGTCGCTGTGGCGAACAGCAACCATTACGGGATCGCCGCCTATTACTCTCTTATGGCATTGAAACATGACCTCATCGGTATCTCCCTGACGAACTCCGACGCCTACGTCGTTCCCACCTTTGGTCGGGAAGTCATGCTGGGAACGAACCCCATCAGCGTAACGGTTCCGACGAAGCGGGAAAAGCCATTTGTCTTGGACATGTCCACAGCGGTGGCCACTTTAGGAAAATTGGAAGTTTACGGGCGAATGGGCAAAAAGCTCCCCCTGGGCTGGGCCACGGATGAAAAGGGCCGATCTAGCGAAGATCCAACCCGTGTCCTCAGCAACATCCGCGGCAAAGCCGGCGGCGGGATTCTGCCCCTGGGGGGCGAAGGGGAAGAATTTGGAGGACACAAGGGATACGGGTTGGACCTTCTGGTGGACATTTTGTGTGGAGTCCTTTCGGGGTCGGCTTACTCCAACCTGCTTTACCCCAAGACCCCTGAAGGCAAGCCCCTGCCTTCCCTGGTGGGCCACTTCTTCGGAGCCCTGCGGATTGATTACTTTCGTCCAGTGGAAGAGTTCAAAAAAGAGATGGATGATCTCATCCACCGTTTGAAAAACTCGGCCAAAGCTGAAGGTCAAAGCAGGATCTTCATCCACGGGGAAAAAGAGTTCGAACTAGAAGAAAAGTATCGCCAAGAAGGAATTCCCCTTTATTACAAGGTTTATGAGGACCTGAAGGCCATCGCCTCCGAGGTTGGCGTACCTTTTAATATATAAACTGATAGCTCATAGCTCATAGCGGATAGCTGAGCGCTGTTAGCTATTTTGAGGAGCAAAGGTGTCTGGATACCTTAAACCTCATCTTTCATAATATAGAGGGATGGGGTTTTTTATTGAAAAATTGGGCCTGTTTTTGGAATACTCCCTCTCCCTTGATGGGAGAGGGTTGGGGTGAGGGTGAAGCGGCAAAAGGGGTGGAAATTTTACTTTTTATGAGGTTATCTTATTTGGAAAAATATTTTATAGAAGGAGGTGGGGTGAATGATTACCGTTCCAGCCCATAAAGTCAGGCAATTTGGAGTGGAGTTTTATCAAACCTCTTTCACATCGGGGGACATTCAGAAGTTAGTTAAGTTTGAAGTATTAAATTATGCCCCCATAGAGGAGGAGGAAAAGAGACGAAAAACCGCCAGAACCTCAGCCATCAACTGGGAGATGTTGGAAAAACGGATCGGACAGAGCGAGGCCGCCTTTCAGAGGCCGATGATTCGCAAGAAGATTAGGGAATTAGTCCAATATTATTCGGATTGCCAGGAAGCCCAAAATCTCCCGGCCATTCCCGGGGCCGTGATCATGATTGCAGAAAAACGGCTCAACTTTTCACCCATGGGAAAGAATCCCAACTTGGGGATGATTCAGATCCCTGAAGAGCCTGGGATCATGCGATGCCTAGATGGTCAGCACCGGCTCTTAGCCCTCAGCGCGCAGGCGGGGAAGGAAATGGAGATCGATGTTCCTGCCGTCCTCTTCGACACCCTGGACCCTCGCCAGACCGTAGAACTTTTTGTCACCATCAACGCCAAACATACACGGCTCAATCCTTCCCATCTGATTTCCCTGGCCGGTCGAAGGCTCTATGCCGACCCCCATCAGGCCTTAGCCCATGACATCATTCGCCGGCTCAACGAAGAGGAGGGTTCCCCCTTGCAAGGAGACATCAAAATATTGGGCGTGGGAAAAGGGCGAGTCTCTCAGGCCTCGCTGGCCGATGAAATGGTGGATCTTTTTGGCGTTATTGCGAAAATAGGGGGGACGGACCGTTTCAAGGAATTCCAGCAACATGGGAAGCGTTTTTTCCTAAACTACTTTAAGGCGATTCAGGCCACATTCCCGAATGCTTGGGCGGGTCGAAAATATAGCATCAAGACAGGAGCAGCCCTCCGGGCCTTCATCCGGGTAAGCCCGGATGTGATGGCCCGATCTAAGGAGCTGAAGAAGGACCCCTTCGACCATTTTGGAGTACGGGAAGCAATTAAACCCTGGGCGGATAGAATTGGAGAAGGACGGTTCGAGACCGAAGGAGAGTGGCGGAGGAAGTTGGGAGGAGGAACCCGGGGGACCGTAGAGCTTCTCACCCGTGAGCTTCGGGACGCCATGAAGGCCGAATAAGGGTTCGAGGGATCAAGGGTTCCAGGGGTCAAGTGAAATGCGGAAATAAATAAGCTTTAGAGCAAGGCTTGAACCCTTTGGCCCTGGAATCCTTAAACCCTGTTTTTTTCTAAGATGTTGCCTAAAAAATAGTAAATCTGTACAATTCTTCATCAAATATCATCTCAGTTAATGAAAGAGAGGCAGAGAAAATTATATGCCAAGACGAAATGACATAAAGAAAGTATTGATCATCGGTTCCGGTCCCATTGTAATCGGCCAGGCCTGCGAGTTCGATTATTCAGGGACCCAGGCCTGTAAGGCTTTGCGAAAATTGGGGTATAAGATTGTGCTCGTCAACTCAAACCCGGCAACCATCATGACCGACCCGGGAATGGCCGATGTCACTTACATAGAACCGCTCAACCTTCAATCCTTAACGGAGATTATCGAAAATGAAAGGCCGGATGCCATCCTGCCAAATCTCGGCGGCCAGACCGGGCTAAACCTGACCTCAGAGCTGGCCCGCACGGGTGTCCTCGAGAAATATGGGGTCCAGGTGATCGGGGTGCGGGTGGATGCCATCGAACGCGGCGAGGATCGCATCGCCTTTAAAGAAACCATGAACCGGCTGGGCATCGAGATGCCCCGCAGCGCCCCCGCCTTCAGCGTGGAAGACGGCTGAAAAGATCGCCGCCAGCCTCGGCTATCCTGTGGTCATCCGTCCAGCCTATACCTTGGGAGGAACCGGCGGGGGGCTGGTTTATAACCTCGAAGAACTGCGGACGGTTGCCAGCCGCGGCATTTCAGCCAGCCTGGTAGGACAGATTCTGGTCGAAGAATCCGTGCTGGGCTGGGAGGAATTGGAACTCGAAGTGGTTCGCGACGCCAAAAACCAGATGATTACAGTCTGCTTTATCGAGAATGTAGATGCCATGGGTGTTCATACAGGTGATTCTTACTGCACAGCTCCCATGCTTACGATCGATCCTGAGCTTCAAAAGCGCCTGCAGAAGTAGTCTTACGATATCGTTGAGGCAATCCAGGTAATCGGCGGAACGAATATCCAATTTGCTCATGATCCCGAAACTGGCCGGGTGGTGGTCATCGAAATCAACCCCAGGACTTCTCGTTCTTCCGCCTTGGCCTCAAAGGCTACGGGTTTTCCCATTGCCTTAATCTCTTCCATGCTCGCTGCCGGCCTGACCCTCGATGAGATTCCCTACTGGCGAGAAGGGACTCTCGATAAATACACCCCCTCGGGCGACTATGTGGTGGTCAAATTCGCCCGATGGGATTTCGAGAAGTTTCCCGGTGGGGAGGACAAACTCGGCACGCAAATGCGGGCGGTCGGGGAGGTCATGGCGATCGGCAAGACCTATAAAGAAGCCTTCCAGAAATCCATTCGGTCCTTAGAGAAGGGCCGTTACGGGCTCGGCTTTGCCAAAATTTTTCCCGAGAAGTCCCTCGAGGAATTGATGGACCTTCTGGCCGAACCATCGAGTGAACGGCAGTTTATCATGTATGAAGCCTTGCGCAAGGGTGCCAACGTGGAGGCGCTTTACAAGAAGACCTATATCAAATCGTGGTTCATTGAGCAGATGAAGGAACTTGTGGAATTGGAGGAGAAGATCCTGCAATTCAAGGGGCGGGACCTACCTGATGATTTATTGCGGCAGGCAAAAAAAGACGGATTTTCCGACCGCTATCTCTCTCAGCTCCTCAACGTAACGGAAGAAGATGTCCGGGGTCGGCGAGGGGCTTTGAATATTCGCCAGGCTTGGGAGCCCGTGCCCGTAAGCGGCGTGGAGAACGCAGCCTATTATTACTCCACGTATAATGGACCGGATAAAGTGGGAGTCAGTTCGAGACGAAAGATCATGGTTTTGGGCGGAGGACCCAATCGGATTGGTCAGGGAATTGAGTTTGATTACTGTTGCGTTCATGCAGCCTTCGCCCTGCGAGATGAAGGGTTTGAATCGATCATGGTCAACTGCAATCCAGAGACTGTTTCTACGGATTATGATACTTCCGATAAGCTCTATTTTGAGCCTCTCACGGTCGAGGATGTATTGAGTATTTATGAGAAAGAAAAGCCCGAAGGCGTGATCGTGCAATTTGGGGGTCAGACCCCACTCAATATCGCCGATGAACTGGCTCGGGCTGGGGTGAAGATTATGGGGACTTCACCGGAAACGATCGACCTCGCTGAAGACCGCGACCGCTTTCGCCAGATGATGCGCCAGCTTGGTATCCCCATGCCGGAATCGGGGATGGCCAGTACCCTGGAGGAAGCGTTCCAGGTTGCCAAGAGGATCGGTTACCCCTTGATGGTTCGGCCGTCCTATGTCTTGGGCGGACGGGGCATGGAGGTAGTCCATGATGAAGAGATGCTGGCGCATTATGTGAAAGCGGCTGTGGGGGTGACGCCCGACCGCCCCATCCTCATCGACAAATTTTTGGAAAATGCCATTGAGTGCGAAGCCGATGCTATCGCGGATGGCTCCGAAGCCTTTGTGCCAGCGGTAATGGAACATATCGAATTGGCGGGTATCCATTCTGGTGATTCAGCCTGCGTGATTCCGCCGATCAGCATCCCGCCCCGCCATCTGGAGACCATTTACGAATATACCAGAAAGATTGCCATAGAATTTAAAGTAGTCGGCTTGATGAACATCCAGTACGCCATCTGCAATGATATGGTCTATATCCTGGAAGCCAATCCGCGGGCCTCCCGTACCGTCCCCCTGGTATCCAAAGTGTGCAACATCCCTATGGCCCGCATCGCCACCCAGATCATGCTGGGCAAGAAATTCTCTGATCTGAATCTCAGGCCCAGATCGATCCCGCACTTTGGCGTGAAAGAGGCCGTTTTTCCTTTCAACATGTTCCCGGAGGTGGATCCTGTTCTGGGTCCGGAGATGCGTTCCACGGGAGAGGTGCTGGGGCTCGCTGATTCCTTTGGCCTGGCTTTTTACAAAGCGGAAGAAGCGGCCCAGCAGGTGCTGCCTGCGAAAGGAACGGTCCTGATTACAGTGAATGAAAAAGACAAGGGGGGCGCCCTGGAAATTGCCCGGGAGTTTACCAGACTCGGGTTTAAGATCAAGGCCACCGAAGGGACCCACCGGTTTCTGAGCCAACAGGGAATCGAATCCGAGCTCATTCTCAAGATGCATGAGGGCCGGCCGAATATTGTGGACGGAATCAAGAATGGGGAAATTCAGTTGGTGATCAATACACCGGTTGGGAGGCTCGGTATTTACGACGATTCTTACATTCGCAAAGCTGCCATCAAGTTTAAAATACCCTACATCACTACGACCGCCGCTGCCGTAGCGGCGGCCAAGGGGATCGCGGCGTTCCGGAAGGGACATGGGAGGGCAAAGTCATTGCAAAGGTACCATGCGGATATTAAGTAGGAGAATCACATCGGAGAAAAAAACCACCTGCCGGCCTTCATCTCTACGCTCTCTGCGGTGAATGCCAATTATTTCCTTGACTTGGCAAAGAATTCAATGATATAAGCATGATGGTCATAGTCAAATCCCTCAATAAAGGAAAGGTAAATTTCAATTTAGCTAGAAAATAACCCCTGTCCACCCCATCCCTCTCCCTCGGCTACGGGGGAGAGGGGAGGGTGAGGGGGTATGGAAGTAGCTATTTTAATGGTTCGTGGGTGACTGTGGGGGAGAAAATGCAGATTCTATATAATGCAATGACGGATTTGCTTTACTTTCGTTTGGATGACCGGAAACAGAAAGTTATTAACAAGAGAGTCACCGAGGACATCGTGCTGGATCTTGGGGATGATGGGAGGATTGTAGGTATTGAGATTTTAGACGCCTCCAAGCATCTGAATCTGGAAAGGTTATTACCGGTTAAGTATGAGGTAACCTCAGCGGTGGTGTAAAATCGGCATTATCTCCCCATAATTTCGCAATGCCTGATAGTTGATTACTTATTTTCCTCCGGCTTTCTCCTTCCAACCATTGGAGGAGCTAAAATGGCTAAATCATGAAAGCCCCATTTCTCGAAAAGAGGGATGGGGTTTTTTATTGACCGGTCAACGCAGAAGGGGTAAAGGAGTTCAAGCAAAAGTCTTTCATCCCGGGTCTCTGCCGTGACACAGTGCGGGATGGTCTTCTCCTGTGCCCCGGCTTCCCGCAGCACGGCGATATACCCCCCAGGCCACCGCGGCTGCGGGTTTAGCGGCGCCACGGCTCTGGCGAGTCGTTTGAGGCATATCATCCTTTATTGGCGTCATATGCGTCATGATCGCATGGAGATTATGGGCTGTTAAGCCGTTTTTTTGAGGCATAGCATCCCGGGATGCGCTCAACGCGGGATGCTATTTTTGAGGCATAATACTATGTTCGGCAAAGATTAAAGGGGAAGCGATGAGACGCAAGTATCTTGGTGACTCTTACGACGCTGTCAAACGCATGTGGCAAGACATGCTTACCGATTGGGCGGCGCTTTATGCTGAACCACGTTTTATACCAGAGGATCTCCGCGCTGAGTTCACTCAGCTCACGAGGATACCGATGTTACCAGACAAACCCACAGGACCATTTTCTATCCTAAATGATCCAGATACGGGTATAAGATTACCCGGTGAGGGAAACCAATCGGAAGGCCGCTCCCACATTGCCATCAACTCTATTGTTCATCAGTTACAGAACGGCGCCCGATGTATCGTCACTTTTGATCAGAGTGTCTACCGAAACCATGTCATGAATAAAGAAGAACAGCATGGAGCCAAAATGGGTAGCCTCGCCGAAAAGGGTGTGTATAGTTTCTACTATGTTTCCCATGCCCCTTTTCTCTTTGCCGTACCAGACAGCCACGCGTTTCTTCAAATACAGACGATCTTGAAGAATACAGGAATCCCAGAGACCCGCTTGGAGAGCATTGACAACATGCCGAACCAGCCGTTCCACCGGATCGCCCGGAAATCGGGCTTCCAATGAACTTTGCGTTCGACGAAAAGAGATTGAGGAGCGATCGTGTTCCAGAAGTCATGGCAAAGGGGACGTAGTTGAAAATTAGCACTTCACAAATATGCGGAATTCGGGGTCAGTGGAAAACGGGACGGTTCTATTTTTTTCCGCAATGGGCAGATTACATCGGCTAAAAGGTTAACATCCAAATGCTATCGCACTTCTTTCAGCCTGCAGCCGTTAGGTGCTCATTGGGAACAGGGAAAAGAAAGATTTAGACAGAATTTACCGATTTTTTCGACACTTGAAGCGTAAGAACGGATTTACTCTGATTTCCTTATAGGTACATAAAATATGGGAATTCATAAACCAAGGGATAGTAGACTTTTTAATTTTTGCAAAGCCTTTTTTAAGAAAGCTTTAGGGGTTCTGGAGCAATATATAAAGGGAGGAGCATCTATCCCGCTAATAGCCTACTACGAGCCAGTGCCTCATATTAATGAAGGCGGTAAAATCGAAAGCATTTCATATGTGCCTTATGAAGACCAAGATTTTGGTTATCTAATACTCGAATGCACTAAAGTGCTGGAAGATTTACCGGAATCAAAAGTTGCTTGTGATTATATGACTGAGAAAAGTTACTTGCTCATAGGTAAAAGCAATTTTTCTCCCTTTATATTATTAAAGCAAGCACTTAAACATTTTCTAAAGAACACAGGTTCAATGGATTATCAAGAAAAGGAATTTTTGGATATCTATATGAAAATCGAGAATTTAATATTTAGCAATGAACTCCTATTTAGAAATACGGCTAAACTGGAAAATTTCCTGTGTTCAAAGGATTTTATTGAACTTGATAGTTCTCACTTTATAAAAAAATATGCACAGGCGGAATGTAAAGAAGTATATCGCCATCCAAGTATCAATATTTATGACCATACGCTTCCCGTCCCTGGAGATTTCAAAATAGAAGTATTAACAAGTAAGGATAAGGCTAATTGGGGAGAGGCAGGAATAGAGGGCACGAACGAAATACAACAAGTACTTACAGCGTTGAGGCTTTTCAAAGATTCAGCAGTCGGCATCGCCACTCTTGAGAGTAGTGAGCCAATAACGTGGTTTCCTTTTACAGGGAAAGCCTGTCAGTTGTTACCCCCTCACCCGACAGGAGATTTGTGCTCAATACGAGAGCATGAAATACCTGAGCTTATTGATCTATGGAAAACAATTAAAAATATAAATTATGCAAATTCCCCGGCTCTGGAGGTTGCCATTAAAAGGTTCGATTATTCCCATGAGCATAAGGAACCTGAGGAAGCCTTGATAGATACTATGATAGGCCTTGAAGCTCTTTATATGAGAGAAATAGATGAATTAAGGTTTAGACTCTCTTTGCGCGTGGCCACTTTTTTAGAAGTATCTATGCCAATTTATGAGGGGAAAAAGATGGCCCTTTTCGATGCTGTCTATAACGCTTACCTATGGAGGAGTAAGGTTGTGCATGGGGTGAAAGTTCCTAATGCAAAGATATGGGAGTGCAGAATCGTAAAGCCTTACTTATCTGGTTCTATTAAGGAATTTGCACGGCTTTCACAAAAGCATCAGCATAAGCATGTCGTCGATAAGATTGATGAATGCATCAAAAGCGATTCGAGAGAAAATTTGAAAGTACTGTTTTCTTGACCGAGTAGGAATTCCCAAATAAGGCTGACAAAAGGGAAGATCAGGAGTCAATCTGCTCATTTTTTGAATAGCAAAAAAATAAAAAGGAAGGCTTCATTTAAAAATTGCCGCAACGGCAAATAACACAGGCTAAAAGATTTACGTCTCAATCCCGCTTTGCGGGACTTCTTTGGGCCTTGAACGTTATACGATCATTTCGCCCTGAAGGAGAAAGACATGAGAATTACCTTTAAGAACATAGCAAAGAGCTTAACCGGCATTTCCACCCCTGTCTTTGGCTTATCTTGGAAGCCCCCAGAAACCGATAGAGACGTTGTCAGAAAACTGATCGTTTTTCTCGAAGATCGCAGAGCATTATATAACCCATATTATGCAGATAGCACCCCACGCTGGGTCTTAGACTCCGTATTGGAGATTCGTAGAACGCTCACTGAAACGCTTGCCTCCATAGAGCAGGAATCTGATATTGCGCCACATCTCAGGGGGATGAGGGCTGCCTGTCGGAAATTCATGAATGAAATGGATGAAACTAAACAAAGAAAGCTTCGTCGCGGCCCATATCTTGAGGAATTTTTTACGGCACTTGGTGAAATGAGGGCCATTTTCGGAGTTCATGTTGCACAGCTCTGCGTAAAGTATGGGATAGATGTCGAAGGTGATTTATCGAAAATTCTTCCTATTCGAGATGACGCAAAAGGCAGAAAAGGAAAAGGGCGAAATGCCGCATAACATTCGCACAAGCGCAGAAGTGTCTGAAGCAATTGCCTTATGTCGCGAGCCTTGCAACGGTGGAAAGCCCGGCGCCATTCGGCAAACCCTCGCCTGTGCGCCATAGGATAGGCCGCCATTTTGCTTGGCGATTAGATTCAAACGATAGCTTTAAAAAGCCTTGAAGAGTTAGGACTGATTTGGAGGAGGTCAAAATGCCTAAGGCTAATTTTTCCATAAGTGGTTGGTCAACACAAAGCGACATTTCTTTGGAAGTAGACAAAATGAGCGGAGTAGGAGGGCCAGAATATCCTCGCCTTATCATTCCCGTTGAATTTACTTTGAGGCCGTCAGAAGATAGTGGGAAAATTAAAACATATTCACTGCTTTGGCTGCAAAGTGGTCTGCACATGGAAAATATCAAAATTGGAGAGGGCTTTTCCGAGCCAATAGCAGAATATAGTTGGCCGCATCTTAGCGCGCGCCAAATTATCATAGAAATTCCTTTGGATCTTTATAGAATCGAAAAAATGGAAGAGCGAAGGCAGGGCGATATTCAATTTCGGCTCTCAGGTTCCGCATTGGTTGCTGAACATCCTTCTGTCGCCAAAGCAGGTCCTAATCAAAAGCAAGAATATAGAAGAGACGTAGGAAATTTTAATAAAGGTTCTTTTAACATTACGTTTAGTATTCCTCAATCACATTGGGTAGATAAAATCCTGTCTGGTTTTGGTTATGGTAAAGTTAAACTTATTGAGATACCTTTCCAAGAAAAGAGCATCCCCGATACCTTCAAGAATGCTCTGGAAGAAGTTATACAAGCGAAAAATTATTTCACACACGGGGATTATGATAAGGCTGTTGAACACTGCCGCAATGCTCTTGAACCTTTAAAGGGCCTTCTTCCCGATATAAAAACTTTGTTAACGAATTCAAAAAATGAATGGGTAGCGGAGGTTGGACAAGCAACTTATGACTGGATAGACAAAATTTACAAGAAGACCAGAGATGTTAGTAGTATACCACATCATCCTCCATCAGTCGGCCATTTTAGCAGGTTTGAAGCTCAAGCGATTCTGATGGTAACAATCGCTTTACTTTCATACACTGGAAAATTATTAAAGCCGGGTAAAAAAGAGTGAAGGGGACAGCCACCAAGCAAAACGGTACGTCCCTTTTAGGGCTTGCCCTAAGGTCGCCAACAGACGGTTGAATGGAAAACGGGACGGTTCTATTTTTTCCCGCCACGGGCAGGGAACACCGGCTAAAAGGTTGACATCCAAATGCTGGGGCTCTTCTATTGTCCTTGGAGGACAGGCCGGCATGCCGCTTCCCGGCATAGAAGCGGCGGTCTATCGGGGGTCCGTGTTCTTGAGGGCACGGCGCTGGCCGCGAAGCGGCACGGCGCCTATCTGCCGGTTTCCGGCAGATGCCCAAATGTCCCTTCGGGGCACTTCGAGAACCCGGGCGCCCCGTTAGCCGCAATTTTGGCCCAACAAGGAGGTACATTTGATTGGTATAGACGACGTACTATTGACGGTTGCGCCCGACGCCGTGAAGGGTATCATTAGATCTGTTCCGAACGCCATCGGCAAAGCAAGATTCAAGAATTTCTTTGGCAAAGAAGCTGTGAATGGCAAGAATGCTTTTGTCGTATTGGATCCCTATGAACATCCCGTTTCACGCGCTCAGCTTCAGCGCGGCCAGAACCGATTTGTAAAGAAGTTCTACGGACGCAAGCCCGATACCTCTCTGATTGGCGAGGACAAACTGCTCGGTAGCTGTTCTGTGCGAGTCACCAAGTATGCGTCCGAGGCATTTTCCAAATTCAGGCAGAAGGAAAACAGCATTCGCGTGGTCCTCGATGAGGAGGTAATGAATTCCTGGGATGGTACATTTCTTTGCTTTGGGAGTTCCGACTCCAACCATGATAGAGGCGAATAATAAGAGAGAAAAGATAATATCATTAAAAATAAATCGAAGGAACAAACCTCTTCCGTATAATCATTGTTCGGCTAAAGGAGACATAGTATGACAAAAAGAGACCAGCAAAAACATGATGCAGAAATCGTTAACCAGTTTACCAAGCAGGCAATTCCCTTCACACAAAAGCTCGGTCGCTTCGATTCAATTCAAATGCTTATCGAATTAAGCAAGGTCGCCAGTAACGACTTTGTTCTGGATGTGGCGTGTGGTCCTGGGCTGGTCGCTTGTGAGTTCGCCAAGGTCTCCCGCCATGTTACGGGCATCGACATCACCGAAAAAATGATCGAACAAGCCAAGAAGCGACAAATGGAACTGGGGTTGACAAATGTTTCTTAGGACATCGGCACAGTATCGCCGCTGCCCTACGATTCCGCTTCATTTTCCGTGGTAGTCACGCGATACAGCTTCCATCACTTTCTTGACCCGAAAGTGGTTTTAATCGAGATGATCCGAGTCTGTAAGCCAAACGGAGTTGTTTTGATTGCAGATGCGGCATTGCCTGCAGACAAAGTTGGTGCATACAACCGCATGGAAAATCTACGTGATCCATCTCATACCCAAGCGCTATCAGACGATGCGTGGGAGCAACTTATGCGAGAATCCGGATTGAAAAATCTAAGACGTGGAAGCTACAAGGTCGAAATGGAACTGGAAAAACAACTCAAGGCTTCATTTCCCAATCCGGGGGACGATGAAAAGATACGAGAAATATTCAAGAACGACATCGGCATCAATTCATTAGGCATGGATGTACATTGGTCAGGTAATGAAATTCATTTTTCATATCCAATATCAATCTATGCTGGAAACAAATGACCCGAACCAGTCGCTTCAGCGGACAGCATACCGCTGCCGCTGAGCTTTCGGTTCGACCCAAGACAATGAATATTGAAAACTACTTCAAAGATTTGACTAACGAGCTGGAAGCACTAAAGGACAGAGTGCGTCACTACATCGATGACGCTCATTGGTTATCTGATGGGGAATGGAAGGAAAGCGTACTCAGAACCGTTTTGAGGAGGCACCTACCAAGCAATATTGGAGTTGGCAGGGGTTTCATAGTAAATGTGGAACAATCGTCTACCCAAATTGACGTTCTGCTGTATGACAATACAAAGCCTATACTGTTTCAAGATGGCGATTTCGTAATAATAACTTCGGACACCGTTAAGGGGGCCATAGAGGTTAAAACGAAACTCTGGCACCGAAATGATTTGCGCGAAGTCTTGAGAACAATTTCCGAAATTTCCGAATTTGTCAATCCAGTAACCACATATGGCAGGAATCAATTCTATGGTCTCTTTTCGTATGAGGAACCCGACTTCGACACGGACAGAGTACTTGATACTCTTCAAGAATGTGTCAAAGGGCAACGTCAACGAATAGTAAATTGTATTTCATTTGGAAAAGACTATTTTGTGAGATACTGGCCGGGTGCACCAAATGATCCAGCAGGCCAAGGTTATTATAAGTGGCATGCGTATCATCTCGAAAACAAAGCCCCCGCCTATTTTGTCCATAATGTGATAGATCACT
>CAVXFA010000067.1:0-107789 GCA_963760605.1 uncultured delta proteobacterium | reverse complement strand
TTGAGATATAACTGATAACCTGCTCCCCAAAGGTCCTCGGGTTGATGAGCCCTTTTTGGAGAAATAATAAACCGTCTCATCCAGAACAAACGCTTGATTTGGTGGGGAATATGATTGAAAGAGATGACAATAAATCCAAAGGAGGTTCTTCCCTTTTGCGTCAAACCGCGCCACGGTATTGACAATCCGTTCATATCGTTCCATCTCCACAAGCCATCCATCAAGGGTTTCAAGGCCAAGGTGGACTACACTTTGGTTATATTCTGGTAGCTGATCTACTGCCTTCGCTAGCTGGCTCCTAATATCACGGGCTTTGGATTCGATGGCCCGCTCGGCATCGCAATCCCACACACCTCCGGCAGCAAAACTTATATCTTCGAGGAAATAATTATTTCCTCGACCTTCGCCAATCTGTACATATTGCCCTTCCAAAATCGACGTGAATCCTTGGCTTGGCTTAAGGGAGCCCGCAATTAATTGATTAACCTGATCTGAGGGGTATTTAACATAATATTTGCGGAGATGGGCACGCGCAGCCTGCAAGTCCACTAACTTTGCACTGACTTGCCATGTGGCATTGGATATTAAGGTACAGGGGGGGAATATTAGCGGAAGCTTGGCAGCGAGCTCATCCTGCAGGAATTCGTCTGGCAAAGTGTCCAGCTCCACATGGAAAACAATATCTAAAACAAAGGGCAGGCGGTGGTCTTTAAGAAAATCTCTGAGATGTCGCCACATCCTTAGCCATTTTTCCCGCTCGTGGAGACTATAGCGCGAACTTTTGGCTAACCGTTTACATTCTATAAACCATTCCTCACTGCTAGACGCAGCTCTGATGTCGGGACTTTTCTGCGGGGGAGCCTCAGGCAACAATTCAACTTCTGCCCAATCATTTCTCGCCCAAAGCAAGGCAACAAGGAGCTCGAACAATCCTGAATCCGGCTGACTACGATCAACTGACAAAAGCCGGTAGGCCTTATCCATGACACCTCGAATCTGGAGCAAGCGCGTTAAGTCTATTCCAAGGCGTTTGAACACCGGCAGCACCCGAGATCCCTGGAATGGTTCATACTTGTATGAATCATGGAGAGCGGTATCTGCCAAATAGAGATACCATCCCATCCTGTCATCGTTGATTGATACTGGCTCCAAGGGGCGCCCGTCCTCAAATTGACCGCGAGGCTCCACCACAGACTGGAGATAGTCTTCTATTGCTTCTCTGCGCTGATGCCATTCAGCGGGGTCAAGAAATGTCAGGAACCAATTCAAAGCGCGGTCTATATCTGGATCCCAGGTGGTCTCTTGCACCATAAAATTCATAGATGATTGAACATTAACCTGAAAAAAGCCTGAAAATAGTATTTTCTTTACCGCCAGAAAAGCGAATTTACCTTTAAATCGTTATGGAGAGACAATATAATTGTAATAAAATCCTTCCGGCAGAACATTCCCTAAAAGGGAACATTGTGCCCGATGCCAAAAGGTCTGAGAATTTTACATCTCTCCCTTGGAGAGCGCAATCTGACTCACTTTGGGGGCATCTTCCTTATCCATCAGTTCTGCAAAAAACTGAGATTAAAATGGTATTTGCAAAAACAGGTCTCTTTCCCTCAGCGTTCCAGTTATTATCATCCCGTCGAGTTGGTCCTGGCCATCCTCTATGCTTTGATTGCTGGAATCCACCGCCTCAGCAAAACAAAGATTCTTCAGGGCAACGGTGCTTTTCAACAGATCATCGGTTTAGAGAAGTTCCCTTATGCCAGCAGTTTAAGGCGCTTCCTCAAACGAGTCAATCCCAAGGTCATTCAGGGCATCGACAAAGTTCACGATCAGTTAAGGCTCAAGATGTTCTATTTACCCATACCTCGTACCAGCCTTCTGTTCGATTTCGATTCTTCCGTTCTCACCCTTTATGGCAAGTTCATCGAGGGAGCCGAAGTCGGCTACAATCCTCACAAAAGAGGGGCTCGTTCTTATCATCCTTTACTCTGTTTCGAATATCATTCCAGAGACTTTTGGCATGGGATCTTGAGACCTGGAAACGTTTATACCTCTTCCGGTGCTCCGGAATTCCTCAAAGAATGCCTGGAAAAGGTTCCCCCTGGCATCTATCGGATCCGAGTTCGAGCCGATTCCGGTTTTTTCGATCACAAATTTATCGAGCCTCTGGATCAAGAGGGGATTGGCTATGTCATCGTAGCCAAGATGACCCGTCCGATCCGAAACAAAGTAGGAAACCTTCGTTATCACCGGTTCAAGAAAAACTGGGCAGCCGCCGAGTTTTTCTACCAACCTCTCCGGTGGAAGAAGCCCCATCGTTTTGTCGTGATCCGTCGCCCCCTGCCCGAGAAAGACTCCGAACAACTGACTCTTTTTACTCTGAAACGTTATACCTATCAGGTCTTTGTCACCAATCTTCCTCTCCGAGCAGAAAAGATTTGGTATTTCTATCGGCCCAGGGCAGCAATCGAAGTCATCATCAGGGAGCTGAAAGAAAGTTATGCGTTGGCCAAGATTCCAACCAACAGTTTCCAAGCCAACCAATTCTATTTCCATCTCTTGCTGTTTGCCTACAATCTTGTCAACTGGTTCAAGAGACTCTGTCTACCTCCAAGATTTCAGAATGCAACCTTAGAGACCATTCGGACAGAATTTTTAGTCCTCCCTGCAAGATTGGTCAGGACACAACACCGGAATGTTCTCAAATTACCCAGCGAGTATATCTCCAAACAGACCCTGGATCATATCATCCAGAATATCAAAAAAATGAAACCACTATAAATTTCAACCAATTTGCAAATATTTTCAGAAATGAGTAGCCGGAATCTCCAGTGTTTTAAAGGTTTTTAAATATCAAACAGTATTCTTCGCGCTTTTTTCAGGATTAATATGGACTCAATCATTGAAATTAATGGTTTCCTAAGGATTACAGATTGAAATGGAGTAATTTAGCGGGGCTCGCCGCTTGCGATACTCCGCGACGACCATTACTTCTTTTAATCGCTCGCTTGAGCGCTGCTGATGGTTGCCATTGCCTAATGTTCTGCGAAAGAGCGTAATCTTCTTTACTCTGAATCCACGACGTTCAAGTATATCGGCTAAGATCAAATCGACTGGGATTACCACCCCTGAGTAGGCGGAATCTGCAACGACAAAGGCTACCGTTGCGCCGATTTTCAAGCATCTTGAACACTGAATTATCACATTATCTAGATCAACGAAGTAGGCATTGATCATTTCAGGGATTCGCCCACACCAAAGCTCCCTGCCCTGGATTTCGGAAATCTTCTGCTGAAGCAACGGAATATCAAGCGGGGTCGAGCGCTCCCAAGCGATTTGAACATGTGATCGTACCGTTGAAAAGCGAAGCTGTCTCAGTTCCCTCGCGTTACGCGCCTCATTCAGTAGAAGAAGCTCAGGACGGTAAATGTCGGTATAGTCAAAGGAATTCAGATAGGGTGGTGATGTCAGGACGCCATCATAAAAACCGTTACCATTGCAATGATACGTGCATTGTCTTGCATCCGCTCGGATGATCGTGGTTTTCCCTTTTAGCTTGGGGCAAATAGAAATGTCTTCGATGAAACGAAGCACTTGAGTTGCAAATGCATTATCCAGCACCGGTCCATCATAACCGAGTTTATGCCAATTGCGTTTATATCGCCAGCATTTACCATCTTTGCGAGCATTGGCTACATCCTCAATTGAGGACATCAACGCCAGCAGGAGTAAGTCGCGCGAAAGGGCTGAATCCAGACTAACAATTGCAGTTCTAATCTGTTCGAAGCGCAGCGCTACACCCTTATTGAGAAGCCATTTTGTGAGCCCTTTACGTTCAACTAATGTAGTATCATCAGGAAGCTCGAACGCGATGTTGCGCTGATAGTTTTTCAAGCACTGAAGGGCAACAGCTTCTATATTCTTGGCACGTGAGTAATTCCTCGTCTTGACTTTGGCCAGAAACGCCACAAACGGATTAATCTCGATACCGTCAACATGGTGCCCAAGTTTGGCCCCTTCGAGGGCGGTTGTCCCACTACCAACGAATGGATCCAACAGTCTGCCGCCACCAGCATCGGGCATATATTCTTTTACAAATAACTGAACTAACCCGGCGCTAAATCCCTCCTTGAAGCGATACCAACGATGACGTGGCAGGCTGGTATTCTGAATAAAGTCCGGGCGCGCATGAGCCGGGGCATAGTCGCCAAAGTAAACTCTTGTGGTCGCTGTTGTGGATTCCGAACGATTACCCATCGTGAATATTATGGTTTCGAACGTCCTGAAGCTGGGCGCGGATCAACGCACGCTCGTAGAATACGAAAATTATCATCACTATGTCCATTGAGCTCACTAGCGGGGGCTGATATACAACAGCTGTCATTCTTCCTGGCTGATGGCGAGCAATCGAATACAGTGAGATAAGCTCGATGGTATCTGCCCGTTTTGTAATATCGGACGAGCTGCCGAATTCCGCTGGTAATTGTAGTATCATCAAACCTTGTTAGCCATCCTCGCTTGTTGCGGGCAATAGCTTCCTTGATTTCATCCACTTTTGCACCAATGTGAGTTCTAACAAGTGAATGGCCGATCCATTTAATTTCGACTATCAGAATTCGCCCGTCGATCAGATGCAGCGAAATGTCGGCACGGCCTTCGTTTTCGACATGCGCTTCTTCATAGTGAGTATGGTAAAGAGCAAGGCGGTATCGCAGGAAATCACCGAATCGACTGCGGATTAAAACTTCCGGTCTGGGCCTTAACAAATGATCATCTGGCAAGCACCAGATGCCTAATGGACCTCTATCATTAAGGTTTCTATCAGCAAACGCAAATGCAATTCGGCCATCGTCCCAACTGAGGTTTTCAAATTCCCTGGGGCAGCCAGCGGCGAACTCTTCGACCACGTCTGCTGATTCCAGATAGAGTCTGCCGTTGATAAAAACATGAACACTTACGCCTGTTGCCCAAATGACACATTTATTTCCATGCTGACTAAATTCACAAGCAATCTGCTTCGTCCATCCCCCGCTGACCAGAAATCTTCGATCCGCTGGCGTGCATGTGTAAACGCTGCTTAATCCATCGGCAAGGTCAATGCGAATAGAATGGAAGGTTGATGCAGCAGCAGATTGGATTTGCTTTAGTAGAGGCCCCAGTGCCGAAGGAGCGCCTAATACCCCTGAAACACTCGCGGGTTCCAAAATAAAAATAACTCCGCGCGGTAGATCAGCAGGCTGAGTATCTCTAATTACCTTCTTGTATGGGCCAAAGACAAACCGGTCGATCTCGCCAATGGAGCTAAAGCCCGACTCTTGAGCAAGTTCGTTGAATATCAATGAATTGTTGGCGTACCGGGCGATTGTGAAGAACGATTCACTCATAAATCACTCTCGTCTGCGTCTCAGCACGGCACTTGCATCGCAAGGTTCCTAAGATACACTCGGACTACTTCTCTCATCGGTAAGGAGAGGGACTTCCCCTTTGTTTCCTGTGGTAAGAGTTTCTGCAGGGCCGTGAGGGTCACAAAAGTCTCGTTGTTTGCTTCGGTTACTATCGGAAGCGGAACCTTGCTCTCTGCGCGAATACCATCCTTGGTGTGCTTCGCAAAAAGTCGCGCGAACTCGGCTTCTTGATAAACCAATTTGCAAATGGTCGTCGACTGCTCGACTCCAAGGGCTTGGAGTGCCCACACAAGATCATGTGCCAAATTTATTATTTCGTCGGCATCGATCTCGCCTAAAGCAGTGTGTCCCCCCGAAGTGATCTTATACCGCGCTTCAACACGGCCACTTCGCTGTTCCATGGCGGTGACCTCTACTAGTCCATTGAAGATTAGAGTATCGAGTCGGTAGAAGACTTCTTCAGTGTATGGACCAAAATTATACCGAATGAACGAAAATGTCCGCCGCCAAAGACTATAGAGAGGACGAATTGTCTCAGCAAGGAAGGCCAGCTTCACTAGCATTGTCCGATGAATCTCGGGTTGTCCGAGGTGATCGCTGGCGGCAAGCAGAGCAAGGAGTGTGACTGACCGATTTTTCATGGGTTGAACGAATGAATATTTACAGCGTGTAGGATTTTCTCGAATTCCCCCTTGTGCGCTTGCTGAACTTTATGAGGGCAACCTAGTTCAAGCAGGTTGAGCATACGGTCTGGACGCTCCGCCTTTGGATGAGAGGACATGATCTCCGGCAAGAAGATATAGTTATTCAAATTGGTAGTGATGATCAGGGTGTGACCTTGCTTGCCAAACGTGCGCAGCATTGTAGCAACCCTCTCCATGTATGCAATGTCCACAGCCCCCTCTGGTGTCTCAACAATCATTGTCACTGTTTTACCTGTTTGCTGATGCCAAACGTCTAATATTGCCATACGAAAAGCAAGATCGATGAAAGAACGTTGTGCATCCGATAAGGCTTGGGCGGAATGCCGCACTTGGTCTGAGATGACAGGGAAGAATGCTGCGTGTGGCGCCTTGATCTGTGGACCGCGCTTACTTGGCAACTTGTCTCCTTTCAAAAAGACAACATTGCATGGCTCATCCAGATAGAGAGTGGCGTATTTCTTAAATGCCTTTGCTATCTTTGACTGGATTCCCTCAAATACGGCGTTTGTTACCGCAAGTTCTGTCCGTAGCGATGTAACATATTTATCACGTTCAGCCTCAGCCGAGTGTTGGCGATCGCGCAATTCTTTGACCGTAACGCGCAAAGGGTCGGCAGTGCTGGGTGGATTATTGTATAGGAATCTTGCTTCCGCGGCCTGAGCTTCGGCTAATGCTTTGATCGCTATGGATTCCTCCTGTTTAAGGCTTTCGATGCGACTCTTGGTCTGCTCGCGTTTAAAAATAAGGTTTTGGAGTTTCCCAGCGTTGACACTGGTCTCATCGGCGCTTTGGATTTTTACTTTTTTTGTCGATTGCGCGATCGGCGCAAGCTCCTTGAAACATATAATGCAATGTCCGGCTTGGGCATTATCGGCTGCCGCTTCCGTCAGCTTTGCAATCTCTGCCGACAAACCCGGCCGCCCGCAAGAAGGACATGTGCGGCTATTCGGCTGCTTATAGAACTGCTCCAAGGCATTTCGCACCGAGGCGATCGTGGGCGTTGCCATGGCAGCCGATAATAGCTGGTCATCAAGATCGCCGCTTACTTCGGATTCAAACTGGTCCAAGGTCCGATGAAACGCAGCGTAGGCTCGGGCTACTGTAATGTCTAATATGCCAAGTTTCTTTATTTCGCTTTGCATTTCTTTCTGGACACTGTCAACTCGAGCCTTACGTACCTTGATATTGGCTTCTATCTCTTTTAAATTCTTTTGTCGTTCCAGCTCCTTCACACTGGATGAAGAGCCGCCGACAGCCTCCAAATCCCTCTCCAACCGCGATGCCTGCGCACTAATGTTGCGCGCCTCACTGTCCAAGGATTCGGCTTTCTCCCACAATCTGCTCAGGCGCTCATAAGTAGCATGGTCTGAAAACATAAGGTTGAGCAACTGATTTTGAAGGAGGTTTTTCCAGGCGAGAAGGAAGCGGCCTTCTCCAAAGAAAAGCAAATAACCTTGGAACCGCGTAAGGCTCGGAAAATCGCGTTTCAGGCCGACTTTCTCTGCTAAGGTTTCTTCATATTTCGAAACTTTGAGCGGAGCGTTGTCACACTTCGCCATAATGAGCGTCCCAGTGAGCAGGTTACGCTTGACCGTGAAGGAGGCGGCGCCCGCTGCAAATTGAACCTCGATGATTGGTGGAGATGAATTTGTCTGTTCCTTTGATCGGTCTGTCAACCGATCCTTGAAGAACTCGCGCTCAATACGTTCACCTGTATCGACGACGATCTTCCCAAAGATGCCATATTGGAGCGCATATACAAACGTCGTTTTCCCAAGTGCAGTGCCGCCGATGACCGCGTTGACGCCGGGTGTCAGCTTCCAATCTAAATTCTTGGGATACAGACGCTCTGCGCCGCTAACTTTCACTCGAGTGACATTGATCCAATCAGTGATCATCGTAACCTGAGGCTTCCTTTAGTAAGTGTAATTCGGGGACGTTGTTGACTAGGTTAACTATTTGCCCTTAAGAAACTGGGGGCAGAAGTTAAGCAAAGCAATTTCGGAACGAACGTCCCACCCTCCCCTGTTATTCTCCCTTGCTTCCCAATAAGCATTTAAAACCCTTCCTGATAAATCGGAACAAAAAACCCCACCTCTTCCTCAGAAATGGGGTCTATTCAAATCTCCAAACCATGCAACCTCCTGGCTACCCACTCGGGTAACGGTTAAGAGTTGATGGATAAGGATAGAAATACAGGCTCGTAGATTTAACAGAATTCTATGAAAATGGAGTAAGAAAGTCAAGGTGATTTTGGAAATTCGGGAAATGGCGTTTGCTGCCGGTTACAATAGCAGCTACCCTCGCAGATAAAGCGACCTCTAAGAATGGTTCATCGCCAGGGTCGGGAAGGCTAAATTTCAAAGGCTTTGCCGAAACGAGAAATCCTTCCTGTTCAACCTGAGCCAGAAACGTTTCCACCGCTTCTTTTGGCAGGTTAAATCTCGGACGGTTCAAAACGTCCCGATATTCGGAGAGAAGACGGTAATCATAGGCCAGCTGAAGCGTTCCGTCTGCAACAAGGCGGAGGATAGCTGCCGTTTTACTATGGGGCTTAAGGATTCCTGAGACAAGGACATTGGTATCGAGAACGATGATCATCGCCGGCGACTTTTCCGGACGGCCTGAATCTCAGATTCAATTTGAGAGTTTGTCAGTCTATCCAACCCCGACTCCATCGACTTTTTCTGCATTTCCTCGAGGGCGAGGACGGCCCGGCTACGACGGATGGTCCAGATGGTCTTTTCCAAAGTTTCTTCCGTAACTGCGGAGAGAAGGGCGATGGGTTTACCGTTAGAAGTGATGACCATTTCTTCATCTTTGATTTTTTTCCAGATTTCCCTGGGTTTGGTATTTAAGTCTCTCACCGAAATGAACCGCATATCCAACCTCCCTGAATATTATCAAGCAATAAACTAAAATTTTGTCTGATAATTGTCAAACTCAAAAGTCAAGCACGGGGTGAGGGAGGATTGCTTTCCCCCGATCCGGCAGTCGCCACGACTACCTCGTTAAGAGGGTGGATTCCCTTAGGAGAGACATAGGAAGCGACGATGAGGGGCTAAGAGGGGACTAATTCACTCCAACGCTCGTACGAAATGCCTGGAATCCCTCGCGCTCGATGGCTGCAGCAACTTTCTCTTGTAGCTCTTTTCCAGGGGTCAGGGCCAGCATGCAGCCGCCGGCCCCTCCACCGGTAAGTTTGGCTCCTACAGGCGCCTTCCCGGCGGCACAGATCAACCAGAAAATCCAAATTTTATTAGGGGATTCGCAATGATCCCCACGCCTGACGGCGCATTACCCGCCTCCGTGCCCTAGAACGGATTGGCAGGTCCTCGGACATCGCCGACAGTTTCCGCCAAACCCTCTCAGACGATCCCGCTGGCTATTACGGCAAGAAAATATTAAGGAAGGTTTCTATCGTTTGGTATTACGCCGATATAAGAAAACGTGCGTTGGTCGATTACCAGAAGAGCGTCTGGGGCGGCTTTATGCACCTAAATGACTTCGGCGTGAAAGTGCCTTCCGGCACTCTTTTTACAGATTTCCGTTGGTTCTTATGACATGGTCGACTTTATGATGTCAAAGGATTTTTTAAGGAGGTGATAATTTTACCGGTTTCAACTGAATCAAGCGATCTTAGACACCGAATGGACACCATATGGACACCGGGGGAGGAGGGAGCAGTCCCCCCTCTCCCTGGGATGATACGAGCAGGTGGGATGAATTACGTAAGAGCGAATGTAACGACTGAAGTTCCTGACAATATAACTCAAATATCCAAATCAATGAGCATCATAGGTCACTCCCCCACGCACACACCACGTGAAGGCGTTGCTGGTCTTATCGATCTTGTTCACGCCGCCATTGTAGAACGACATGCCCCACGCGTCTCCGGGGTTCTCCGCGACCGTAGTAGCCGACCAGTATTGGGACGACATCACGTTGGTAAAAGGATGGCCGTCGGGCAGGGTAACGCCAGTGAGGACTGAGGGATCCACGAGGCTCATCAGTTGCTCAATTGTTGGAAGGTGCCATCCTTTCCGGTTCGCCAAGGCAAGGTCTGCACAACGTTCAGACCAACCATACCTAGATCCTGACGGCGACTTTTCCCACACAAGGCCTGTTTCTTTGTCTAGCACAGCCTCATTATTAAAGTCAGCCAGGACCACAAAGCGCTCTGATGCAGGAAGTTTTACGCTCCAAAGACTCCCTGCTGTTCCCGTCGCCGGGAAGAACATCATCGCGGCGATCGCCATCACGATTGCTGCACTTACGACGCATGACTCTTTCTTACCCATGGCACATACCTCCTTGTTATGATATATTTGCCTCCTTACTGTTTTTTGTTTTCTCGCCCATACAATACGAGGTTCTCCTTTTGTTTAGCGGATGATGGCGGTTCCCTTATCAAAAAGATGAATAATCTCTGGTCTGAACTCCAGCCAAACAGTCTCTCCCACACGAACTGCTCTCTCCCCTGGGATGACCACCTTAATTTCAGTGCTATCGATGTCTCCGAGTTTCACCGTCAAGACTGAATTATCCCCTTGGTATTCAACAATCTTAACAGAGCCGGGAATAGAAGCCTCCTGTTCCTTACTCTGGGAGAGCTTAATCTGCTGGGGCCTGACACCAACAGTAATCTCAGAGCCGACATATTTCTGGTCAACTTCCCCGCTAAATTCAAAAGCCTTCTTCCCTTCCTTAGTAACTATGAAAACATCCTTAGGGGTCTCGATCCTTCCATTGATAAAGTTCATCTGAGGTTCACCCACAAAACTCGCCACAAACTTATTTGCCGGGTGATTCCAAATGTCATTTACAGTTCCGAACTGTTGGACCTCAGCTAAGTTCATGACTATCAATCGGTCGCAGAGAGAAATTGCTTCCGCTTGATCATGGGTAACATAAATTGTGGTGCTCTTAAGCTCACTATGAAGTCTCCGGATTCGTGCTCTTATCTCCGCTCGCACACGATTATCCATATGTGAAATAGGCTCATCAAGGAGCGTCACGTTTGGCTTTCGGACGAGAGCCCGAGCTAGTGAACACCTCTGTTGATGACCACCAGCCAAAGATGATGGATATTTGCTCAAGATTGAGGTCAGATCAAGTAGTTCAGCAATAGACTTAACCGTTTTATCTATTTCAAACTTACTCAGGCCTCGTACCCGCAGAGGGAAAGCAATATTTTCGTAGACGGTCAGTCGGGGATAAAGCGCATATGACTCAAAAGCCAGAGCAATGTTCCTTTCGCGCGGGCTCAACTTGTTGACAACCTTTTCGTCAAACAAGATCTCCCCTCTAGTGATCTCCTCCAGCCCCACGATCATCCGCAGTGTCGAACTCTTTCCACTTCCTGAGGGACCCAGAATCGACAAAAATTCCCCGGCCTCACAGGTAAAACTCATGTCTCTGACTGCTATTACATTTCCTTCGTAAATCTTCCAAACATGGTTAAGAGTAACTCTACTCACTTCCCCCCCCTATGTTCTGGATAGCTCTATTGTTTTTTTGAAGAATAATAGGTGGTCCTGGTCAAAATCAAGCCAAAACCGCTCGGACAAAGCGTAGTCGTTTCTCCCCCCTTGCCTTACTTGGAGAAAAACATCTTTTAACTCGAAAGTAATCAGGGTGCTCTCAGCTTCGTGTGTAACTGCATATATGGGTAACTGAAAAGATTCGCCCGATATCTTCTCTTTGGCTACTTTGATACGGTGGCATCTGATGCCGAGGCGAACCATGCGTTTACCATCTTCTTGCCTTGCTACCTTCTCCATCGAGCCTACCAAATCTTGTCGAATCGGGATGGTAAAATCATCTCCGGCTTTGAAAAATACCTTGTTATCCCTGGTAATGATCTCGCCGTCTATCAGATTAATCGCGGGGGATCCGAAAAATCTTCCCACGAAATCGCTCGAAGGAGTAGAATACACCTCCTCAGGTGTGGCAAGTTGCTCAATTACCCCTTTCCTCAAAACCGCCATCCGATCAGACAACCCGAGAGCCTCCTGATAATCGTGGGTTACATAAATAATGGTGCTTCCCAGCTTGGTGGCAAGCTCCTTAAGAATCGTCTGAGTTGAGAATTTTAACCTCGTATCAAGGTGGGCAATAGGTTCATCAAGTAAGTAAGCCTGGGGTTTTCTTACCAGTGCCCTTGCCAGACCTACCCGTTGCTTTTCACCTCCGCTGAGCTGCTTCGGCTTTCTGTCTAGTAATTCCACGATTCCCAGAAAGGAAGCAATTTCTTCAACCCTTCGTCTTTCTTCTCCTGGAGATAAGTTCCCTTTTACCCTGGGTGACCTTAATGGGTATGCGATATTTTCATAGACTGAAAAATGGGGATAAAGATTGTAGCCCTCAAAAGCCATGGCTACATCTCTTTCCTGGGGAGGAAGTTCATTAACCAGGCGGTCATTGAAGTATATCTTGCCGGAGGTAATCCTCTCTATCCCGGCTATCATCTTAAGGATCGTCGTCTTCCCCGCCCCGGTTGGACCAATGATAGTAAAGAACTCCCCCTCCTTACAACTAAAGCTTACATCATTGACGGCTACCTTCCGTCCATACATCTTGGTCACATTTTCAAGCCTTATTTCAGCCATGTCTATTCCTCCTCTTCCTTTTCCCGAGGACCGTATTTAAATATAGCAAGGAAAAGAAGAAATCCAATTATTGCTCCCACCCATTGAGGGACAAACCTTTCCACGAGTCCAAGCCAGATAAGATTAACGCCGATGAAGGTCATAATCCCCCAGAAAAGCCAATTCCCCATTGACATCCGTGGTATCATCCTTTTGATGACCTCCAATTCTATGGTTTTATCACTAAAACCTGCCACTGGTGTTCCCAGAGACTACTTCCAATTGACAGGCCCTTCCAAGTTTCAAAAAATAATAGGTTTGCCTTTTATCCTTTTACCGCTCCAAAAGTCAGACCACGAATAATATACCGCTGCATGAACCAGGCGGCAAGCAATGTTGGTAGAATGGCAAGACTGGCTCCGGCACACATAGGTCCCCACTGGATCTCTATAGAGCCCCAGAATAGTGCCAACCCTACGGAAACTGTTCTGGCAACTATTTTGGTAAACAGAACGGAGTAGAGGAACTCATTCCAGGACCATACCAGGCAAAATATCGCGGTAACTGCCACTCCCGGCATAATCAAGGGAAATACAACCCTCCGAAGGACATCTAACCGTCCATAGCCATCTACCATAGCGGCCTGCTCCAGCTCCTCTGGAACCTCTCTGAAAAATCCAAACAGTAAAAAGGTGGCAAACGACATATTAAAGTAAAAAACCAGTAGCGTTAGCCCGAGGTGTGTATCCATCAGTCCTAACTTACTAAAAGCAAAAAAGAAAGGTATCGCCGCTACTATGCCGGGAAACATCCTGGTTGAAATAGTGAGAAAAAGCAGGTGCCCACTGCCGGTGTTGAATCGGGAAAAGCTGTAGGCGGCAGGTATTGCTACAGCCATCACCAGAGCTGTGCTGGCGATAGCTATCACCGCAGTGTTCCCCAATTCCCTAACAAATAGTGTCCACTGAAATAGGTGCTGATAGTTTGCCAGCGTAGGAGAAAAGAGAATTAATTTGTCAACCCCCACATGGAGAATGTCAGGGCGTGACTTAATTGAGGTCAAAAATATCCACGCTAAAGGAGCGGTAAATACGAACACGATGACTACTGTAACGAACCAAAACAAAAAAGCCTTTATTCTCATTTCGCCTCTCCTTTTACATTCACTTTATCGCTCCTAGAGCCTTCATCAAGTATCGGAACAGGATGGAACAGAGAATAATCGTCAGAAACAGAGAAATTAGTGCCATTGTCGACCCTACCCCCATATCAAAGTACGCAAATGAGGTCCGGAAAACCACCCAATCTAGCGACTGTGTTCCTGAACCACCTCTCGTGGTTCCATAGAGCGGGTCAAATAGCCTTATCAACCACATTGTTCTGAGCAGGACAATGATTAATACCAGTGGCATCAACGAGGGCAGGGTTATCCTGCGGAACGTATACCAGGGGGAGGCGCCATCAACCTTAGCCGCTTCAAAGACATCCCTGGGCAAACCCCTCATACCAGCAAAGAGGACAAATATAGAGAAGGGGAGCCATTGCCAGCTCGTTATAAGTGAAATGGAAAACAATGCCCATCCCGGCGTCAACCAATTAAGCTGGTGTAAGCCAGCGGCAAGCAAAAGTTGATTTATTGGCCCGATATCATATTGAAGTATGAAAGCCCATATCATCGACATAACCAGTGGTGATACTAGCAGAGGCAGGAGACAAAGCGCTCGTATCAGGTTTTGTCCTCTAAACTCCCGATACCACAAAAGGGCAATGGCTAGGCCAAGAACTAATTCGATGATTATACACACAACTATTACTTGAAGGTTAATACCAAGAGCACTCCAGAACTCAGCATCGGCCAATACGTATCGAAAGTTTTCAAGTCCAATAAACACATTTGGCTGTCCCGGAACATAGCGTTGGGTAGAATAATAGAGGCAATGAAACAAAGGATACAGCATAAATACTGCAAGCGTCAGTAAGAGCGGGCTTATAAGAAGCCATCGGTAATATTTTTCACTTGTGATAACTTCCCCAAGTGTTCTTTTTTCCCGCACTTCATCCATCTGAGTGGTCATTCAAATTACCTCACTCGTCCTATAATACTACTTACCTCGTAAGTAGCCTAGCTTGGGGATAAGGGGGTACCCCGCAGGGTCATTTCACTCTCCGGGGATACCCCCTCTAACCATTCCCTACTCCTTTAACCATTTCGTGACTTCAGGGTCCACCTCAACTGGCTGGCCCCCAAATTTTGTCTGCAGTTCGATTGTCTGCCTGACTGTATACTTGGCAGCCTGCAGTGGAGTCTTAATACCTACCGCAGACTCATGCCAGGGCAAGATGGTCATCTCATAAATCCTGCCCGCGGCACTACTGTTGTAATTGTAAACGGTATCGAGAAACTCAGGGGTTAGATCGTGTTTCCACGAGTAAAGCATGGCTTTCGCCTTCATTCCAACCCGAGTCCACCACTCTTTGGCTTGATATTTAGGATCCTCGTAAATATCGCTTCGTATGCCTGGCCATCCCGACTCAATGAACTCCCGTTGACCTTCCCGGGAGCCGAGATACCTCATGAGCCAGAAACCCGCCTCGGGATTTTTGCTGGCTCGGGTAACACCCTGGTAGAAATTGCCGACATAACCCAAGCCGGTATGCACACTCCCAACCACCGGGTATAGAGCCATCGAGGCACCGGGAATGTTTTTGTAAACATCAGTAGCCCACTGATTAAGGGAGACGTACAAAAATGGGACATTGATAGTTCTTCCTTCATTGAACTCCATGGTGACAAAATCCCAGTAAGCATTCTCACACCCAGGGGAAGCAAACTTCATCAAGCTGTGATAGAACTCCAGTGCGAAATGGAGCTGGTCTGCATCCTTCTTGGTTATTTTATAGCTTACCACTTTCCCTGCACTGTCCCTTACTGGCCGCATGAAACGGCAGCCAGCGCCCCAGACCATCGGCTGTAGCTCGTCCTGGACATGGGCGAAATTGCCAGCCATCAGAGATACACCGTAAAGATTCCACTTGAGAGGCTTGCCCTTTAACAGGTCGCCCTTTTTTCTGGTGAAAAACTCAGCCTGATCGTAAAGCTCTTTATATATTTTAGGTGCAGCCAGTTCATACCCGTATTTTGCTTTAAAGGCTTTTTTCTCTATGGGGTCGTCAAGCACATCCTGGCGGATGAACTGGAAAGTATCGTAGGTGTAGTATGGTATTCCCTTTAATCGCCCGTCTCTGGTGCTAGCACAGCGTAACTGCGTTTTACTTATACCAGCCAAATCCAACTTCAGGGCGGCTTCTCCTCCCGGTTCATACTTTTTAGACAGTTCTGCCACATCGAAGATGTAAGGGTCCCACTCATTTGACCAGGTAGTCTCGGTAACCACAGTATCATAGGCTCCGGTTCCGCCGATAAGTTCTGGCATTATCTTAGTATAACAGAGGCTCATTACCATCAGCTCGTGAGTGACCGGAACCCCAGTTTTTTCTGAAAACGCCTTGAGAAGTGCAAGTTGCTTTTCGGCGACGCCCCCTGCCTCCAGAGCCACATGGATTGGTCTCTTATTTTTTATCGGCGGTATATCAGCCAGTCCCCTGAACGCTTTTATTTCCGCGGCCTTAGCACTGGACAGCCCTAATGACAACACCCACACCATAACAAGACAAATAATTAACAAACTTTTCTTTTTCATTTTGACCCTCCCCCATTTAGTTTTCGGTCGACTAAAATTACTCTTCAGAATACCAGATACTAACCGCCGGCCACTGGCAAAGTCAGATAAAGTTCATCACCCCCTTTCAAGCTTTGGCTGGGCTTTACCAGCTTCCCATTCAATGTCACATTTGAAAAAATAAACGAATTTTTCAACCACCATTTCCCTTCAAACTTCTATGAATCCCACCTCCTTTAAGAAACCTTTGGTGAGTTTTTGGCAAAAATATACCCCCCCCAAAAAAATGTCAAGAGTTTTTTTCAAAGTTATATAGAACTGGGGGGGTTACCAGATCAAATACCCCCCATCGGCCACCAAAATATGCCCGGTAATATAACTGGCCGCTTGGGATGCCAAAAATACGGCTACCCCTTTCAGTTCCGCTGGATCAGCGATTCTTTTCTGTACATTGCGGCTGGCCCACTGCTTCAGGTAGTCTTCACCTGCTATCTTTAACATGGGGGTGGCCACAAAACCTGGAGCGATGGCATTCACTCGGATGTTGTGCTTGGCCCATTCATAGGCCAAACACTTGGTTAGAGTATTGACACCCCCTTTTGCCGCGTTGTAATGGGATTGCTCTTGGGGATGATTGGCGATAAAGCCTGAGATTGAAGAGATGTTGATGATGCTCCCCTTCTTTTGATGAATCATCTCTTTTCCAACAGCCTGACATGTTAAGAAAACCCCTGTCAAATTGGTGTTCACCACCCGATTCCACTCTTCCAGGGGCATTTCTTCGGCACGCACCCAACCAGCAACGCCAGCATTATTGATCAGGATGTCAATTTTCCCGAACTTCTTTTTGACGATCTTCACCATTTCCTCAACGTCTGCGGGATTGCTCACGTCCACTTTAAGGGCAAGCGATTTTCTGCCCAGGCCTCTGATATCCTCAGCCGTTTTTTCTGCCACCTCCAAATGTCTTTGAAGAACAACAACATCCGCACCTGCTTCTGCCAGGCCTAAGGCGAGTTCCCGCCCCAGCCCCTGACCTCCTCCGGTCACAATGGCCGTGTCCCCTTCCAGACTAAACGCCGAAAAAACACCCATTTTGTTCCTCCTTGGTTGGACTTGATCCTGTGCAATAGGTAATATGCCTTTTACCGCCATCTGTTTCTTCTCTTCGGGCTGATTCACCACAAAGTATACAAGTTTCAGATTTTTCCATGGGTCCCCCTTTTCCGTGGAAATTTATCTGCCTGATTCTATGAAAAAGGGGAAGGAGAGTCAAGACCTTTCCGGCTAAAATCTATGTTGTAAGCAGACATGGGTGACACTTTTGTCTTTGAATGTTTCGGCGTAAATTTATGAAGAAACTCTGAAAGCAAGCTGTTCTCCGCGCAATGCCCCCGCTCTTGCCCAAATGAGGCGGTGGACCCTCTTCAGGCCGAGCGGGGGCTGCAACCCTTTGTTGTAGCTGGTTGCCCCTTTGGGTTCCCCGCTTTCTCCGGGCGGATGCCTAGCTGTCTGAATGACCATGAGATATGAAGAAACGACCGATGCCTTCTTTGAGACAATTGAGGACTTGGAAATTTCCGTCTTTAAGCAATCTCAACGTTGGAAACCTAAAAAGATAAAATCTCTATGTCAACTTATTTAAGTTGCTTACTGTAATTAGAGGTCTTATTTTTGTAATTTTTTCTTTCGCCAAAAAAATTCGCCAAAAAAATTCTTGACAAGATTTTCTAATTCTATTATCGTAAATCGATTTTAATCATATGAAATCCCCATAAGGGGCCCATGAAAGTACTTTCTGCTGGATGACGCGAATCTTGTTATTCAAACCCTCGACAAACCCCAAAGAGACTTTCTCCTCGCGATAACGATAGGGATATGGAGCAATATTGGTAATTCGCAGTATTCTTTTGGGGAGATATCGAATCGTTTTTTCCAAGTGATGTAAGGAAGCGAACAGGCACGAATTCGGTCTGTAAAAAAAATGATAATTAGTAGTAAACAGCAGAATATGAGGCTGCGGTAGGTGGTTAAAATGAACGAGGTAAAAGTCAGCATCGATGGCCAGGAAGTGGTTGGTCACGAGGGTATGGCGATCCTTGAGGCTGCCAAGATCATCGGCATTGAAATTCCCACCCTATGTTACCATCAAGATTTGACCCCGATGGGCAACTGCCGAGTGTGTGTGGTGGAAGTGGAGGGGGCCAGGACACTGGCAGGAGCCTGCCATACGCCGATTGCCAACGGCATGGTCATCCATACCCGTTCTCCCAAGGTGTTGACCGCGCGGAAAGCTACGGTGGAGCTGCTGATGGCCGGCCACACGGGGGAATGCGTCACCGATGAAAACACCCATAAGTGTGATCTCCGCAAACTTGCGGACCTACTGGAAGGCGGAGCCCCAAGATTTCTGATGAGAAAGCCCCGCTGGTACCCGGTCGAGGAATTCAATCCTTATGTGCGACGGGATATGTCCCGGTGTATTCTCTGTCGCAAATGTATCGGGGCTTGCAGAGAGAAAGCCAAAAAGAATGTGTATGGCATTGCGTATCGTGGTTTTGCTTCCAAGGTGATCGTGGATTTCGATGATCCTCTGACCACCGAGATATGTCGCGACTGCGGTATCTGTATTGACTATTGTCCCACGGGCGCTCTAAGCAAACCCACAAAGGGGGGTGAGGTGAAATGAAACCCATACAGCAAGAACCTTCCCGGTCCGGCAGAGAGCGTGAGAACCTCTTGGAAAAGCTGAAGGAAGTCCAGAATGAATTCGGGCATGTGCCCAGGGAATTTATGGCGCAGACCGCTCGATCCCTCGGTCTTCCGATTGGCGAGGTATATGGCGTTACAACGTTTTACTCGTTCCTTTCCACCCGGCCTCTCGGTAAATACGTCATCAGGATCTGCAAGAGTATTCCCTGTTATTTGAAAAACGCGGATATGATTATCAATAGTGTGGCCCTGGAAACTGGAATTCTGCCCGGACAGACGACTGCCGACGGAAAATTTTCCTTTGAACTGACGAACTGTATTGGTGCCTGCGACCTGGCACCGGCCATGCTGGTAAATCACGAGGTTTACGGACCGCTGACCCCCGGCAAAATTGCGGAGATACTCAAGGCCTGTAAATAAGAGACCATCGGAGGATGGCCGTGCCCGAAAAACGGATTATTTTAAAGAATTGTGGGGTCATTGACCCCGGGGATATTCACACCCATCTGGCCCATGACGGTTTCAAAGCGTGGGAAAAGGCACGCAACGAGATGACCCCGGAGGCCGTGGTAGCCGAAATCAAAGCATCCGGGCTGAAGGGCCGGGGGGGTGCGGGATTCCCCTGCGGCCTGAAATGGGAATTGGCCAGAAGAGAGCCGGCGGACGAAAAATTCCTGATCGCGAACGCCGATGAGGGCGAAGTCGGTACGTTCAAGGACCGACATCTTTTGCGACACGATCCGTTCACATTGATTGAGGGAATGGCCATCGCTGCCTATGCCATTGGGGTCAAGAAAGCTTATATCTACCTGCGGGCGGAATATCACTATTTGCTCGAAGGCCTGGAAGTCGCCATTGACCAGGTCAAGCAAAAGGGCTTTTTGGAGCATCTGGATATCGAAATCCACGAAGGCGCCGGCGCGTACATTTGCGGCGAGGAGTCGGCGCTGATGGACTCCATCGAAGGCAGGCGAGGCGAGGCTCGTTATCGGCCGCCGTTTCCACCCACGAAGGGGCTTTGGGGCAAGCCCACCGTCATCAATAACGTCGAAACGCTCATGAATATCCCCACCATCATTCTCCAGGGTTCCAAGTGGTTCCGCGGAATCGGAACGGAACAGAGCAAAGGGACCAAGCTGTTTTCGGTGAGCGGGGATGTGAAAAAACCGGGGGTCTATGAGTTGGTCCTGGGCAGTTCGCTGCAGGAGCTCGTCGTCGATCTGGCTGGGGCCAAGAGCATCAAAATGGTGCAGGTCGGAGGCGCAACCGGAGGAATTATCCCCTACTCGATGATCACCACTCCTTTGGCCTACGAAACGGTTTTGGGCTCGGGGGCGGTTACCGTATTCGACGAAAGCAGAGAGATTCTCGATTTTTTGCATCGGACGATGGAGTTTCTTGCCGAGGAATCATGCGGCAAGTGCACCCCGTGCCGCGAAGGGACCGAGGCGATGATGGAGATTCTTGGCAGATTGACAACCGGTGATGGAAAACAGGAGGATATCCAGGCGCTGGAAGACCTATCCGCCACCATGAAGCTCTCCTCCCTGTGCGGTTTGGGCCAGGCCGCCTCCATTCCTGTGTTAGACACGCTGAAGTATTTCCGGAATGATTATGAGACTCGGATTAAACAATCGGTGTTTTTGAGAAGCCTCAGAGGGATGCTGTAGGGTCAATTGTTATTCTGCTTTGGTGTCGGAGGAGAGAAGCTCCCATTCAAGGAGGTAGCCGAAAGTGAAAGAGGGCTCCCATAAAACTACCAGAAATTTGTGCCCATACTGCTCCACGTCCTTTGACACGCTCGAAGGGCTGAAGGCGCACGTCATTTCGGTCCACAAAACCGAAGCCCTTCCGAAACCAGATGGATGGATCACAATGCAGATTAACGGTCAGGCCCATGAACTCAAGGTGGAGCCCGAATGGACTCTTTACCAGGTCATCCACGACAAGCTGGGGTTGACGGGCGTGAAGATGTTCTGCGACCGGGGAGCATGCGGGTCCTGCACCGTCATCATGGATGGCCGACCCATTCTGTCTTGCATGACGTTGGCGATTGAATGTGACGGCAGGACCATTGAAACCGCGGAGGGGATTGCGGCGGCCAATCATCCACTGGTGGAGAGCTACGTTAAGCACCACACGATGCAGTGCGGATACTGTACGCCGGGCTTCGTCACGACCGCCAAGGCGCTCCTGGACAGGAACCCTGACCCGACGGTGGAGGAAATCATGGAGGCCCTGGGGGGCAACCTGTGTCGCTGCGGAACCTACCCCCAGCATCCCAAGGCGGTGTTGGAGGCGGCGAGCATTTTGAGAGGGGGGCGGGCAAAGTGACTGAGAAGAAGCTGGGACCCTACCAGACCCTGAGGGCAGAGGGAACCTACAAGATCGAAGCGGATGTTCCCACGGTCCCTTTGAACAAAATCGGCAAGCGCGGCGTCCGCCGTTATGACGGCTATGAGAAGGCCAGTGGAAAGGCCCTATACACCCGGGATGTGCTGCTCCCGGGCATGCTGTACGCCAAGGTTCTGGCTTCGCCTTATGCCCATGCGAAGATCACCCGGTTGGATACGAGCAAAGCCGGGGCGTATCCGGGCGTCCGGGCGGTCCTGCGGTATGATGATCCGGAAATCAAAGGACGGGAGCTTAACGGAAGTATCGCCGGCCCGAAGCGGATGTCGCCAGAGACTGCCGGATGGGCGATGAAACCCGCAAAAACAATTCTGGGGGACGAAGCATTGTTTGAGGGGCATATGGTGGGTGTCGCCATTTGCGCGGACAGTGAGCAAATCGCCGCCGAAGCTGTGAAACTCGTGGTGGCCGAATGGGAGCAACGGCCTTTCGTATTGGATCAGGAAGAGGCGTTGCAGCCGGGTGCTCCGGTTCTGATCCCGGGCGCCGACAGCAATAAGATTCCGGATGACCGGGCTTTGATCGAGAAAGGCGACATCGCGAAAGGATTCCAGGAAGCGGATCAGATCATCGAGTTTACCGCCCGTCGCCATGCCCATTTGTGGGCTGGAGCGGAGATGCCCTGTGTCATCGCCAAATGGAGCGGCGACAAATTGGAGATGTGGGTCCACGAGCAGCAGCCCTATCTCAGTAAATTGATCCTGAGCGAACAGCTCGACATCCCGATGAACAAGATCCATACGCACTCTTTATACCAGGGCTGTTCCTTCGGGGAGCGCTGTAACCCCACCAACTGGTCCCAAAATGGAATCAACGTGCTGGCAGTGCTTTTGGCCCAGAAAAGTGGGAGACCGGTCAAGTTAGTGCTCAACCGGGCCGAAAACTTTTACGGTGAGTCCGGGGATATGATGGTGGGTTACTTCAAAGTGGGGGCGAAAAAGGATGGAACCATCACGGCCGTCCAGATGAAGAACGTGTTTGCCAACTACATGTGCACCACGGGAGTGGAACATCTGGTGGATAATACCCGCATCCCGAATCTCAGGAGCGAGGGAATCACCGCCGATGTCAACAAGGCTCCAGCCTGGTGGTGCCGATGCGAGCAGCTGCCGAACGTCTTCTGCCAGACCCTGATCTTTGATCACGTGGCCGATGCGCTGGGGCTGGACCCCACAGAAGTCGCCCTGAAGAACGATGGCTGCGAAGGCCACGATATGTCTCATCTCTCGGAATACAGACGCGAGCATGGATTTCCGGATCGAGATAGCCTCCCGGAATGCATCGAGGCTGGCAAAAAGGCGATCGGTTGGGATGAGAAATGGCATCCGCCCGGGACGAAGCGCCTCCCGAACGGAAGAATGCATGGAATGGCCTTTACCTGGAGCCATGATTGGGATGATGTGAGGGGAACCGGTTCGGCGGCGGTCCTCATTCAGAACGACGGGTCGGTCAGCATCATCGCGCAACATTCTGATGTGGGCACAAACCCCTGGACGGCCTACATGCAGATCGTAGCGGATGAACTGGGTGTGCGGTATGAAGATGTCGAGATCAATCCCTTTGATTTGAACCATGGCTTTGCCTTGATGTCCCCAGACGGTTCCTGCAACCTGGTCAGCAATGGATTCATCGTCAAGAAAGCCGCGCAGAAGGCCAAGAGAATGCTTCTTGGATCTGGCCAGTGAGAAATTCGACCTGCCGGCCGAAGCCCTGGATGTGCGGGAAAGTTACGTCTATGAAAAGGCCAACCCGGAAAACAGGAAGCCGCTCAAAGATATCGTCAAAATGGCCACTCCCATGCTCAATGCGGTGGGCATCTGGACCGAACCGCCCGTTTTGGCCTGGGCCTGGCACACCCACGGCCTATGGGGGCAAGCCAATGAAACCCGAAGGCCCCGCATGTGTAGACAGGCGAACTTCATCGAAGTCGAAGTGGATACCGAGACGGGGGAGGTCTTCGTCACCAATGTGGTGAACGTCAATGATGTGGGCAAGGCCATCTCCCCCGAAACCGTCGAGGGCCAGATGTATGGGGGCACCTATATGGGCCTGGGCAGAGCGCTCACCGAAGAGATGGTATGGGACCCAGCGACCGGCGTGCTGTTGAACCGCAATCTCCTCGACTACAAATACGCAACCATGCTGGATTATCCGAAGGCCGAATGCATCTACATAGAGACCGGATTGGGCCATGGCCCCTACGGATCCACCGGGATCGGTGAAAACACTGCCACCATGATCCCCGCCCTTCTTGGCCCGGCGGTTTACAACGCCATCGGCAAACAGATCGATGATTTCCCGATCACGCCGGATAAAATTCTGAAGGCCTTGGGAAAACTGTAAGAGGAAGACCATGAGAACCTTCACGCATTTCAGCCCGCGTACATTAGATGAGGCGGTCTCAATCCTAAGAAGATACGGGGATAGGGCTCAGGTCATCGCCGGCGGGACGGATCTCTTGGGCAAAATGAAGGATGAAATCCTGCCGAAGTATCCTGAGGCCCTGATCAATCTCAAGACCATTCCGGGTTTGGAATATCTCAGAGAGGAACCCGGAACCCTTCGGATTGGGGCTCTGGCCAGGCTGGAAGACATCGCCACCCATCCGGTCGTCAGGGGCAGGTACGCCGCCCTGGCCGAGGCGACGCGCAGGGCCGCCTCGCCGCACCTGAGGGAGATGGGAACCCTTGGCGGCAATGTCTGCCAGGATATTCGGTGCTGGTATTACCGGCACCCCAACAACAGATTTCCCTGCCTCCGGAAGGGGGGCGGCCGGTGCTATGCGCAGGAAGGGGAAAACCGGTACCACTCCATATTTGGGAGCAGTGTCGAGAAGGGATGTTTGGCCGTTCACCCCAGCGATACAGCCCCCGCTCTCATCGCGCTGAATGCCAAAGTCAAGACGTCGAAACGGACGTTGGACGCAGAGGACCTCTTTGATGTCAAGGTGCTCAGAACCACCGTTCTCGATTCCGACGAAATCGTGACCGAATTCCAAATCCCTGCACCTCGGGAGGGTGGGAAAAGCGCCTTTGTCAAGTTTGCTCTACGCCAGGCCATCGACTTTCCGATCGTAAACTGCGCGACGATGATCGCGGGCAAAGGGGGCAAAGTCACGGCTGCCAGGGTCTGTCTAAACGCCGTCTACGTGAAGCCGTACCGGGCCAGAAAGGCGGAAGACTTCATTGTGGGAAAAGAAATCAACGAAGCCAATGCCGAGTCTGCCGGGAACGCGGTGGTTTCAAGTGCCCAGCCGCTTCGCCATAACGGGTATATGGTTCAGATCGCCAAGGTCATGGTGAAAAGAGCGATCCTGGCTTGCCGGCAGGATTCTAGCCGGGCTCGCTAGTAAACCCAATGCGTCGAATTTCGCCATTTCCCCCATGCGGGGTCCTCAAACCAGTGAGTTGACCCATCGTTGAAAGTTGGCCTCAATATGGCCGTACGTGTCAAACTAAGTCCTCATTTGTGGAAATATGTTCCAGGCTATGACCACAACAAAGGTATTGTGCTGGAAAACGTGGATGGTAGGACCGTGCGACAGATCATTGAGGAACTCAAAATACCCTCGGAAGAGGTCTATGCCATTATGCTCAACTCCTATCCTGGTAAACCCAACAGTGTTGTGAAAGACGGCGACTCCGTCACCCTGACCAAGATCATCGGGGGAGGATGAGCAAAACAGGACTTCAAAGAATGAACCTAGACCGCCATTTGGGGCGTTTACGGCTTGATCAAGCGTTGATTTCCCCGGCTTAAAAGTGAGGACACATCAAGACGCATATCTTGAAAATAAGGAGGGAGCTATGGATCTGGGAATGAAAGGGAAGGTAGCCCTCATCACGGGGGGAAATCGTGGCATCGGCAAAGCGACGGCATTGGAAATGGCCAAGGAGGGGTGTAATATCGCGATTACCGCGCGAAACAAAGCTGATTTGGCCGCAGCGGAGAAAGAAATCCAGCGCTACGGGGTCAAAACTCTTGTTGTCGCGGCGGACCTGGACAAGGCCGAAGAAGTTGAGAAAGTAGTGAATAAGACATTTAAAACCTTCGGCCATATCGATATCCTCTTCAACAACGCCGGTCATTCGCATCCCTGCACACCCATCAGTGCGACGGATGAAGAATGGACCACGCAGTTAAACATTCATCTGATGGCCTGTGTGCGCACCTGCCGGCTGATCCTCCCTAAAATGATCGAACAAAAGTGGGGCCGCATCATCAACATGAGTTCCATGTTTGGGATTGCTCCGGGAACGGGGGTCTGCGATTACGATGCCGCCAAAGCTGCGGTGATCAGTTATACTCGTTCCATTGCCATGGAATATTCCAAGGACGGAATCTGCGCGACCGCCATATGTCCGGGGCTGATTCATACCGAGATTTGGGAGAAAATTGCCGACAAGATCGCTGCGGAATTGGGAAAAACCCGGCGGGATATCTTTGAGGCCGCCGCGGCGCAGGCCAGTTCCACTAAGCGCTACGCCAGGCCGGAAGAGGTCGGGAAGGTGGTTGCCTTTTTAGCCTCAGAATGCGCCAGTTTCGTCACGGGCTGCACCATTCAGGTAGACGGAGGGGCCCTGGCGGGGATCGAGATTAATTACTGAGCCGGCTGACCATTTGGCCCGAGGTGTGCTTATCACCGCCGCTTCCGAAAAATGCCAATTGGTTGCCGCCGACCATGTCCGCATCGCTTCTACCGAACTCGTCGGATAAACAAAGGCCGGGGAAAAACCCCGGCCTTCTCAATAAAATGTTACCACCGATTTAATCCTCCCCCTTTATCACCGATCTAAGATTCCCCGTTATGATTCCTTTTATTCCAGGGGGAGAATATAAATCTTTTCTTTTTTTATTGTTAAGGGATCGCGGAGAATGTGTTGGAGATGGCGTTGCGGGGAAAGTCGCGGTCGCCGTTTTACATGGTCGGGCGGATGGAGAGGCAATCGGTGGTGTTGCGGGCGGAGAAGGGGAAGCTGTGGCTTTTGGTGGGGCATGAGGAAGAGGGGAAGGTTCGCTTCGCATCTGCTACGCGGCCGAGCGCGAGATCCTGGAACCGGGCATGGAGCGACTGGCCCAATTTCTCAAAAAAAGGAAGGCCAGCCGCCTCCAAACCGAATCGTTACCCCATCGGGGGGTTACAACATCGTATGGCTATATACACTGCCGATAAATTTCTTTGACCTCTTCTACCGTTACCTGCCTGGGGTTCAGCTTCATGTCATATCCGTAAGCGGTCAGAGCCAGATCCGTTACCCGATCGATGTCCGACTCCTTCATGCCCCAATCACTGAACTTGGCTTTGCAATTGACATCTCTATAAAGCCTTTCCATAAGCTCTGGAACCTTCTCCGCCCGGGCGCGAAGCGGCAGGGATCTTACGTCGGGGTCCATCGCTTCCGCTACTTCGGCAAAACTTTTGATGTCAGCCGGGATGGTAATTTCCAGGCACTTGATCAAGCAGGCTGCTAAAGTTCCACCGTGGGGGGCGCCAAAAATACCTCCGACCGGCTGGCCCAGCGCGTGCGGAAGCGCGATGATCCCGTGGGCCAGGCCTACCCCCGCCAATATACAGGCCCACGCCATCTGTTCTCTTGCTTCTAAATTTTTGCCATTGGCAAATGCTTGGGGCAAATAGATAAAGCCCAGCCGAATCGCTTCCAGAGACATCGCTTTGGAGACAGGGGTGGCCGCCAGACCGTAATAGGATTCAATGGCATGAGCCAGGGCATCGATCCCTGTATAGGCCGTACCCTGAGGTGGCAAGGAGATCGTTAACTCCGGGTCTACGAGCGACAACGTGGGTATAACCAGATCACTCCGCAACGTAGCCTTAGCTTTCACCTTGGGGTTGTTAAAAACCGCAAAGGGCGACACTTCCGAGCCCGTGCCGGAGGTTGTGGGGATACATACGATCGGCAGCATTTTTGCCGCGTTCGGCCGCAGAACTTCATGATCCGTTCTTTCGGTGTACTGCCAGGACGGTCCCGGGTGATTAGCAAGGACTGCCACGCCCTTGCCCAAATCCATGGAAGATCCCCCGCCCAGACCAATCACAAATTGACTGCCCGCCTTTCGGGCCACTTCTCCCCCCTGTCCACCGCGAAACAGCTCGGATTGGGCTCAATTTCCGTAAACTTAACGGTTTCGATGGATGACTTCTTTAAATTATTGATCACTTCATCCGCCACTCCGATCTTATCCAAATTGGGATCGATCGCCAGAAATGCTTTATTCCCGAATCTCTTGCAAAGCTCTCCCAACTCTTTTAACCTGCCGGAACCAAATTCGATTCTGGGTACATAAAAATTGAATTTTTGCATCGCGCTCCTCCTTTTTAAGGTTATTGTGAGAATCTTCTTCCGCAGATTCTCGTTTTGCGCATCCCTCCGAAGAGATCCATCTTATTTTTACCCTTTTGAGCGTATCATCCTTTTCTCGGGGAGTTCCTCAGCAAAGATTCCCCCTTTTCTTTATGGAAGATATAGATATTTTGCGTGTCAAATTCCAGCCAGACTACCTCCCCGGGCTTCCCTTTGACCTCCCGCGTGGCCAGGATCTTAAATTCAGCTGCATCCAGTTTCAACGTCAAGATCTTCCTCTCCCCCAGCGGTTCGATGACCTCAAGTACGCAAGGGATCGATTTCTCTTTTTGTAGGGGCGATTCACGGATCGCCCCTACATCATCAGGCGGGGCATGCTCGTAAAGGCAGCAGAAGGAAACCCTATTCCTACTTCGGGTCATAAAGGTCCCGGGCCACATCGGAAAGACCCAGCGATTCGAGCGTTTTCCTTGAGGGCCTGCCAGTGGAAGTCCAACCGCTTTCCTTGTAGAATTCCTCGATCATGACCTCCATGTTCGGAACCTTTCCAGCATTGCCGCCCTCTCGGGTCGGCTCCAGTTGCCGTGGCGCCAGAACATCATCCTTGCGCGTTATCCCGCAGAGATTGTTGTAGGCCCGGTGGAGCGCCATAATGCGTTCCCCTACCTTGAGCAAGCTTTGGGAAGTGTAATTCATCCCGGTGGCCGCGCTTAACACCGAGGCCAGGTCTGAAGGTTTCAGGATGAAAGTAAGAAAATAGCAGGAGACCATGGAGTTCACCACAGCGGTATAATCTTGAGAAAGCTTGACCACCTTACCTTTCCCCTCGCTCTGGAAATACGGGTAGATTCCCTTGAGATCCCATTCCGGAAGGGGATCCTGAACCCCTTCCCAGAGGGGAGAGTGGCCGTGGAGGTGGCAGGCTCCCCGGGGACCGACGGCGTAGGCGGCGCCTATGCTGAAAAAGGTGCGCGGGTCATGCATGGCAGTTTCCATCCCTTTGACATGCACGGCATACTTCCAGGAGTCTTTTCCCAGTTTCTCGGCAGCCCGTTTAACCCCCTGTCCCAGGAGGGCCCCCAGTTTCTCCTTCTTGCCGATCTGGTGCACCATGGCAATCATGGCTTCGGGGTCGCCCCACTTAAGTTCGATGCCCCCCGTATCTTTTTTGGAGATCACTCCTTTCTCATAGGCCTCCATGGCGAAAGCGATGGTAACGCCTGTTGAGATCGTATCGATTCCATAGCGGTTGCACAGGTCGTTGGCAAAGGAAACGGCGTTCAGGTTGTCGATCAGGCACATGGTCCCCATGGCAGCCAATGTTTCATACTCCGGTCCCGGACCCTCCATTTTGTATGGGCCTTCTTCGATCTTCACATAGCGGGAGCACCCGAGTGTGCAGCGGTAGCAGGGGCGATGGGGGACCAGGATGGTCTCCTTCATCCTCTTGCCACCGAGATTCTTGCAACCTTCCTCCCACAAACCGATTTGCCAGTTTTTGATGGGAATGTCCCCCATGGAATAAAGGTTGTCCAGGACCTGGGCGGTGCCGTATTCGCGCATGGCGGCGATCCCCTCTGCCGTCGCGTTGTCTTTGGCGATCTTCTGGCAGAGCTCATTATAGGTTTTCAAGTCGTGAATGGGCACGGGCCGAGTCCCGCGCACAGCAATAGCCTTCAGTTTCTTGGACCCCAGAATGGCCCCATTGCCCCCCCGTCCCGGGGCACGCCCTTCGTCGTTGATGATGCAGGAGATGAGTACCTGCTTCTCTCCGGCCGGGCCGATGGCAGCCACGCAAATCTTTTTGTCTCCCAGCTCCTCCTGAATGGATTCCTGGACTTTTAGGGCATCCTGGCCCCAGAGGTGGGAAGCTTTACGGAATTCCACTTGACCGTCATGGATCCACAGATAAACAGGCTCGGCGGAAGCCCCCTCCAAGATCAATGCATCATAACCGGCCCGCTTGAAATCTGTTCCCCAATATCCGCCCGAGCTGGCGTCGCAGAGGATGCCGGTCAGGGGAGATTTGAAGCAGATCTGGTAGCGTGAGCCGGAGGGATAATTGGTTGCGGTCACTGGACCCGTGGCGAAGACGATTTTGCTCGCCGGACTCAGGGGATCTGTGGCCGGAGGAACTTCATCATAAATGATCCGATCTCCCAGCCCCGTTCCTCCGATATAATCCTGAGCTAACTTAGGGCTCAAGGGCTCTTCTTTGAATTCTTGCTTTGTCAGGTTGACCCGCAGAATCTTTCCCATGTACCCGTCCATAGATCCTTTCTCCTTTCTTGGAAGAGTCTACCCATCTTTGCAAAAAGATGAATGTTGCCACTTTAATAAATTTCCGGCGGTTAGTCAATGATATTGCGGCTAACCCAGGAATTGTGCATTCAGTCCCTGGAAGGATGATAAGAGTAGCCTTGGGGGCCAGGTTTTAAGGGGATATCAGATAGAGAGGTGTGTGATCAACTGGGGAAACCCTCCTCGTCCCAGTTGGAAACGGCAGGAGTGTGGTAGGCCCTATATCCCGAATCTAAGAAGCGAGGGAATCACCGCAGACGTCAACAAGGCGCCGACCTGGTGGTGCCGCTGTTAAGTAACCGGGAAAAAATAGAGGCTGATAAGCAGCCAAAGCATGTAGATATTTTGATACGTTGCCCGCCAGGGTTCCATTTAAATTTCTAATTTAGCAAGCATGTCCCCAAGTTCTGCCTGGTATTTCGCAGCCTTGGCAAATATGGGCAGCAGCTGTTCATAAATTTTGTTGTTCGTCGCGATGGGTGAGGCAATTTCTTCAATCCGATGAATCTCATCGATTTTCTTAAAGCCATGCCAGAGCCCAGTTCCCACAGCTGCCAAGGCCGCCGCACCGAGTGCAGCGGCCTGCTGATTAATGTTGGTTTTTACAATATTAACATTATAAACGTCGGCGCAAACCTGTCTCCAGAATTTGCTGCTGCTGCCTCCGCCAACAATGAGCATTTCGCGGCTGATCTTCGCAAGTTTTCTAAGTTCATTTAATGCCAGACGCAGGTTCAAGGTGATCCCCTCTATGGTGGCCCGGATGATGTCGGCCTGGGTGTGCCCAAGGTCCAATCCAATAAAAGCGCCACGAATATTCGGATTGTCATCCAACGAGGTTCCCCCCGCAAGACTTGGATTGAAAAGCAATTTTCTGGCACCGATGGGTACCTCCGCAGCAAGCATCGTCATAAAATCGTAACTATCCATTTTTCTCTCTTCGGCCTCCAATAGGAGGTTTTTGCAAAGTTGGTCGCGGACCCACCGGAAGCTGCTCCCGGCGGAAAAGATCGACACCGCCGAGGTGAACAATCCGGGAATTACATGGGTGAAAACGTACGGCCGGACTCGCTGGTTCAGAAGAGGTTTTTCAGAAGATACGGCAATCCAACTAGACGAGCCAAGTGAATTGTAGACCCGACCTTCTTCGATATTGCGGGCTCCAAGGGCCATACAGGAGTTGTCCACACCGCCAGCGACGACCTTGATCTTCGTCGGGAGCCCCAAAACCTTAGCGGCTTCTGGAGTTATGGTGCCGATGATTTCTGATGAAGGAACTATAGAAGGGAGCAGTTCCGCCCGGATGCCGCTTGCTTCAATGAGTTTATCAGAATATTTCCAACCTTTCAGATCATATACACCACTTCCGGAAGCATAGGAGTTATCGGTAACAATTTGTCGAGTCAATGTGAAGTTAATGAAATCCTTACTGCCGATGACTTTATGAATTTGATCAAACATCTTCGGCTCATTATCGCGGTACCACATGATTTTGAAGATGGCATACAAAGGCGCAGGAAAGCCATTACCGGTCATCAAGTACCATTCTGGCTCGGCTATTTTCTTGAAGAAAGTTTTGGCCTGTATATAGGCACGAGAATCCGACCAGATAGGTATACTTTCCCGCAGCAGATTTCCGTTTTTATCCAATGGGACTACCGCCAGGCTCTGACCTGAGATGCCCAGTCCTTCAATCTCGTTCTTATCGATGTTGGCCTGGGTCATGAGTTCATTGGTACTCTTTACCACCGCCTGCCACCAATCCATCGGCCGCTGTTCGTGCCATCCGGCGGCCGGATATCTTGTTGCGTAAGGAACAAACGTTTCGGCGAGGCAGTTCCCATCTACGTCATACAAAGATGCCTTGTTGCCTCCCGTTCCTAAGTCGTAAGCAATTACATATTTTCCCATTTCATATCCTCTCAATTCATTTATTGATTTCGATTCAAGAGAACCACTAGACGAAATTTATGCCAATCGGACCCGAAGTTTTGAAAGTTACTTGAATAGTTTCCCTCGTGGGCAATCTATATTTTCAAAACCAATTAAGTGTTTGTCACCATTGGATTTACCAGCAAGATTTGGGCTAAATGTTGTTTTGCCATCTTGGATTGTTCTTGATTTGTATTCTACCATTTTCCTCAAGGAGGAGTTTCCTAAATCCCTTTGCTTCTATAGTGGCATAATCGTGTCCCGCTCCTCCTGGATAGATGCAGAAAGAGATTAGGGGTTCTTGGCCTGTATTGATGCTTCTATGGGCATAGTAAGGAGGAACATATAAAACTTGGCCTTTTTCCATAGGTTCGGCTCTCCAGTCTCCTTCGTCGGACTCCATCAACATGAATCCCTTTCCCCTCAGGCAATAATAGATTTCCGCCGTCTGAATGTTTTGGTGAAAATGGCCCTTGGTCATGAAGAATTCATTCCCAATTTTCCCCGGATAGGTAATACTGGTGCAAGGCATCAGATGCCCGCCTTCATCCGGAACCCTGATTTCATAAACCTCATAAATGAGAGTGTCTTCCATCTCAAGCATCGCCTTCCATGCAGCTTCATCAAAGAACATGCCTTTCATATGGGAGAGACGGCGCTGGATGAGGTTATGATAGTTATTGATTTTTCCGGAATGCCAATCAATGGCAAAAGAGAACGGACGAATTCGGCTAACCATTCCATTGCTCCTCTGGTCGTGATTTTTGACGCTTTCCCAGGATGGAGGGCATCCATTTCATCCCTGCCGAGCTTGGCAAACAGCCCCGATGAATTCGGCAGATTTTTCATGATTGAAGGTAGGGCCTACAATAAATTGGGCCGCCGCCAAAATAACAAGCCGGGCAGTACTGGCATCTATGAGGCTTCCGGCCCCTATGATCCGCTTCCCTCCAGGGAGGAAATTAAATTTTCCACCGCAGCCAATCCCATTTCCAGGGTGGCTTCATAGGTATAGGAACCGATATGGGGCGTCATCACGACATTTTCTAAGGTGAGCAGTCGACTCGCTCGAGGGGGTTCATCGGTGAACGTGTCCAATGCCGCACCAGCGATTACCTTATTTTTCAAAGCCTGATAGAGAGCATCCTCATTAATTAAACCGCCACGCGCAGTATTAATGAGATAGGCCGTAGGCCTCATCAGTGATAGTTCCTTCTCACCGATCAAGTGATGGGTTTTTTCAGAAAGGGCCAGATGAAGGGTGACAAAATCGCTGTAAGAGAGGAGGTCCTGCAGATCCGCATATTTTATTCCGTCGGTCTTTTCAATTAATTCTTTCTGCCAAGGATCATAAGCCAGGGCCTTCATTTCAAATCCAGCGGATCGCCTAAATACAGCCTGGCCCACTCTCCCGAGACCAAGGATACCCAGGGTCTTCCTATACAGGGAATGCCCATAAAATTTTTCCCATTTTCCTTGCCTGGTACAAATATCGGCTCTTGTTATTTTGCGGGCCACCGCAAGCATGAGGGCTATCGTTAAATCGGCTACCGCCTGGGTATTGGCTCCTGGGGTGCTGGTGACTCTTATTTTTTTGGCGCGCGCGGCTTCAAGGTCTATATTATCCATACCGACCCCATACCGGGAGATCACTTTCAGCCTGTTCGCGCTCTGAATCGCTTTTTGAGTGAATTCATCCAACCCGGCAATCACTCCATCTACATCAGCCAGAAGGGAGATCAATTCATCTTCTTTTAGAGGGCGGCCATAAGGATTTTCGATTACCTCACACCCATGGGCTTGGAGATTTTGGAGAGGAAGAGGGTCAGTTTTACCAAAGGAAGTGGATGTGATTAGGATCCTATATTTAGTCTGCATTTTGCCTGTCAAAATGGGCAATACAGTGTCATGCCCAATTTTTTCTCACGCCGATCTAGGATTATGAAGAATCGAGACATTCCTTAGACTGTCAATGACAATATGAGCTGCTTCCTTCAAAAGGAACTTCGTGGAAGTTCCTCCAGTAAGAACTCCCACGGCAAGGCCTGCCCCAGCTTTTTTGGCCATCATCATATCGGAGACGGTATCTCCAAAAAAGGCCACCCGCTGGGGATTGAGGCTCAGCTGCTGACAGGCCTTTTGGAATATTTCAGGATCTGGTTTGGGACGAGTCACTTCATCTCCCCCAATAATTAATTTAAAGTAAGAAGAAATCTCTAAAAAATCCAAAATCGCCCTTGCTCGTTTTCCATCATCGTTAGTCAAACAAGCCAAAATCAGCCCGCTTTTTTGAAAAGCTGAGAGAATCGATGAAAGCCCGTCGGTGGGCCTGATCAGGTCTTCCAGTTTGATTTGTTGATCCGCGTCAAGAAAAGCTTGGGCAACTATAGAGGAAGCCTGATCCCAAGGGGCTCCGTGCCGATAAAGAGCATGGGCGACAATGGTCAGGGTTTCTCCCCTCGTGGCCATTGCAAAGGGGCTGCGGGGATCAATTAACCCAGCACGGGCATCATAGCCGATTGAGCGACAAATAGCTCGATGTAGCTTTAACTTATTTTTTGGGAATTTCGAAAGGATCAATTTAATTCGTTTATCCATCAATTTAGTATATTGATACCTAAAATCGACAAGAGGGCCATCCTTGTCAAAGAACAATCCATCCGCTTCAAATATTTGAGAACCGATACATACTTGTTGGGCCACAAGTTCCTCTCTTTCAAGGTCCGTTTCTTTCAAGAATTAGAGGATGATTCCCAGAGCGGAAAGGGTTTCCTTTTTTGGCACCCCGTCATCGTCCCATCCTCTCAACTCGTAATATTCATTGAGCATCTCATCATACATGTTTCTGGTAATAACCCTCCCTTTGGCTAATCCCTCGGGGAGGGGCTCCTCCGTGATCCTTCGAGGAAGAAGGTCATCTTTTCTTGTGATACCTTCCCGATTCAGAATCAGCCTTTCCAGGGTGTATATTCTTGCGCCAATCTTCATCAATTCGGGGTTGAAATCATAACCAGTAACGTACTCCATAACCTTACCGGCAGGATTTTCCGTGAATCCTAAGGAACCGCGGACAACCGTACAGATACCCAGGGAATCCACATAAGCACGATTGTCCTGAAGATTCTGGACCAGGAAGCCCTTGCCCTTGGTCGCGAACCGGTCGTAGGTTTTTTTGATGAGCTCTTCGCGAATGGTCCATCCCCCCACATTATGACAAGCACCCCGGCTCGATGTCCCGAAGGCCAAACCGATTCCATGAAAACCCCGAGGTTCATAATGAGCAAAGGCAAGTCCTTTGGCATGCATCATATAAGGGGCCAACTCTGCCTTTTTCTCCTTGATTCGGGTAAAACCCTCTGCTAAAAGATCACCGAGACCTTCCCGCCTGGCGATCCGGCGCACCATCTCCACCATCACTTTGGAATTGCCGAAACGAAGATCAAGCCCCCCAGTTTCCTTCTGGGAAATCAATCCCCTCTCGTAACACTCCATGGCAAAAGCGATGAGCGTCCCCGCGGTCATCGTATCGATTCCTTCCTCATCGCAGATTTGATTGGCTGCAATAATCGCGCCGAAATCACTGACTCCACATTGTCCTCCAAAGGCGCCGATGGTTTCATATTCTGGATCGCTTTTGGCTCCTTTGAAGGTTCCTTCTTTGACTTCACAAATCTGAGCACAGCCCACAGGGCATCGATAACAGGCCCTGTTTCCGATAGTGTAATGTTCTTTCATAAAAGTGGAGCTGATCGTTTCAATGCCTTCAAAGACGGCCGATTGAAAATTTCTCGTCGGATAACACCCCAATTCATTCATAATCTCAGTATATTGAGCCGTTCCATGGGTCGTATGAAATTGCCTAGACTGGCGAACTTCTTTAGCCGCTTGGGATATGAGGAGTTTAAGGGCTTCCGGATTGGCGATATCGATCTTTCCGGTCCCGCAGGACACCAAGGCTTTGACATTTTTGGAAGCCATGACGGCCCCAGCCCCTCCGCGGCCAAAGCTCCTGCCGTCAACTTGGATGCACGCAATCCGGACACCCTTTTCTGCGGCTGGGCCGATAGACATGACTCCAATCTTTTTGCCCTGCAAGGCATTTTCGAAGTGCCGCTCGACTTCAGTTGTTTTTTTGCCCCAAAGTTGGGCGGCATCGTGGAATTGAGCGCCATCATTATTAATGATGATATAAACTGGGGTAGAAGCCTTTCCTTCGAGAATAATTCCATCATAACCAGCAAACTTTAGGTAGGGGCCAAAATTGCCGCCAGAATTGGAGCATAAGTAATGGTTTGTATCTGGAGATTTAGTGGCCAGCTGCATTTTTGTGCTCGCCAGAACGGGTGTTCCTGTCAGAGGGCCGGTCATGAAGAAAATTTTATTTTCAATCGCGAATGGATCGAGGCTGGAGCCCATTTCCTTATAATATAAATAAGCCGCCGTACCCCGTCCTCCTAAGTATTTCTTCCTAATTTTCTCCGGGTAATCTTCGGTGGAAATTTTGCGTGTGCTTAGATTGATTCTGAGTATCTTACCGCCATATCCACCATGGTTCATAAAAGTTCCTTTCTCTCGATCATTATCGATATCGCGTAAGTTTCAAGTTGTATCGATATCGATCCCCGCGGTAAACCCCCTTGACATATTCCACAGGGTGCCCAGTAATTGATTTGACAACTCTGTGAATCACAAGCGTCGGAAAGGAAGCTTTCAATCCAAGCAAAACGATTTCCTCCTTTGTTGATCTGGAAGCCTCGATCGTCTGTTGGGCCTCTCCCATTTGAATTCCCGTTTTTTCAATGATCTGATAGAGAGATTTGGAGTAATCTTCTCGCAGACTGAATTTGTATCGGCCTGGAATATACGAATCGAGGGTTCCGAGAGGACCTCCATCGACGATCATCAATCTTTTCAGATGAAACACCTGCTCTCCGGGGGCAATATTTAGGATATCCCTGATCTTGGGAGGAGGGTCGATGTATCCTGCTACGAGGACTCGTTTACTGGCATCTCTTCCTTGCATTTCCTCCGTGAAACTTTTTAATGCCGGAAGTTTTTCTTCGATTCTTGGCTTTTTCGCAAAAGTCCCTTTCCCGCGTTTCTTTTCTAAAAAACCCTCGTTGGATAGGAGATCCAATGTCCGCCGCACCGTGGCCCTGCTGATTCCGTAAATTTTTTGGAGCTCACTTTCGGAGGGAATGAGAGAGCCCTCACCCCATTCTCCACTCTCCATCTTCTCCAAAATCTTATTCTTGAGCTGATAATAAAGAGGAATCAAACTTGAAAGATCAAGTTTGTCCGATAGATTTGTGACCAATGAAGATTCCAGTTCCTTCTTAGCCTCGGGATTGACTCGACTAATTTCGATAGCCATCTGATTGTCCTCCTCTGCAAACCCGTTCATATTTTGTCCAGGTCCACTCCTTCTCCATAAATTTTTTGAAATTCCCCTATAATCTCTGCTCCTTGGCTCATGCCCATTTGGTCCGCCCCTGCCCTGAGCAATTTTAGGGCAAAATCCAGGCTATAGATACCCCCAGAGGCTTTGATTCTCATTCTTGGACTCAGGACCCGCCGCATCATATAGATATCCTCTAAGGTGGACCCCTTGGGGTCTGGATTAATCTGCAATAGATACTGCGTTCGTACTCCTGTCGTAGTCTTCACAAGATTCGCTCCTGCTCTTTCGGTAATTCGACAAGCTCTCTCTTTCTCTTGATCCGTCAGAATCCACGTCTCTATGATTGCTTTAACAACCCGTCCTTGGGCAGCTTCCACCACCTTCTGGATGTCTTCCATGACTAAATCATCTTTTTTCGACCGGAGAGCGCCCACATTGATCACCATATCGATCTGGGTAGCTCCAGCCTCCACGGCCCGCTTTGTTTCTAAGGCCTTCACCTCTGTAAGATGGGACCCAAAAGGAAATCCAATATTTCCACTGATTTCAATTCCCGCGCCTTTGAGCAATTTTGCGGTCAAAGGGATATTGACAGGATTAACGCAAACCACTCCCACCCCCGTATCTAATGCATTCCGGCAGAAAAATCGCACATCATCTTCGTTAGCGAATTGCTGACACAGACTGAATTCCACCCTTTTCTTAAAATCTACCAATGACAAATACATTCGAATCCTCCAAGATTATAGTATTGGTTATCTTTAGCCGAGCCGTCATATTCCCCCTGGCTTGCGAGAAAGGGGAACCGAAGATTGGGTTGCCCACGGGGAGCCGCCTCTTTTCGAAGGCGCAAGTAATGTCCCGGGTCGAGAAGCCTGGCGAGCAGGGTTGTCATTGATCACGCCTTGCCTGCTATTTTTATTGATGTCCGGACATTATGATGTTATCACAAAAATGGGGTGTGTAAAGAAAAAAATATTCCATTGTTGTCAAGAAAAAATAATAATATAATTAAATGATTTTATATACTTAGTAAATACTTTCTAAATTTTTATTTTTTTCTTTACATCCTTTTAATTTGGTGCTATAAACCATTTAATGCATATTAATATGTACGGATGTTATAACATATAAGCCATTAGTCATGTATCCACCCATGAAGCCAGAGGAGTTAAATTTGGTTCGGCAAGGTCTGCTGCCTAGTTCCGAACAGATTCAAAAATTCCTGGGGCCCCTACGGATGATCCGGATCCATAAAGAAGGACTCTTAGATCCAAAAACAATAGAAAAGCTTCTCCACGAGGTCGTTCGCTATGCGGAAGCAGGCCATAACGCGGCGGTGCTATCGCATGCAGTAATTCCCAAAGCCTTGAGGATTCCAGAAAATCGTCAAATCGATGAGGCCATGATGATTGGCTATCCGAAGGATAGCTATGAGCGTACCCGGCATCGCCCCGCATTGCAAATATCTTGCTTATAGAGCCCTTAGAATGGGATTTCAAAAAATTAGGGAGGGGAAATAAAAATGAAAGTCAATGAATGGGGTTATACGAATCCGGTAATTTCCTCGCTTTACGGCAAACCCCCCTTGGTTTGGAGGGATATGAGAGTCCAATTGGTCGTTTACGAGACCGACCTTGAAAATGTGCGAAGGGTAATTCCAGAACCTTTGGAGGCCCGAACCGGTATCGTGATTACCTGGGTCTCAGAGTTTGAAATGGGTACAACGCAGGGTGCTTTCAAAGAAGCGGCTATTTATGTGCAGGTCAAGTTTAAAGGCATTGAAGGTGATTACGAGCCGTTCCTTTATGTGAACTCACATTTACCGTTAACGGGGGGCCGAGAGATCTGGGGATACCAGAAAAAGATGGCGGATATTGGGATGTACCATGAGTTTGAGGCCGTTCGGGGCCAAGTGAATCGGCTGGGGCATCAAATTTTAAAAGCCTTGGTCGTACCGACCTTTGAAGCAAATATGGAGCAGGTTCCTTGGAGCACAGGGGGTGTTTTCTCACTTAAATATATCCCAGGGGCGGAAGAAGGCGAAAAACCGATACGTCAACTGATCTTGACCCCAGGTGAATTCACAGTCCAAAAAGGAAAATTCTTCGGTGGGCGTGCTTCAGTAATCTTTGAGCGCTCGGAGATTGATCCGACCTATATATTAGAACCCAAACGGATTATAGGCGGATTTTTTGGCCAGGGCGACCTCTACTTGCCTTTGGGCAAGATTGTCCATCGCTACGAGTAAAAAGAATTCACTATGCCCCTTGCTTTAATAGTCTTAAAGGGCTGATTGATGGTAAAGTAGTCGCGGTCGTCCGGCTGGGTAGCGGTGAACGGCTGGTCGTTCAACCCGCGGCGGCGTGACCGCATCTATCTGAAATTCAACCAGGATTACATGCGTTTCTTTGACAAGGAAAAGGCCCTGTACTAGTTTGAGAAAGGCAGCTGCTACCTGGTTCGGGGTCTGGATTCTGTTTCAAATGGTCTGAAAAATTTAAAAGGGCAGGCAAACTTGCCAACACCTCGAATCATTTTGTACGTCCCCAAATATATCAGATTGAAAAGAAAAGAACCAAGTTTTTTCGAAGGCAAATTTGCTTTCCTTATGGAATATATTTAAACCAGCGGGAGTTACGTAGGCTTATGGAAAGAAAAAAATTTATTCGCGGAATTTCTGCCCAGAGCGTGTATCTCTAGGCAGGAATAATGGTTCGAGAAAACGCATCCACAGCAGGTGAATGGCTACCAGACAGACCATGGGGATGAAAAAGCCCATCATTCCATCTTTCCTCGTCCTTTGTCTAGAGCTAGGTTCTAGGGTACGAGTGAACTCGCCCACCGGATGATACCCCACTCCAGGCAAAAAACATAAATATCGCCGCTCGTCAAACCACCCCCCTTTGTCATCGCTGCCTTGGAGCTGTCAGCGAGAAATGTTTCCTCCCCGGTGCGGAAGCTGGAATAGGGTCATCCCCTTCACAGGTTCACCACAACCTTTACGGACTTGTCTTTCTCCTTTTCGGCAACTTCAAACGCTTCAACCGTCCGGTCAAAAGGAAACTGATTCGTCATGATGGGCTTGACATTGACCCGGTTGTGGGCCATGAGGGTGACGGCCTCTTCAAAGACATTGCAGTACCGAAAGACACAGACGAGATTGACCTCCTTGGCAATGAAGTCGATCATGGGCATCGGTATTTCGAGTTCCGGCGTGAGGCCGATAAGAACCGCGATTCCCCCTTCTCGCGCGACCTCCACGGTTTGACGGACTGTCTCTGATGCCCCGGCCGTTTCGAAAACGAAGTGGACACCTTCCCTATCTGTCAGCTCTCTAATCTTTTCCACCACGTTTTCTTCTCTGGCGTTGATCACATGGGTAGCCCCCATCTTTTTAGCCAGGGACAGCCGGCTCGAGATCACATCCGCCATGATGACCGGTCCGGCACCCACGGCTTTGACCATTTCCAGGGTTACCAGGCCTATAGGCCCGGCCCCCAGGATGGCTACACTGGCGGCCGGATACAAACCACTCCGCCGTACCGCATGGAGCCCAACCGAGAGGGGCTCCACCAGTGCCCCTTCTTGGAATGACATCGAATCCGGCATTTTGAAGAGATAATCCGATGGGTGGGCAATGTACTCGACAAGGGAGCCATCGTCGGGAGGCGTGGCCATGAATGTCACCTTGGCGCATTTGTTGTACCGGCCGTTCCGACAGTACCAGCATTTTCGGCAGGGTACCCCAGGCTCAATCACTACCCTGTCACCCACCTTCAAATTGGTGACCTCGGGGCCCACCTCAACCACCTCTCCGGCGCACTCATGGCCGAGAATCATCGGTTTCCTTAGGATGAAAGGGCCGATGCGTCCGTTTCGATAGTAATGGATGTCCGAACCGCAAATACCAACCGCCTTAACCTTGACCAGGGCCTGGTCTGGTTTGAGGGTGGGCATCTCCACCCAGTCCATTCGCAAATCGTTGACGTTATGGAGTACAAACGCCCTTATTTTTTCAGCCATTGACCTTCACCTCCACCACACAGGTAGCAGAAAATGCGCTGCGTCTCTTTGCACAACTTAGTTTTCCAAGTAGCGCATTTTAGCATTCGCACGCGGGTGCGTCAAGAAAAGGTCTAGCGTCTGTATTAGCAAAGTATAAATGTCCCCTTTAACTGCCAAGTTAAAATGTCCCCATAGAAGGGGAAAAGATATTAATGAGTGCGAGGCAGTTACAGAGGTTAGAGGTGATGGGTTTGGTAGAGGCAGGGAGGATGAAGCTGAAGGAGGCAGCGGAAAAGATCGGAATGTCTTACCGGCAGACCAAACGGATTCGAAAGCGGGTGAAGGAGGAAGGGATTAAAGGAGTCGTTCATGGGAATACGGGAAAGGCGTCGAACCATCGGATGAAGGAGGGGATAAAGGCGAAGGTCTACCAATTTCCTCCCCTTTTTTCGCTCATGAAAGAAGTGTGTACAATAAAGGCAATTTTGCCCCCGACACAAGAATCGCTGCCCAGCGCACCAGGTTTAGCAACCCCACTATGCCGGGTGTAAACCTATAGCCTGGATATTTCATTCCGTGGGCTCCAACTATGGATTAACTGGAAACGAAAGCCCGAGGGATTTACCCAGGGTGGTTAATTCTTTTATCGTATTCGGGGCGAGAGGAATCCCATCCTTGAGGAATTTGGTTTCGGTTCGATATTCTGGCTCGCCAGGCATAAGAATCTCTTGGGCACCTTTGGCCTTCGCGCTCTCCTTGATGCTTTTGATGTAGCGGTCCATATTCTTTTTGAATTCCTTCCGGCCCAAAAAACAATCCGGGTCCAGGGCCATAAAAGAATGGCAGGTCCCCTGAATTCGGGTTTCGTCTTCTTCGTAAAGGCTTTTTATATTCCGCGTCCATTTCCCCCCGGTTAAAACCGCGGTGAGCATCTCGTGGGCCAGAACCATTCCGTATCCCTTGTGTTCGGCAATCGGGGTCAAAGAACCTCCGCCCTCATACCCTTCATACGGGTCCTCGGTCGGGAGCCCGTTCTTGTCGATTGCCCACCCCAGGGGAATCTTTTCTCCCTTCTTGCGGGCCAGGATCAATTTTCCCGAGGAGACCAAGCTGCAAGAAAAATCCAAGATGACTGGCGGATATTGATCAGTCGGGAAAGCATAAGACAAAGGATTATTTCCGATGATTCGCTCACGCCCGCCCCAGGGTGCCATCATGGGAGCCGAGTTGGAAACGATATAGCCGATAAAATCTTTTTTTAGAGCCATTATGGGAAAAAGCCCGGCCACACCAAAATGGCCACTGTCTTTTACAGAGACCCACCCGATGCCGTGCTCTTCCGCCTTCTGGATGGCCTTCTCCATTCCTCGGTAGGCGGCCAGGTGCCCCATCGAACCGTGGGCATCCAGAAAGGCCGTAGGTCCTTTTTCTTGGACGACGGTTATTTGACATTTCGCCCGCACATATCCCTTCTGCAATCTCTGGATGTAAATCGGGAGCCGGGTGACTCCATGGGTTTCCACCCCCCGCAGGTCCGAGCGGGTCAGGAGGTCGGCCACTACCTCCGCCTCTTCATCGGGAACCCCGGCTTTCAGGTATGCCTTTTTACAAAAATTTTTTAATTCTTCGAACGTAACCCGCCGGAAGTTATTTTTCTCCATTTAACCATCCTTTCAAAAAATTAGGGCGCAGTCTTAACCTAAACATTGCATAAATATTCGCAAGGAGCGAGTTTGTCATTCCCGCGAAAGTGGGAATCCAGTAAGGGTCCAAAGCCCTGGATGCCCGCCTGCGCGGGCATGACGGAATAAAACCGCCGGTTGGATCCAGGAAAATGCGGCCATTTCCTTTCCAAGCCTGTCTGCGAAAGGGCGTCCCGAAGATCGCTTCACTTTTTTGGAGCTAAGAGGTTAAGAAAAGATAGACGTTCGAGATTAAAGACGAGAACCCCGTAACCCGTTACCTGAAACTTCAAACTCCTAACCCGAAACCCCAAACTGTTTCATCCCCCCAGATAAGTTTTTTTCAGCGTTCCATGCTCGGCGATCTCTTTGGCGAAACCTTCCATCGCAATGCGCCCCGGCGACATGATATATCCATAATCTGCGATCTCCAACGCCAGGTTGGCCATCTGCTCGACCATCAGGATGGTCATTCCCTCAAGGCGTAAATTTTTCACCAAAGTCATCAACTCTTCTACTACGATGGGAGCAAGGCCAAAGGACGGCTCATCCAAGAGCAATAATTTGGGCATCCCCATCAATGCCCGGCCCAGGGCTAACATTTGCTGCTGCCCCCCGCTCAGAGACCCGGCAAGCTGGGCCTTTTTTTCTTTCAAAATGGGAAACCGATTAAAGATTTCGTCAAGGTGGGCTCGGCGAAATTTGGGGGGGTGATTGCATCCTCCCAGGAGAAGATTGTCTTCCACGCTCAGTCCCCCAAACAGCCTTCTTCCCTCCATGACCTGGCAGATTCCCAGGCGGACAATGGTGTGCGGGGGCTTGCCCTGGATCATCTGCCCGGCGAAGAGGATTTCTCCTGAGTGGGGGCGGACCAGACCGGTGATGGCTTTCAAAATCGATGTTTTCCCCACCCCGTTAGATCCCAGAAGGGCAGCCAGTTGTCCCTTTTGCACCCGGAAAGATACTTCGGACACGACTTCGACTGGCCCGTAACGCACGTGCAGATTCTTAACCTCAAGCATGGGCGGGCTGTCTCCTGTGTCCCAGGTAGGCCTTTAATACCTCTTCATTGTTCTGAATTTCGGCCGGTTTCCCTTCGGCAATCTTCTTACCGAAATCGAGAACCGTCACATAATCGGCCAGGGACATGACAAAATCCACGTTGTGCTCGATCAATAATACCGCAATGCCCTTCTTTTTGACATTGCGAAGAACTTTGGCCAAATGCGCAATTTCTTCTTGCGACAGGCCCGCCGCAGGTTCGTCTACAATCAGCAAATGCGGTTGTAATCCAAGAGCCCGGGCGATTTCGAACAAACGCTGGTACCCGTGGGGAAGCTGGGACATATTCAAGTGAGCTAATTTCTCCAGGCCCACTTCTCGAAGCAAGGCGCAAATTTCGGCGAAGGCTTTCTCCTTTTGGCGGAAATATTCCGGCAGGCCCAGGAGGGCGGTCACAAGGTTGGCCCGAGCCCGATGATGAGTGGCCACCAGGAGGTTTTCGGCCGCAGTCAGGCTGGGCGAGACGCTCGGGGTTTGGAATGTCCGTCCGATCCCCACCCGGGAGATCCGGTCCGGCGGCAGAGCGGCCAGGGATTTCCCCTGATAGAAAATTTCTCCTTCGTCGGGTTTATACAGGCCGGTGATCACATTCACCAGCGTGGTTTTCCCCGATCCATTCGGACCGATCAAGGCATGGATGGTCCCGGGTTGGATGGTCAGGTCCACCAGATTCACGGCCTTCAGGCCGCCGAAAGATTTGGAAACGCTTCGGACCGAAAGAATCGGTTGCTGTAAATCCTTGACCGAAGTTTGGCCTGGCTCAACCAGGACGGGCTCAGATAGCGCCAGGGCAACGGTGCGCCGGGTGCGGGCAGAAGAGAACAAGCGGTTCCAGAGTAAATGAAATTCCCCCACAATGCCAGCGGGGGCCGCGAGCAAAAAAAAGATGATCATGGTTCCGTACACCACGTGCCGATACTGGTCCCAGCGCTGGACAAACTGCGGCAGCCAGATGAGGAGCAAGGCACCGACAACCGGGCCGAGCAGTTCGCGCCGCCCCCCGACGATGACCATCAAGAGCATCAAAACAGAATTCTCCCAGGTAAAGGAAGGTTCGTTGATGTACCCCATGAGGTGGGCAAATAGGCTTCCCGCCATCCCCGTGATCGCAGCCGAAAGAACAAAGACCAGAAGTTTATAACGGTAGATGGAATTTCCCATGAAATGGGCGGCCAGCTCCGATTCCCGGATACAGGTGATCACTTTCCCCCAGCTGGAGCGGCAAAAATTTTTCATCAGGTAGAGGGTGGCGAGGAAAAAGAAGAGGATGACGTAATAATAATTGTTTACATCGAGCGTAAAAGACCCGATGCTGGGCATGGGGATATTCCGCAGACCTTCGGCGGCCCGCGTCAGTTCGGGCATCAAAATGATCGCTTTATGGACGATGATATTTAAGGCAATGGTCGTCATGGCCAGGTATACTCCGGCCAGCCGGAAGGAGGGAATTCCCAGAAGCAAACCAATAAAGCCCGAGGCCACAGTGGCCAGGGGGAGGGCCAGCCAGAAAGAAAACCCCAATTTGAGGGCCAGGAGCGAAGAAGTATAAGCGCCAATGGCAAACAAACCCGCATGACCCAGCGAAATTAAACCCGTATGACCGACCAGCAGGTCCAGACCCACAGCGATGATTCCGAAAATGGCGGCAATCTGAATTAATCGCAGGTAATAGACATTGGGTACGATCTGAGGAACGAACAGGAGAAACAAGATGAACGCAGGTATCAGGATCCTCCGGAGTGGGTGAGTGGCGGAATCCTTCAAGCGACTCGTTGCCATTTCGACAATCCAAAAAGACCTGTGGGCTTTACCATCAGCACCAGGATGAAGGCAAGATAGAGCAAGGGATCCCGGGCATTTGAACCAAATAGGTAAGACAGGACCGCTTCGGCTAGGCCAAAGACCAGGCCTCCGATGATCGCCCCGCGTCCCTGGGACAGGCTGCCCAGAATGGCGGCGGCAAAGCCCTTCAGGCCGATGTCTGTTCCCATATAGTAACTGGCAAAGGTGAAGGGGGCAATCAGGAAAGCGGCGGCGGCGGCTAAAAGGGCGCTAATGGCAAAGGAAAGCGTGTAGATCAGCTTGACATTGATCCCAACTGCTGAAGCCGCCTCGCGGTCAAGAGAAGTGGCCATCATCGCCTTGCCCATCAGGGTCTTGCGCTGGAACCAATCCACAACGGCCATCAGCAAAAGGGCCGCGACAATCACCCCGATCCCCTGCTGGTTGACCGCGAGTTGGCCGATGCGGAAAAGGATACGTTCCCCCAAGAGGCTCGGGAAGGGGAACGGCTTGTCCCCCCAGATCAAAAGAGCGGCGTTGTTCAGGATGATGCCCGCGGCCAGCGTCAGCATGAAGGCCGTGTTGGGATCGACTCGCTGGAGGCGCTTCAGGGCGATCCATTGCAGAAAATAAGAGAGAAGCAGCACCACCAGGATCGTTAGCAAAATCCCGGCGAGGACCGGCCACTGCAGGGTGACGATGGTGGTCAGGGCCATCATGCAAGCGACCATGACCACCTCGCCCAGGGCAAAATTAACGATATTGGTCGTGGCAAAGATGATGCTGAAGCTGAGCGCCACCAGGGCATAGATGGCGCCGATCACCAACCCGGAAAAAATGGCCTCCAGCATGATCTCCCCGACTCTCTATCCGGTAGAATCTTTCCTTACTTCTTCGGGGTCACCAGCGCGCCGTCTCTCACCTGAACGATGGAAACCGATTCCGGCCCACTTCTCCCGTTGTGCTTCAGGGGAGTGAAGATGTACTGAATGCCAGTCACGCCCGTATAGGAGGAATTTTCGAGAGCATTCTTTAACTTTTCTCGGTCCGGACCGACCTTCTTCAGTGCTTCGGCCAGCCAGTAGACCGCATCGTAATAGGTTACACTCCAGCTGGGAACTGCCAGCTTCTCATCCATCTTGGTCTTTTCCCGCCACTTTTTCACGAAGGCTTGCACTTTGGGGTCCTTGGAATCATACGCTGAGGGCATCCGGTCGGCAATGTACACGTCATTGGCGGCCGGGCCAGCAAGGTTTCTGAACCCAGCTTCCGTGATGGCCTCACTCCCCAGAACGGGGATGTTCAACTCCAGGCGCTTCATGGATTGAACAATATGGGCGACCTGCACCCCCAGGGTCCAGGTAATGATGGCATCGGCCTTGGCGTCGCGAATCCTCTGGAGTTGGGGAGTGAAATCCACGTCTGACATATTGAACGTTTCGCTGATCGCCGTTTTTTGTTTTATCTTTTGCAAACTCGCTTCCAGATTCTTTTTTCCATCCAGCCCGTATCCGGTCGAATCATACATCAAGGCAATTCTTTTGGCCTTCAGGTTTTTTACTAGCGTAACCGACCAATTTATCAGCCTGCCAGCTGTTCAGGATGGGAAGCCGGAAGACGTAAGGGTTACACGCCCCTGGAGCAGGCGGACAGACTACATCGCTGGTCGTACCGGCAATGATGTGGGGGACTTTGGCCTTCGTGGTTACCTCCAGCGAGGCTAAATTATTGGTCGTTAAGGTGGAGGCGAAAAAGGCAACCACGCCGTCTTTGTACACCAGCTCTTCAGCGTTGGCTCTGGCCTTTGTAGGGTCCAGCATGGAATCTTTGGCAATCACTTTCAGCATATCTCCTTTGATGCCCCCGGCCGCATTGATCTCATCAACGGCCATATTGACCGCATTGATCGCGTCCAGACCAAAAGAAGCAGCGGGCCCCGAGAGAGGACCATCCAGGCCGATGAGGATATCCTTGGCCCATGAGGAAGTTGATGTGAGCACAAAAATTGCCAGAACAATCAATAGCAAGCATCCGTTCCTTCCTTCCTTTTTCATTCCTAAACCCTCCTTTTCTGTTTTTTTACTCCTGGCCATTCAGCCCATTTTTTTAATGAAAATAAGCTCCCCCATCGACAACGAGGGTCTGTCCCGTGATGAAGCTGGAATCCGGACCTGCGAAAAATTTCACTGCCCCCACTAAATCCTGGGGATATTGATCTCTGACCAAGGTTCGGGCCTTGGCGGACACCTCGCGGAAATGTTTTAACTGGATCTCGCTGGCCATAACCCCATCGCTGAGGGTAAAGCCCGGAGCAATGGCGTTTACCAAGATATTGTCGGCGCCGACTTCTTTGGCCAATGCCCGGGTTAAGGCAATGACGGCCCCTTTGCTGGTTGTGTAATGCAGCAGGTAGGGAATTCCTTTGAATGGGGTGCCCGAAGAGAGGTTTATGACCCGGCCGTTTTTATTCTGGCGCATCTCGCCAATGACCGCCCGGCAGCAGAGGAACATTCCCAGGACATTCACATCCATCACTCTGCGCCATTCCTCCACAGTAATTTTTTCGAAGGGCCCGGGAATGAGCGAAGTATAAATTCCAGCGTTGTTGACAAGGATATCGATGCGTCGGAAAGCCTTCAGGGCCTCCGCGGCCATTTTCTCCGTGTCCTGCTGGGAGGAGACATCCACCTTGACCCCGATGGCCTTGAATCCTTTATCTTTCATTTCCTTGGCCGCGACGTCTGCCCTGGCCACGTCCGCGATCACAATGCTCGCCCCCTCAGAAGCCAGCCCTTCAGCCATGGCTCGACCAATCCCCATGGCCGAACCTGTCACGATGGCCACTTTATCCTTTAAATACATTTGGTCCTCCTTTCCTTTAGGGATCCCCCTAGGTAAATTTTTCTTGACTTTAGAAAACTCCCCTTGACACCTTCCCGGTCACTCCTGTTATATGTTCAGAAGATAAGAGGGGTTATCCTGAATCATCTTTTTCAGGTGTTCTTTAGGAATTCCTTTTTCCAAGAGAACCCTGAGAAACATTCTTAATCCTTCCCAGGGCGGAGGATTATGGACTTGCCCGAGGTCTGTGGCTAAGACCGTTCTCTCAGGACCGACGGCTTTGATCATTTCCACAATACCATTAATTCCAGCTTTTGTGGGCCACATGGGGTACATGAAGATGGCCAGATGCTCGATGAAAACTCCCCTTTGAGCCAGTTCCTTTTGCTCCTCGATCGTCCCGTTGATGATATACTCCGGATGATTCAAGTAGAGGCGTTTTACCCCCCCCTCCTTAGCGGCCTTGATGAGAGGTCGAACCTCGGGGATCGAAAGGTGTCCGGTCGCCAGCATGATGTCGTGAGCGGCGATCAGTTCGATGACCTCAAAAACTTCTGGGAGGAGGTGGCCCTTTTCATCCAGGACCGTGAGGGGCTTTTCCACCATTTTTCTTTTGGCCTTTTGCTGCATGGAAGAACCGAATTCCGGTCCGCCCATCTGGTCCAGATGGTTTTTCGCCGAGAGGGTCGGAAACCAAACGATCTTGGCTCCAAGGTCAATGGCCGCTTCGACGGCAAAAGGGTTGATTCCCCCTACGGCGTTGTTTAAAACGACCCCTCCATAGACTTGGATTCCGGAGACCAGCTTGCGGACAAAGTACATCCGGTCGGAAGTATATCCGTGATGTTCTTTCAATACCACGGCTTTCATTCCCATTGCTTTGGCCCCTTCCGCGGCTTCCACATGGTCGACGAGCCGGGGAAAGAGACTGGGCGCAGAATGAATGTGCATATCTACCGCACCTTGCATAATTTCTAAATCTTCGCGCATGGCCTATTCTCCTTGCGGTTTAATCGATCTGGCTTTCTTGCGGAAAAAAATTCCTTAGATAGTAGTTAATTCCGGCTTTGATATGGGACGTGGAAATTTGCCCAATTTTTTTGGTATCCTCTTTTTTCAGGCAAGTAATCATCTGTTTATGTTCATCCAATAGTTGATTTTTGGTCTCGGTCAAGGAATACCGAGAATAAGAAAAATAACGGATGGAGGCGGAGGCGCTGATCAATTCTTTGATCATTTTTAAAAGGTAAAAGTTATCCGCCGTTTCAAATATGAGTTGATGAAATCTTTCGTGCGCCAAGGAGAATGCTTTCAATTTACCCTCTTGAAGATTTTTTTCCATCTCTTTCCTCAAGGATTCCAGCTGACGGATGATGGGGGAAGTCATCTTCGCCACGGACATCTCAGCGGCCATACCCTCCAGTAAAAACCGGAGGCGGTAAAGGTCCTTGGCATTTTTTGCAGTGAATTCCTTCACCACCGAACCCCGGTTGGGAAAATGCTCGATGACGCTTTTTTCCTCCAGTTTTTTAAGAGCTGACCGGATAATATTTCTCTCGACAGAATATTTCTCCGCGAGCTGATCTTGAATCAAATGCTGCCGGGGCTTGTACTCGCCGAATAGGATGCCGATCTCGATATGGTCGACGATCTCGTTGACCATATCGGATGAATTTATCCTTATGGATTTCTTTCGTAAGGGGGTGGAGGCGGCTTTGGTCGAGGACGGTCTGAGAACCATTGGCCTTTCCAAAATCCTTCTTGAATCCTGCCTGGCCGCCTATGGGGAGGTGCAGAGTTTCACGAAGGCGGTGGGTTTAAATTATTACCGACATTGTTACCAATATTCTTACCAATATTATTCCATCGATTTTTTTTGTCAAGCCTTAAAATGAGCTCACCCCCTATTGGAAATCTTGAACCTTTTCGGCCTTAGGCCCACACTGACCCCGTACTGGCAGCGACCGGCGGCAGGGTTTGCGAGACCGGGCAGAAGGCCCCATAATTTTTTATCCCCCGGCCAGCAATTTTAAAAAGGTGACGTGATCGCCCTCCTCGATCCGGCGCGAGGGAATTTCCTCTTGCGGAAGGAACTTGCGGTTGATCATGATCTGAATGGCCGGATCGAGGGATTGCGTCCTGGGGTCCAGAAGCGATTCCCTGACCCGCACCCCCTTCCTTTCGACCAAGCTCTGAATGAGTTCCGGTAGAGTTTCTCCCGGAAAGGCGAACGGGTGAGGCCCTTCCGGGAAGATGTCGTAGATGACCGGAAAGCCAATGAACTCAATCTTTACATTCATAAAAAAATTCGCCCCAGAGGACACAGAGGTCAGAGAGGCATGTGTTCTCTGCGGGCTCTGTGGCCAAAGGAAGCTTAAATCTTCAATCTCTTGTAAGGTCTCTTCCGTCGGGATCCCTTCCTTGCCCCAGCCGCGCTTCTCGTAATAATCCGCCAGCAGGACGTTGAACGGAGGAAGGTGGCTGCCAGCTCCGCCGTCGCTCACTCGGTGAGTAAGGATGCGGAGGGGAAGGGTATCCTCTTTCCGGCTCATCCCCCAGGCGACATTCAACTTCCGTTTCAGGTTGAAGCTCCTTTCCCCCACCTCAATCAAGTCCGGTATGGAGAGGTCCCACCCGCAGATATCCTTTAGCCAATTGCGGATGTGCTGCAGTTGCACTCCGCCGATGACTGTAAATTTGCAGAGGGCCAGGTTCTCCCACAGGTTCATCACGTTCTGGACCTTTACCACCATCTCCGCTTTTCCTTCGGACTGAAACCGGTCCATCACCTTCTCAATTCCGATTTCGGGAAAGGTCGAACCCCTTTCGAACCAGAAGCTGAAACTGTCTGTGTGGGAAGGGCCGTGGTCGGAAGTGGAATAACCCAGAGCCAGGCTGGCATAGGCCCTAGGGTCGTGGGCCGGTATGGCCATATTGTTCGACTGGATGGCATATTCTATCGCCATCCCCCCGATCTTCTCGGCGGCAACTTTCAATCCTTCGGCCAAGATGTCCCCAAACCCTTCCCGGGCGACGATCATGCGGATCAGGGCTTCCGCTCCCTCCGCGTTTCCCCAATTGAGAGAGAGAGACCCCAATTCCTTGGAGCCGATCAATCCTTTTTCAAAAAGCTCCATGGTAAAGGCCACCACGGCTCCAGTTTCGATGGTATCGATCCCGAGACGATTGGCCAGCTCATTCAAACGGAGAACGGCTGGCAGGTTATCGATGAGGCAATTGGACCCCATCATGGCCAGGGTTTCGTATTCCGGTCCCCCGGTCTCGGCCAGCGACGGGTCGACCACTCCTCCCACAGTCCGGCCACAGCCCACCGGGCAGCCGGCGCAGAAGAACTGTTTCTTCAAATACTTCTCGTTCATCTCCTGGCCGCTGATCTTCTTGGCCTCCTCGGTCCATTTCCCGCGACTCCAGTTTTTCACGGGAAGATCCCCCATCGCCTCGCAGGGAACGACGAGCCCCGGCGTACCGAAGGTACTTAACCCTTTCAGCTTGCCGGTTAGGGTTGGGCTCAGTTCCTTCAGACTGGCGCGCAAAGAGTCGAGGTTCTCGACGGGGATCTCTTCCTTTCCCTCAACCACCACCGCCTTCACATTTTTCGACCCCATCAAAGCCCCCAGCCCGCAGCGCCCCGCCACCCTGGCATGCCTCCCATCCGTGAACACACCGGAGAATTTGACCTGCTTCTCCCCGGCCGGCCCGATGGAACAAACCTGTACCTTCTCCCCCAGCTCCTTCCGGAGAAGGGAATCGGTCTCAAAACAGTCCTTCCCCCAAACATGGGCGGCATCCCGAAACTCCAGCTTCCCGTCCATGAGAAATAGGTAAACGGGCCTGCTGGATTTGCCCAGCAGAACGATCCCGTCATATCCGGTACTTCTGAACTCCCGGCCCCAGTGCCCACCCACGGAAGACTCCCCCCAGAAACCCGTAAGCGGCGATCTGCCGGCGACTCCGTGTCTTCCAGATAGGATCACCGGGGTTCCCGTAAGGGGACCGGTCATGATGAAAAATGGACTCGCTGGATCCAGCGGGGGTATATCCCCTTTGGCGAACTGACTGTAAAGATAGGCCGCGAGCCCTGCACCGCCGACGAATTTTTTCAGCACCCCCGGTTCAATTTCCAACGTTCTGGAACTGCGGTCTTCCAGATTGACGATTAAAACTCTGCCATATCTTCTACTCATTCTTTCCTCCATTTCTTTATCCCCTCTTTTTTGAGGTTTGCCCTCTTACCGCTCATTCCCCATTAAGACAGTCGCCCCCAGGGTTTAAACTGGCCCCAGAGAACGGTGACCTGGATCGCCTTAAGACTCTCAGGGAATGAACAAGAGGCATGAAAATGTTTACGTGTTACAAGGGAGAAATGTCATTATTTAATTCCAGCCAGACGTCTGGCGCAGCCCTTCCTGTAGTTGAGGTCGGACTCCCGAAGAATCGTAAGCCGATGGGCGGCGGGTGACCCTCCTCCATGGATGTCAGAGATCGCATCGGCGCTCTCCATGGCCAACTTTTCCACCAGGCGCAGCATTTTAACCCGGTTTTCTACTGGCACTCCCACGGCCCCCTGGAGATATTTCTTCAACAGCCCGCCCACCTCCGGGTTGGCTAAGTCCTTGTCGGAAGGCAGGTCTGCCACATAGCCGCCGCTGACGTCAATCAACAGACGCATGACTTCGGCCATATCTTTCCCCTCGTGAATCTTGGAGGCGTTGGCCAAAACGGAATTGATAAAATAAGTTCCCGAGGGCTCTTTCTTTCCCTCGTAAGAGGCGGCCAGACTACACCCGTAAAGGGTCTCGGCCTTATGAATCATGTCCACCACTTTTTCACGAAGGTGAGTGACCTTGGCCGACCCGTTGTAATCCATCATCAGCAGAGCCGCGCCGGTCATGACGTCAATCTTGCCCGCCTTGCAGCCCCCGTGCGACTGGCGGTGAAAGGCGGAGAACCGATTGACCAATTCACCGGCGAAATCAACCTCCCCGCACATGAAGACTCTCTCCCACGGCACAAATACATCATCGTAGATCACTGTAGGACAATATTTGCTGTAATGGATGTTACCGCAATCCACCCCCTCCAGTTCCCGGGTGTCTAGCGAGTTTCTCCCCACGACGTGGATGACTCCTTTGGAATCCGGCGGGATCGCAAAGGCCACGGAATAGTCCTCATCCCCTTTCCCCATCGCCCGAGTGGGTAGCACGATCAGCTCATGACAGCTCAGCGACCCGGTCTGGTGCACCTTTGCGCCGCGCACGAGGATCCCATCTTTTTGCTTCTCCACCACCCGTAAGTATAGGTCTTTGTCAGGTTGTTCGCGGGGGCTCAAGCTGCGATCTCCTTTGACGTCGGTCACACTGGCATTGGCGGTAAAGTCATTTCGCTGCATATACTTCAGGAAGTCTAGGTAACGGGCATAATAATTCGTTTCAAATTTTTTATCGATATCATAGGTGACGATGGAGAGGGCGCTTAAACAATCCAGCCCAGTGCACCTTTGGTGGCACGTCCCTACGTATCCGCCCAGGATGCGGTTGATCTTCACCCGGGCGACCAGGTCCGCGACGGACTGCGGCGGCAGGGTGAAGCGGTTGATCGGCTCTTCCGTAAGAGGAGAAATGGTCGTGAGAAGGGCGCGGTATTTTTCAGAGGCGGCCAACTCGTAGGTTGCTCCCGTGGCATTGATCCCTTTCCGGATGCGGGGATTATCCACGACATTTTCGATCTTCTCTCCAAACATATAGGCGGTGGGCTTCAACCTCCTTAAGCTTTCAATATATTCTTGAAATGTCTTGACAGCCATGGTTTCCTTCCTTTCAAAATAGTAATGTAAACAAATTCTTCAAAACCCGTCAACTTTTTTTCGCTTTCCCATCCCGATCTAATCAGGAATGGAAAAGGTCGGAGGATTGCAGCAGGGGGCCGGTCAAGCATCAGGAAGCGCTCGGGAAATCTCTTCTTCCTGCAATTCGGCTTTCCTCTTGGCGGTGAGACATGTTTTTAATTTCCAAGTAGGACGGGCGTATTCATCCTTTTGCTTCATCAGGAGCCATTCATTTCCTTTTGGACCTCTCCGAAGCTGGACCAGAGTGAAAGTTCCCTTAAGCTTCTCCCCTTCAAGGAAAAACCTAATTTTATCCTCTTTTTTCTCCAGAAGGACGTAGATCCCCCGGTCCCAGATCCCCACCGTCCCGCCTCCGTATTGCCCTGCGGGAATGATCCCTTCGAAGTCAATGTATTCGAGGGGATGATCCTCTACGGCCACAGCCAGCCTTTTTTCGGATGGATTCAAAGAGGGTCCCTTGGGAATCGCCCAGGAACGCAGAACTCCGTCCATCTCCAGCCGAAAATCGTAATGGAGGTGGGAGGCATCGTGTTCGTGGACAACGAAACGAGGATTCATGGGCCTTCCTCTATCCTGTAGTTTCATTCAAATTCCAGAAGAATAAAAATCTGAAAGGGTGTTGCTTCTTTTTTTATTATATATCATACTTTATTTCTTATCCTAACCGAATAGCCGTCCCCTGGGGAAATTTTTTCAAGAGGGACCCTTCTCCCCCAGGCTGCCAACAGATAACCTCCCACTCTGCACTTTTCATTTTCGTTCATGAATTCGCATTGATTTTCCGGGACCAGGGGGAGGCGAGAAATAAATCAACCCAATAAACAACCCAATAAATAAACCTTGACATCGTTACCAAAGAAAGGTTATCCTGACCCTGGAGAGTTGTAAAGAGTTTAGGTTTGGAGCAAAAGAACAAGCCGCATGGCTCTTTAAGCTTAGGCGGCTTTTTTTGTGTTCAAGTCGGTCCGCGGTGGACTCTCGGAGCCTGAAACTCTCCAGTTTACTCCTTTCCCAATGGTGGGGAAAGGAAGAAAGAAAGAAGGGAGATGGAAATGAATAAGAACCTGTACATCGGGAACTTGTCGAATGAAGTTACGGAGGAGGATTTAAAAGCCAATTTTTCCGAAGCAGGGAAAGTCCTCTCCGTGACGATCATCAAGGATAAGTACACAGGCCTAACCAGAGGGTTTGGGTTTGTGGAGATGGAAACCGAGAAGGAAGCCCAGGAGGCCATCCAAAAGTTCAACGGTGGACAGCTTCATGGGAAAGTCATCACGGTCAATGAGGCCCGCCCGAAAAGGGACTCAGAAGGCCCGAGACCGGGCGGCGATCGGAGGGGAGGATTCAAGGGGGGGCGAGGCGGAGGCGGAGGCGGCCGGAGGTATTAGAAGGAAACCCTTGAAATGAGAGATCGAAAAGTCTGGCTATGAAAATTCTGGACCGCTTTTTCAATCAGAATAAAACGGGTGAAAAACGTGCCGAATTGGGCCGCAACGAGGTCTGTTGGTGCGGCAGCGGGAAGAAATATAAGCGCTGCCATTTAGAGTCAGACCAAAATAAAAAACGGATGAAAGGCGGCTTGGGGCGGAGGCGTTGATGGATCTTACAAGCTCAGATTGGACAAGACCCCTTTCAGCCTCTCGAATGCCGGGTCGAGTTTTTCCACCAGTGACCGCGCCCTGCTCAGATCTCCATCCTTGGCCACCACTTCCATCTCCCAGGCTACGGTTTGCAGCTCCTTTCCGCCCATATTCATCGCCGCTCCTTTGAGCAAATGCGCCTGGCGTTCCACTCCGACTACGTTCCCTTCCTGCAAAGCCTGTTTCAGCTTTTCCATCTGAAGCGGCGTGTCTTCCAGGAAAGCCTGCACAATTTCTCTGAAGATTTCCTCATCGCCATCCAGACGACTCAATAATATTTTCTTGTCGAATATTTCCTTTCCCTTCGGTATCCGGGCTCGAGACACTTGCGGCATCGCCGCCGGGGTCTCTCGAAGCCGCCGCTCAATGACCGCGATGAGTTCTTTGGGTTGAACGGGCTTACAGATATAATCATCCATGCCCGCTTTTAAACATCGCTCCCGATCCCCTTTCATGGCATGAGCGGTCATGGCAACGATGGGAATATGGTGTCCCGTCTCTTTCTCCTTTCGCCGGATGGCCACGGTGGTCTCAAAACCGTCCAGCTCGGGCATCTGCACATCCATCAGAATCAGATCATAGGAATTCCTTTCCAACGACGATAGCACCTCTTTCCCATTGGCGACGGCCTCAGCCGGGTAGCCGATTTTTTCCAAGATGCGTAAGGCCACCTTCTGGTTGGTCAAGTTGTCTTCGGCGAGCAAGATGCGGATTTTTTCCTTTTTAGCCTCCGCTACCGAGTGCCGAGTAATGATGGGGACAGAGCGGGTTCCGGGTGAAGGGGATTTGCTGCCGATGGCCAGCGCCAAACAATCGTGCAGTTGGGCACTCTTCACGGGTTTCATGAGATAAGCGGCAAAGCCGATCTCTTCCATGCGTTTGGCGTCTCCCCGTCTACCTGTAGAGGTCAACAGCATCAGAATGGTTCTACAAAGATCGGGATCCTCCTTGATTTTTCGGCCCAGCGTGGCCCCATCCATAGCCGGCATCTCCATGTCCAGGATCGCGACCAGGAAAGGGTCCTTGGCCTCCACAGCTGCGCGCAGCTTGGCCAGGGCTTCCTCTCCATTGGCGGCTTCCTCCGGCAGGCATCTCCAGGAAGATAGTTGCTCCCGCAGGAAAAGGCGATTCGTGGCATTGTCGTCGACCACCAGGATGCGCCGCCCCCGAATATCTTCGAACATCCGCGGGGATCTTTCCCGATCCACGGGCTGCTTTTCAAAAACAGCTGTAAACCAGAACGTGGAGCCCTCGCCTTCTGCACTTTCCACGCCGATCCGGCCCCCCATCTTCTCCACGATATTTTTGGAAATGGCCAGGCCCAGACCGGTTCCGCCATACTTGCGGGTCGTAGAAGGGTCGCCCTGGGAAAAGGACTGGAAGAGAAGATCCCGGCGGTCCTGAGGAATGCCGATGCCGGTGTCACTCACGGCAAAACGCAATGTGGCGTGGCGGTCGGTCTCTTCCTCCAGGGTAATGCGGATTACCACCTCCCCCTTTTCGGTAAACTTCACGGCATTGTCCATGAGGTTCATTAAGACCTGGCGCAGCCTGCCGGGGTCACCCAACAAGAGAGAGGGAACCTCATGTTGAATCAAGCAGGCTAAATCCAACCCCTTCTCGTTCACCCGGATCTTTACCATATCGACGGTGTCTTCGACGGCAGTCCGCAGATCGAAGTCGAGGGTTTCAAAATCAAGTTTCCCAGCCTCGATCTTTGAGTAATCGAGAATATCGTTGATAATCGTAAGCAAGGAATCTGCCGAGGAATGGAGCGTTTCAGCGTACTCGCGCTGCTCGGTAGACAAGGGAGTCTCCAGGAGCAAACCGGTCATCCCCAGAATGCCGTTCATGGGGGTACGAATCTCGTGGCTCATGTTGGCCAGGAAGCGGCTCTTGGCTTGGTTGGCCGCTTCGGCAGCCTGTTTGGCCCGGCGCAGCTCTTCTTCCACTCGTTTACGTTCGGTGATGGGTATGATCAATTCCATCGCCGCATAAATATGGCCTTCCTCGTTTTTAATGGGAGTGGTAATCACCTCTGAGCAAATGGTGTTGCCGTGAATGTCCTTCCTTGTTTTCTCAAAGATCGCTTCTTCCTTACCCAATTCAAAAATTTCTCGGACCCCGCATTCCGGACAAATCTCGGTACGCTGCTCGAAAGCCGCGTAACAGAATTGCCCATGAATCGTCCCCCATCTTTGTCTGAGAATGTCATTGGTCCAAAAAACTCGGTAGTCCCTGGAAACAATGCAGAGCCCAGCCCCGATACTCCGGGCAATTCGTTCGCTGTTATCCCGCTCCATTCGCAAGGCCGCCTCCGCTCGCTTGCGCTCAACAAAAAGTTGGGCATTGGCAATCGCCCCCGCAATCTGAGCCGCAATACGCTCGGCCAGTCTGAGATCCTGATCCGTATAGGCTTGGGGTTTTTGGGAACGAAAGTGCAGAGCGCCGATGACTTGATCCTTGGAGATGAGCGGCGCGGACATGAGGGAACGCAATCCCCCTTGAAAAGGGAATAGGAGGCTGGGAAACCGAGTTCCTAACTCGTCGACTGTTTCCGGCTGGATTAAGAAACCGGATCGAGTGCGCATTATTTTTTCATCCACCGAACCCCGCAGCGGGAAGGTATCGCCTACCCGTCGTCTTTCTACATCTAGCCCCGAGACATAGCTCACGGTAATCGTATCCTTTTCGGGGTTGTTAAGAGTGACGGCAATACCGTCAAAGGGAATCAGCTTATTTACTTCTTGGGCAAACCATTCGTATATTTCTTCAATGTTCAATGTGGAGCTGATAATTCGCCCGATCTCGGCGATGATCTCATTCTCCTTAGCCAGTCGCCGGGCGGCCTCCTCACCTTGGCGCACGGCCTCCTCCGCCCGTCTGCGTTCAGCGACTTCCCGCTTTAATTTTTTATTGGTTTCCGCCAGCTCCAGCGTACGTTCCTTGACCCGATTTTCCAATTCTTCGCGGGCTTTTTGAACCATCCTGTAAAGTTCAAAGTTCTCCAAGGTGTTGGCGCTGTTCAGCAGAATCGTCGATAGCAGGGATATCGATACTCCCGGAATATTCCTTTCCGCGAGATGCAGAATTCCGACAAACATACCTCGAATCCGGGCATGGGTGGCCAGGACATGGAGGACCAACTGCCTCTCAAAATCTTTGGAAGAAACCATCACCGCTCTCTGCTCCCGCAAAGCCCAGGCAAAGGTTCCGTTGTCGATTAAAAATTCCACTTCTTCTTTGATGGCATCTATTTGGCTCTCCGGGGTACAATGGGCCAGATTAAAATTCGAGTTCGCCTCATCCACAAGATAAAGGGCCATGGCCTGAAAAGGGATCAGCCTTTTCACGCGGGACGTCGTTTCCTTGAAAATGGCGGGAGGCTCTTGCAGACGATGAATGCTGCGCTGGAAATCCCCCAAAGAAGCGGCCATTTCCAAGGCATCGATGGTGAAACGATTTATCTCTTCGAGATAATTTGATCTGGCTTCGAGTTCGTCTGGGCTCATCCGCATGTTCATGGGCTAACAACCATCAAAAAAATTGTGGGTGGCCTCTTCAATCTGGCGGTCGATCAATTGGACGACTTTAGTAAAAACCTCTATCGGCAGTCCAAGTTCTGTCCACGCCTCCGGGATGATTAGGGGCACAAACCGTTCCCCGCTCGTTCCGATTCTAAGAGCATTGATCAAGATGTCGGCAAGATAGACAATCGTGGCTTCCAGGGGATACTGGGACTGAGAGGGTTGATGATGATTTCCGACCGCCTGCTCCAGCATCAGCGGCAGCTTCCATTTTTTCAGGAGCAGACCCCCGATTTGGGTATGGTCAAAACCAAGGATTTCAAACTCTGCCGAACGGAGAAGGCAATTTGTGCGCTTGGCTTGCAGAAAGATTTCCCTCCCTTCCCGGGGAAGATGTTTATAGATAAGGAGTCTGCCGATGTCATGCAGCAAACCGGCGACGAAGAGGCGTTCTGTATTCGAGACATTTTTATAACTCGCGATCATGCGCGCGCTAATGCCGCAAGCGATGCTATGTTTCCAGAAGGACTTCATGTCTACCAGATCGGCAGGAATATCCTGAAATATGTTGATCACAGACGTTCCCAGGGCCAAGGTACTTAACTGCTTGCTTCCCACAATCATCACCGCCCGGGAGATCGTATCGATCTTGGAAGGAAAGCTGTAAAAGGCGCTATTGACGACCTTTAAAAGTTTGGCCGAGAGATTGGGGTCTTTGCTGATGACATTGGCGACGTGGATCGCGGAGCTGCGGGGATCGCCAATCACCCTGCTGATCTCGGTAAAAATATCGGGGAGAGAAGCCAGGTTGACATCTTCATCCACCAGCGAAAATAGATCTTTCTTGCTGCGGGAAGAATGGCGAATGGGTTTTGACTCAGAAATCGGAGCCCTTTCCAGCTCAGCCGATGCCCGATCATTTTCCCGGGTCTCTGCCAGGACCATTTGTTGGGCCTGGCGCAGGGTGCAAATATTGAAAAGCGCCCGCAGGAATGGGTGGTCCAAATCGGAAAGGGAAAAACGTTCTTCGGTTAATTTTTCTGCAGCCTCGAGCACAGCCGGGTCTATTTCGTCTATGTTAGGGAGACGAAAATCATTCGATGCCCCTTCGATTTCGGCTGAAACAACCCCCCAAATTTTGAGGACCCGCAGGTGCGTTGGGTCCAGCACAGCCCCTTTGCCAAGAAGAAGGCGCCCATTTGAATGGATCACATCTTCACCCAGGACCATGCCGGGCTTTAAGGCGTCGATATTAACTTTGCCCATGGAGAAAGCTGTTCTTAGGAAAATATTCGGGAATTGTTAATATAATATCGGATGAATTTGCATATTCCTTAATCCTTATAAGCATCTTCTTCGGATTGACCCGAAACCCTAGAAAAGGGTGAAAGGGTACCGATCATTTCAATCTCGCAAGAATCCTGATGAATGATAGATGTCAAATTTTCAGCCCTGAATTCCTCTATTGTCCTTCCAGTTTTTCTAATTATTACCCTCGGGTTTGGGGTTCGCCGAGTCGATTTTGTCGTTCAGCCCTTCCTTAAGAAGATCAACCACGTTAGCTTATTTCTCGGTCAATTTCCTACGTTTCCTGTCTGACCTGGCCCTTCCCTTGCTTTGATCGCCAAGGGAGGAAACCTATCCTTAAAATAAGAAAAACTATAAACACTGCCTTTTCTTGTCTCTTCAAGCTTCTCCTGATGGCCGGGCTGGGATGGTTTCTCTCAGAATGGTTGGACGTTAAGGGGTTGGTTAGGGGTTTATCTATATCCTTGGCTCCCTCCTTTTTATTCAGAAAATAATCGTTCACCCATTGCATAATGGGACCCAATATCCTCTCTTAGAACCAAACGATTACCTTTGGGATTTTCGCGAGGGATGACTCTGATTTTTCCCTCTGCAAAGGCGGTGTATAATTTTTGCCTCAACCGTTCAGCTACTTCTGCTCTGATTTCTCCGGGCTTAACCGCCGCATTCGCATTCAAAAATGCCACCCGGCTTCCGTCAGACTTAAAGATCTCATCGTTCTCAGTGTACGCCATCGCTGAGGGAATCACCTGGATATTTTTTTTCCTAAAATACGAAAGATCAATCTCTACGGGTTCACCTTTGGTACAAGACCAAGGATAGCCTTTTTGCCCATCCGGACCACCGGGCCCCGTAGCTAAGGCAATAGAAATGGATATCTGATCGGTTCTCACCTCTGGCGTTACTTCGTCTAGATTGCCTGCAAACATGGCCTTAGCTAGAGCGCCTAAATTTCTTAACCGGCGAGCAATCGGTTGAAACTCTGGTTCACCGGGGCGGATGTTTATTTCGCAAACTCTTAGACGTTTGGGCTTCATCCAGCTATCCAAAGAGATCATGCAACCCGGATACAATACGCAGGGTCGCAAAATACCTTTTTCGCTCAAGGCTTTCGCGAGGGGTTTGGCAATATCTTCTGCGGCCATTTGAATCAATTCACCGGTTTCCATCGGATGAGGTGAAATGCTGCCCATACCGCCCGTGATCGGATTATCCTTGCTCGCCGGTCCTTTTTTACGACTTTCAAAGCGCTCTGGGTAATCCATAGCCGTAGGCAAGATTTGAAAATTACCATTCCTGTCAACGAATATGGTGAAGCTAATTTCTACCCCGGACATCCGCGACTCGATCAAAAGCGGCCATTCGGAACTATTTCCCCCTATGCCTCTATAGCTATCTTGATAGTCTCTTATGAGAGTATCGTATACTTCTCGTATCTCCCAGGCGTCTAGAATAATTCGGCTCCCTTTGCCTCCTGCACTATAGGGGTACTTAAGTACGGCTCCCCCATATTGGTCTAAACTTCTCAAACAGATATCTCGAACCGTTCTATAATCCCGGGCATCTACGGCCTGCCATGGATCGGCTACCGGAATAGAATATTCGGCACAAAGTCGCTTGCAGGCAATTTTGTCGCCCTCAATAAAAGCGCCTGCCCGAGTGAGTCCGGCAATGCGATCTCCCAGACCGGCCTTTTCTACCTCATCCACTAAACCGTTATACAACAGATCTTCAGGCAGCGGAATGACGCAGTCAATCAAACCGCTCTTCAGGGCTTCTCGAATAGCGGCGCCATAGCCCTCAACCGAATTATTGGCGGTAGAGATAAATTCCACTGGCCAGCCCATTATTTTGGCAAAGGGAGGCATCGCTGGAGTTCCGCGTATCACCACCCCTTGAAAATCATTCGCATACTTTTCGCTCTTGGCCGTAGAAGTAACCAACGCGCTGAGGAGCGTTCTTCCATCCGTTCCAGCAAATCCGATTTTGTAAGACAACGAATCCCCCTTTCCTGACCTTATAATTCAAGTGCTGGTTTTTTCATTATTCCATCATGCCTGCATTTTGCCACCAATTTATGAGGGATGGAAAAATAGCGGAATCATCCTCTGAGAGGGTTCTTATTTTGAGTTTGAATATCCCTCCTTTCTTCTTGACCCCACGTTCTTAGTTCCCCAATAGCCTCGGGAGGAAAAGGACAAGATGGGGAAACGTCGTCACAACGAACAGGACGGCGATCAGGATCAGAATAAAAGGCAGGATGGCTTTCGTGTATTCTTCAACCGTCAATCTGGCGATCTGAACAGGAGCCAGACCGTCAAAATTCGCTCGATCCTCTTCTCCGCCTTTTCCTGGTTAAACATTCGGTCTGTTCTTTTTCTTTGTGTTGGTCTGGTTCTTTGTTTAGGTCTTGTCCCCTGCGGATTGAGATGGTTAGAGGCAGGCGTTGATTTCACCTTCAAACGGGTCGGTCCCAGAGGATCTCCCAATGCGATGCGTGCTTAGAATATTAATATAAATAAAATAAGAGGGTATGTCAAGCAGAGACGGCAACTCCCTTTAAGCAAAAATTTTTTTACTTGACAACATAAATATAGAAGGTGTAAAAACTGGATAATATAAATTTCGGAATTTAGTTTCTCATTGTGGAATTTTTTGGGATTCCAAGATTATGAAACTTTTTGAGTTCGAAGCAAAGCAAATTTTTGCAGGGGTTGGTATACCGGTGCTCCGTGGAACGCTGGCAAAATCCCCTGAACAGGTCCGTGGCATTGCCGAACAATTAAAGGGTCCGGTCGTGCTTAAGCCCCAGACGCTTACAAAGGCCAGGATGAACCGCCAGGGGGTCTATGACGCTTTCCAGATCTTTCATAAGAGTGTGGATATCAAAGTCCTTCTCGTTAACATATTTGCGGGGTTGAATCGATGTGACGAGCTGGCCGAGGGGATTAGAGATTATCTGAAAGCCTATCAACCCCCATTTCCGATCGTAGTGAGGATGATCGGCAATCGTGAAAAAGAGAGGAGACAAATTCTTGAAGGCATGGGTATCACACCGATCGCTGGGGTGGAAGAGGCGATTGATCGGGCGATTGCTCTTGCGACGTATGGGTGATGAGTATTTTGGCATTTCGGGATACAAGGGTATTGATTCAAGGGATTACGGGTAATGCGGCCAGGCACCACGTCAAAAATATGCTTGAGTATGGGACGCGAATTGTGGCTGGCGTGCGACCGGGTTCTGGTGGAGAGAATGTTCACGGTGTGCCCGTCTATAATTCAATAGAAGAGGCCTGCCGACATCATAAAATAGACGCTTCCATTCTGTTTATTCCTGCCCGGAGCGTTAAAGAGGCGGCCCTCGATGCTATGAAGAATGGCATTCGGCTGTTGGTGATCGTGGCCGAACACGTCCCCTTGCACGATGCCATGGTCGTTTTGGAGGAAGCGAAGAGAAGGGGAGTCGTGATCATCGGACCCAATACGCCGGGCATGATCTCTCCGCCAGAGAACTCGGTACTCGGCTTCGTCCCCACAATGTACTTTCGGCCTAGCCCCGTGGGGTGTAGCCTCAAGGAGTGGGACGTTGACTTATGAGTTTGTCTCGCGCCTCACGGCTGCCGGTATGGGGCAAAGCACCGTAATCGGTGTTGGCGGAGACCGCATCGTGGGATTGCGGTTCCGGAGGGCCCTCAAGCTCTTCGAAGAAGACCCCAACACTAAGGCAGTTCTTCTGGTTGGGGAGATTGGGGGTCCATGGAGGAAGAGGCAGGAGAGTTGATTGTCCGTGGAGAGATTCGCAAACCCGTCTTGGCCTATATTGCGGGCTCCACAGCCCCTGAAGGGAAAAGGCTTGGACACGCTGGGGCCATCATGGCGGGGTCCGGGGGGAGAGTGGAGAGTAAGGTTAGGGCACTTCAGCAGGCGGGAGCTCATGGGGGCAGAACCATCGCTGAGGTGATCGAAATGATAAAGAAGGAAGGGAATTGATCGGTGAATGACAAAGACTATATCAAATCCTTGGAAAAGGGATTGAACATCATTTATTTGCTATCCCAGCATGACTCACCCCTTAAGCTGGAGGATCTGGTGAAGATCTCGGGGATAAAGAAAACCTCTTGCTTCCGGATCCTCCAGACACTGGTAAGGTCAGATTTTGTCGATAAAAACCCGGATACAAATGCCTATTTGATCGGACCGAGGATGATTTCCATCGGTTTATCGGCCTTGGATGGTAGAGGCGTACGGGAAATGGCTCTGCCATTTATGAAAGAAATCCGGGAGAAGACAGGGACAACTGTCAACCTTGCAATCCTTAGTGGTCCTGAGGTCATTTTTGTGGAGCGACTTCAATCAACGCACATTATAGATGCTACCTTACGAATCGGTTCACGTCTCTCTGCCCATTTGTCCTCCATGGGGAAGGCTATTTTAGCCTATCTTCCAGAACCCGAGCTGGAAGCCATCCTGAGACAGATCCACTTCGAAAGGAAGACCGAAAAGACGATCACATCGATCAAGGCTCTTAAGGATGAATTAAGGCAGATCCGCGAGAAGGGAATCGCATTGAACAATGAAGAGTTGGAGACCGGGCTTTTCGCGATCGCCGCACCTTTGCGCAATCACACCGGGGTAGCTGTGGCGGCAATGAATATCTCCTTTCCACTCAGTCGACATTCCAAACAGGAGGCGATTAAAATCTTCTGTCCCTTGATCCTGGAGGCTTGCAGGAAGATTTCATTCTCCTTGGGTTTTCAGGAAAGGTGAATCTGAGTCACTAGCTATGTGAGAAATTTCAAAAAGGCAGGACTTCGCTGTGTTTCTCTTAAATGTTGGCCCTTTCACCGACTTGTTTGAAATTGTTACCGTGAGTGTGATCTTTCTTTTTCCGAACGGGATGCACCGGTTCCAATGAACCGCTTCCGGCAGCCTCGAAAGGAGCAAAATGAACCTTCCAAGCTCAATTACAATCGTTGAGGCCATCTTTGCGATTCTCGTTAACTTTTTCCTTTCAATTTTACCACAAGGATTACCCGGCCCTGATGAAAAAAGATGGATTTCGGGAGGTAATTTCAAGAGATTCCCGAGCTGGAAGATAAGGTAGCGACAAAGACTAGCGGGGAGCGGGTCCAAAGAAATTTTAAAAAAGGAGAATGAAAAAATGGCAACGATGAAATACCCGCAGAAAGTTGTGCTAGGCGATATCACAGCGCGCGACGGGCTCCAGCACGAGGAGAAGACCCTCTCCACACAGGCCAAGCTCTGGATCGTGGAGCAGCTCGTACTGGCCGGCTTCAAGAGATTGGAAGTCACCAACCTAGGAAACCCCAAAGGCATGCCCCAGTTTGCCGACGGCGACCAATTACTGCAGGCCATCCATAGTAGCAAGCTGCTGCAGGACAAGCTTAAAGATGTTCAATTCACCGCTGTGACCATCCGCGAAAAGGCCGCCGAGCGGGCTTTCGAGGCCCGGCAGAAAGGCTGGGGTCCGGACCGCATCCTCTTCATGGTCTCGACCAGCGAATCCCACCACCGGAGAAATTCCGGAATCTCTCTGGAAGAATACTGGAAGATGTGCGAGAAATACATCAAAAAGGCCCATGAGAATGGGATCAAAGTCTGCGGGACAGTGTCCACCATCTGGGGCTGTCCCATCGAAGGCCCGACAGAGCTGCGAAAGGCAGTGGAGTTCACCAAGCGTTTTTTGGATATCGGGGCGGATGACGTCGAGCATGCCGACCATGACGGGTCGGCCCCTCCCAACAAAGTCTATGAGTACTTTTCCATTGTCCTGGACGCCATCCCTGACCCGAACCTGCATATTGCCCATTTTCACGTGACCCGCGGGTGGGGCCTGGCCAATGTTCTGGCTGCTCTTCAGGCCGGGATTACGCATTTCGAATCTACCATCGGAGGCATCGGTGGGCAGCCCGCCAATTTTGTGGACGATTATCCGGTGGCCGGGACCGGCAAATATTACTACGCCGACCCTAACATCGTCGGTTTAGTGTCCACCGAAGACATGGTTGTGATGATGGATGAGATGGGGATCGAGACGGCCGTGAATGTGAATCGGGTTCTGGAAATCGGCCAGATGATGGAACGAATCCTGACCCGTCGTCTCCGTTCGGAGTGCATCCACACCGGGCGCATCCCCAAAAAGGCCACAGGACGTTAAGTGAAATTTTCTCAGAGATTGGCGGGACCGCTGTGCTTTTTGCGCTCTTCGCCAGTGCTCTCAAACTTTTTTAAAAAAAAGAACCTATAAACTCATAGAATTCACAAAGAAATCCTTTGAGTTTTCTCAAAAGAGTTTCCTTACGTTGGCAAGGAGAGGGGAAGAAGGAGAAAGGAAGAGGAAGTCGTGGTCCGTGATAGGACGCTCTTCGGATACCGGTACGAGTCTATTGCTCCAATTTTAAAAAAAGGAAGGAGGTCAAGTCATGGGAAGAAAACTTTTATTCATCTCGGCATTAGGTGGATTAGGTTTGGTTTTCACAGGTCTTTTTAGCGGAGAGCCGGCCATGGCCCAGGATACCATCAAAATCGGTGCGGTTTTGCCTCTGAGTAAGGCGGCCTTCGCGCAAGCGGGAGAAGAACAGAGGCGAGGGCTCCTGATGGCGTTGGAGGAGATCAATCAGGCAGGAGGAGTTCTGGGAAAGAAGGTGGAATTGATTATAGAAGATGATACCGGGGAGCCCTCCGTTGGTATAGCGGCGGCGGAGAAACTCCTCACCCGGGATAAAGTGGTGGCCTTGATTGGCGGCTACTCAAGCACCATCACGTATGCGCAGCTCAATGCCATCCAGCGGTTGGAACCCTTCGTCGCCTGGGTGGGGGCGTCTTCGACCAAGGTGGAGCATGAATTCGGGCCGAAACGGTGGTTCTTTCACTACCACCCCTGGGACTACCACCGGCAGTCAACGATTCGCGATTTTCTCCTGAGCATTTCACCCCGGCCCAAGACCATTGCGATCGCCTATGAGGATGGGATCTATGGAACGACCAGCCGGGATTATGCGGTGAAATATCTAAAGGAGAAGGGATTTGAGGTCGTTTTTGATGAACGGTTCAAGAGTGGGTCCTCCGATTTCACCCCGATGCTCACCAAGATCAAAAAGGCCAATCCGGAGGTCTTTTACTGGGTGGCCTATGCTGGCGATACGACTTTGCTCATGAAGCAGGCCAAAGAAATAGACTTCAATCCCAAGCTTTTCCTCTCGGTGGCCATCAATTTTCCGCAATACAAAGACTCTCTTGGGGCAACGGGAGACTATGTGGCGGGAGTGGATGTCTGGATTCCAGGGATGAAACTGCCCGAGACGGTGAAGTGGATGGAGAAGTTCAAGAAGGCCTACCCCGGCCGGACCCCGGAATACTGGGTCCCTCTTGCCTATACCAATTTGATGACGGTGGTGGATGCCATCAAGAGGGCAGGGTCGACGGATAAGGAAAAACTGATCGCCGCGATGGAAAAAACGGACTATAACTCACCCATGGGAAGAATGACCTTCAAAAAGAGCGAGGAAGGTGGATTGCATCAGGCCATTGATGAGCAGATCATTACCCAATGGCAGGCAGGAGTTTCCACGTGGTATATCCTGCCAACAAAGCCACTGGTAAATTGATCTATCCGACGCCGAACTGGAAAAATCGATAGAACCGTGCTCGTTGAATAAAGTTCTAACGATTACCTAACTCCTCTACAGTTAGGGAGATTTATAATGGGGTAACGGGGAGAACCTGGAATAAGAGTTTATTATGGACTGGGCCAGTTTCTTTCAGAGCTTTGCGAATGGGATCCTGATCGCAGGACTTTATGCGGCAGTAACTTTGGGTTTAACCCTTGTTCTGGGAGTGATGGGAATTGTCAATTTTGCCCATGGCGAGCTGGTCATGCTGGGGGCCTACAGCACCTTTTGGTTATTTACCCTATTGGGAATTGATCCAATGCTGTCGATCGCCATGAGTGGCCTCATCCTCTTCTTCATCGGACTTCCCATCTACCGTTTCACGATCCGGCCGATCCTGAAGGATCCTCCACTCAATCAGCTCCTCCTCACTCTTGGCATCTCCATCTTTCTTCAGAACTTAGCCATGATCCTCTGGAAGACGGATTCGAGGTCAGTTATCACCTCCTATTCCGGTATGTCACTCCACCTCGGGATGGTTCATATAGGGTTGACGCGTTTGATCACCTTCTTGATTGCTGTGGTGTTAACGTCTTCCTTGTCTTCTTTCTTTACAAGACAAGGCCGGGAAGGGCAATGCGAGCGGTTAGTGAAAACAATACTGCTTCTTGGCTGATCGGCATTAATGTTCAAAAGACCTATCTTCTGGCTTTTGGGGTGGCCTCAGCGCCTGGCAGGTGCCTCTGGTGCCCTGGTCAGTACGATCATGTACACTTTTCCCATGGTGGGTTTCAAATTAAGTCTGAAGGCCTTCTGTATCCTGGTCCTCGGGGGATTGGGAAATATTCCGGGCGCTCTTTTTGGAAGCCTGATATTGGGCTTGACCGAATCTTTTGTTGGGACCTATGTTCCAGAAGGATCAGGATGGGCTGAAGGGATCTCGTTTATTCTTATCATGATCATTCTCATCCTTAAACCTACTGGTCTGGCCGGAACTCGGAGGGAGTAGATGGGATGAGCCGTTCATTCTCATGGAAGACAGTTATTTTGCTGATAGCCTTGGCCATTTTCATGATCTTCTATCCCAAGCTGGTTGATTCCTATTTTCTTCATCTCACTGTAGCAACCTTCTTGGCGATGATTATGGCAAGCAGTTGGGATATTCTAGCAAGAACTGGGCAGGTTTCAGTAGGGCAGGCCGGGCTCTTTGGGATCGGCGCTTATACGGCTGCCCTTCTCTACCAAAAGGTTCACCTTCCCCCTGTGCTGGGGATGCTGGCTGGAGCAATCCTGGCTATGATCGTTGCTGTTTTCCTTGGATATCTGACCTTACGTCTTCGGGGAATCTACTTCGCCATTACGACCATTGCGTTTGCCGAGGCCTTGTCTGTGATCTGGCTAATGACCCCAGGGGTTACAGGGGGAGCCATGGGCGTTTCCACTCCTCCTCTTTTTAATGGCAATCGGGAACACGCCTACTATCTCATTTTGATTATCCTTGCTCTTGTTATCTTTGTAGTCTGGTTGATTGAATCATCGAGGCTTAATTTTGCCTTTACGGCGATTCGCGAGAATGAAGAGGTAGCCAATGTCATGGGCATCAATCCGACCCGGTATAAGGTTCTGGCCTTCATGATCAGCGCCTTTTTTACGGGATTTGCGGGAGGATTTTACAGTCACTATAATACCTATATAATCCCATACGAAGTATTTGGTCTGGGAATTTCCATCGCCTGTCTCGTCATGCCGATCTTTGGAGGTCTCTACACCATTGCCGGACCAATCATCGGCACAATCTTGATCAAGGCGATTGAAGAATATTTGAGGGTTACCTTTTCTTATGGACATCAAATTGCTTACGGTCTGATTCTGGTGGCGGTCGTGTTATTCATGCCAGAAGGGTTGCTCGGACTTTGGAAGAGAAGGATTCTTCCTCTTTTTGGTCGTGTTCGGCAATGATGGAAATAGAAAGAACTTTGTTGCCGATGAAAGGGAACATTAGCGAACAAGGGAGAACGTATTTTTACTTCAGGTAAAAAAACTCACCAAACATTTCGGTGGTCTTGCTGCGGTTCAGAATGTCAGTTTTGAGATTCGTCGCGGGGAGATTGTGAGCCTGATTGGCCCCAATGGTGCAGGCAAGACAACGATCTTCAATCTCATCTCAGGGGTTTACGCCCCAGATTCAGGAGAAATTTTGCTCGACAATGAAAACCTTGTAGGCCAAAGACCTTTTGAGGTCTGCCAGAAGGGGATCGGGCGAACTTTCCAAATTATGCAACCCTTTCCACACATGACAGTTCTCGAAAATGTTATGACCAGTGGTTTATTCGGGAGAGTGCCAAAGATCTCCATGAGTCAAGCAGAAGAGGAGACCATGGAACTCTGCCAACTCGTGGGATTGGGTGGTAAACAAAAGGCCTTCCCCAGGAATCTCACCGTGGCAGACCAGAAGAGAATCGAGATTGCTCGGGCCCTTGCCGTCAAACCCAAACTCCTTTTACTTGATGAAGTAATGTCCGGTCTTACTCCCACCGAAACTGGTGAGGCGATTAAGTTGGTTCGTCGGCTGAGAGAAAATGGGACAACGATCTTCTTGATCGAACATGTGATGAAAGTCGTTATGGGCATTTCAGACCGGGTCATTGTCCTTCATCATGGAGAAAAGATTTCAGAGGGAACATCTACAGAAGTGGCAAATGATCCAAAAGTAATTGAAGCCTATTTGGGAGAGCATGTAGATGAGTCGGGGGAGGCATCGTGCTGATAGTAGAACAAATGGATGTCTACTATGGGAATATTCAGGCCCTATGGCAAGTGAGTCTAAGTGTGAAAGAGGGAGAAATGATTGGGATTGTCGGATCGAATGGCGCTGGAAAATCGACGATCCTCCGAACCATCTCCGGGCTGATTAACCCCAAAAGGGAGCGATCGAGTTCGACTCAAAACGGATTGATTCTCTCAGCCCCGACGAGATCGTCCGTCTCGGAATCTCAATGGTCCCTGAGGGGAGAGAGCTTTTTCCGAGATTGAGCGTCCTTGAAAACCTTGAGCTGGGAGCTGCTTATATCCATAGGGCCTACACTCAAACAAAGAGTCTTTAAGTTGGGTTCATCCTCTCTTCCCTTCCTTCAGGAAAGATCAAGTCAACTTGCAGGAACCCTGAGCGGCGGGGAGCAGCAGATGGTTGCTATTGGCAGGGCGCTGATGTCTCGACCCAAGATTCTCATGCTCGATGAACCGTCTTTAGGATTTGCTCCCCTTTTTGGTCGCCGAAGTCTTTAAAACAACCCCAAGTCAGTCAGGAGGGAGTGACGATCCTTTTGGTCGAGCAAAATGTAAGGCAGAGTCTGAAAATGGCACACCGGGCCTATGTCCTTGAGAATGGCCGAATTGTTATGGAAGGAATGGGAAAGGATCTGATGACCAATAAGCATGTAAAGGAAGCCTACTTAGGATTATAAATTCTTTTTTTATATTTTTTCTTTTGTCAGGAGGTTTGCAATGGAGAAGACCAGCCGGATTTCAGGATTTCACAAAATGGGTTTGGAGGAAAGGCTAAAGATCGTTCAAGGTTTCTCTGATTTAAAAGGAGAAGATCTTAAGACCTTGACGAAAGAAGGGGCACTTAACTTTGAGACAGCCAACCGAATGATCGAAAATGTGATCGGAACCATACAGCTTCCGATCGGAATTGCCATGAATTTTCTAATTAATGGGAAGGAATACCTTATCCCCATGGCTATTGAGGAGCCTTCTGTTGTTGCTGCAGCAAGCAATGCTGCCAGGTTTGCAAGAAGCGGCGGAGGATTTTTTGTGACGAATACTGGTCCGGTTATGATCGCGCAGATTCAGTTGGTCCACATCCCTAATGCCTATGCCACACGGATGGCTCTTTTTGAGAGGAAAGAGGAAATCTTGGAGGTAGCAAATGCTCAGGATCCTATGCTGGTCAGCGTTGGAGGAGGTGCAAAAGATGTTGAGATCAGGGTCCTCGATACACCGCTTGGTGAGATGGTAATCATCCACCTGATCGTTGATACCCGTGACGCCATGGGTGCCAATACTGTCAACACCATGGCCGAAGCATTGGCTCCCTTCATTGAGGAATGGACAGGAGGAAGGGTCTATTTAAGAATCCTCTCTAACCTTGCAGATAAGAGGCTGGTCAGAGCCAGGACAAAGGTGACAAAAGAGGCTTTGGGTGGTGAAGATGCTGTTGACGGCATCGTCTATGCACAGACTTTTGCCGAGGCTGATCCGTACCGTGCAGCAACTCACAATAAAGGCATCATGAACGGAGTTATTGCGGTTATTATCGCCACTGGAAATGATACCCGCGCCATCGAGGCAGGAGCCCATACCTATGCCGCAAGGTCAGGTCAATATAGCCCATTGACGACCTGGGAAAAAGATGCTGAAGGAAATCTTGTGGGAACCTTAGAACTTCCTATGGCTGTCGGACTGGTCGGTGGGGCGACAAAAGTGAATCCGGTCTCACAAGTGGCAGTTAGAATACTCGGTGTGAAATCAGCTGTAGAATTGGGAGAGATCGTTGGTGCAGTAGGACTGGCTCAGAACCTAGCAGCCTTAAGAGTTTTAGCGACTGAGGGGGTTCAGAGAGGGCATATGTCACTTCATGCTAAAAACATCGCTGTGATGGCCGGGGCAACAGGGACCCTCATTGATGAAGTGGCAAAAAGGTTGGTCGAAGAAAAAAAGGTGAGGGTGGATCGGGCCAAAGAGATTTTAAAAGAGTTGAAGAAAGGTTAAGAAAGAGGGGTTAAGTGGCAATAGAACCGATTCATTTCAAAGAGATGATTTCGGTTGAACCGTTCAGTGAATCGAGAAAAAGTAATCGGTTTCGCAGCGGCCGGCCCAACCCGGTGATGATTTTTACGGCTTCTTGGACTTGAACCGAGGCGACGGCGGATACAATTCCGGCTAAATTTCCCAGCTCTACCTCAATCCCTTTTTCGGGTATGGTTTGGGGATTCCCATAAAAAGCCCGGAGGCCGATGTCTCCGGGGTAGATGACCGTAACTTGGCCACTGAAGCCAGCGACTGCCCCATGAATCAAGGGGAGATGCGCCTCTTTGCAGACCTTTTCGAGAAGGAAACGGGAGGGCATGTTGTCCAAGGCGTCAATGGCCACGTCGGTCCCCTTGATGAGGATGGCCAGCTCCTGGTCTGTAACGTAGCCTTCAAAAATCTCAACTTCTGTGGCGGAGTTGATTTTCATGATCTCTGACCGGGCCGCCCGAACCTTGCTCTGTCCGACATTCTGCTCTATAGCGAAAGCCTGCCGGTTGAGGTTATCCTCGGTGAAAGAATCCCCGTCGGCAATGACCAGAGTACCCAGGCCCATCCTTGCCAGAAGCTGGGCAATGGTCCCTCCCAGTCCTCCTGCACCTGCCAGCAGCACTCTGGCCTGAAGAAGCTTCTTCTGGCCGGAGATCTTCAAAGATCCAATGTTCCGCAGGTAACGCTGGGGGATGACCCCTGCCTCCAGGGCGGCGATTTCCACGCTTCTCTTCGAGAGCGCAAAGGCCGCGGCGATGACATCCCGATCAGGCAAAGAGATGGTGGAATAGGTTTTTTTGTTCGGCGCCAAGTAGGGCCTAGAAGACTTCAGAATATGCTCAGGTAAAGTCATTTTTTAATCGGGTTTTAGGACTCGAGGGTTCCGGGGTTTCGAGCTTCGAGTTACGTGTTGCCCATTTTTACCTCGACACTTTTACCTCGAACCTCGTAACTTTAGTTTTAAGGACGGTCGAAAAAAATATTCTTCTCACTGACGGATAGGGGCAGGGCGATCACCATATCGGCTTCCAAAAAACCTAGGTTCATCGCGGCCGCCCCTGCCGAGTACAACAACCGGTTGTCAATATTGAATTCCCCGGCCATTTTAGCCGCCGCACCTAAGGCAATACCCAGGTCCATGACTTGGAAAGCGCAGAGCGGCCCGACAAAATCTTCACCTCGCTTCTTTTCCGCCCGGATGAGTTCAGCACAAGAAGAATAACCACAGGCTCCGCAGTTGAAGGGCATCTCCGGTTTTTTGGGCATCGTCCCCTTGACACCGATCAGAAGCACGGCGGCGGAACGACGGATGTTTTGGGCATCCCGCTTGAAAAATTCCAGCCGGGAGCTTTTTCTGGAAAATTGATCCTCCATGGCTTTGGCCAGCTTCTCCTTTTCCTCTCCATGAATTAAGACAGATTTCACGGCGCTCACTCCCCGGGCTTTGGGCGATGTCGTAACGGCAGCCATGATCATCTTGGCAGCCATGAAGATGGCCTCTTGCTCTGCCTGCGATGAAGAGAGGATAGACATGGTCTTTCTTCCTCCTTAGGGTTGGGGGGTCCAGATCACCGCCAGGATCTTAGTCGGAAGGCTGCGGTGACACTGGACCTTGTGGGGGATGGCGGAATCGTAATAGATGCAATCCCCGGGATAGAGAACGTCTTTATGCGTGCCCAGGATCGCTTCCATCTCTCCTTCTAGGATGAAAATGAATTCTTCGCCTTCGTGGGTGGAGAGCTTTTCGCTCTTCACCGTGGCTGGCTCCAAAGTGATCAAGAAAGGTTCCATGTGCCGGTCTTTCTTGTCAAACCCCAGGCTCTCGTAAGAATAGCCATAACTCACGCCTTCTTTGGAAGCAAAGCGAGAGACGTGGTTCCGCTCCTGCTTGCGCACGATGGTAAAAGGCTCGCGGGGTTCTTCCCCAAAGAAAGTTCCCACCTTGACCTCCAGCGCCTTGGCGATCTTGATCAGAGCCCCCAGAGGCGGAGAGACCATGTGGTTCTCGATCTGCGATAGGAGAGCCGAGGAGTATCCCGTCCGATCGGCCATCTCCTGGAGGGATAACCCGCGCTTCTCCCGCAGTTCCCGGACTTTCTCTCCGACCTTCAACTCTTGCTCTTTTGGCTCTTCTTCCATGGGTTTCCTCCCGGGGGGACGACATACCCAGCCGCTTAATTATTTGGCGACAAAGGCCCTGGCATACTCAGCCCCCTTGCGGATCGCGTCGGCATTGGCCGGCAGCAAGTGGTGGTAACGTTCTTCGAAGGTCTCAGAAAGAGCCGCGATCAGCGCGTCCAGACTGACCACTTTGGTTTTTTCGACGAAGGCACCGATGACCACCATATTTCCCAGCCGGTCATTCCCCAAGTTTTGGGCGATCTCTATGGCTGGGATGGTTAGGATGTCCAGGTCGTTCCGCGGCACCTCCCGCGGGTCCACGAAGGAGGTATTCAGAAGAAGAAAACCTCGGGGTTTTATTTTAGGACCATATTTTGCGAGGGAAGGTCTGCTCATGATGATGCAGGATTGCGGCGAGCCCACGATGGGAGAGCCAATCTCTTCGGAAGAGATGACGACGGTGCAGTCGGCCTGCCCCCCCGTTTCTCCACGCCGTAAATGGGGATGTAGGTGACGTTCAAGTTTTCCATGAAGGCGGCGTGCGCCAAAAGGTTGCCGATGACCATGATCCCCTGGCCGCCGACCCCACCCATGATAATTTCGTGGTACATTCCAAACTCCCAAGGGTGCAAGGAGTCTAGGGTCCAAGGGTTCAAGTGAAAAAAAATCAGAACAAAAATCCCGGACCCCTTGAATCCTCGAACCCTGGAACCCTCTTTTTCTTTACAGGTGGTCCGATCCCTTTCGCTCCTTGAATGTTCCCAGAGGGAAATAAGGAATGAGCTCCTTCTCCACCCGTTCGTTGGCCCGGATGGCATTCAGGCCCCAGTTCGTCGGGCAGGAGGAGAGAAATTCTACGAAAGAGAAGCCCAGGTCATTCGTTTGAATTTCGAAAGCACGTCGGACCGCCTTCTTGGCTTTCATCAGGTTGGCCGGTGAATTCAGGGCTACCCGGGCAGAGAAAGACGTCCCCTCGAGAGTGGCGAGCATTTCGGCCATGCGGATGGGGTAGCCATCCTGCAGGAGGTCCCGGCCATAGGGGGAAGTGGTGGTCTGTTGCCCCAGCAGGGTCGTGGGGGCCATTTGGCCCCCGGTCATCCCGTAAACCGTGTTGTTCACAAAGATAACGGTAATATTTTCTCCGCGGTTGGCCGTGTGGACGATCTCGGACATGCCGATAGAAGCCAGGTCTCCGTCTCCCTGATAGGTGAAGATGATTCGGTCACGGAGGACGCGCTTCAGGCCGGTAGCCACAGCAGGGGCCCGCCCGTGGGGGGCCTCGGCCACATCGATGTCGAAATATTCATAAATAAACACCGAGCAACCCACGCCGGCAACGCCGATGGTCCGTTCGCAGAGGTTGAAGTGATCGATCGCCTCGGCCACCAGGCGATGAATCGTTCCATGATTGCAGCCTGGACAAAAATGGAAAGGGACATCCTTCAGGCTTTGGGGACGCTTAAAAACTTGCTTCATAAGAAATCCTCAATATACTTTTTTGATCGCTTCCAAAAGTTCCTCGGGAATGGGTGGAGAGCCAGGAGGATGCCCGTAGAAATGTACCTCGGCATCGCCGGCTACGGAGAGTTTAACGTCTTCGACCATCTGCCCGGTGTTCATCTCAATAGATAAAAAACGTTTCACCCGCTTGGAAAGTTGTAGCAGGGCTTGTTCGGGGAAGGGAAAAAGGGTGATCGGCCGAAAGTGGCCTACCTTGAGCCCTTCGGTACGGGCCAGTCGGATGGCGGTCTTAGAAACGCGAGCGGCGGTGCCGAAGGCCACCACCATCAGCCGCGCATCTTCTTCCTGGGAGATCTCGTAACGAACCTCCTCCCCCTTCATCCGCTGGTATTTCTCAAAGAGTTTCCAGTTATGCCGCTCCATCTCTCCCTCTTTCAAGTAGAGAGATTTGATCAGGCGGGGTTTTCTTCCCGCGGCTCCGGTCAGAATCCAATCCTTTGGGGGAAGTTCCATGGGATGGTATGCCCGGTCGATCATGGTCTCTTGCATCTGTCCCAGGACTGCATCTCCGAGGATAACCACGGGGTTGCGGTATTTATCCGCCAATTCGAAGGCCAAGAGAGTTAGGTCATGCATCTCTTGGACGGAATGGGGAGCGAGGACGATGGTGCGATAATCCCCGTGCCCGCCTCCCCGAGTGGCCTGAAAATAATCCCCCTGGGAGGCAGAAATTCCCCCCAGGCCCGGGCCACTGCGGGTAATGTTGACGATCACGGCCGGAAGCTCGCTCCCGGCCAGGTAAGAAATCCCCTCCTGCATGAGGGAGATGCCCGGGCTGGAGGAGGAAGTCATGGCCCGGGCTCCAGCCGCAGAAGCTCCTAGGAGCATGTTAATGGAAGCCACCTCACTCTCGGCCTGGATGAAACAACCTTCCACCTTAGCCAGGTGTCTCGACAGATACTCGGGAATGTCGTTTTGGGGCGTAATGGGATAACCAAAATAGTAACGGCAGCCCGCCTTAATGGCCCCGGCCGCCAAAGCTTCGTTGCCTTTGATGAAGAGTCGCTTTTCCACCAGACTGCCTACCTCCAGACTTCTATGGCCACGTCCGGGCAGGCCTCGGCACAAAGCGCGCAGCCGGTGCATTCTTCTTCCAAGCTAAGCTCGGCTGGGTAAAAACCTTGGCTGTTGGCTTCCTGGCTGAAGAGGATCAACTTCTTGGGGCAGGCTATAGTGCAGAGAGCGCATGCTTTGCATCGCTCGCGGTTAACGATGATCTTACCCATTCCCACTTCGACCTCATAGGAGTTTCTTTTTTGGACGCAGAGGACTACCCGACATTTCGCGGGCCAAGATTTTATACAGAGAAAATCTTGGCCCGCGAAAATCTGCCTCCGAAGTAATGTAACATGCAACGCCCACTGGGGGCAAGCAGAATTTGGATTAAGCCCTTGTCATCGGGCGGGGATTGGTGTTTAATTTCGAAGAATGGCGAAATCTAAATTCGGCCATTCTTCTCTAAACGGAAGGAGGAAGAATATGCTCATGCGCATCAATCCTCAAAACCCCCAACCACGACTGGTTCGACAGGTGGTAGAGGTTCTGAACAAAGGGGGAGTCATTGCCTATCCTACGGATACGGTCTATGGGTTTGGCTGTTCGCTCTACAACAAAAAGGGGATCGAGCGTATCTACCTAATCAAACGGAGCGAGAAGAATCAGCCTTTCAGTTTCATCTGCGCCGACTTGAAGGACATCAGCCTCTATTGCAAAGTTTCCAACTATGCGTACAAAACAATGAAGCGCCTCTTACCCGGGCCCTACACTTTCATCCTCGAAGGGACCAAGCTGGTTCCCAAAATTATGCTCACCCGGCGGATGACCGCGGGGATCCGGGTTCCGAATAATCCGATCTGCCTGAGCGTCGTCAAAGGGCTCGGGCACCCCATCATCAGCACCAGCGCCAGGCTCCCGGGGAGAGAAGTGCTATATGATCCTGCAGAGATCGAAGGCCAGCTGAGAAAAGCGCTGGACCTAGTCATCGATGGGGGTCTTTGTGTCTCCGAGCCTTCCAGCGTGATCGACTTGACGGAGGATCGGCCGAAGGTCTTGCGCAAGGGGAAGGGCGATGTGAGCTCCTTTCTTTGAGTTGGTACCTGCGGTGGCCATCCGGCCACGGAAATCCCGTCAAGGAGGATACCGGAGCGGGACGCCGCAATCATCTAAGGGTGCTTCCCTTCGTTCCCGACGAAAATGAGGGAGCATCCTTGCAAAATTTGGTCTATGGATCCGGCGGACCGGGCGAAGCGCGGAGCTGACCGCTTTCCAGAATCCTATCTCAACCCAATCTTAAAATTTCCTTTTTTGATGGCCTTCAAGATGGAGTCTCGATCCAACGAACTTTCCACCTCAATCCAGGCCCGACCGCACTCGTCAAAAGAATGGGCATCGTCCGAGGCGATCTTGGGGAGAGGAATTTCCGGAGTGTCGTAAATTTTGGTATAAACCCCTTTATCCGTGACCTCCACACAGTGGATGGGCATGTCCTGGGAAATCAATTCAATCTGCCGCTTGACTTCTGGGATAGAGAGCCGGTATAGCTGCGGGTGGTTGAAGATGAAGAGGATCTCCTCATCTCCGAGGATTTTCCCGATGTGCTGGTAGCGCAGGGGAGGGTACTCTAACTCGATTCCCTTGAAAACGATCAAATTCCCGTTGTGGTCCGGGATATTTTCCCAGTATTGAGGTTTGATGAGGTAATCATGGTCCGTGATGGCGACAAAATCGTAAGCCAGCTCCCGGTAGATAGCCACCATTTCCGCCGGAGTCTGGGTCCCGTCGGAGAAGTTGGTGTGGATGTGAAGGTTGCCTTTCAGGTAAGGCATAAGAGATTTCCCCTTTCCGATAAAAACTTACGAAATCGTCTAAATTAAGTCAATGACTTTTTAATTGTTCTTTGAGGAAAGGAAGAGGACTTGCCCCGCTGGGCAGAAAACCTTAGCCAACGGGGCAGGCCGGTGGGGGGGTAGAAGAAGGCAATTCAGGCGGCCAGTTTAAGGGCCCGCTCGGAAACTATCCCCAGGTCTTTGCAAGAATTGGCCGGGCAGCGTTGTTTCAGGTGGCTTTCGTACTCGCTGCGGAAGTAACGCAAGCTCGTGAGAATCGGGGTTATCGCCGCTTTTCCGAATTCACAACGGGCCTCAGATTGGAGGCGGTTGGCAAAAATCTCAAGAGTCTCCAGATCACCAGATTCTCCCAACCCCTTAACCAACCGGTTCAAGATGGACAGGAGGTTCTTAAACGCTTTTCCGCAAGGTTGGCATCGGTCGCAGGTTTCAGAGACCAACTGGTTCAAGGAATAACGGGCCATTTCCACGATGCAGACTTTCTCGTCCATCAGAACCACATATCCTGAGCCAATCTTCCAGCCAATATCGGCTAAGGAATCGAAATCAATGGGCGTGGTCTGAAACCTCCCCGGGAAGATTCCCCCGCCTGGACCCCCAAGCTGGAAAGCCTTGAGTTCCCCCTCTACGCCTCGCCCATCTCCATCAGCCATCTTCATCAGATCGGCAAGGGTTATGCCCAGGGGCGCCTCAACCAGACAGGGGTGGCTGGTCTTGCCAGTCAGGGCGAAGATTTTTGTACCGGTGGCGTTTTTTGTACCCAGGGAAAGAAACCAGTCAGCTCCCTTGTTCAGGATCAGGGGAACGTTCGCGTAAGTCTCGACGTTGTTTACGTAGAAAGGTTTGGGCCAAACCTCAACGTTCTTAAAGTTTTCGTATTTTGCCGTCCCCTCGAGATCGAAAAGAGCGCGGGCGCACTCTCCGCAGATGAAGGGGTTGTGCTCCTTGGGCAGAGAGTCTTCGCCCACTGCCTCGCGGATCTCAACGTCAAAACTGAAGGGAGTAGCCAGGATGTTACGGCCGAGGTAGCCCCGGTCTTGGGCGGCGTTAATCGCCCGGCTCATGCGGCGGAAAGCCAAGGGCTTGTAAGCTGCGGGGATATAAATAATCCCCTGGCCCACGCCCCCAAGGGCATAGGCTGTAATGGCCATTCCTTCGATCAGGGCAAAGGGATCGCTCTCAAGCAACGTTCGCTCCATCCAAGCCTCAGAGGATCCCCCTAATCGCGTGGAGACAACGTAGTGGGGAAGATGTTGGAGGCGGCGATAAGCTTCCCAGTCCAGGCCAGTATGGCGGGCCTGCGGGCTCCGGTCCCTCAGCTCTGACCGTTTTACTTGATCCACAACCTTTTCGGGAATCATCGCTTTTACCGCCATCTCTAAAGCTTTGAACCCGCCACTTTCCATATAGGCGTCGATATCTTCAGGGTTCGCTTTTCCACAGTGGCCCAACACTTCCCGTCGCTGCCGGGAGATGAAATCTTGGTACTTATTGGCTTCCATCAAGCGGATCCCCGGGCCCTCGTGGAGGTAACAATCCGCTGCGTATCCTTCCATTTTTTCGAACTTTGCCATGGTGTCCTCCTTCTATAGTGCCGGAGGCCAGAGTCTGGCTTTCCGGCTCAAATCTTAACCCTAAGGGTAATCAGGCTGCTTTCTTCTCTTCCGCGGCTTCCTCGGGGGCCTCCGCGGCCACTTTTTCGGCGGCTTCATACCGGGCGATGGCCTCCAGAGCCAAGGCTGGCGTGCGGTTGCCGAAAGTCTCCTCATCGATGGCCATGACCGGCGCAATGCCACATGCACCCAAGCAAGCCACTTCTTCCAAGCTAAACAGAAAGTCTTTGGTTGTGTCTCCCTTCCCCAACCCGAGGTGTTTACGGATGGATTCGATGATCTCACCCGACCCTTTGAAATGGCAGGCCGTTCCCCGGCAAGCCCGGACGGTGTGTTTCCCCCGGGGGGTGAGGTGGAACCGGTTGTAGAAAGTGAGAACCCCAAAGATTTCGCTCGCGGATACGCCGAGACCTTGGGCCACGACTTCGATCGTCGGCTTGGGAACGTATCCGAAAATGCCTTGAACCTTTTGCAGAACAATGAGCAGATCTCCCCTTTTCCCTGCATGCTCCCTGCAGATTTCTCGGACCTTGGAGAGGTCGATTTCTGCCGCTGGGCGTAATTCGATCACTTTGGCCATCTTATGGTTCCTCCTTTGTGCTTGTTGGCTGAGCATTTTAATGGCATCCCCAACGGCCGCGCGAATTTCTGCTGGGTCGATGGGTTTCATGGCTAAGAAAAAGATTCCCTCGAGGCGGACCCTCTTGGACATTTCCAGGGATGAATCTTCAGTAAGGGCGATAATGGGCAAACGGGAGTTGATCCTCTTGATCAAGGGGATGAGGTCATAGGAAGGGATCCCTTCTACGCCGCTGTCCAAAAGGAGAACATCTACTTCTCTCCCTCTAACCTTACTGAGCAGTTCGCTGACCTTGGCGGCTCGGGAGATCGTCCCCCCAATCTCTATCAATTGATGGTAGAGATACTCTCCGAGAGGCTCATCTCCGCTGGCTATCAGCACACTTGCTTCTTCCATTTTATTTTCCTCCGCCCGAAAAAATTGAAGAGACTAAGATTTCTTGCTGTTTTCTTAAAATAGCAACATATATGCCAATAAGACAAAGATCCGGATTTTATTTTTAAGTATATATTTTTATTTAATAATTTTAATTAATGGGTTGGCCTTAGGGGTTGACGAACTTCTGTCGATGCATGAAATGGATATGCGGAGATAAGATTAATTTATTAATTTTAATATGTTAGAAATGAATGCAGAGTATGTTATTTTTATGCAGGGGAAAGAGAGGATCAATCTTGCTGATCTAATTATTTGATTTTATTAAAAGCCAGCCAAAAGAAGGGAAAATTGTAAAAAGGTTCAGGTTCTGGTCCGATAATGACGGGGAAGGAAACACACAATATAACAATACAATATAAAATAAATGATGAAGCGTAAATTTCCAAAAACCGGGACAGGCGGGCTTTTTATCAAGCCGTCAATCTTCCCGGTCCTGTAAACGTATGTTGTGTTTCCGCATGAGCGCCTGGAAATTTGGCCGTAGCATGCCAACATCTTTTGCAGAACGGGTAACATTCCAGTCGTTCCGGGTCAGTGCTCCCAGGACGAATAGCCTCTCGGCCTCTTCGACGGCCTTGTCTCTAAGATGCCTCTTCAATTCTTTGAGCTCTTCGCTGGTCCTGGGAAGGTTGAACGAGATTCCCTCTGCGCTTTCTTGCAGGGGAAAAGGAAAATGCTGGGGCAGGAGAACCTCCTCGTCGGTCATGATCACGGCCCGTTCTATGATATTTTCCAGCTCCCTTACATTTCCCGGCCAGGAATAACGCACGAGCAGTTCCAACGCAGCAGGAGAGAGAGCTTTGAGATTCTTGCCCATCTCCTGGCAACATTTTTTCAGAAAATGCAGGGCCAAGAAGGGGATGTCTTCCGTTCGCTCCCGCAGCGGGGGAAGTTGAATGGGGACGATGTTGAGACGGTAGAAAAGGTCCTCGCGGAAGGTCCCCTCTTTTATTTTTTCCGGCAAATCCTGGTTGGTCGCGGCGATCAGCCGGATATCTATCTTTTTCAGTTTGGTTCCGCCCACCGGGGTGAATTCCCTCTCCTGGATCACCCGCAACAATTTGCTTTGCATGGCCAGACTGATGTTCCCAATCTCGTCCAAAAAGAGGGAACCGCCATCCGCCACCTCGAAAAGTCCAGGCTTGGTAACAATGGCCCCAGTGAAGGACCCCTTGATGTGGCCGAAGAGCTCGCTTTCCAGAAGGTTCTCGGAAAGCACAGCACAATCGACCGGAACGAATGGACGATCCTTCCGCGCACTGTTGTAATGGATCGCTCGGGCGATCAGTTCCTTGCCCGTTCCGCTCTCGCCAGTGATGAGGACCGTGCTGTTCGTGGGAGCGACCTTGGCAATCAGGCGGTAGATTTCTTGCATCTTCCTGCTGTTCCCAATGATATTCTCGAAGCGGTACTTGGCCTGGATTTCGCCCCGCAGGTAGATGTTCTCCAGCATCATGCTTCGGGTTTCCAGAGCCTTCTTGACCACCACCGCCACTTCGTCGGGAGTGAAGGGCTTGGGCAGATAATCGAAGGCCCCGGATTTCATGGCTTCCACGGCCGATTCTATAGTGGCGTATCCCGTGATCATGATCACGGGGATCTGGGGGTAATCCCTTTTGATGGCCTGGAGGACTTCTATGCCGTCCATGCCGGGCATCTTCAAATCCACGATGGCCAGATCAAAAGGGTCCTCAGCAAGCAGCTTTAAGCCCTCCGGGCCACTGAGGCGAGTGTGGACCTCGTACCCTTCTTCTGTGAGGATGCGCTGGCAACTCAGACAGACGATCTCTTCATCATCGATCACTAAGATTTTCGCTGGGGGCATGAGTCCTCTTCTGCCGGTCTTAGACTCCAAAAGTTATTCACCGCAGAGTTGGCGGAGAACGCCGCCTTCTGTGCGCTCTCTGCGGTAAAAAATAATTGTTTAAAGCGGCGGCACTTCTTCCGGAGCCTGCCGGGGGAGTCTGATGGTAAAGGTCGTCCCTTTGCCCTCCTCACTCTGGACCTCGATTTGGCCGCGATGGCGGTCGATGATTCCGTAGCTCACCGCGAGGCCTAATCCTGTTCCTTTCTTGTCTGCCTTGGTTGTGAAAAAGGGGTCGAAAATTCGGTTCAGATTCTTCTCCGGAATGCCGATTCCCGTATCCGAAAATCGCACCTGAGCGAAAGAATCCTCGGATATCAGTTTGCTGGTAATCGTCAGCACTCCCCCAGCCGGCATGGCATCGGCAGCATTCAAAAGGATGTTCATGAAAACCTGCTGGATTTGATTGGCATCCACCAGGATCATCGGAACTTGCGGGTCCAGGCTTTTAACGATGCGGATGTCGTGAAAGACCGCCTGGTGCTCCACCAGAGAGAGGGTTTGGAGAATGAGTTCATTAATGTTGCAGGGCCTTTTCTGAGGTTTGCTCTCCCGGGCAAAATCCAGCAGCCCGCGAACGATGGCGGAGACGCGGGTGGTTTCTTTAACGATTACTTCTAATTCGCGGTGCAGTTCGGGATGATCCTTCAGCCTGCGCATCAGGAGGTGGGAAAAAGTGAGGATGCCCGTGAGAGGACTGTTGATCTCATGAGCCACGCCAGAGGCCAGCCGTCCGAGAGAAGCCAATTTCTCCGACTGCATGAGCTGCGCCTGGATCTTCTTGAGCTGTCGGCTGCGTTGTTCCACCTTTTCTTCCAGGGTCCGACCATAGTCTTCCAGCTCCTGGCGGGCTTGCTTGAGGCGGACCAGCATGTGGTTGAAAGATTCGGCCAGTTGCCCAATTTCATCTTTGGAGGAAATGGAGAGTTCCAGGGAGAGGTCGCCCTCCGCGATCTTGCGCGTGGCCCAGACCATCTCCCGCAAGGGCCGAATGATTCCGGTGGTGATGAAGAAAGAGAGCAGCAGGACAAGGAAAACGCCCAGGACCCCGATGCCGAAGAAGCTGTAGACCACCTTGTTCCTCAGGTCGATGTACGGGGCTTCCAGCATGCCCACATAAAGGATGCCCACAATCTTGCCAGTGACATCCCGGATGGGCTCGTAGGCTGTGATGTACCAATCCTTGACGACAAAGGCCCGGTCTTCCCAGAGCTGCCCTTTCTCGATCACCGCCTCATAGACTTCCTTGGAGACCCGCGTTCCGATGGCTCGTTCTCCTTTTTCGTCAGGCACGTTGGTGGAAATCCGCAAGCCTCCCAAAAAGATGGTGGCCGTACCCATCTCCTTCCCTTTGTACCGCCCCTCGCCGTAAAGCAGAGCTCGCACCTTGTCGACAATCTGGTAGTTGCGGTTGAGGAGCACACCCCCGTAGAGCACACCGAGGAGAAGACCGGAATCATCCAGGACTGGTACAGCCGCCTTGAGCATCATCCCGGAGCCGTCCCGTTCGCCCGGGTATTCTTTGGCTTTGGGAGTAGGGACGGAAGGGATGAAGGCCCGTTCGGCCAAATCACTCCCCTCCCGCTGTAATTCCTCCCGCAAGAGTATCGTCGTGGAAGCCACAGCTTCTTTTTTCAAGGCTCTCTGGATCAACGGATCGCCCGATTGATCATCCCCCTTATAGAAAGGGGAGTCGGTCCTTAAGATCACCTTCCCTTGGCTATCGGTCAGGGTCAAAACGTCCAGCCCGAATTCTTTGCGCCGCTTGATCAGATAATCCGTCAATTCTTTCAATCGCCTGGATTCCAGGTAGTTGGGAATCGTCCGTCCGGAAGCGGTGAGCTGGACCACGTAGCGGACAAGGTTGAGCGACTCGTTATAAACTAACCTGGCGGTGCTGTGGTCGTATTTCACTTTGTTTTGGGCCTGCAGGATGATCGTGTTGGCAACGAGTTGGGTCCCGATAAGGGAAGAGAGGATACCGCCGGCAATGACCACGAAAAGAAAACTGAATACGAGCTTGGTGCGCAAGGAAAGTTGGTTCAGGGAGATAATTTTAGAAAGTCCCGTTAGAAAATTCATTCTATTCTTATCCAAAATTATACAGGGTAAACTCGGAATTTCGGGTAGATTATAAACACCAAAAGGGGATAAGTCAATGAGAGGACGGGACAGGGACAAAGAGACGGGGAGAAAGGAAATCACGGTGACACGATGACACGGTGACGGGGAAAAAGGACGACGCGGGGACACGGCAGAACCGCAGCAAGGCGACATGGCATCGCTGGGCAAAAGCAATTGACTTTTTGGAAAAAGGTGATAATTAAATTAAAGAAAACTGCAAAAGGAGCGAAATAAAGAGATGAAAGTAGAGGTCAAACTTTTTGCCAATTTTCGAGAGTACCTTCCGCCGGGAAGCGAAAAATATTCCTGTACTCTAGAGCTCGAAGAAGGGACGACCGTTGGCCAGGTCCTGGAAAGGCTGAAAATTCCCGAGTCCGTGCCGCTGATCCCATTGGTGAATGGGATTCACCGAAAGACAGAGGATCCCTTGCAACCCGGGGACGTGCTCAGCGTCTTCCCGCCGGTGGCCGGTGGATGAACGGTTTCCCGATGGCTTTCCGCAGACTCGGGGGCGCTGAATAGGGTTGACGGGCCGTCCATTTTCTTATATATTTCTTATATATTTTGAGAAAAGCAATTTTTTCTGAGGCGAAGGGGGGGGATCGTTGAGCGCATTTAATCTTTGGAGTGTAGGACAGCTCTTTTCAGCGGGCATGGGAAGCGGATTTCGGGGAAGTGTGGTGGACTTGGTCCTCTACTCAGGCCCGGTGGTTAAGATTGTCTTGCTGATTTTACTCTTTTTCTCCATTATCTGCTGGGCCATCATCTTCTCCAAACTTCGACTGATCCGGCGCGCGGACAAGGAATCGAGAGCATTCCTCCGCATCTTCTGGGAAGGCAAACAACTCCCCTCCATCTTCGTGGATTCGAAGAAACTTCGCAACAGCCCGACCGCCGAGGTCTTCCGCGCCGGGTATGTGGAGCTGAACAAGCTAAGCCAGGTCCAATCCAACCCGGATAATCCCCGGAAGGTCAGCGATCCGACCACGCTAAATATCGAGCTGGGCGGGGTAGATAACATCAGTCGGGCTATGCGGCAGGCATCGACGTCGGAATTGACGAAGTTGGAGAGGGGATTGGGGTTCTTGGCCACAACCGGTTCTACTACCCCTTTCATCGGCCTTTTCGGCACGGTCTGGGGGATCATGGACGCCTTCCGGGCCATTGGCGTAAGGGGTTCGGCCACCTTGGCCGTGGTCGCTCCGGGGATCTCGGAGGCCCTGATTACCACGGCAGCCGGGTTGGCCGCGGCCATCCCGGCCGTGGTGGCCTATAACTATTATATCAACCGGATAAAAGTTCTGGGCGCGGAGATGGAAAACTTCTCCGCCGAGTTGTTGAACATCATCAAGCGGCATTTTTTAAAATCATAAATGCTCCGCCGGGGCCGGCAATAGGCAGGTTTCATGCAGGAACCAAGAAGTGAAAACCGAGCGATGTCCGAAATTAACGTCACCCCCATGGTCGACGTGATCCTGGTCTTGCTGATCATTTTTATGGTTACGGCTCCGATGATGCAGCAAGGCATCGATGTGGATCTCCCCCAGACCACCTCTCACCCCATAGAAGGCCAGGAGGAGCGCCTGGTCATCACCATCAACGCCAAGAGGGAAGTTTTCATCAATCAGGAGAAAGTGGACCCGCTCTTGCTCCGCAGGCGTTTAGAGCGGACGGCGGCGGCCAAGCTCAACCAGGAAGTGCTTCTCTACGCCGATCGCAGCGTCCCCTACGGTTTTGTCGTCCAGACTATGGCCGAGATTAAGAACGCCGGAATTGAGAAGCTGGGCATGGTCACGCAGCCCTTAGAAGAACGGAGATGAAAACTTCTCCGAACATCGATCTTCTGCACAGCTTCTCGCAGAATCCGAGAATCGGGGGGATGGTATTCCTCTCCATGGGTTTGCACATGATCGTCATTTCGGCGATGTTTTTTCTCCCCAACCTGGCCTCCACAAGGACCTTTTATTCCCCGATATACTCTGTGCGCTTGGTCAATGTCCCCCCGAGCTTCGGCCCGGTCGAGGCCGAAGTGCCCCAGCGTTCGTCGGAAGCTCTGCCCTCCAGGTCAACCCCGGCTGTGGAGAAGCCGAAAGACAGAGCGAAAGAAAAACCCGTCTCCCTTCCTCCTGCCAAAAGAGAGGAGCCCCAGAAGAAGATCACGGATGCGATCGAGGGCATCCGCCAGCGCCAAGAGAGCAAGACGGTAGAGACAGCCATCGAGCGCATCCGCCAGCAACAGGAGAGCATAAGCCTAGACACAGCCATCGAGGGCATCCGCCGCAAGAAGGAGGCTCGCCAAGTGAGCTCAGCCATCGAGGGCGTCCGCCGCAAGAAGGAGACCCACCAAGTGAGCTCAGCCATCCAGAGCACCCCCCGCGAGAAGGAGGCCCGCCAGGTGAGCTCAGCCATCGAGGGCATCCGGAAGGAGGCCCGCCAGGTGAGCTCGGCCATCGAGGGCATCCGGAAGGAGGCTCGCCAGGTGAGCTCAGCCATCGAGAACACTCCTCGCGAGAAGGAGGCCCGCCAGGTGAGCTCAGCCATCGAGGGCATCCGGAAGGAGGCCCGCCAGGTGAGCTCAGCCATCGAGAACACCCCTCGCGAGAAGGAGACCCGCCAGGTCGGCTCAGCCATCGAGGGCATCCGGAAGGAGGCTCGCCAGGTGAGCTCAGCCATCCAGAGCACCCCTCGCGAGAAGGAGACCCGCCAGGTCGGCTCAGCCATCGAGGGCATCCGGAAGGAGGCTCGCCAGGTGAGCTCAGCCATTGAGGGCATCCGCAAGCATGTAACCATCGGAAGTGCAGGGGCTATAGAGACGGGCGAGGGAGGAACGGGCGGGGCATCCTCGGCGGTGATGTCCATCAAGTTTAAGATCTACTACAACCTGCTCTGGCAGCGCATTCGCAGCGTTTGGGTCCTCCCGGAAGAGGCTCTCGGGGGAAAGAAGAACTTGGAGACGATCATCGCCATCCGTATTACCCAAGACGGGCAGATTGAAGACATCCAGTTTGAGAAGAAATCGGGAAACCCTTACCTGGACGAATCCGCCCTCCGGGCAATCAAGAAGGCGAACCCCCTTCCTCCATTGCCACCGGGAATCGAGACGGATAAATTTGATGTGGGGGTTCGGTTTACCCCCTCAGACCTTTGAGGCGAAAATATGAAACGGGGCTTATTCATTTTCACCGTTCTCTTTCTTCTAACCACCCTCTGGGGCGAGCTCTCGTGGGCCAAGGTCTACATCGATATTCGATCGCCCTCCTTCCGCAAGTTTCCCATTGCCATTTATCCCTTCAAGGCACCGATTTCTCCCAGCGGGGACAGCAAGCTCGGAGAGCAGACCACGGAGATTCTCAGTAACGATTTGAGCTTCTCCGGGTTCTTCGCGTTGCTTGACCCCAGCGCATTCTTGGAGAACACAGGTCGAGCCCTACCGGGGCGATCCCCCTCTGGACCGGGACAAGGGCTGGCCGGAACAAGTGCCCAGTCCATTGACTTCCGCAGGTGGGCAAACATCGGGGCCGAGGCGCTGGTGTTGGGGGAGGTCACTGCCAAAGACCGCTCCCTGATCCTGGAGGCACGCCTCTACGATGTGGTGAAGAAGGAGCTGATTGTTGGTAAGCGTTACATCGGAGAGATCACCGACTTGTCGCGCATGGTCCATCGTTTCGCCGATGAGATCGTCTTTGCGCTCACGGGGGAACATGGGCTTTTCCAGACGAAGATCGTTTATGTTTCCAAGGCCACGGGGAATAAAGAGATCTACCTAATGGACTTCGACGGTAGAAACGGGAAACAGATTACTCACCACCAGTCCATCTGTCTTTCTCCTCGCTTTTCACCCGATGGGAAGAAAATTGCCTTCACCTCCTACAAAGGAGGTAACCCCGATCTTTACATCAAAGATCTGCGCACCATGGAGGAACGCAGGGTTTCTCACTATCCCGGCCTGAACATCTCGCCCGCTTGGTCGCCTGACGGGCAACGCTTGGCTCTCACTCTGAGCAAGGATGGAAACCCGGAGATCTACACCATCCGTCCGGATGGTTCGGAAATACTGCGGCTGACCAATCATCCAGCCATCGATGTCTCCCCGGCCTGGTCACCGGACGCCAAGAAGATCGCCTTCGTCTCCAATCGCGAGGGTAACCCCCAGATTTACATCATGGATGCCAACGGCCAGAATATTCGGCGTTTGACCTTCGAGGGGGCATACAACACCCATCCGGCTTGGTCCCCCCGGGGCAACCGCATCGCCTTCGATGCCTTAATCGACGGGAACCACAATATCTGTACCATCCAGCCGGATGGCTCGGATTTCAGGATTTTGACCGCCAACCTGAATCGATGCGAGACGCCTTCGTGGTCGGCGGACGGACGCCATCTTGTCTTTAGCTCAACCCAGGACGGTGGGCCGCATATTTTTTTAATGGATGCCGAGGGTACTCGCATAAAAAGATTGACTTTTCAAAAAAGGGGTGATACATATCCTAATTGGTCCCCCAGATTTAAGGAATAAAGAGAAGAAACCGATTTAAGGAGTAAAGAGAAAAAAGGGAGAAATCGATCAAAGAAATTCTCTTTTTAAGAAATTTCAACAAAAGGAGGAGAATGAAATGTTAAGAAAATCATCAGGCTGGTTGGTCGTTTTGATCGCTCTCGTCGCCGTCGCCTTCATCGCCACCAGTTGTGCCAAAAAACAGGTGATCAAGGAGGAGGCGGTAGCGAAGCCAGCTGTCGAAGCGAAGAAAGAAGAGGCTAAACCCGAGGGGGCTAAAGAGGTGGAGAAACCCACGGAGGAAGCCCCCACGCCTACCGAAGCGGCACCAGTCGAGAAGCCTAAGGAAGAGGCCAAGATCGTACCCAGGGAAGAGGTCAAGGTTTATACACCCAAGGAAAAGGCCGTAGCGCCCGAAAAGGCCAAGATCGTACCCAGGGAAGAGGTCAAGACTTATGCACCCCAGGAAGAGGCCAAAGTGCCCGAGATAGCACCCCAGGAAGAGGCCAAAGTGCCCGAGATAGCACCCCAGGAAGAGTTGAAGGAAGAGTTCAAGGAAGAGGCCAAGGAAGAGGTTAAGGAAGAAGCCAAGATCGTACCCAGGGAAGAAGTCAAGGTTTATGCACCCAAGGAAGAGGCCGCATTGCCCAGGGAACAGTTCAAGGAAGAGGCCAAGGAAGAGGCCAAAGTGCCCGAGATAGTGCCCCAGGAAGAGGCCAAAGTGCCCGAGATAGCGCCCAAGGAAGAGGCCAAAGTGCCCGAGATAACACCCAAGGAAGAGGCCAAGATCGCACCCAGGGAAGAAGTCAAGGTTTATGCACCCAAGGAAGAGCCCAAAATAGAGCGCAAGATAGAGGCCAGGCCTGAGGAAAAGCCTGCGCCCTTTGACCTCGCTGGCCTCCGGATTCAGTTTGCTTTCGATGATTTCAACCTCTCCAGCAAGGCGAAGGAGAACTTGGAGAAGGTCGCTTCCTGGATGTCTAAAAATCCCGCAGCTAAGATTCAGATCGAAGGGCACACCTGCGAGGTCGGGACGAATGAATACAACTTGGCCCTCGGGGAGCGGCGGGCCAACAGCGCCAAGAGGTACTTAGAGGGACTGGGAGTGAGCTCCCGAAGGATCTCCACCATCAGTTATGGAGAAGAGAGGCCTTTAGATCCTGACCACACCGAGGGCGCTCGCTCCAAGAATCGTCGGGATGAATTCGTCGGGACAAGATGAACCCTAAATAGAGAACTCCTGGCCTTGCAGCGGAATATTTACGGTCTAAACGCGGAGATCCAGAACCTCTCCAGCCAGATGGATGACTTGGGCAAGAAGACCAATGCCCTCCTACAAAAGAGGGGGAGGATGGAATGTTAAAAAAACCATCAGTCTGGTCGGTCCTTTTGATCTCTCTCGTCGCCGTCGCCTTTATCCCCACTGGTTGTGCCAAGAAACAGGTGGTCAAGGGAGAGGAGCTAGCGAAGCCAGTTTTCGAAGCGCAGAAAGAAGAGCCTAACCCTGAGCCAGCTAAAGAGCTGGAGAACCCCAAGGAGGAAGCTCCCCAGCCCGCCGAAGCGGCTCCAGTCGAAAAGCCCAAAGAAGAGGCCAAACCCGAGGAGGCGGCCAGGCCTGAGGAAAAGCCTGCGCCCTTTGACCTCGCTGGCCTCCGGATCCAGTTTGCTTTCGATGATTACAACCTCTCCAGCCAGGCGAGGGAGAACTTGGAAAAGGTCGCCTCCTGGATGTCTAAAAATCCCGCAGCTAAGATTCAGATCGAAGGGCACACCTGCGAGATCGGGACGAATGAATACAACTTGGCCCTCGGGGAGCGGCGGGCCAATAGCGCCAAGAGGTATTTAGAGGGACTGGGAGTGATCTCCGGAAGGATCTCCACCATCAGTTATGGAGAAGAGAGACCTTTAGACCCTGACCCCACCGAGGAGGCTCGCTCCAAGAATCGTCGGGATGAATTCATTGGGACAAAATGAACCCTAAATACAAAGCGTTTCTTTTCACTTTCATCCTCCCTTCTTTTTTGGCGCTTTCTGGTTGCGCCATTCAAAACGGCCTGGACACCCTCCAGCGTGACACGGATAACATGGGCAAGGAAATGATGGCCTTGCAGCGGAACATCTACGATCTAAACGCGGAGATCCAGAATCTCTCTAACCAGATGAATGCCAAGCAGGCTAGTCTAACCACGGAGATCAAGAATCTCTCCAACCAGATGAATGCCAAGCAGGCCAGTCTAAATGCGGAGATCCAGAATCTCTCCAACCAGATGAATCAAACGAATACCAAGCAGGCGAATGTAACCACGGAGATCAAGAATCTCTCCAACCAGATGAATCAGACGAATGCCAAGCAGGCCAGTCTAACCACGGAGATCAAGAATCTCTCCAACCAGACGGATGCCAAGCAGGCGAATCTAAACGCGGAGATTAAGAATCTCTCCAACCAGACGGATGCCAAGCAGGCCAGTCTAACCACGGAGATCAAGAATCTCTCCAACCAGACGAATGCCAAGCAGGCCAGTCTAATCACGGAGATCAAGAATCTCTCCAGCCAGATGAATGCCAAGGTAGATGTCTTGGGGAAGAAAGCCAATGACGCCGAACAAAAGACGAGTGCGCTAAGCGCAGAGACCAACGCCAAAGTCGAGTCTTTTCAGAAGGATTTGGAGACAAACCTCCAGCCCATGCGCCGCTCCCAGGCGGACCTGGGGGCCCAGATGGATAAGCTTCAGATGGACGTGCAAAACCTGTTGGGCCGATTCGAAGAGAGTAAGTACTTCGCCCAGAAGACTTATGGGGAGGCTAAAACCTTTAAGGAGAGCTACCAGGCGAAATTCGACGAGCTTGATAAGAGGATCGCGGTCCTGAACAAGACCTCGGAGGATTTGGGAAAGAAAGTAGAGTATGGGGGAAAGAAAGTAGAGGATTGGGAAAAGAACGTAGAGGACTGGCGAAAGAAAGTAGAGGACTGGGGAAAGAAAGTAGAGGACTGGGGAAAGAAAGTAGAGTATGGGGGAAAGAAAACAGAGGACTGGGAAAGGAACGTAGATGACTGGCGAAAGAAAGTAGAGGACTGGGGAAAGAAAGTAGAGGAGTTGGGAAAAAAAGCAGAGTATGGGGGAAAGAAAACAGAGGACTGGGAAAAGAACGTAGATGACTGGCGAAAAAAAGTAGAGGACTGGGGAAAGAAAGTAGAGGAGTTGGGAAAGAAAGCAGAGTATGGGGGAAAGAAAACAGAGGACTGGGAAAGGAACCTAGATGACTGGCGAAAAAAAGTAGAGGACTGGGGAAAGAAAGTAGAGGACTGGGGAAAGAAAGCAGAGTATGGGGGAAAGAAAGCAGAGGAGTGGGAAAAGAAAGTAGAAGACTGGGAAAAGAAAGTAGAGCATCTGGATAAGAAAGTAGAAGCACTGGAAAGGGAGGTCAAAACAACAAAGGCAGGGGACGACGGCGGAAGAAGAAAAAGCTGCTGCTCCCCCGCAAGCCAAAGTGGAGCCTACAAAAGAGCAGCCTCCCCCCAAGAAAGTGGAGAAGCCGGAGAAAAAGCCTGTTCCCTCTCCGGATGAAGCTTACAAGAAAGCCTACGACCTGTTCAGCAAGGGAGATGTCGAAGGGGCCAAGGAGGGATTCAAGAAATTCCTGGAGGCCTATCCCAAGTCAAAGTACGCTGAAAACGCCCATTACTGGCTGGGAGAATGCTATTTTGCCGAGAAGAAGTTTGATGAGGCCATCTTAGAACTGGACGAGGTGATTAAGAATTATCCCAAAGGGAATAAAGTTCCCGATGCTTTGCTTCGCCAAGGAATGGCCTTCTTGGAGATGAATGACACGACCAACGCCAAACTGATCTTAAAAGAAGTCATCAAGCGCTTTCCCAAATCCGATCAAGCCAATCGCGCCCGCAAGAAACTCAAAGAAATCTAACGCCTGAAGTGTTCAGCCATCCTTTTTCAGCTCCCCACTTTGGGCCCTTGACTTTTCATTCCAAAGGAATAACCCTGGCTCCGCGGGGCACAGGAAGGTGGAAATCCTCTTTTTTCCAATCCGGGTTTAATTCCACCTCCTGATACTCCACAGAGATCTGGGCTTTGGACTCAAGCGAAGTGAAATGGATTCGCTTCGGGAAAAGAAAGCCCTGGACCTGGTGAAAGTCTGAAAAAGTGAGGCGGTGAGAGGATCCCGGGCGGTGGAATTCAGCGCCCAGAATGTGGAAGGACTGGGGATGGATCCAAAGGCTCTGGCGCTCTCCCCGGGAGGTAGAAATAAGGTCCAAAATCCAGAGGCCCTCTTCCCGGTCTCCGCGAACGGAAGAAATTTCATAATCGCTCAGGGGGAGTCCTCCTAAAAGAAAGGCTACAACCTCTTCGGGCTCCAGGGAAACAGGCAGGGCAGAGGAAAGATGGCTGGCCGTGGCCTGACCAAGGTAATACCGGTTTTCTCCGGGGTTATAGAGGCTCAGCTCGTGGCCATCGGTGACCAAATAGAGTTGAGGCGTGCCCAAGGGACCCAGACTTTCGATACGGAGAAACGCGGGCCGGCGGACAAAAAGGACTTCCTGGGCATGAAAGTTTTTTTCCGTCGAAGAGACTTTCACTTGGGCCAGGCCTTTGAGCCCCTGAAGAGCCCGCAGTCGCGCGTCTACTTGCTCCAGAAGGGATTCCGGCGAGGGAGGTTGCGGGGCCAGGACTGGAAGGGTGGCACAAGCGCTAAAATAGAGGCAGACCGTAAGAAGGAAGGGGGCCCACTTCCTCATCGGCGTTTTTTCTATTTTTTTAATTTTTTTATCTTCTCTCTCAATTCCGATTTCTTGGGGTCCAATTTGATGGCCAGCTCATACATTTGGATGGCCTTTTCGGGCAGGTAGCTTTTGGCGTAAACATCTCCCAGATGCTCGGCGATAACCGGATCATCCGGGGCCAGGCGCTGGGCTTTTTCCAGCTCTGCCAGAGCCTTTTCCATCTCCCCTTTTTTGAAATAGACCCAGCCCAGACTATCCGTAATATATCCATCGTCCGGCTTCAACTCTAAGGCCCGCTTGATGAGACTCTCCGCTTCGTCCAGGTTGATTCCCCTATCGGCATAAGTATAGCCGATGTAGTTGAGGGCTTGAGAATGGTTGGGATTGATCTCCAAGACTTTGGTCATCTGCCGGATACAATCCCGCCAGTTCCCGGCCTTGTCATAAAGAACTCCCAGGTTGAAAAAAATTCTCTCGTCTTGGGGGGCAAACTCCAAGCTTTTCTTGAGCAGGCGAATTCCCTCTTCGAACCGATTGAGCTTCTCATAAAGAGAGGCTAAAAAGCGGTACAAGTCGGCCTGATCCGGTTTGACCTTGATGGCTTCCGTAAGAGCTAGAATGGCTTCATCAATCTTTTCCTCTTTTTCATAGACATAGGCCACGTGGATCTGGGAGTCTACGTATAATGGAGAGGCCGGCGGGATGCGCTTGAATTCTTCCAGGGCGCGCTCAAACTCTTTTTTCTCCTCGTAGGCCGTGGCCAGATAGTAGCGCACCCGATCGTTACCCGGCTGGGAGGAGAGAACCAGAGCGAACTGGGCGATGGCCTCGTCGAGCTGGCCTTGCTCGAAGTAGATGAGGCCGATCTTCGTGCGTACCTCAGAATTATTAATGTTCAGTTTTTCCACGGCTTGAAATTCGGTCAGTGCTTCGCCGAGTTTTTTCTGACGAATGTAGACCTGACCCAAACGATCGTGGGCCTCCGAGTTCGAAGGATTGAACGCTAATATATTCTTGTAAGTCTGAATGGCCTGCTCGTATTCTTGTTGGATTTCCTGGATGAGGGCTAGATCCAGGAGGGCGGGTTCGAAGTGAGGCTTGATCAACAGGGCCGACTGGTAATGGCCTTTTGCTTCATCAAAGCGTTTCATCTCGGCATAGACTCGGGCCAGATAATAGTGGCCCATCAATGATTGGGGGTCGATCTCCACCAAGGCCTTGAGATAGGAGATGGCTTTATCGTAATCTTTCTCTTCTGCATAGAGAGTTCCCAGGAAGAGGTGGGCCTCCTGGCTTTGGGGTTCTATTTGAATCGCTGCCTGATAGGCCTGGATGGCCTTCTCGCGCTGGTTGAGGGAAAGATAGAGGCCTCCGAGGAGCAAATGGGCTGGAACACTCTTGGGGTCAGAACGAATGGCCTCCTCTGCCTCCTTCACAGCCTTTTCCGGCAGGCCTCTTTTGAGGTAGAGGGCTGCTAATTGAGTATGCAAATAGGCAGAGGTTTTGTCTTTCTCCAGGGCCCGGCGGTACTCTCTGGCTGCCTTGTCGATATCCCCCGATTGCTGGTGGAGTTGAGCGAGGAGGAAGTGATAGTAAGCGTCCGCCATTGGACCCGCTGGCAAAAAATCTTTTGGGGGTTCCGGAAGGGGTTTCACCCTAGCACAAGCGAGAGCGAACATAGAAATGAGCAGAAGATAAAAAAAAGCCCTTCTCATGAAGGACATAATTGGACCCTCTTTTCCATGCCAACCGATCCTAAATTTCTTTTTAATTTACCATCCTACCTACCGATTGTCAATTTTTCTTTTCATTTGCTTTTGGACAAACCCTGCGCCATAGCATCATCCCCCAGCCTAGCCGACGCCTGAGCTCGAACTTATGCTCGACCCCCCTTGAGCCGTTGGAGAATCGGAGAGAAAGCCGCCGCCCTTCGCCAGGCCCGCCCTCGGTGGAAAAAGCGATAAAAAAGGGGAGCTGAACCGCTGGCTAGGCCAATTTCCCCTTGACAGGCATTTTTCGTTGTGTTATCTGAGCGATTTTATGGTCTGGTTCACACATGGGCGTTCTGGTTGCCCGAGCGTATCCGGATTTGCATGACGAAGGGGAATCCGGGAGGGAACGGTCCGCCGGGTGCGCAGCATGTGCCGAACCCCATCCAGCCCAGAGACTGAATTCTGACCATTTCACCAAATTTGCTCAGGGGGCTAATATGAAAGAACTCGCCAAGAAGTTCGAGTCGTTCATTCACCTCAAGGGTCAGGTTTCCCGTCGTCGGTTCCTCGCCACGCTGGGCGGCATGGCTGCGGTTCCGTTGCTGGGAAGCTACCGCGCGCGGGCATTCGCGAGTCGGGGCAGCAAGTTCATCATGAAGGTTGCCCATGTTCTCACCGAGAATGACAACGTCCACCAGGCGCTCCTCAAGTGCAAAGAAACGGTCGAGAAGAAGACCCATGGCCAGTTGGAAGTCCAGATCTATCCGAACTCTGCCCTGGGAAGCTTGCGAGTGACGTTTGAGAGCATGCAATTGGGCAACCTGGAGGCAGGCGTGTGGGATGGGGTTACCCCGGCGAATGTCGCCCCCGTGTATGCCCTGCCGGAACTGCCGTACATCTTCCGGGATTTGAATCACGTCCACAAGGTGATGGATGGGCCGATCGGGCAAGAACTGAACAGGTCCCTGCTCGAGCGTGCCAGGGTTCGGACACTGGCTGTCTACGATACGACTTTCCGGAAGATCTTCACCAAGGCCAAGGCGATTCATCACCTGGCAGACATGAAGGGTCTGAAGATCCGGGTCCCCGAGGCCCAGAACTATGTGCGGGCCATGCAGCTTCTGGGTGCGAACCCCACTCCGGTCTCCTGGGGCGAGCTCTATACCGCCTTGGAAACCGGCGTGGTTGGAGGCTTCGAGAACAAGTGCGAGGCGGCCTTCAACGCCAAGCTGCACGAGCAGACGAAGTTTGCCGCCTATACGGGACACATCTTCTGCATCAATCCATTCCTGTGCAGCGAACGGTGGTTCAGAAGCCTCCCGCAAGATATCCAGCAGATCGTGCTGGATGCTGCCAAGGAGAGCCTGGCCTGGCAGCGCGTCGAGTCGCCGTCAAGCGAGAAGGGTTTCGAACAGAAGATGAAGGACGCGGGTGTGACCTTCACGAGCCCGGATGTCGTCCCGTTCCGGCGGGCCGTCGAGCCTTTCTACAAGGAGTATGGCGACAAGATCAAGGCCAATGACCTGATCAAGAGGATTCGCGAGTCCTAATCCGCGAAGCGAAAACCACGGATCGGCGCGGGCAGGTTTTTCCCGCCCGTATCACACCCCAGGGGTCAAGAAGATGCGAAATTGGTTCTGGCGTGTGTACGAGGGGGCCGTCAATGGAGTCGCCGTGACGCTTTTTTCTACCATGGTAGCGGTCACGGCGATCGGCGTTTTCTTCCGTTATGTGCTCAATTCCGCCTTGCCCTGGGCCGAAGAGGCTGACCGGTACCTGTTCATTTGGCTCTCCTTTGTTGGGGCCTCGATCACGATGCGCCGTAAGGCCCATATCGCCGTGGACATTCTGGTGCGTTCCTTCGAGCCGGGTCTCCGCAGATGGGTCGCCCTGTTGGCCCAAGTGGGCGTGCTGGGCTTCCTGGGGGTCGTTTTCTGGGCTAGCTGGCCGGTCATCGAGGTCACGAGTCACACCCAGGCTACCGCGACGGGCATTCCCATCAGCTGGGTCTACCTGGCCGCTCCGGTGGGCTGCATCCTGATCGCTATCGAGACCCTACGACTCCTGGCCCAAACCTGGGAAAAATGAGAGAGGGACAAATGCCATGATCGCTCCCCTGCTAATCGCTTTTGTCATTCTCTTACTCATCGCCACCCCCGTCTCCTTCGCCATGGGCCTGGCTGCGATCCTTGCGATCGTGTGGCAGGGAAAGGTCCCGCTCAACACGGTTGTCACCCAGATGGTGTCCGGGATGGACTCCTTTCCCCTCATGGCGATCCCCTTCTTCATTCTGGCCGGCGAGCTGATGGAGCGCGCCGGGATCTCGGAGCGGCTGGTGAACCTGGCCAAGGCCCTGGTGGGGCACATCCGGGGGGGCTTGGGGATGGTCGTGATCTTGGGCGAGTATCTCTTCTCCGGTATTTCCGGATCCACTGCTGCCGATGTGTCTGCGATCGGGTCCCTGTTGATTGCCCCCATGGAGCGGGCAGGCTACAGCAAGGGCGAGGCCGTGGCTATCGTCAGTGCGGCGACGGCCATGGGTATCCTGGTGCCCCCGTGCATCTTCATGATCGTGCTGGCGAGCATGACCAATCAGTCGATTGGGGCTATGTTCGTGGCCGGGTTCCTTCCTGCGGTCGTCATTGCCCTCGGCCTGATCGTGTTCATCTATTGGCAGGCCAGAAAGCTCAACATTCCTCGGGAGCCCAGGGCCACTCTCCGCCACCTCCTGCGGGCGGTGGGCGACGGCGTCATTGCGATGGTGATGCCCGGCATCATCTTCGGCTCCATCTTCGGGGGCATCACGACCGTCACCGAGGCAGCCGTGATCGCGGTACTCTATGCGGCCTTCGTCGGCCTGGTCGTGTATCGTCGCTTCTCGTTGGCGAAGCTGCCCGAGATTCTCTTAGCGAGTACAATCAACTCAGCCATGATCATGTTCCTAGTCGGGGCGGCCACCGTCTTCTCTTGGATCCTGACCATCGAGCGCATGCCCCAGGCCGTGGCCCAATTAGTCAGGAGCGTCTCCTCCGCCCCCTGGCTCTTTCTTGCCGTGAGCAACTTCATCTTCATTCTTTTTGGGGCGATCCTGGAAGGGCTTCCCGCCTTGATTGTATTCGTGCCCGTGATGTACCCGCTCGCCATGCAATTCGGGCTTGACCCCCTGCACTACGGGATCCTGATCATCGCCTCCATCGGCATCGGTGTCTTCTTGCCTCCGATCGGGGTAGGCCTGTTCATTGCCTGCGCCATTGCCAAGCTAAACATCGTGGAGTCAGCCAAATACATGGCCCCCTACTTGATCATGCTCGTCCTGGGACTGCTGGTAGTGACCTATGTGCCATGGTTCACCCTGATCCTGCCGCATCTGTTCCTGAAGTAAGGGATGACACCCTGATTTTTTTGCACCCTTTCCGCAAAAAGGATTTGGCGGAGTAATGCAGGGATGGTCAACAAAGAAGATATCCAGGCATTCCTGGAAGCTGAAAATTTGAAGTTATTGGAGGCTGTACCTCAGGCCGTGGAAAGCCTCAGGGCGTGGTCAACGAGATGCCAAGCATTCCCAAAAAGGAGATCAAGCGGAGAGAACGATCGTCTTTCACCTCGCTGTTCCACTCACTTCATTTGAATAACCACTCTCATTGTGAGACGTATCATATGCAGTGGCCACAATGTAATAGGTCTGTCCTTTGGTAAGGCTAAGCAAGGTGTAGGTTGTCACATTATGAACATCGACTGAATGGTCATAAACCCCAGGGACTGTTCCGTAATGGAGTTTATAACCCGCCAGATCGGGCTCTGTATCAGCATCCCAGGCCAGATTTATCGTTCCGCCAGAGCTTCCCAAGCTCCCAGAACTTCCAGGTGAACCTACGGTTTCCCCCGAATCTCCGCTCCCTCCTCCACATCCCACTATGATGAGAAAAAGCAGTAGCAGAAGAATAGAGAATAACTGTTTCGGTTTCAAATTACACACTCCTTGAATGATCTCCCCTTTTTCTTTCTGGCAAATTTCATGCCGCCAGGCAATTGGACAAGAAGACAGCTGGAAATTTGAGATCTGGGGGGAAGGTAGTAATAGGGGTGTTGGCAGTTATTCGGGGTTTTTTAGGGTTGATCGTATTTGGTCCATTTTTTTGACTATCAGGCAGGGATTCTGCTGGTTGCCGTGGATGGCTCTATTTATCCGCAGTGTGAAAAGAAGGAGAGGCTATCGATCATTTTTGTACAGATCGGAAGAAAATAATAATCAACTGGTTTAGGCTTTAGAGTAGAACTCATCATAATGGTCAGAAAACAAATTCGTATCCAATGAGAAACCCCCCAGAAGGCAGCTGGAGAAATCTTCTCCTAACCATTTCGGAGCCCATTTTAAAAATAATGGACTGAAAGCAATGACTGAAAGCAATGATTGACAGGTTTTGCCAAAAGGTGTAGATTCGAGAGGTATGTTCATGAAGAATATCAGATTTGTTTTGGCGATATTTTTTCTGGGATCTTTAGCAGTATCTCTAACTACATGCGCCGGACCTTTGGCACTCAACGGGATAGTCGTAACACCCGCCAATCCGACCATACCTGTGGGAGTCACCCAGCAATTTACAGCCACCGGCTATTATAATGACCAGACAACCCATGATATAACCACGCAGGTCACCTGGAGCTCGTCAAATCCATCGGTGGCGACGGTTGACAGCAGCGGCCTGGTCACAGCCGTTTCAATAGGCACCACAACCATCACTGCCACCTCCGCCACACTGAGCAGTTTCTCCGACACAGGCTCTTTTGGGAGCACGACCCTGACGGTGATCTTCACAACCCTATCCTCCATAGCCGTTATCCCGGTCAATCAGAGTATCCCCCTGGGAGCTATGCAACAGTTTACAGCCATTGGCACATATTCTAACGGCACAAGAAATGACTTCACCACGCAGGTCACCTGGAGCTCGTCCAATCCATCGGTGGCGACGATTGACAGCACCGGCCTGGCCTTAGCCGTTTCAATAGGCACCACAACCATCACTGCCACCTCCGGGAGTATCTCGGGGAGTACGACCCTGACGGTGACCTCCGCAACCTTACTTTCCCTAGCTGTAACACCGGTCAATCCGAGCATACCTGTGGGAGTCCCCCAGAAGTTTACAGCCACTGGCACATATGATGACGGGAATACCTATACCACGCAGGTCACCTGGAGCTCGTCCGATCCATCGGTGGCGACGGTTAACAGCACCGGCCTCGCCTTAGCCGTTTCAATAGGTACTACAACCATCACTTCCACCTCCGGGAGTATCTCGGGGGGCACGACCCTTACGGTGAACTCCGCGACCCTATCTGTCATAGTTGTAAGACCCGTCGATCCAACGATACTTGTGGGGGCCACCCAGCAGTTTAGGGCCACTGGCACATATTCTGACGCGACAAGATTTGATATAACCACGCAGGTCATCTGGAGCTCGTCCGATCCATCGGTGGCGACGGTTAACAGCCCCGGCTTGGCCACAGCCGCTTCAGCAGGTACTACAACTATTACTGCCACATCAGGGAGTATCTCGGGAAGCACGACCCTGACAGCTACCGCTGTACCCCTAGCTTTCATAGCTGTAATACCAGCCAATCCGTTCTTATCTTTCCAATCCGATATGCAGCTTCACGCCACTGGCACATATTCTGACGGGACAACCAAGGATATGACCACCCAGGTTGCCTGGAGCTCGTCAAATACAGCGGTGGCAACGATTGACAGCAACGGCCTGGTCACAGCAGACCGCGAAATAGGTAGAACAACCATCGCTGCCGCCTATGGAAGCGTCTCGGGGAGCACGGAACTGACGGTGCAGCGGTGAAATTTAGTGTCCAAACATTAACCCTGCCCGTAAATTTAACCGGCCATGGGATTGGTACATCCACGAAGCAGAACAATTGGACTAATTACATGGGGCCGAATACCTCTACGGCAATCACCATGGACCTGGCGGAGAACGGCAAGCAAAATGGGCTCACCCATTAAGAGGGGATGGGAATAAGGTCGGTTGAGGTGAGGTTGAGGACTCTTTACATTTCGCTGAAGGGGTCACGAAGGGGTCAAGTCTGCTCTTGCCTCTTGCTTAATTGAAAAATGAGTTTTTCAATCCTTGCCCTCAACTTCCGGTCCTCAATCATCGCTCCTCTTATTCTTTCAATTACACTACTCACTGAACTGTACTTAGCCATTTGAAATTGCAAGCCTATCTGCCTCAGACTTTCACCTCTCAACTGTCGGGTCAAATAAATCGCCACATTTCTCGGCTCGTTAAAAACTCCCCTTCGGGAGCCCAGTAACTCCCCCTGCCCAATCCCGTAAAATACACATACTTCCTTTCTGATCCGGCTCACCTCTGGAGCCAATTCCTTAGACTGCGGCACCTCGTCATCCCGTTTGCAAGAATAATATCTCTCCTTGATCCAATTGACAAAACCTTCCGAACCCAAAACCGATGGCCATCTCTTCTTCTCCAATACCCCCAGAACCCCTTCTTCATCTTCCAGGGAAATAAATCGACGATATTCTCCTATCCTGTTTACTTTTTTCCCGGAAAACAAGGAAAGAATAAATGCTTTATGCAGCCAATTCCACTTTTCAACAGTTGACAAATAACCCTTATGGCTAGTCCACTCATAGTCTTCAAGGGTATCGGCCAAACCAGCCCTCAAGGGATTCCTATGAATATATCTTAACAGTGGAAGCAAATAGCGATCTGCATCCACCAGTATTGATTTGTACCGACCCCGAAATAATTGTCCGTCGCAGCTGTGAAGTCTATTGAATCGCTGGGTGTAAACCCCGTCGATATGGCGCATGCACCGGGAAATGTTCCCTCTTGGCGTCTGAACAAGAAGATGATAATGTTATGTGAAGCTCTGGATTATGTGAAGTTGATCTCCCATCCATTATGAATCTACCCGCCATTTTGCCCTAATTCGCTGGCTTCTGCCGATATTACTCCACATAATTCCATGCTATGACAAGTTCTGACTGCCTCGACAAATGAGGCGGAGAAAGGAGGTTGTCATGGCATTGGAACGGGTGTTTGAGTGTCCAAGAACACTGAGGAGACTGCGCAGTGGCCCCATAGGGAAGCTTCTGGAGGGGTTTTGCAACTGGCTGCTGGAGCATGGATTCAGTCGCGGGACAATCCGTAAGCACCTCTTTAATGTATCCCGCCTTAACGAGCATCTGGGCGGCCCAAGGAGTGGAGTCCGCCAGAGCGTCAGCTTAAGAGAGGTTGAGGGCTTTTTCAAGGCTTACCCTTTGCGGTGCCGGAACCGGCGAGCGTTGGAAGAACACCTCCGCCGCGTGGGCTACTCGGTAAATCGTTTCCTCCACTATCTTCGTGAGTCGGGGCTTTTGGATTCCTTGCCGCAACAGGAGATCTATCAGCCCCTTTTGGACGCCTATCTCCAGTGGATGCGCCATTACCAGCATGCTTCAGAGGGAACGCTTCAAGTCCGTAGCCATTCGATCACTCAGTTCCTTCAATGGCTTGGCACAGAAGCCACGCCAGAAGGCTTGTTAAGGCTCACGGCAGAGAGAATCGAAAAATTCTTTCTGAGCTATGCTCAGAGCATGGGACGATCCGCACGGCACTCCATGCAGTCCGCTTTGCGGACCTTCTTGCGGTTCTGTTTGCACCAAGGCTATATGAGAGCGGCCTCTCGACCTCGCTGTTCCCACTCTGCGCACTTACAAACTGGCCACGGTTCCACGCGGGCTGAGCGACACCGAAGCCCAACAGGTCCTGCGGGGCATCAACCGTAACAGCCATGCGGGCCGGCGGGATTACGCCATTGTGCAACTGCTTTACACCTATGGCGTGCGGGGCGGCCAAGTGCGTGCCCTTCGACTGGAGGATATCGACTGGGCAAAGAACCAAATCCTTTTCAAAGCCTCCAAACATGGCAAAGACAGCCGACTGCCTTTAACGGCCCAGGTGGGTGAGAGTCTGTTGGATTACTTGCAACACTCCCGTCCCTCCTTATTCCTCCCCTCACGTTTTTCTGACCTGCCGGGCACCCTATCACCCTTTGGCTCATTCCAGCTCCGTTTCGGCTATTGTGGAGCGCCACATCCGGGCTGCGGGCATCGAGATCCCCAGCAAGGGGGCTCATGCCTTTCGGCATTGTTTTGCCACCCGAATGCTCCATCAGGGTCATTCGCTGAAGGCCATTGCCGACGTGCTCGGCCATCGCCATCTCGGGACCACCTTCCTCTATACCAAGGTCGACTTCAACGCCCTGAAACAAGTGGCCTTGGAATGGCCGCAGGAGGTGTCACCATGAGTCCATGGAAGCTTCACAGTTCTCTGGCCCGTCGAGATCCAAAACTTCATCAATCTGCGCCGCCTCTCAGGCACCGATTATCAAAGTCAGGCGCAACTGTTGGGATACTTCGACCGCTTTCTGTTTGAGCAACAGCTAAGCGAACCCCGCATGACCCGGGAGATCACGGACGCTTACCAGAAGAGTCTTTCGCACCTCGCCCCACGCACCCGCTCCAACCGCTTCTGCGTGGTCAGACAGTTTTGCGCGTACCTTGGCCCGGAGCGATCCACGCGGCTATGTGCCCGAACCCTTGAGAGTCATCCCCTCGCAAGGGACTCACCCACCCTATATCTACAGTCCCTCTGAGATTCCAGGCGCTCCTGGTGGCCGCCTCCAAACTGCCGCCGGCAAACTCCCTTCGGCCGCACACCTACCGGACGCTTCTGGGGCTTCTCTACAGCACGGGCATCCGGATCGGCGAGGCCTTGGCCTTGAACCTGGAGGACTTCCACAGTGCCGAGCAACGCCTCTACATCGCCCAAGGCAAGTTCCGAAAGGCTCGTTGGGTACCCCTGAGCACTTCCACCTGCCGAGCCCTGCAGCAATACCTGCACAAACGGTTGAAGATGAGGCCACGCTCGCCCGACTCCCCGCTCCTCCTCAACCAGCGATCCCGCCGCCTGACCCCCTGCACCGTCCATCAGACCTTCCAGGACTTGTTGAGGCAGTGCGGGATTCGTCACCGCAAGCTCACCGGCCCCCGCATCCACGACCTGCGACATACTTTTGCGGTTCACAGGCTGCTGGCCTGGTATCGGGACGGACAGGATCTCAACGCCAGACTTCCCTGGCTGGCCACCTATATGGGCCATGTGGATGTCCATTCCACTCAAGTCTACCTGCAGGCAACCCCGGAGCTGATCGCGCAGGTCGACCGGCGCTTTCATAACCACTACCTGCATCAGGTTAAACCCCAAGGAGGAACCCCATGACACCCATCGCTCGCCAACTTCATCAAACGTTTCTTTAGCCACTACCTGCCGGTCCAGAAAGGCCTGGCAGCCAATACGGTTGTGGCTTATCGCGACGCCATTAAGCTGCTGTTGGGCTACGCGTCCGACACCTTGAAGAAGAATGTCGAGGAACTCGGTGTGGAAGACATCGACGCATCGCTCGTACTGGATTTCCTCGATCATGTGGAAAACACACGAGGCTGCAGCCCCAGAACCCGCAATGCCAGGCTGGCAGCTATCCGCGCCCTCTTCGGCTTCATCGCCCGGCAGGAACCCTCCCTGTTGCTCCACTCCCAGACCATCCACACCATCCCCCTCAAACGCACGGACCACAAAACGGTCGACTATCTCGAAGAAAAAGAAATGCAGGCCCTGCTTAACGCAGTGGACCTCGACTCGCGTACCGGGATTGCGGGATAAAGCCTTGCTGCTCCTGCTCTACAATACCGGGGCTCGGGTCAGCGAGATCGTAGAACTGAAAGTGCCCGACCTGCGCCTTGATGGCGCCGCTCAAGTCAAACTCCTGGGCAAGGGCCAGAAGTATCGGAGTTGCGCGCTGTGGCCGGAAACGGTCGAAGCCCTCCACGACTATCTGAAACGGCGAACCCCAAAAGATCCCGCCGCCCCGCAGCTCTTCCTTAACGCCAACGGCTCACCTGTCACCCGTTTCGGTGTGCGGCACATCATCGGCCAATATGCCACCGAAGCTAAAAGCCAATGCCCATCCCTTGCGACTAAAACTGTCAACCCCCATACCATCCGCCATACCACCGCCATGCATCTGCTGCGGGCAGGTAACGATGTCCATATGGT